>DGTM01000025.1:16925-34514 GCA_002394305.1 Prevotellaceae bacterium UBA4336
TATAACTTCCGAAACTTAAATTAATGATATAGTGTGTTTCAGTTTTTTTCTTCATCGGATGAAAAGCATCTCGCGGTACTTGGGCAGGGGCCACAGCTCGTCGTCGACGATGAGTTCCAGGTGGTCGACGTGGTAACGTATCTTCTCGATGAGCGGTGCCACGGTGTCGTGGTAGGCGATGGCCTTCTTGCGTTCGTCCTCGATGCGGTTTGCTACGCGCCGTGCCTCGATGAGCTGTTCCACGTTCTCGATGATGAAGGCGTTGTGCTCGCTCATCTGTTCGATGAGTCGCAGGTTGGTGCGGTTCAGTCGCTCGGCGGTCTCGGCGGGGAAGATCTCCATCGTCTTGTGCACGTTGTCGATGAGCTGGCTCTGGTAGCGCGTGCTGGTGGGGATGATGTGGTTCATGCAGAGGTCGCCGAAGATGCGTGCCTCGATCTGTATCTTCTTGGTGTAGGTCTCCAGCTTTATCTCGTTGCGTGCCACCAGCTCGCTGGGCCGCATCACCTTCATGCGGGTGAACATCTCCACGGTATCGGGCGCGAGGTACTGGTCCAGGATGATGGGTGCGCTGGTCTCCGTGTCCAGTCCCCGCCGGGCAGCCTCCTGCTTCCATGCCTCGCTGTAGCCGTTGCCGTCGAAGCGGATGGGCTTGCATGTCTTGATGTCCTCGCGGACGATGCGCAGGATGGCCTTCATGGGGTCTGTCCCCTGGGCGATGAGGTCGTCGACGCGCACCTTGAAGTCGGTCAGCGCCTCGGCCATCGCCGTGTTGAGCACAATCATGGCGGCGGCACAGTTCTGCTGGCTGCCGACGGCGCGGAACTCGAAGCGGTTGCCCGTGAAGGCGAAGGGCGAGGTGCGGTTGCGGTCGGTGTCATCCTGCCAGAGCTCCGGTATCTGCGGGATGTCGAGGCTGAGCGCCTGCTTGCCCGAGAGGCTGATGCTGCGGCCGTCGAGCGTTGCTTCGTCGTCGGTGCACGTCTCCAGGTGGTCGAGCAGCTCGCCAAGCGTCTTGCCCAGGAAGCTCGACACGATGGCAGGCGGTGCCTCGGATGCGCCCAGGCGGTGTACGTTGGTGGCACTGATGATGGAGGCTTTCATGAGGCCGTTGTGACGATAGACGGCCATGAGCGACTCGACGATGAAGGTGACGAAGCGCAGGTTGTCGAGCGGCGTCTTGCCGGGGCCGTGAAGCAGGATGCCGGTGTCCGTGGCGAGGCTCCAGTTGCAATGCTTGCCGCTGCCGTTGATGCCAGCAAAGGGCTTCTCGTGCAGCAGGCAGCGGAAGCCGTGCTTGCGTGCCGTACGCTTCATCAGGCTCATGATGAGCATGTTGTGGTCCACGGCAAGGTTCGTCTCCTCGTAAATGGGAGCAAGCTCGAACTGGTTGGGCGCCACCTCGTTGTGCCGCGTCTTGCAGGGGATGCCCAGCTCCAGCGCCTGTATCTCCAGGTCCTTCATGAAGGCTGCCACACGCATGGGAATGGAGCCCAGGTAGTGGTCGTCCATCTGTTGGTTCTTGGCGCTGTCGTGCCCGAGCAGCGTGCGCCCGGTCATGAGCAGGTCGGGGCGTGCGGCATAGAGCCCTTCGTCCACAAGGAAGTACTCCTGCTCCCAGCCGAGGTTGCTGATGACCTTCTTGACGTCGGGGTAGAAGTACTGTGCAACGGCTGTGGCAGCCTTGTCGACAGCCTTGAGCGCCTTCTTGAGCGGAGCCTTGTAGTCGAGCGCCTCGCCGGTATAGGAGATGAAGATGGTGGGAATCATCAGCGTGTCGCCGATGACGAAGACGGGACTTGCGGGGTCCCATGCCGAGTAGCCGCGAGCCTCGAACGTGGAGCGTATGCCGCCGCTGGGGAACGAGCTGGCATCGGGCTCCTGCTGTACCAGCTGTTTGCCGGTGAACTCCTCCACCATGCCGCCCTTGCCGTCGTGCTCCACGAAGCCGTCGTGCTTCTCGGCGGTGCCTTCCGTCAGAGGCTGGAACCAGTGCGTGCAGTGCGTCACGCCGAGCTCCATCGCCCACTTCTTCATGCCTGCGGCCACGGCATCGGCCGTCGCCATGTCGAGAACGGCACTGCCGTCTATCACGTCGCACATCTTCTTGTAGACCCCGGCGGGCAGGTATTTCTGCATCTTCTGCCGGGTGAAGACGTATTTGGCAAAGAACTCGCTGGGGCGTTCCTCGCGGTTGGGCACTTCGACGGGCTTCTTCTTGAATGCTTCGCCTACTATTTGGAACCTAAGTATACTGGACATCTGCTTTATTTACGATTTGAGGATTTACGATTTACTATTTTTCTTTCGTTATGACGTGATAACGTTATTTCGACATTTCGGCATCTCGTTATTTTGATATTTCGGCATCTCGTTATTTTGATATTTCGGCATCTCGTTATGACGAGGCATTATCTAATCCATGAAGCGGCGGGTGAGGTCGCCATATTCTTCGATGCGGCGGTCGCGCAGGAAGGGCCACCACTGGCGGACGGTCTCGGTGCGCTGCAGGTCGACTTCCACGACCGCTGTCTCCTCCTCCTCGGCGCTTGCCCTGTAGAGCAATTCGCCTTGCTGACCGGCCACGAAGCTGCTGCCCCAGAACTGTATGCCGCCTGTGGCGCCGCTCGGGTCGGGCTCGAAGCCCACACGATTGACGCTGACCACGGGGATGCCGTTGGCGATGGCGTGGCTGCGCTGGATGGTGGTCCAGGCATCGCGCTGCCGCTGCTGTTCCTCCGGCGTGTCGGTGCTCTCGTAGCCGATGGCGGTGGGGTAGATGAGGATGTCTGCTCCCTGCAGGGCCATGAGGCGTGCGCCTTCGGGGTACCACTGGTCCCAGCAGACCTGTACGCCGATTCGTCCCACGCTGGTCGGTATGGGATGGAAGCCGAGGTCGCCTGGCGTGAAGTAGAACTTCTCGTAGTAGGCAGGGTCGTCGGGGATGTGCATCTTGCGGTGCATGCCGCAGATGGTGCCGTCGGCTTCGAAGACGACAGCCGTGTTGTGGTAGAGGCCTGCTGTGCGACGCTCGAAGAGGCTGGTGACGAGCACGACGCGGTTCTCCCGGGCAACCTTCGCGTAGAACTCTGTTGCCTCGCCAGGGATGGGTGTCGCGTAGCGGAAGTTGTCGGTGCTCTCCGTCTGGCAGAAGTAGGGACTGTCGTGCAGTTCTTGCAGCACGACGAGCTGTGCGCCTGCGCTTGCCAGCTTTCCGATGCTTGCGGCGAGCTTCTTGCGGTTCGCTGCAATGCTGGCAGAGCAGCTTTGTTGTATGATACCTATCTTCATTTTTTCATTTTTTCATTTTTTCATTTCCTTGGGAAATTGCATCGTGCAGCAGTGCAGGCTGCCGTGCTGGATGATGAGCGGGCGGCAGTCGATGCCAACGATGTCGCGACCGGGGAAGGCCTCGCGCAGACGTTCCTTGGCCTGGTTGTCGAGGTGGGGCGTGCCGTAGGTGGGCATGAGGACGGCTCCGTTGGTGACGAGGAAGTTGGCGTAGGTGGCAGGCAGACGGGTGCCGTCTTCGTCGTAGGCCGCCTTTGCCATCGGCAGCGGGATGAGGCGATAGGGCTTGCCTTCTGCGGTTCGGAACGTGCGGAGCTGTGCTTCCATGAGGCGGAGCTCGTCGTAATGTTCGTCGGCGGGGTCTGTGCACTGGACGTAGGCAATCGTGTCGTGGGGACAGAAGCGGGCCAGCGTGTCAATGTGGCTGTCGGTGTCGTCGCCTGCGAGGTAGCCGTGGTCGAGCCAGAGAATGCGTCGTGCGTGGAGCGTCTTGAGCAGCCGGGCCTCGATCTGTTCCTTTGTCAACGGCTGGTTGCGGTGGGGTGCAAGCAGGCATTGGCTGGTGGTCAGGATGGTGCCCTGTCCGTCGCTCTCGATGCTGCCGCCTTCCAGCACGAAGTCGAGGTGGTTCTCATAGTGTCCTCCCGGGATGCCTTGTTCCGCCATGCGCCGGCAGATGTGGTTGTCCTGCTCTGCGGGGAACTTTTCGCCCCAGCCGTTGAAGCAGAAGTCGAGCAGATGCGGTCCGTCGGGTGCAAGCAGGGTGATGAAGCCGTGGTCGCGAGCCCAGGTGTCGTCGGTGGGTGCTTGGCAGAAGGTGGTTCGCTGCAGGCCTTCGGCAGGGAGATGACCCTCGAGGAGTGCGCGTACATGTTCGGGCTCGGGCGATACAATAATAAGATGTACGCGCGCGGAGATTTCCCTTGCCATGTCGATGTAGCAGCGTGTCACTTCGGCCAGTATGGGCTGCCAATCGGTAGCGGCATGCGGCCAGGTCAGCTGCACGGCACATTGCTCGTGCCATTCTGCCGGCAATACATGGTTCGTAGTCTCTAACAGTTCAGAGTTCATATTCGGACTGCTGTTTCGAAGGTACAAAGGTACGAAATAATGATTAAAGAACGAAGATTAGGGATTAAAGAATTAAGGAAAAAGGCAAAAACAGCACGAAAGGAAATAATTTTTCACTTTTCACTTTTCATTTTTCATTTTTAATTGTATCTTTGCGGCACAATTAAGCGTTATACTTATGAGCGTGAGAGTTCAAGATGTCATCGACGCCCTTGAAGATTTCGCGCCTCTGCCCCTGCAGGAGAGCTATGATAATGCCGGCTTGCAGACGGGATTGACGGAGGCGGAAGTATCAGGGGCTTTATTGTGTCTGGATGTCACCGAGGAGGTGATACGCGAGGCACTGGAGCTGGGGTGCAACATGATAGTGTCGCACCACCCCCTCATCTTCCACGGACTGAAGCGTCTGACGGATGCCGATGCCGTGCAGCGCTGTGTGCGCATGGCTTTGCAGAACGACATTGCCATCTATTCTGCCCACACGAACATGGATGCGGCCGTCGACGGCGTCAACTACATGATGGCCGAGCGACTGGGCCTGATGGATGTCGTGCTGCTGCAGCCTCGCCAGGTGAGGGTAGGCATAGGCGGAAGGGCGCGTACGGTAGAAGGTGGCAACGGCGTGATAGGCTATCTGCCAGAGGGCGAGGACTCGCTTGCCTTCCTGCAGCGCGTGAAGCAAGCCTTCGGCGTGGAGTGCCTGATGCACAACGAACTGCTGTCGCGTCCCGTGCAGAGCGTAGCCATCTGCGGTGGGGCAGGCGATTTCCTTCTTGACGAGGCACTGCGTGTGCAGGCCGACGCTTTCCTTACGGGCGAGATGCACTACCATCAGTACTTCGGCCACGACGGACAGATACAGATAGGAGTGCTCGGCCACTACCAGAGCGAGCAGTACACGACGGACATCTTCTGGTCGATACTGAGCGAAAAGTGCCCACGGCTGCCGCTCTTCAAGACAAACGTCTGCACAAACCCGATAAAGTACTTATAAATAACAGGAGGTAGAGAATGGAAGTCAAGTCGTTTCGCTCATTGAAGTGAATCCTATCCGACTTCCATCTTAACTCCAATAATTCAAACAAACAACATGGCAAGAGAAAAAGCAAAAGACCCCGCTGACTACAGCGTAGAAGAGAAACTGAAGAACCTTTATGCCCTGCAGAGCATCCTCTCGGAGATTGATGGCATCAAGACCCTCCGCGGAGAGTTGCCCCTCGAGGTGCAGGACCTGGAGGACGAGATTGCCGGCATGACGACCCGCATAGAGAAGATAAACACTGAGATAGCCGAGCTGAAGCGCGATATCAACGAGCGCAACGGCAAGATTGCCGAGAACAATGCCAACATCGAGCGCTACAACACGCAGATGCAGAGCGTCCGCAACAACCGCGAGTACGACAGCCTGAGCAAGCAGGTGGAGTACGCCGAGCTGGACAATCAGCTGCACGAGAAGAAGATAGGTGAGGCTAAGGAACTGCTCAAGGCAAAGACCACCGAGATGACACACTGCAACCTCGACGTCAACGACCGCCGCGTGATGCTCGAAACGAAGCGCGACGAGCTGGAGGAAATCGTCAGCGAGACAAAGGCCGAGGAGGAAAAGCTCCGCGAACGCGCCAAGAACATCGAGATAACCATCGAGCCGCGTCTGCTCAACGCCTTCAAGCGCATCCGTCGCAACAGCCGCAACGGCCTGGGCATCGTCTCCGTACAGCGCGACGCCTGCTGCGGTTGCTTCAACAAGATACCGCCCCAGCGCCAGCTCGACATCCGCAGCCGCAAGAAGATTATCGTCTGCGAGTATTGCGGCCGCATCATGATCGACCGTGAGCTGGCCGGACTTCCCTCCGAGTACCAGGAAGCAACAGCCAAGAAGACCTCCCGCAAGTCGAAGGCCAAGAAGGCGGAGTGACAAAATCTCTCCTGCAAGACGAAGGGGGCGTGCCGGCACGCCCCCTTCGTGCGTTTTGTCAGCAAGGTCACTCTGTGCGTCTCGTGAATAAGCGCCGTGCTCTTCCGAAATAAGAGCTAGGCTCTTCCGAAATAAGCGTTAGGCTCTTCCGAAATAAGCGCTGGGCTCTTCCGAAATAAGCGCTGGGCTCTTCCGAAATAAGAGCTAGGCTCTTCCGAGATAAGAGCTAGGCTCTTCCGGAATAAGCGCCGTGCTCTTCCGAAATAAGCGCCGAGCCGTTTCGCTCAGAGCGGTGCTTCGGTTCCTGCGATGGAAGGGTAGGAGGGAATGTCTTCCACGAAGCGATAGGTGCCATTCGCATAGTCGATATGGCAGCAGTAGTGTTGCAGCCCGTTGCTCACTATGAGCCACTGAACCCGCAGACGAATGTTGTAGCGGCTGATCTGCTCGAAGACCTGCTGCGTAATCTCCACCCCGGGCGCTTTGTACTCCACAATCATCAGCGGCTCTGCTTGTCGGCCGTAGACCACCGAGTCGCAGCGCTTCCGCGTACTGCCCAGGCGGATGGACACCTCGTTGCCTATGCACTCTGCCGGATAGCCCTTGCACGACACAAGGTAGTGGACGAACTGCTGCCGCACCCATTCTTCGGGAGTCAGGGACACATATTTCCGTCTCAGAACGTCGAAAACGAGCTGTTTCCCTTCCCTTGTGACGATTTTTAGGTCTGTTTTCGGGATGTTCAGTGCCTCCATATCGTATTTTTTAGTAACTTTGTCCTGCAAAATTACATAAAACATGAAGACAAAGCAAGAAATCGTAGAAAATTGGCTGCCAAGATACACGCAAATGCCCCTCGAAGGCTTCGGGCAGTATGTCCTGTTGACGAACTTCAACAACTATGTGGACATCTTCTGCGATAACTTCGGCATCGAGAAGCCCGACTACCATTCCAACATGCGATGTGCCACGGCCGACGGCATCACCATCATCAACTTCGGCATGGGAAGCCCCAACGCCGCCATCATCATGGACCTGCTCAGCGCCATCAAGCCCCGCGCATGCCTCTTCCTCGGCAAGTGCGGCGGCATCTCGCAAAAGACACAGCGCGGCGACCTGGTGCTGCCCATAGCCGGCATCAGAGGCGAGGGTACGAGCAACGACTACTTCCCGCCCGAGGTGCCCGCCCTCCCTGCCTTCATGCTGCAGCGTGCCGTCAGCAGTACCATCCGCGACATGGGCTTCGACTACTGGACCGGAACAGTCTTCACCACCAACCGGCGCGTATGGGAGCACGACGACCGCTTCAAGGAGTACCTGCGCACCACCAGGGCTATGGCTGTGGATATGGAGACGGCAACGCTTTTCACCTGTGGATTTGCCAACCACATCCCCACGGGAGCCCTCCTGCTCGTCAGCGACAACCCCATGACGCCCGAAGGCGTGAAGACCAGCGACAGCGACCGACAGGTGACAGCCAGCTACGTGATAAACCACGTGAACATCGGCATCCAGGCACTCGAAATGATTAAGCAGGACAAGAAGACCGTCCGCCACCTGAAATTTGACTATTGACCAGAACATCCCGCCCCTTTCCCTATGGCAGCAAGAACCGTCACCTACGAAGAAATCCTGCGCGATGTCAGAGCGCAAAAGATAGCCCCCATCTACTATCTGATGGGCGAGGAAGACTACTATATAGACCGTCTGAGCGACGCCATAGTGGACGCTGTGCTTAGCAAGGATGAGAGAGACTTCAACCTTGACGTCGTGTATGGCGCAGAAACAAACGTCGACAAGGTGATCGAGCTGGCGCACGCCTACCCCATGATGGCCGAACGCCGGGTTGTACTCGTGCGCGAAGCACAAGCCATGCGCACGCTAGACGGGCTTGAGGCCTATCTCGCACACCTCACACCCTCTACGGTGCTCGTCTTCTGCCACAAGCACGGCAAGCTGGACATGCGCAAAGCCTCTGCCAAAGCCATACAGCAGGTGGGCGTGGTCTTCGAGAGCCGCAAGCTCTTCGACAACCAGCTTCCGCCCTTCATCGCCCAGTATTTCCGGCAGCAGGGCGTCGACATCGAGCCGCGAGCCGTGCAGATGCTTGCCGGACACGTAGGCGCCGACCTGAGCCGCCTCACGACGGAGATGGACAAGCTGCTGCTGGCCCTCCCGAAAGACAACAGGGTGGTGGGGGCCGACCTCGTGGAGGAACAGACGGGCATGAGCAAGGACTTCAACGATTTCGAGTTGATGGCAGCCTTGGCCGCCCGCAACGTCTATCGTGCCAACCAAATCGTGAAATACTATCAAGGCAACCCTCGCAGCTTTTCCATCGTGCGTACCCTGACAAATTTATTTACATTCTTTTCCGACGTCATGCTGGCCTATTATGCACCGGACAGAACGGATGCAAGCATCGCAGCATGGATAGGGAAGAGCGAATGGAAGGTGCGGCAGGACGTCGGACCAGCCCGCAGAAACTACTCCGGAGTGAAGGTCATGCAGATTCTGGGCGAAATACGCAAAACAGATGCCTGGAGCAAGGGGGTAGAGGGCTGCAGAACACCCCACGAAGAGCTCTTGCAGGACCTGATTTACTTCATTCTTCATTAAAAAAGCCCCCTTTCCCGTTCTATTTTGACGTGCGCCGTGAACCTGATTTTTCGGCGTTATGCATTGAACCCAAAAGCTTTATGCAGGTTTCTGACCCTCTGAGAATCGCACGGATTTAGCCGCGACGGACATTCTCCCGAAAGACGGCAGAAATCGGAAATTCAGCCCCCAAGACCAGTTCTTTCGCTTGTTTCGCCCCTTCTTGGTGTGTTTTGCTTTTCAAATCTAAATTTACGTTTGTGTATTGGCGTTCTCCCTTCGGGGAGAGCCGTCCACAGGTGTGTTATAACCCCTAGTGATGTGATTTGTGTCTGAAGATTTGCGTTTTCAAACCAAAACACCCGGATTTGCATAAATAAACGGATGTTTATTCGCAGGATGAAGCGTTTTATACCATATTAGAAATCAGTGTTTACCATAAATTTGTTAAGGAATGGAACGCATGATTTTGCACATGCGGAGTGGCTGGGTGCAATATTTAGCCCGAAACACCCTGAACCGATGCGTTTAAGGCAGAATTACGTTTTCAAAGCCAGTGTTTTGTCTGGATTCGGTGAAACCGCCTCTCTTTAAGTGTGTTTCGGTGGGAATTAAGTGATTTGAAAAGCTAAATGGCACAAATGTAAATTGAGGATTTATGGATGTAAACTTTTGTGTTGTGAAGTCGTTCGCGGGCTGTGATTGTAAGTTTTCAAACCAAAAGTTTTGAGAATTGAACAGAATGTTGTAACTTTGCATCCGGTTTTGAAACATAAAGAATTGGGCTCTGCCCTACAGTGCACTAAAAATTATGAAGGATCGCATCATTGCCCTGATGAAACAAATGGGAATGTCGCAAAAAACATTCGCATCTGAGATACGCATATCCGAGGGAGCACTCTCGAGTATCTTCAATGGTCGGACAAAACCGACACTCAATACCGTGAACAATATCCACGAACGTTTCCCTGAGGTCAACATGGGGTGGCTCATCGACGGCAAAGGCGAGATGCTCATCTCCGGCGCACAGGTAGCCCCTTCGGCGGGGACGAACGAGGCGGGGGAAGCCACCGTCGCATCACAGGCTGCCCGGCAGCCGGTCCAGGGAACTTTCCCGGAGCATGTTCTTTACCCCCAACAGACGCCTTCCCAAGTGCCCCCCCAGATGCCTTACACGGCTGCAATTCCGAAAAATCCCGACAAACCTATGCGACGCATCTCTGAGATTCGGGTTTTCTACGATGATGGTACATTTGAAGTTTTCCCCGGAAATGCGTGAAAAAGTGTCGGAACATGCTTCATGTTCCGATATTTTTTTGTACCTTCGCAGTGTCGTTTATTAAATAATGTATATGAAGAAGTACGTTTTGGACCTTCGGGTGACCTCTGTAGAAAGCCTCAGCGAGCGTCATCTCCTGCTCGTAGCGACAAATCCGTCGGGGGCGCTTCCCGAGATGTGCCCGGGGCAGTTTGCACAACTTCGTATCGATGACAGCAAAGAAACGTTCCTGAGGCGGCCCATCAGCATTCACACCCTGGACCGGACGAAGAACGAGGTAAGCTTCCTCGTGCAGATGATAGGTCAGGGCACTTCGTCGCTTCGGATGAAACGCCCCGGTTCTTTGCTGAATGCGGTTCTTCCGCTGGGCCGGGGCTTCACGATGCCTGCGTCTGCACGGGAGCAGTTCCTGCTCGTAGGCGGCGGCATCGGCATCGCACCGCTCCTTTTCATGGGCATGGAGATGCAGCGGATGGGCATACGTCCTACGTTCCTGCTTGGTGCACGAAGCGCGTCGGACTTGCTTCGGATGGACGCCTATCGTGCCTGTGGCGACGTTTACGTGACCACGGAGGACGGTTCGGAGGGCGAGAAAGGCTTCGTGACGCAGCACAGCCTGTTGCAGCAGAGGCGTTTCGACCGCATCGCAGTATGTGGCCCTAAGCCTATGATGATGGCAATGGCTTCCTATGCAAAGAAGACGGGAACGCCGTGCGAAGTCAGCTTGGAGAACATGATGGCTTGTGGCTTGGGCGCTTGCCTTTGCTGCGTAGAGGACACGGCGGACGGCAATGTCTGCGTTTGCAAGGAAGGTCCGGTATTTGACATAAAGAAACTGAAATGGCAGATTTAAGAGTAAACATAGCAGGGCTTGAGCTTGCGAACCCAGTTCTCACGGCCAGCGGAACATTTGGCTACGGCATCGAGTATGCGGATTTCATCGACCTGAGCCGTGTGGGAGGCATCATCGTCAAGGGGACAACCTTGCATCCCAGGGAAGGCAATCCCTATCCCCGGATGGCAGAGACGGCGCAAGGAATGCTCAATTGTGTGGGTCTGCAGAACAAGGGCGTCGACTACTTCTGTACGCATATCTATCCGCAGATTAAGGATGTCCGGACCAATATGATAGTCAATGTGTCCGGCAACAGCCCGGAGGATTATGCCGAGTGTGCGGCGCGTATTAATGAATTGGAGTGCATACCTGCCATCGAGCTCAACATCTCGTGTCCCAACGTCAGGCATGGCGGTATGGCCTTCGGTACGACGACCGATGGCGCTGCCAGTGTGGTGCGGGCGGTACGCGAGGCTTATGGCAAGACGCTCGTCGTGAAGCTCTCGCCCAACGTGACCAGTATCACGGATATTGCCCTTGCCGTGCAGGATGCTGGGGCCGATGCCGTGAGCCTGATCAATACGCTGATGGGGATGGCAATCGACGTGGAGAAGCGCAAGCGTGTCCTGAGCATCGGAACCGGTGGCCTCAGCGGTCCGTGCATCAAGCCCGTGGCCTTGCGCATGGTCTACCAGGTGGCACATGCCGTACGGATTCCTGTCATTGGGCTTGGCGGCATCAGTAATGCCAAGGATGCAGTGGAGTTCCTGCTGGCTGGCGCTTCGGCGATAGAGATAGGGACAGCCAATTTCCTCGACCCGACCGTTAGCGTCAAGGTGGCAGAGGGTATCGGTGAGTACCTCGACAGACATGGTTTTGCAAGCGTAAAAGAGATAGTAGGCATATGCGAATAGACATCATCACCGTACTGCCCGAACTGATTCAGGGCTTCATGCAGGAGTCTATTGTCGGAAGGGCACAGAAGAAGGGCTTGGTGGAAATACATATCCATAACCTGCGCGACTACACTTTGGACAAATGGCGCCGTGTGGACGACTATCCCTTCGGCGGTTTTGCCGGCATGGTCATGCAGTGCGAGCCCATCGACCGCTGCATATCGGCGCTGACGTCAGAGCGCCACTACGACGAAATCATCTTCACGTCGCCCGACGGCGAGCGGTTCAACCAGCCGATGGCCAACAGCCTTTCGCTCGCGGAGAACATCATTATCCTATGTGGTCACTACAAGGGAATCGACTACCGCATAAGGGAGCATCTCATTACTAAGGAAGTGAGCATAGGCGACTATGTGCTTACGGGCGGCGAGCTGGCGGCGGCTGTCATGGCAGACGCCATCGTTCGCATTGTCCCGGGCGTGATTGGCGACGAGCAGAGTGCTCTCTCCGACTCCTTCCAGGACAACCTTCTGGCGGCTCCTGTCTATACGCGACCTGCCGAATACAAGGGCTGGAAGGTGCCCGAGGTGCTGCTCTCGGGCAACGAGCGGCTGATAAAGGAGTGGGAACTGCAGCAAAGCATGGAGCGTACGCAACGTCTCCGTCCGGACTTGCTGGCGGGCGAAGCGGCTCCGAAGAAAGGAAAGCATAAATAAGGAGAGATATGGAAAAGAAGGAAATGAACCTATACATTATTGCAGGCTGCAACGGTGCGGGCAAGACGACTGCTTCGTTCACCGTCCTGCCCGAGATGTTGGGTTGTCGCGAGTTCGTCAATGCAGACGAGATAGCCGCAGGCCTCTCGCCGTTCAACCCCGAGGGTGTGGCTATCCAGGCAGGCCGGCTCATGATAGACCGCATCATCTATTTGCTGAAGGAGGGTGTGACCTTTGCCTTCGAGACGACGTTGGCAACCCGCTCCTATGTTAAGCTCATCCAGCAGGCCCGCAAGCGTGGCTACTTCGTCACGTTGCTCTTCTTTTCGCTGAGTACTCCCGAACAGGCTGTTGCACGTGTGGCAAAACGTGTCTCGATGGGCGGTCACAATATCCCGACGGATGTCGTCTACCGTCGCTACGAGGCCGGTCTGAGCAACCTGTTCCGTCTCTACATGCCCGTTTGCGACAGTTGGGCGCTCTACGACAACAGCGACTGTCCCGCAGTCCGCATTGCATCCGGCATGGGTGGCGACAAGGTGGAGGTCTACGAGGCGGAGACTTATAGGCAACTTCAAGAAAAATACGCAAAGCCGGAGGAGGGCGTGAAGGCATGAAGGAACGGGAGATAAAGGAGATGCAGCGCCTGATAGACGAAGGCGTGCGCCGCGCCCAGTACCGCCTGTGGCAGAGGGCTGGGGCTGCCCATCAGAGTCTGGTGGTGTACCGCGGCGGCAAGATTGTGGAGATGGTGCCTGAGTCGGAACAGTATGCGGCCGACTGCAACGATGGCGACCCCCTGGCCCGCCGCAACAGGTAGGGGATAGAGCCAGCCCGCCGCCAGGCGAGGCTTGCCGGAAAAGAAGATAGAATCAGAATAATTAAACACACAGATAGTTATGAAGAAGACGATTATGACGTATTCAGCTGCCTTCTGCGGGGCTGTCTTAATGTTGTGCCTGGGCAGTTGTGGAAACAAGTTTGGCAACGAGAAGTCCATGATAGACACCGTGACGGTGGTCATCGACTTGGACTCCATCGTGCTCCGGCCTTTCCTTCCGTGGGATGCAATGGTGGTAGATCTGGACAACCACATGAAGGCCAACTGCAGCGACTGGGTCATAGAGGGTGCCGATACGCTGGTCTATGACGAGGGCACAAATCACTGGAAGCGCACTTTTGCCTTTGGCAACCTCAGGAACACGTACTACTTTGCCGATGCCAAGGGAAACTATCTGAAGTTTGTGTCGTTCGTCTATTATGGGTCTATGCCATTGGAGCCTGTCGTGGCCGAGATGGATCGGAATGGTCTTAAGCTACAGGGCGAGATAGACTTCCCGGGCCGTGATTCGGAGCATTGTTATCTTTACCTCTCTCCGAGCGGCCTGCTCGAGGTGCAGGTGGCAGGATGGAAGGACGGCGCCTGGTGTATCACCTTCCAGCCGACCGACCCGGAGGACCTGAAGCTTCTTGTAGGGAAGGACAAGGGTGAGGCAAAGCCTTAGTGCGCTTATCGCCGAAGCCTCGCACCTGTAAAAAGACTCGGGACAATCTCAAATTGCATACAAAGGCACGAAGCCACAAAGAGCTGCGACCGGAATGGGAAAACATTGTGACTTTGTGCCTTTGTATGCTGTCATCCAAGGACTTCTATTATGAAGTGCAGAACCGCCTGCGCCTGAGGCGATAGCCGAAGATAGCCGAAGATATATTCCTCACATGAAGAAATAATCTGGATTGCTTGGCTATTCGGATTATTCTTTTTAACTTTGCAGACGAATCCTGCTTTCCGTGGCGACGGAGACAGGATGGTCTTTTCGAAATATAAACGAAGCGTTATGCTCGTCTTGCATTCTGGAACCTGAGAAATTTCATAATGTGGCAAGAGAACATGATGGCTTCCATGCGTAGGCGTGGACGTTGTCTTTCTCTCCCACATTAGGTTTTCTCAGGACCCCAGAATGGAGAGGTGGATACAGTTCCACGCTTCATGCATTTAATAACAGCTCTTTTAGGAACTGGAAGAGCAGAAATACTTCAAAACAATGAAAAACTTTAATTTAGCGAGCCTTTTTCTGGTAGCAGTCGGCACATGTGTTTTCTGTGGGTGCTCCAAAGATGATGTAGAGGAAATTGAGCCGCAAGAACAGGTCAATGGCGCAGGCAAGCATTCAGACAGCGGACAGGGAGGCAACTCTGACGATGGGCAGGGAGATGACGCGGATGCAAATCATGAATGGGTGGACCTTGGTTTGCCCAGCGGGACGCTGTGGGCGACGTGCAACGTAGGTGCGAGCAAGCCCGAGGAGTACGGCGACTACTTCGCCTGGGGCGAGACATCGGGCTTCAACAGCGGGAAGACGGAGTTCAGTTAGGCAACGTACAAGTACTATGACACAACAATTAAAAATGTGACCAAGTACTCCTATTATTATGAAAAGACTGAGCTCGAGCCGGGTGACGATGCCGCAACAGTCAACTGGGGCAGCGGCTGGCAGATGCCGAGCATTGCGCAGTGTAGTGAACTTATCAACAGCAACAATACGACGAGAAGTTGGACCACCCTGAATGGCGTGAACGGCGTGATGATAATTAGCAAGAGCAATGGCAAGCGCCTTTTCCTGCCCGCTACGGGTGGACGCCACGGTACGAGCCTCGACTTTGCAGGCGACGACGGCTGCTATTGGTCACGCTCGGTCAATCTTGAAAGGTCAGACCGTGGCAAGTTACTGTCGGTCAGTTCGATGAATACTATCGTCACAGGCAGCAACCCCCGCTGCAACGGCCATAGTGTACGGCCTGTGCGTGTTAAGTAATAAGTTCTTCGGCCGAAGAGGACAACCGGGCCGAACCCTAATATTATTCCTGCGCGGGGGTCTTCGATGACAGGTGAACAGAGGATGTGTCATAATATTATATATATTTTTTGACACACCCTCTGTTTGAATACCTATATCGGATGCATTATATGCCTAAAAGCTCATGGTGCGAGCCAAGACGAAGAAGCTTGATGACGTTTGTCTGCTCGTCTATCCAGATGAGAAGGAAGTCGTTCTCGATGTGACACTCCATGCAACCCTCGAAGATGCCATGAAGTTTGTGAGGATAGTATTCAAGTGGCACACGGCCTGTCCGTTCAAGATGTTGGACAATTCCACGCAAGGCTTCAATTTTTGCAGGTTGGTTGAGGTATCTCTTGAAGTCCTTCTTGAATCTTGTGGAGCGTATGATGGTCTTCATTGCATGATGGATTTGACAAAGGCATCATAGCTTGAGGTGTCAACGACAGGCATCTCCACGCCCGAACGTGCTTCTTCAATGGCTTCCAGCGTCTCTGCGTTTGGCTTGTACAGCACAGGCTCCACGAAATCTTCAAGCAGTTTGCTGATGGTCGTCTTGCGCCTTCTTGCCTCGCCCGCAAGGTCAGTGAGCATATAGTCCGGCAGTGAGATGGTTGTCCTTCTTCTTCTTGTGGTTTCCATGTTCTTTTTGTTCTTTGTGACGTTATACCTTCTTGGATGCTTTAGCACCAAGGCGCACTTTTATGCGCGGAGCGGCAGTTTGGCGAGGGCGGCGTTGATTTCCTCGTCGGTGGGAATGTAGTCGCCCATGGTGCCGTCGTTGAAGGCTTTGTAGGCATAGAGGTCGAAGTAGCCTGTGCCTGAGAGGTTGAAGACGATTACCTTCTCCTCGCCTGTCTCCTTGCACTTGAGGGCTTCGTCGATGGCTGCGCGTATGGCGTGGCTGCTCTCGGGTGCGGGCAGGGTTCCTTCGGCGCGGGCGAAGATCTCGGCTGCCTCGAAGACGGCGGTCTGCTCGTAGGCGCGTGCTTCGAAGAGGCCTTGGTCGTAGAGTTCGGAGAGGATGGGGCTCATGCCGTGGAAGCGGAGTCCGCCTGCATGGTTGGCAGAGGGGATGAACTGGCTGCCGATGGTGTACATCTTTGCCAAGGGGCAGATCTGACCGGTGTCGCAGAAGTCGTAGGCGTAGATGCCGCGGGTGAAGCTGGGGCAGGAGGCTGGCTCGGCTCCTATAATCTTATAGTTGGCTTCTCCTCTCAGCATTTCGCCGAGGAAGGGCGAGGCGAATCCGCCCAGGTTGCTGCCGCCGCCGGTGCATCCGATGAGGATGTCGGGCTTGATGCCATACTTCTTGAGTGCTGCTTGCGCTTCGAGGCCGATGACCGTCTGGTGCAGGAGTACCTGGTTGAGCACGCTGCCCAGTTCGTAGCGATAGCCTTCGTTTGTGACTGCCACCTCTACTGCTTCGGAGATGGCGCAGCCCAGGGAGCCTGTCGTGCCCGGGTGTTCGGCCAGAATCTTGCGGCCCACCTGTGTCGTGTCGCTGGGCGAGGGAACGATGCTGGCGCCGTAGGTGCGGATGACTTCGCGGCGGAAGGGCTTCTGCTCGTAGGAGCATTTCACCATGTAGACCTTGCAGTCGAGGCCGAAGTACTGGCAGGCCATGCTCAGGGCGGTGCCCCACTGGCCTGCGCCCGTCTCGGTCGTCACGCCCTTCAGCCCTTGCTTCTTGGCATAGTAGGCCTGCGCGATGGCCGAATTGAGCTTGTGGGAGCCGCTGGTGTTGTTGCCCTCGAACTTGTAGAATATCTTGGCAGGCGTGCCGAGCGCCTGTTCCAGGAACTTGGCATGGACGAGTGGGCTGGGGCGGAACATCTTGTAGAAGCCGAGCACCTCGTCGGGGATGTCGAACCACTTGGTGTCGTTGTCGAGCTCCTGCGCTATGAGTTCTTTGCAGAAGATGGGTTCCATCTCGGCTGCCGTGAGGGGCTTGCCGGTGCCTGGATTCAGCAGCGGTGCCGGCTTCTGCTTCATGTCGGCACGCACGTTGTACCACTTGGTGGGCATCTCTTCCTCACTCAAGTAAATCTTGTAGGGGACGTTTTTCATACTTTTACTTTTTAATAAAACGTTGCCAATAAAACATAGTTTGTTACTTTTATCTGTTGAATCCGAGTACAAAGATAC
>DGTM01000025.1:34597-51413 GCA_002394305.1 Prevotellaceae bacterium UBA4336
GAAAAGTGAAAAATATGAGGCACAATATGATGTTTGATGCCATTTCCTTGCATAATACGACGCAAGGAGGCCCACTACATCATAAAATAAATATGCAAAGGATGGAGTCCGGTCAGTTGCTGTCAGCCCACCGAATGTTGTAGGCATAGTTGTGTGTCAATCCGTCGGAAAAGTTGACAATAGATATCGCCTGGCTGACCATTTGCCGCTCGTCCTGCAGGTACTCTATCTGCTCCGTAAAGTCATCGGCCTTCACGCTTTGCATCAGGTTGCGACAATCGGCGCCGAAGAATCCGTTGGAGATGAGCGGCACGAGTTCGAACAGGACGTTCCTTGGGTCGCTCCCCGGAAGGGACCCCGTCAGCTCGGAATAGCTGTATTTCCATGTCTCCGTCTTCTTTTCCTGAGGTATGGTGCAGGTTCGGCCCGTGATGTTGCCGTCCTGCCATTCCAGCGTGTAAAGCTCCGTGTACCAAGGCTCTCCCGCCTTATACCTTGCGTAGGGGTAGCGCTTCACGTTGTCATTCCTGATGGAGACAAGTTCTCCGCGCTCGTTGTAGCGGAACTTGAAGAAGTGGCAGTTCTCGCCCACCTGCCTTGATTTTGGCCTGAATCCTGCCAGACTATCTACTCTTCCACCCACGAGGAAGAGGGTGTCGTAATGGCAGAAGTCACGGCTGTAGTTCGGGTCGTGTTCGCCGTTTGGCATTTCCGCGAACTCCTGATATTTGATGTAGATGCGGTCGTTTGCATAACTGTACTCGGCCAACCACTTCACGACGTACCAAGCCGTGTCGAAGCGCTCGGCACGAACCACTCTGCCTTCTGCGTCGTAGGTGTAGGCGAGATGTGTGTGGCCGCCGTCCATCGAGAGGAACTGCCCAGTATTAGTAACGATAGGGTGGAGGTCCGGGTCAACAATGACCTCGTCGCCGTCGCTGCCTTTCGAGCAGGCAGAGAGGAGCAGGATGGCAGAAAGAAATGCAAGGAATTGTTTCATCGTTTCGTTTTCTTTAATAACGTCCATCGGCTTGCGTTTAGTGTTCTTTGCCTGTTAAAAAAGACAAAAACGGCATGATGCTGCAAGGTCAGATTGAAAGCAAATCATCCACTTCCGTTAGCATGATGTCACTTTCCGGCGTGCCGAAAAAGGCCTCAAAACACGTCGAATTAGGCGCAACGACACGTCGCGTTTTCCAACACGGCGTGCCGCGTTGGTCAACACGACGCGCCGTGTTGGAAAACTTGGCAGTAGAAGTTCGCCCTCAAAAAAGGCCGAAAATAGCGAATAAGCACGTCGTTTTGTAAAGTCAGGTTAGCAATCAGGTGCTCTTATCCATTAAAGAACGCCTTGTAACTCTCTGAGTTTCACCACAAATTCGATTTAAGCGCATTTCTCACCCCAAGGGTAGAAAAGTGCCACCGAAGCAATTTCAAGCGATTCTCGCGAGTTGGCCATAATTCAAGAAGTAAGCAAAAATGATGTTTCAGCTTGCAGAATGTCAAATCTTGCCATGTATTACAATAATATGGGAGCAAGGATGAGTTATCCTTCGTAGTCAAATTGCAACAGGAATTCCTCGGCCGTAAGGAATGGGATACGGCAGAACTCGTGAAAGTCTTTCTTGTTATTCGTCACTATCACATCGCAACCGGCAGCCAAGGCGCATTGGTATTGCAGCATGTCCTCGAAGTCCTTGACGGGATGACCGATGGCATTCCTCATATCCGTTGGTGTTAAAGGCAGCATCGGTATGTCCTCGGACAGACGTGACATTAACTGATAGAACAGCTCTTGAGGTAGTTTGCGTAGGATGTAAGCAATGTTGGCAAATGAGAGAGTAGAGGCTGCTACCTCAATTTTCCCTTCATACGCATATTAAAGGATGGTGGCTGCCTCATTAAGATGCTGGCGTCGTTGTACCAAGTCGAGCAAGATGTTGGTGTCGAGAAATACTCTTTTCATCGCGTTCACCTTGTTAAAATGGAGAAAGTCCTGGCATCCAAATCTTCAGGAGTCAGATTAAGACGTTCTGCATCCCTTCGCTGCTCGTCAGTCAGCCTGTCCCATGCTTCGAGATTATTCCATTCAGTAGCATCGTGCAATATGCCCTGGCTCAACCATTTCATGCGAGGCGATATTTTCTGGTTCTTGCACTTCTCGCGGATAATATCAGCATTAGACTTTGGGGTAGCGGTTTCTTCCTCATGCATCCCCATCGTTTCATTGATGAACATCATCACAATCTGCTTCTGTTCGTCCGTCATGCTGCGTATCAGCCCCATGTACGGAGCCATCGGAGTTTCCTTGATTCTCTGTGCCAAAGCCGTCATAGTTCTGTTCCTTTACACGTTTCTGCCGCAAAGTTATGAAAAAGATTAGAGATTAAGGGTTAAAGGTAAAACTTTTTTCTTTATATGAGGCGAATTGTCTTTTAGAGAGCTACAGATTGTTTGGCTGTTTGATTCTTTTCCGTTACCTTTGCAGCAGGTTTGGTCGTTTGGCAAACTGGTCGTTTGGTCGTTTAGTCGTTTGGCCGTTTAGGTTTAATAACCTATGTCCATCGGTAACTTCCCCAAACGACTAAACGACCCAAAGAATGAACGATTTCCCGTTTCGTGTGTATGCAGTCAAAACAAACGCAAAACCAACCAAACAAAAAAGGAACATGAAACGAACTGTTATGACCTTGCTGGCCTTCACTTTGCTTCTTGCAGGCACCAGCGCACAGAAGGTAACGGTAGCAAAAAAAGGAAAGGCAAAGGTAACGCTTGAAGACGGACAATCGCTTCGCCACTTGGATTCGCTGCAGTTGGATAGTGTGTATAAGTATTGGGATAAAGTCGTTACGGAACATCCAAAGGACGAAGCAGCCTGGCGAAAGCTTAGCGAAGTGGAATACGAGATGGTGATTAACCGGCTGATTTTGTATAGAAAAGAAAAAGAGGCAGAGCAACTCCATAATAAACTGAATCTGCTGGGACGCATGTCGCAGGCAATCCCCGGAACCTATACCTATTATTATGCTGCATACACGAATGCTTTTGGGCACCGAAGTGCGTATGCCGATTCTGCCATAGCCGTGATGCCAAAGGACGTTCCTGCCGATGATTATGAACAATGGGCAGGTCATCTGATAGTCAAGAAAGACACATTGCGACTCACCAAAGTGCTTACCCAATACTACGAAAGCGGCCAATATCCCGCTTCTGCCTTGCAATACGACTACAACGAACTGCAGGGCATGGAGAAAGGAGGAGTCTATCTGGGGCAGACTCAAGGCTACATCTTGGGCAAGCTCATCCTTCAGCTCGTGTTAGGCGTACACAAAGACAAGATTCTCTGCAGCAAAGGCAACGTGAAGAGTCATGTGAAACAGATGTTCGAGAGCATCGGCATTCCATTCAGCGATGAGATATACAATTCGTTCAAAACCTCTAAGCAAGATGACGAACTGATTGCCATCATGCGCTACATCTTCGAGCACAGCAAGCGGCCCGTCTATCTGTCTGCCAGCTCCAGGTTCCTGACCAAGATACCCGACGACCTAAAGGCCTGCCTCTACAATGAAGGGCTGACCATACGCTATTCAGCAAAGCCTTACAACAATGCGGCAGTCAAGCGTCGCAATGTAGAGCAACGCTACATGATGGATTATCTTGTCTTGCAGTTTCACCCGGAAGTGAAAAGCTTTCATACCTCCAAATCTTCTTCCTCGCTGGCTTTCAACTATCTCATTCTGCTTTACGACTTGATGCCGTACTACAAGAAACATGACGCAGAACAATATTCGAGGCTTAACCGCATCTTCACAGGCATCATGAGCAAACTGGATGGGCGCGGCTGGAGTCTTCCCAATAGCGACAAGTACTACACAATCAATTATCGTAAAGAAGGCGGTCCTCATTATGAGTTCCAGGAACAAGCCGGATACAAAAGAGACCCGAACGATGATGAGGAAACGTACAAGCGGAAGCGCGACGAGTTCTTCAAGAACAACACCCGGGTACTCATCAAAACAGAGCCGATAGAATGAAACACTTCCATCTTAAACCCCTGCGCCACCAGACCGATGAGCAGCTGATGGCGCTGGCTGCGGCAAAATGTTCTCCCTCTCCCACGGGAGAGGGGCGGGGTGAGGCTTATACAGCTTTCGAGGAGCTGTATCGCCGCTATGCCCGCAGGTTGAAGGGCTTCTTCTTCATGCAGCTTGGCGGAGATGAGGAACTGGCTGCCGACGCCACGCACGACGTCTTCCTCCGTGCCTACGAAGCCAGAAGCCGCTATCGCGAGGGCAGCAACGTCAGCACTTGGCTCTTCACCATCGCCTACAACATCTGCAAGAACCATTACCGCAGCAATGCCTACGAAGCAGAGCTGCTGGCTTCCCTCGATGCTGAACCCGTCTCCGACCAACAGATAGAAGTAGAACTGGATGCCGCTCAGCTTGATGAGGCCCTCGAAAGGGTGCTCTCCGAATTGCCGCCGCCCTTGCATCAAATCTTCTCCCTGCATTATCAGGAGGAACTGACTGTCCCCCAAGTTGCAGAGATTGTCGGCATTCCCGAAGGAACAGTAAAGTCCCGCCTGCACAAGACAATGAACATCATCCGCAAAAAACTTAAGCAATATGAAAATAAGTAACGAACAAATCATCGCCTCGGCCCGACGTCAGCGCCAGAAGGTTCTTAATACCATTGACCATTTACCATTGAACATTGACCATTGGGCTCCGCCTGAAACCGTTCCTTCCAAGAATAATGGTCAACGGTCAATGGTCAATGGTCAATGGTGGATTGCTGCTGCAAGCCTTGTCAGCTTCTTTGCCGGCTATGCCCTTCATGCCTACATGCCAGAGCAAGCGCCTCAACCTGTGGCACAGACGGTTGAGGTGCGGCACGACACCATCATGCAAGTGCAGACCGTCCGCGACACCATCTACGAGACCCGCGTCGTCACCAAGTACGAGCCTATGTTGGCCGCCTCGCCTGAACCCAATCAGGAAGAAGACGACACCCCGCCCGAGCAGAAAGCCTGCTCCATGCTGTGCGACGACATTCCCTACGAGCTGCTGGCGCAGGGGAGATGAGTCTTTATTTATAATATTGTAATAAAAACAGAAAAAAGTTGTCGTTTCCGTAGAAAAACGTCGCTCTGGATTGTCTTTATTATAGAAACAGCCTCCAACGGAAGGCAAAACGTAGCAACATTCTATGACTGACAAGACGATACTTCACGGGCTTTTCCTCCGTCACCACAACGAGATGTTACACCTGGCCAGGACACTCCTGTACGACGACATGGAAGCCGAGGACACAGTTCAGGACGTGTTCCTGAGGCTCGGGCAGAGCGACATCCTGCCTGCCCAGGACAAGATGAGAGCCTACCTGCTCACGGCAGTACGCCACGGATGCATCAACCGCATCAGGCAGATGTCGTTCGCCGACCAGTTCCGCAAGCTCTATCCCATCGAGTTTAGTGACGACTGGCAGCTCGACGAGCAGCGGATGCAGACGCTCGACGCCATTCGCGACTACGCAGAGACTCATCTCACCGAGCCGCACCTCAGCATCTTCCGCCTGCGCTTCGAGCAAGACCTCAAGCTGAAGGACATTGCCGACAGGCTCGACATGAACATCAAGACCGTCTTCAAGTATCTCAGCCAGTCCATAGCATGCATTCAGAAACAATTCAGAGTCTAATCTAAAAAACGACAAAAGCTATGAAAACGTCAGAGGAAAACATCAAGCGACTCCTGGAGATGCTCGACAATCCGTCGGCTTACTCCGAGCAGGAAATCAGCGACATCATCAATCGTGACGACGAAACCCGCGAGGCATACCGACTCATGGTGGCTGCTAAGCAAGGCTATCGCAGAAAGAACACGTCGGAAGAAGCCGATGCAGATGCCGCCTGGCAGCGACTGAGCAACAGACTGGATGTCCGGGCAGACAAGCCTTCCTCCTCCGGCATTCTCTATAAGATAGCCGCATCGTTCATCGTCGTACTCATGCTCTCGGGCATCGCACTTGCCGCCTACCATACCATTTCATCAAGGAAGACGGCTGAGGAAATAGCGGACAGTCTGGCAATTGCCAATGAGAAGCTCATCAGTTTGTCAAAGGATGGGGAAGCCTTTTTCGTGACCTGGACACGAGGCACGTGGGTGGTGAATGCTTTTGGGGACTCCTTTAGAGAAGATGCTCTGGTACGACATTCCCCCTCCTTGAGGCCAAACGGGGTCAAGATAAAGATTGACGGCACAGAGCATGACATCCATGAACTGCTCGACAAGCCAGCCTCCATCGCGAAGAAGGTAGAGCTAGACATGAGTACGAGGACTATCAACCTCGTCACCAAGCCCGTGCAGATACCCGCCGATGTGAAGGGCAACATCAACCCAGACCTGACCATCCTGCTGACGGGCACTGTGCCCAAAGGCGCTTACCAGCCTGTCACCATCTGGAAGAGCAAGGGCATCAAGGAGAGCTATGACTGGCACGACTACATCTACACCTCGTGGACAGGCCAATGGGAGAACATCCAGCGACACCTCAACGAAGTCGTCAACCGCAAAGACCATCACGTCCGCATCAACGTCTGCAAGGGCACTCCGCAGAAGCACATCGACCGCATCAAGAGCATCATGAAGGAATGTGACGTGACGAACTACGAAATCGTACAGCAATAGAGACATTTGGTTTTAGTTCCGCCTAAGACTTTGGTTTTTGAAGTTAATATATTGGTGCGCCACCCTGCTCCTGCGTCGCGACGACGCGGGAGCTTTCTTTCTTTGCTGCCCATAGCAAAGCTCGACGGAAGTCAAGCATTTGAGCAAGTTTTCGTCTATAAACGAACAATTTTTCATTCATCGCTCTCATTTTTCACTATTCACTTTTACATTTTCCCTTTTTTTCGTACCTTTGCCGCACAAACAAGAAAACGAACCATATTATGACAAACAGTGTAACTATGCAAGGCGTATATGTGAACGTGCCGACTGTGGACTGGTCGCTGTTCAAAGAACTTGTCCGCAAGTTCGGATGGCAGGCAGAGACGCGCGAGCAGATGCTTGACCGCTTTGTCAGTAGCCGTCCCGCCAATCCGGCTCTCAGCGAAGAGGACATCATCAACGAAGTGCGAGCTGCAAGATACACCAAATGAAGGTCATCCTCGACACAAATCTCTGGATTTCTTTCCTCATTGGTCATCAGACTCAGCTCTTGCGTCGGATGCTGACGGATGTGCGCTTCGATGTGTATGTCTGCAACCGCCTCGTTGAGGAGATTCGCGACGTTGCCTGTCGCGACAAAATCCGCAAGTACATCAGCCCGACTGATGTAGAGGATTTGCTGTCGGTCATTCATGCGTTTTGTCAATATGTTCAAATAGAAACAGAAGCCAGTCCGTCTGCCATTCGCGACCCGAAGGACCTCTATCTTCTTTCGCTTGCCGAGACCATCGGTGCCGACTATATCGTCAGCGGCGATGCCGACCTCACCGACCTCGGTCAGCACAGGCAGACAAGAATCGTGAAGCTTGCCGACTTCAAGGCAATCATGCTCTACACATAAATTACATCTGACCTGCCTTTCTGTTTTGTTTCCCGTCCCTGCCCGAAACAAAGTTCGACGGAAGTTCAGCTTCAGCCCGACGTTTGCCCAAAGGCCCAAAAGCGCATGCATTGGGCATGTTTTCGTCCATAAGCGAATAATTCTTAACTCTTAACTCTTAATTCTTAATTTAATTTCGTATCTTTGCCGCGCAAACAAGAAAAAAGGGACCGCTATGAGTACTGCAACATTGAATGGCTTGCTTGAATATCTCTATGGAACGCTTTCCCCGAGCAATATGCGCTGGGTGGGAGAACATCTGATAGAATATGCCAAGAGAGAATCCTCGGAGGAAACGCAGCAACCTTACACCAAGGAGGAACTGCTGGAAAGGGCAGAAGAAGGGCGCAGGCAGATTGCCATGGGAAATTACTGTACGATGGAAGAACTTCTTCAAGAACTCGATGAGGATTTTGCAGAAGACAATAGACTTCAATCTGGAACAGCATGAGGATATTCGTCCACGATACTGCGAAAGAGAAAGTTCGCAAGACCTCGAGATACATTCAGGCAAGCTTTGGAAAGAATGCTCGCTTGAAATTCCGTCACGAAATAGCCCATGTCTCTCAGCTTTTATTACAGAATCCCAATCTCGGGCCGGCAGAGCCTTACCTTGCAGACGCTCCTGTGCTGTATCGAAGCATCGTGGTGAACCGCCTCAACAAAATCATCTATTGGATTAACGACGACGTAATTGAAATCGTTGATTTCTGGGACACACGCCGCGAACCGATGGCACAAGCGGTTCAGCTTGCCCCTAAGCCTGCGCCTTCCGACCAAAGAAAGCAGTAAACGAGTCTTTCAGGCTGTTTTTCGTATATAGGCGATAATAATTCTTCATTCTTCATTCTTCATTCTTCATTTTTTCGTATCTTTGTCGCGCAAATAGATAATAATATAGTAATATGGCAACATCTATGACAATGTCTCCTCAGACAGCGAATACGTTTACACTGACCGTACCTAAGACCGACGTGAGCTTCTTCAGGGCAATGGCCAAGAAGATGGGATGGATGATAGAGCGCAAGAGAACAGCTGTCAAGAAGCCTCGTCTCTACGACCCAGAAACAGGTGAGTGCCTCAACGACAAAACGATGAAAGCCATAGAGGACGTGCGTAATGGTAAGGAGCCTGTGTATGAAATGAAGTCAATGGACGAATTCAAAGCATGGTGCGAATCGCTTTAAGGCTATGGCAAAGTATGCAGTAAGAGTCACCGGTCCGTTTCGCAAGGATTTGAAACTTGCCAAGCGAAGAGGCCTTCCCTTAAACGATTTGTATAAGGTTGTCGGGATGTTGGAAAATGATGAGCCGCTGCCCGCCAATCTGCACAATCACTTACTTAGCGGCGACTACAAAGGCTATTGGGAATGTCATATTAATCCAGACTGGCTCCTGCTATACGAAAAAGATACAGAAATCAGAATCATTTCCCTTTACCGCACAGGCACCCACTCCGACATCTTCGGTAAAGGAAAGAAACGATAACACCTTTCTTCAGAAACTTCAAAATCACAGAAGACAAATAACTAAGAAACACAAATTCTTATTCCGTCATAATTTATTAATAGCAAATGAACGCATTGAACATACTTGAACTGAGCGAACAGGAGATTATCCGCAGAAATAACTTGCAGCAGTTGCGCGACTTGGGCATCGACCCCTATCCCGCTGCCGAGTACCCCACGAACGCTTTCAGCACGGAGATAAAGGAAAGCTTCGTGGACCTGCCTGTGGTGGGCAAGGACGAAGAAGGCAACGACATCCGCGAGGCGGCGACACCCGAGAACAGCCGCCAAGTCTGCATCGCTGGCCGCATCATGTCGAAACGCATCATGGGCAAGGCCGCCTTCGCAGAACTGCAGGACAGCAAAGGCCGCATCCAAGTTTACATCACCCGCGATGCATTGGATGGACAACCGACAACCGACAACGGACAACAGAATGGTCAATGTTCAATGGTCAATGTTCAATATTACAACACCGTCTTCAAGAAGCTCCTCGACCTGGGCGACTTCATCGGCATCCGGGGCTACGTGTTCCGCACGCAGACGGGCGAAATCAGCGTCCATGCACAGGAGATGACGGTGCTGTCCAAGAGCCTCCGGCCCCTGCCTATCGTGAAGACGGACGCCGACGGCAAAGTCTATGACTCCTTCGACGACCCCGAGCTCCGCTACCGCCAGCGCTACGTCGACCTGGTCGTGAACGAGGGCGTGAAGGACACCTTCCTGAAGCGGGCAACCATCCTCAAGACCATGCGCGCCTTCTTCGACCGCCACGGCTACACCGAGGTCGAGACACCCACCCTGCAGGCCATCGCCGGAGGAGCCTCCGCGCGTCCCTTCATCACGCACTTCAACGCGTTGAACATCCCCATGTACATGCGCATTGCCACCGAACTCTACCTCAAGCGGCTCATCGTCGGCGGCTTCGAGGGCGTCTACGAAATCGGCAAGAACTTCCGCAACGAGGGCATGGACAAGAACCACAACCCCGAGTTCACCTGCATGGAACTGTACGTCTCCTACAAGGACTACAACTGGATGATGTCCTTCACCGAGCAACTCCTCGAGGAAATTTGCGTGGCCGTCAACGGCAAGCCCGAAACGGAAATCGACGGCAAGGTCATCTCCTTCAAGGCCCCCTTCCGCCGCCTGCCTATCCTGGACGCCATCCGGGAGAAGACAGGCTTCGACTGCGAGGGAAAGACCGAGGACGAAATCAGAGCCTTCTGCAAGGAAAAGGGCATGGACGTGGACGAGACCATGGGCAAGGGCAAGCTCATCGACGAGCTCTTCGGCGAGTTCTGCGAAGGAACGTTCATTCAGCCCACGTTCATCACCGATTACCCCGTAGAAATGTCGCCGCTCACGAAGATGCACCGCTCGAAGCCCGGCTTGACGGAGCGTTTCGAGCTGATGGTGAACGGAAAGGAGCTTGCCAACGCCTATTCTGAGCTGAACGACCCCATCGACCAGGAAGAACGCTTCATCGAGCAGATGAAACTGGCACAGAAAGGCGACGACGAGGCCATGGTCATCGACCACGACTTCCTGCGCGCCCTGCAGTACGGCATGCCGCCCACCAGCGGCATTGGCATCGGCATCGACCGCCTGGCCATGCTCATGACCGGCAAGCCGTTCATCCAGGAAGTCCTCTTCTTCCCCCAGATGAAGCCCGAGGTCAAGGCTCCGCGCGACAAGGACGAGCTCTTCCTCGAGAAGGGCGTCCCCGCCGACATCATTCCCATCCTGCGCAAGGCGGGCTACAATCTGGTCAGCACCCTCGCAGGCGTCGCCCCCGCCAAGCTCCAGCAGCAGATTATCGAGATTGTGAAGAAATACAAACTTGAGGTCGAAAAGCCCTCACAAGACCTTATTGCGACTTGGACAGCTTAGGAAACATAGCAGTGCTGGGGGGCGGCAGCTGGGCAACGGCCATCGCCAAGATGCTTCTCGAGAAGAAGCAAGGCTCGGCCTACGTCAACGACCGCATCTGGTGGTACTTCCGCCGAGACGACCGCATCGAGGACTTCAAGCGCCTCGGCCACAACCCCGCCTACCTCACCAGCGTTCATTTTAACGTCAACCGTATCACCTTCGAGAGCGACATCAACAAGGTGGTGGAGGCTTGCCAGACGCTCATCTTCGTCACGCCTTCGCCTTACCTGAAGGGACATCTGAAGCGGCTCCACGTCCGCCTTCGCGACAAGTTCATCGTCACTGCCATCAAAGGCATCGTGCCCGACGAGAACCTCATCCTCTCCGACTACTTCAACCAGATGTACAACGTGCCCGAGGAGAATCTGGCCGTGCTGGGCGGACCGAGCCACGCAGAGGAGGTTGCCTTGAACCGCCTCACTTACCTCACCGTGGGCTGCTCCGACAAGGAGAAGGCAAAGGCATTTGCAGGGATGCTCTCCAGCGACTACGTCAAGGCCAAGACGAGCAGCGACGTCATCGGCATCGAGTACGCCTCGGTGCTGAAGAACGTCTACGCCATCGCCGCCGGCATCTGCCACGGGCTGAAGTACGGCGACAACTTCCAGGCCGTGCTCATCAGCAACGCCATCCAGGAGATGGAGCGCTTCCTCAACACCGTCCACCCCATTCCCCGCAGCATCACGGAGAG
The DNA here is from genome assembly GCA_002394305.1 of Prevotellaceae bacterium UBA4336. GTDB lineage: Bacteria > Bacteroidota > Bacteroidia > Bacteroidales > Bacteroidaceae > Physcousia. Next base: position 46,346 of record DGTM01000025.1, read on the forward strand.
CGTCTATACGGGCGACTTGCTCGTCACCGGCTACTCGAACTTCAGCCGCAACCGCGTCTTTGGCACGATGATAGGGCAGGGTTACAGCGTGAAGAGCGCTCAGCTCGAGATGGAGATGATTGCCGAAGGCTACTTTGCCACGAAGTGCATGAAGGACATCAACAAGCACCTGCACGTCAACATGCCCATCCTCGATGCCGTCTACAACATCCTCTACGAGCGCATCAGTCCCACCATCGAGATAAAGCTCCTGAGCGAAGCGTTCAGGTAAGAAGCCCCCTCTAACTCCAAGACCCCCTAACCCCCTTTAGGGGGGATATATTATTAATAAGGTAAAAAGACATGAACAGGACAATCATTACCGTACTGCTTGCTTTCGTATCTATGGCAAGTCAGGCACAGGGAAACAACTACACCATTAGAGGAACCGTTGACGATCCAGACGTGACAGTCGTCTATCTCGAGCAAGAAGGGAGAGGCTACGAGACCTTGGACTCTGCCATCGTGACAAATGGAGAGTTTACGATGAAGGGCAAAGCCGATAAGCCCGTTCCAGCCGTTGTCATCAACAAATATCGGAATGTGCTTTACATGTTTATCTTGGAGCCAGGAGACCTAACGCTCAAATATCCGTTCTCTGCAGTCGGCGGAATTCTTAATGACAGCTTGACATATTTGGCAACAGAATACCCTCGGTCGATTGACAGCACACTCGATGATGAGGCAAGGAGTAAGCGCTTCGAGCAGTATGCCGAGGCGATGTACCTTCGTCACAGGGACGATGCTCTCGGCCTAAGGATACTTGAAACATGTTTTGCTTCTCCCACCGACAAGTTGCGGCTCTACAACATGGGAGGCCTTATGATAAAGGAGTATCCATCCTTCGTCAGCAGCAAGGAGACTTGGGCCAAATACGAGGCCACCAGTGAAGGCAAGAAGATGCTGGACATCCAGAGTGCTTTCGACGGCAAGCGACTCTCCGACTATGTGGGCAAAGGGAAGTATGTCCTGGTGGATTTCTGGGCAAGCTGGTGTCCGCCTTGCAGGGAAGAGATACCCAACATCGTTGCTGCCCACGAGAAGTACAAAGAGTGCGGCTTGCAGGTGCTCGGCTTGATAGTCAATGACGACAAGGAAGATGCCGACAAGGCCATAGAACAGATGGGCATCCTGTATCCGCAGATATTCGGCATCACCTTTGAGCAGATCGCTTCCTACGGCATCAACGGCATTCCGCACATCATTCTCTTTGCTCCCGAAGGCACCATCCTCAAGCGGGGCTTGCGCGGCGATGGCATCGAAAAGGCTTTGGCGAAAATCTTCGGAGAGTGAAAGCAGCACTATATATAATAATAAGGAATAACTTTCGGATAATTTGTGTTTCTAACAGATGTAAGTATTCTGCCTTTCATAGTCTGGAGAGGCATTTTTGTTTATTTATTCTTCGCAAAGCAAGAGCACAATAGCCCCGAAGTGTCTAAGAATTGGACACAAGTGTGTCTAAAGTTTGGACAAAGCACAACTATGAACTATGAATTATGAACTATGAACTAAGAATTGCCGTACCTTTGCAGCAGAAAAGGGAATGGACCCCCTAACCCCCTTTAGGCGGAATGGCCCCCCTAACCCCCTTTAGGGGGGAATGAAGAATGTAATACTAATACATAATTAATTCAAGTTTCGGGTGTTCTTCGCACAGGCGCAGGCACAGGCCGAACAGTCGAGTTACAACAAGGGGCAGAAAACAATGCTTAACTCTTCCCCACAGGAACTACTGCCTTTCAGGGCTGAAACTACTGCCTTTCAGGGCTGAAACTACTACCTTTCAAGCCTGAAGCCACTACCTTTATCTGCCAGTATCTGCTAAAGCCTCATATACAAAGCGTTTCCGGCACATCCGAAACTTCAATAATAAGGTATAAAGTCATGAACAAAACAATCTTCACTATCCTGCTTGCCCTCGTCAGCGTGGCAAGTCAGGCACAGATTCACTATCGAATAGAAGGAAACATCGGTATGCCCGACTTCACGGGGAAGGTCGAGATATGCGATGTAATGAAAGCCGTAGTGGTTGACTCAATCGATGTCGTGAACGGAATTGTAGTTCCCAAAGAGGATAACTTGCCAGAGATGGCGTTCTGCGTTTTCAAGGAAATTGTGCCTGATGCGGCAGGAAAAGAGAAAAAGGACACATCCGGGCCGCCATATCTCTTCCTGTTCATCGACCAAGGCACTACGCACTTGAACGGAACAGACGAGAACGGATGGCTTCGTTACGACGGCACACCCATCTGCGAAGAGATAAAGACATTTAAGGCGACCTTCCGCTTTGACAAAAGTCAGGAAATGTCCAACTATCTCCACGACCTTATCAGCCGTCATGCAACTGATGCCTATGGTCTCTATATCCTCATAAACGAAGCGCGTGTCAGCCTCAAACCCTCCGTTTGGATGGAGCTTTACGACAAACTCATGCTTGCCAATGGAGACTATATCAAAGCCACGCCTCACCTATGGGCTGACTTGGAAAAGATTAAGAGCAAGATGGAAAAGACGTCGAACACCGATGAGGGCAACAAGTTTGTGGACTTCGCCGTGGAATACGACGGCAAGACAACTCGCCTCAGTGATTATGTGGGCAAAGGGCAATATGTACTCGTTGACTTTTGGGCTTCATGGTGCGGTCCCTGCCGTGCAGAGATTCCCAATTTGATTGCAGCCTATAATAAATATAAGGAAAAAGGATTGGAGGTGGTTGGCATTGCAGCCTGGGATATACCCGAGGACACGATGAAAGCCATCGAAGATGAGAAAATTCCCTATCCGCAAATCATCAATTCTCAGCAGTTAGCCACCGACCTCTACAGCATCTCAGGCATTCCTGAAATCATCCTCTTCTCCCCCGACGGCACCATCCTCAAGCGGGGCTTGCGCGGCGACGACATCGAAAAGGCTTTGGCGAAAATCTTCGGGGAGTGAAAGTGGCACTAAATATAATAATATAAGGTATAAGGATTATGAAAAGGGACATTATCACTATCTTGCTTGCCCTCATCAGCGTGGCAAGTCAGGCACAGACGAAAGTAAACATTCACGGCATCTGTGAGTCAGATGCGAAAAGCATCTCTATCATGAAGAACATGGATGGTAGCGGCGGGCAAGACAGCGTAGCTGTCACAAACGGCAAATGGGAATACATGAAAGAACTGCCAGCAGATGTCTATACGCTTCTCTTTATCTCCGACGTAAAGGCAAAGCAGGCAAAGCAGGAAGACGTCATAGTTGTTATGGCAGACAGCATTCCTACGGAAATCGACTTGACCACAGGTACAGTCAAAGGCTCGAAGGCTTCCGAGGCAATGAATGCCACCTGGAAGGAATTGTTTGCTTCGATGAAGAACGACAACGGGCTGGCAGCGGTTCAGCAGATGCGCAAAGCTGTATTGGACAACACCGACTCGATGCTGCCCGTCGTGTTCGTCCCGATGATGTACAAAGGACTGACGTACCCTGAACTGCAAAAGATATTCCGTCCGGGAGCACCATACGAGAACCATCCCGCCATGAAGGAAGCGAAGGAACACATGTCCCAAATACAAGAAGCATATCAAAAAGAGCGTCAGGAACTCTTGCAGAGCCAGAAGGCGCGTGCCGTCGGAAACAAATTCACGGACATCGCCATGAACGACACCACAGGCCGTGAGCGCCGCCTGAGCGAATGGTGCGGCAAAGGCCGGTATGTGCTCATCGACTTTTGGGCATCGTGGTGCGGCCCCTGTCGTGCCGAGATGCCTAACGTGACTGCCTGCTACGAGAAGTATCACGCAAAGGGACTCGACATCGTTGCCATCTCGTTCGACACGAACAAGGAAGCTTGGCTTCGTGCCATCAATACGATGAAGATGCCGTGGGTGCATCTGAGCGACTTGGCAGGATGGAACAGCCTTGGCGCGAAGACTTACGACATCAAGGGCATCCCAGCCAATATCCTTCTTGACGGCGAGGGCAACATTATCGACAACGACCTTCGCGACTATATGCTTGAAGAGAAACTCGCCGAAATCTTCGGGGAGTGAAGAAGGAACACAATTAGTCATATATTAAACTACGAATTGCACGAATTACACGAATTATTTCTGCCAACTGAGGGCGTAGCCAATTCGTGTAATTCGTGCAATTCGTGGTAAGAAAAAACATTTGTTTTGTGAGGTTACTTAATAAGGTAAAAAGATGAAGCGGATTCTCAAAAAGATAGTGAAGGTCATTCTCTACACCTTGCTTATACTTGTACTTGCGTTTATTTCCATATTTGCATGGGATAAGGTAAACCAGAAATGGCGCGAACTCAACTTTAAGCCCAAGCCGCAGCTGACAGTCATAGGCAAGCCGTTCGTCGACTTTGAAGCCGAGTTGCCCGACAGTACCGTGCATCGTCTGTCCGAATATGCAGGCAAGGGGCAGTATGTCCTGCTCGACTTCTGGGCATCGTGGTGTGGCAGTTGCATCCGCTCTTTCCCCATGTTGATGGAGTTGCACGAGAAGTATCACGACCGAGGCCTGCTCATCATCGGCATCTCTCACGACAGGAACCCCGACGCCTGGCGTTATGCGCTCAGTCAGCACGCGTGTCCCTGGCCCATGCTGCGCGAAACGACTGCTTCCTGGGAAGGTAACACCTCCGCATCAGCCTTGTATGCCATAGAATATCTCCCGACGTTTGTCCTGCTCGCCCCCGACGGACAAGTCATCTTCTCCCCTTACGAAAAGCATGGGTTTGTCGATGACGAACGGCAGCAATTGCAGGCGAAGCTGGCCGAAATCTTCGAAGAGTGAAACATACCTTGCAGTGAAGTCCTCCAACGACATGTGAGTAGTTTGCCAATAACTCGTTAGTAAATCGTCAATTACTGGCGGATAGCGTGAGCGCGTGATGCTTTCTGTTGCCTAATCAGCCGTCTGGGACAGCTCCCCGACGGCTTTTCTTTTACTTTGTTTTGCAGTTTCGATGAATTGTCGTATCTTTGCCAGACAGATAAATCAGTTTAACTTTCGGAAGTAAAAGAGGAAG
>DGTM01000001.1 GCA_002394305.1 Prevotellaceae bacterium UBA4336
AATCCCCATGCTCCTACCCAATTGCTCACTTATTCGTATCTTTGACTTGCGTCGAAGATACTTCCGCTCGACAATAAAAAGAAAAACCTGTGTTTTCCTTTTGTATTGTGCTCACTTATTCGTATCTTTGCACGCGAAATTAAACGAACATGCACTAAACCGACTACGACACTATGGCACAGAAACCAAGCATTCCCAAAGGCACACGCGACTTCGGACCGCAGGAGATGTCGCGCCGCAACTATATCTTCGACACCATCCGCGAGGTCTATTCCCTCTATGGCTTCCAGCAAATCGAGACACCCGCCATGGAGAACCTCTCCACCCTGATGGGCAAGTACGGCGAGGAGGGCGACAAGCTGCTCTTCAAGATACTGAACAGCGGCGACTTCCTGCGCGGCATCGGGGCCGACGACCTCGGCGCGGGCGCTACGGGGCACCTGGCTGCCCTGCTCTGCGAGAAGGGTCTGCGCTACGACCTGACCGTCCCCTTCGCCCGGTACGTCGTGCAGCATCGCGAAGAGCTGACTTTGCCTTTCCGCCGCTACCAGATACAGCCCGTCTGGCGTGCCGACCGTCCGCAGAAGGGGCGCTACCGCGAGTTCTACCAGTGCGATGCCGATGTGGTGGGCAGCGACTCGCTGCTCTGCGAGGTGGAGCTGATGCAAATCATCGACGAGGTGTTCCGCCGCTTCGGCATCCGCGTCTGCATCAAGATTAACAACCGCAAGATTCTCTCCGGCATCGCCGAGATGATTGGCGAGGCTGACAAGATAGTGGACATCACGGTCGCCATCGACAAGCTCGACAAGATAGGCCTCGATGCCGTGAACGAAGAGCTTCGCCAGGTCGGCATCAGCGAGGAGGCCATCCAGAAGCTGCAGCCCATCATCAACCTCAGCGGTACGAACCAGGAGAAGATACAGACCATGCGCGAGGCGCTGGCTGGCATCGAGGTGGGGCAGAAGGGCCTCGACGAGGTGGAGTATGTGCTGAAGACCGGACCGGGTCTCTTGGCCTTCGACCTGACTCTTGCCCGCGGCCTCAACTACTATACGGGCTGCATCTTCGAGGTGAAGGCCCTCGACGTGGAGATAGGCAGCATCACGGGCGGCGGCCGCTACGACAACCTGACCGGCATCTTCGGCATGCCCGGGCTGAGCGGCGTGGGCATCAGCTTCGGCGCCGACCGCATCTACGACGTGCTGAACCAGCTTGACCTCTACCCCAAGACCGTCACCACCGCCACGCAGGTGCTCTTCGTCAACTTCGGCGAGAAGGAGACAGCCTACTCGCTGCCCATCGCTGCCATGCTTCGTGCCCAGGGCATCCGCACGGAGACCTATCCCGATGCCAGCAAGATGAAGAAGCAGATGCAGTATGCCAACCAGAAAGGCATCCCCTTCGTCGCCATGACCGGCGAGACGGAAATGGCCGAAGGCAAGGTCATGCTCAAGAACATGCAGACGGGCGAGCAGCAACTCCTCTCGCCGGACGAAATGATATTAAAGTTAAAAAGCAGAGGTTAGTGGTTAGAGGGAGCTTTAGAGGTTAGTGGTTAGTGGTTAGTGGTTAGAGAATACCATTACTCACTGAAAAACCCCAAACCCAGCATCCCCAACATTCCCCTAACCTCTAACCTCTAACCTCTAACCCCTAACCCCTAACCTCTAACCTCTAACCTCTAACCCCTAACCTCTCGAACTATTAAACGATGGAGCCTGCACTATACCTCATCCCCGTCACACTTGGCGACACGCCCGTCGAGCGCGTCCTGCCTTCCTTCAATCATGACGTCATCATGGGCATCCGCCACTTCATCGTCGAGGACATCCGCTCGGCACGTCGCTTCCTGCGGCAGACGGACCGCGAGTTCCCCATTGACGACTGCACGTTCAGCGAGATGGGCAAGCACGCCGATCACCGGCTCTTCAGCCAGTATCTCCAGCCCCTCCGCGAAGGTCGTCCCGTAGGCGTCATCAGCGAAGCCGGCTGTCCCGCCGTCGCCGACCCGGGAGCGGACATCGTCGGAATAGCCCAGAGAGAAGGCCTGCCCGTGGTGCCCCTCGTCGGGCCGAACAGCATGATACTCGCCGTGATGAGCAGCGGCTTGGGCGGACAGAGCTTTGCCTTCAACGGCTACCTGCCCGTCGACCCCTCCGACCGCGCAAAGCGACTGAAAGCCCTCGAGACGCGGGCGTGGACAGAAGGGCAGACACAGCTCTTCATCGAGACACCCTACCGCAACCGGAAGATGTTCGAGTCGCTGCTTTCCGTCCTTCGTCCCCAGACACGTCTCTGCATCGCAGCAGGCATCACGACCGAGGACCAGTACATCCGCACCCTCACCATCTCGGAATGGAAAAAGAGGGGACTCCCCCAAAGCCTCCCCGGTGGGGCTGACCTCAGCAAAGTCCCTGCCATCTTCCTTATCAACAAGTAGCATGAAATACTCTATCATTGTTCCCGTCTACAACCGTCCCGATGAGGTGGACGAGCTCCTGCAGAGCCTGACGTCGCAAACGCTCCGCGACATGGAGGTCATCATCGTGGAGGACGGCTCCAGCCAGCCCTGCGAGGACGTCGTTCGCCGCTATGCCGGAAAGCTGCCCCTGCGCTACTATACAAAGGAGAACAGCGGACCGGGACAGACACGCAACTTCGGCGCCGAACACAGCCAGGGCGAATGGCTCATCTTCCTCGACAGCGACTGCGTGCTGCCGCCAGGCTATCTGCAGGCCGTCGACGATGAGCTGAAACGGTCATTGCCCGGCGAGGCGTCTCCAGGTGAAGTCGATGCCTGGGGCGGCCCCGACCGGGCCCACGAGAGTTTTACGCCTGTGCAGAAAGCCATCAACTACAGCATGACCTCCTTCCTCACCACCGGCGGCATCCGCGGCGGCAGGAAGCAGATGGACAAGAAGTTCTATCCGCGCTCCTTCAATCTGGGCATCCGGCGCAGCCTCTACCGTCAGCTGGGCGGCTTCTCGTCCATGCGCTTCGGCGAGGACATCGACCTGAGCCTCCGCATCTACGAGAGTGGCGCTGCCTGCCGACTCTTCCCCGAAGCGTGGGTATGGCACAAACGCAGGACAGACTTCCGCAAGTTCTTCAAGCAGGTGCACAACAGTGGCATTGCCCGCATCAACCTGATGAAGCGGCACCCCGGCAGTCTGAAGCTCGTGCACCTGCTGCCGATGGTCTTTACCGTCGGGACGTTCCTCTGTCTGCTCTTTGCGTTCCTGTTTCTCCTGCTTGTCCTGCTTGGCTTCGTTGCCCTGTGGCAGATGCCGAAGCCCGGTTGTGCCAACGGTCCGATGCTTTGCATCATAGCAGGCGTCGGCGGAATGATTCTGTTCCTGTTGCCGCTTCTGCTCTTCTCGCTGCTCGTCTTTGCCGACAGCTCTGTCCGGAACAAGAGCTTCAGGATAGGCATCCTCTCCGTATGGGCAAGCTTCATCCAGCTTATCGGCTACGGCACAGGCTTCCTGCGAGCCTGGTGGCTGCGTTGCGTCTGCGGCAGAAACGAAGAACTCCAAGCATTCAAGAAGAACTTCTATGAGTGAAAGAAAGGAGATAGAAGGAGATAGAAGGAGATAGAAGGAGATAAAAGAAGGTAAAAGGAGATAGAAGAAGATAGAAGAAGATAAAAGAAGGTAAAAGAAGATAGAAGGAGATAGAAGACATAGGCGTTTTGCAGCTGACAAATGTATCGTCCTTTATCTTCGTGGCGCAGCCACATGTCTTCCTCTTTCTTCCTATAACTCCTAATATAATAATATTTAAGTTTCGGGAGTTATAAAATGGAGTTAAATAGGAAGTTATGCGCTACGCGCAGGAAGT
>DGTM01000062.1 GCA_002394305.1 Prevotellaceae bacterium UBA4336
ATGTGCCAATTTTGACACACCCTCCTCTTCTTCAGATGCAGCGGTTGTTATTCTGCGTCGTCTTCCCAGACATTCCATTCGGGGGCACGGGCATCTTCGTCGCTACCGCTGCCTTGTCCTAAGCCGACGTTGCTGTTGAAACTCTCGCACAGGAGGCTCACAGGCTGTGCACTCTCCTCCTTCAAGCTGGGCTTTATATATGTTCTTTTCATAATTGTACGGTTTAAGAAGTTTGACATCTTATTTCACGGTGACTTTGCGTCCGCCATTCACATAGATACCCTTTTGGGCGGGCTTGCCGGCGAGCTTGCGTCCGCTCAGGTCGTACCAGCCTTCAGTCTGACTGCCGGTCACGACGTTCTGGATGCCGGTCGGGTCGTCGTCGCCGAGGCCCATGACGAACTGCTTGATGTTAGCCACCTCTGCCTCTGCGCCTGCAATCTGGAAGTATGCACGCTGTGCACCGATTCTGGCACCTGCCAGAGGCCAGTTCAGCTTGTTGCCCGTGCCCACGAAGAGGATGCTCTTGTTCTCCTCGGTGAAGGGCAGGGGTGCGTATGTGCCCTTGAAGGTGACGGTGATGCCGGAGGTGTTGTCTTTGGCGGGCATGTCTGTCAGGCTCTTGGTGATGGTCACGTTGGCGAATTCGGGGTTGACGATGTCGCTGCCGTCCGTCCACTTGGCGATGTAGGGCACGCCGCCGTAGTACTGGCCCCAAGCGGTCTCGATAGCGCCTTCGTCGGTGAAGTTCAGTGTCACCAGCTTGTCGGCTACCTTGATGCCAGTCAGTGTGCGGATGTCGGCATCGGCCAGCGGCGATGCTTCACGCTGGGCGGGAGTGAGGGCGAAGGGCAGGGTGATGGTGTTCCAGTTGCCGTCCTTGTAGAGTGTGCGGCCAGCCAGGGTGACGTGTGCCACCTTGCCGTCGAACTTGTTGAGGAGGCTCTTGTTGTCAGCATCGTCGGCCAGCGTGAGCAGTGCGAACTCTTGTGCGTCGCTCCATTCGGTGGCGTTGCCGTCCTTCACGCTCTGCACCTGATACTCGTAGGCACTGTTGGTGGCAAGGCCGCTCAGGGTGGCTGTCTTCTCTGCCGCATCTATCTCCTGCCATTCTCCAGCTGGAGTGTCCGGGCCGTAGACGCTGAAGTCAAATACGAGGAGGAGTAAGCAGTCGTAGCTGACGTGGTGGATGGCGATGTGGCCCTTGCCGCTGTATGCGCTCAGGTCGATGGTGACCTGACCGGGAGTGCATGTTGCCATAGCCTGCAGCGTGGTGGTGAAGTCGGCAGGCTCTGTGCCGGTTGTGGAGAGCAGCACTTCGTAGCTGTCGGGGTATTGGGTTTGAGTGTCGACATTGAAGGTTGCCTTGCCGCCCAGCTCTACAGCAGGAGATATGAGCCAGTTGTTTGCGTTGTAACTATTGCCACCTTCCCAGGAGTATGTCGTGGCTACATTGCGACCGCCTTGAGCGGTGATAATCCAGCCCGGGCCTTCGCCTTGGGTGACAACGGTCCAGTTGTCGAGAGTGCTCAGATTATCCTCAAAGTAGGTTTCGCCTTTGGTTGCGGCTGAGCGGTAGCGCACGTTGTAGCTGTCGCCCTTGCCTTCCCAAGTGAGTGTAGCGCCGTCGGCAGCGAGGTTGGCTGCGATGTCGGAGGGAACGGGGTTGGCTTCCGCAGTCGTGAGGGAAGTGTATGTCCACTCGCTCACGCCTTCAGTGCCGAAGAGGCTCTTTACTCTGACAGCATACGAAGTTCCGGGTGTCAGGCCGGTCAGCTCTGCGGGAGAGGTGGCGTCGGCCACTGTCGTCCATGTGAGTTCGCTTTCGGAAGCAGTGCCAATGTTGGCATGTATCAGCCAGCAGCGTCCGGACACGCCAGCATTGGCCATATCCATCCAGCCGCCGTAGTTAAGCCATCTGCCGTTGGCATCGTCAAGGACATCTTCTGCGGTTGCCACACTTGCGCCGCTGGGGTTCGTTGCGACAATCCAGAGGTTCTTCGTGGGGTCAATCTCCAGTCCTTCGAAGTCGAAGTCAACGAACGTGCCGGAGCCTGTCAGGGTGAGGTTCTTTGTGGCAAGGGCTGTGCCGGGAGCGGTGTCGCCGCCAGAATAAACCGTGAGTGTGCCGCCTGAAGCTGCTGCTGCGTCGAAGACGCTTACGGTGTAGAGCTTGTTGCCCGTGAAGCTGCCTGCAGGGAACATTACGGCATAGTCGAATGCAGCGCCGCCTGCTGCCACGGTGCCTGTTGCTGTTTCATTGTCGTATTTGTATTCAGTAGGAAGGACACCAACGGCATACTGTAGCTCGGCTCCCGTTGCGTCGGCATCGGCAGTCCAGCTGATGGCAGCAGAAGAAGTTGTAACGTCGCTTACAGCCAGGCCTGTGGGAGCGGGGAAGGCAATGAGGGTCGTGAAGGAGACGCTGTTGCTCCACTTGCTGCTCTTGCTGTCCTTGACGGCGCGAACCTTGGCGGTGTAGGCCGTCTCGGGTGCGAGGCCTGTGAGCGTGAAGGGATTGCTGTCGGCAGAGATGAGGTTGGCTTCATCGTCGTTCAGCATAATCTCCCAGGCTGTTGCATCGCCGTTCTCTGTCCATGCGAGCTGAGCACTGGTCTTTGTGACGTTGGATACATTAGGTGAGGAAGGAGTGGCAATGTCTTCCGGGGTAGTGAAGCTTGTGCCTGCCCACTCGCTCATGCTGCTGCCATAGACGGCCTGCACCTCTGCTACATATGTTGTCTCGGGTGTGAGGCCTTCGATGGCATAGGGGCTGGTAGCACCTTCGACGGTTGTCCACTCGCTTACTATGGCGGCAGTGAGGGTGACGTCGTCGATGAGGAGGAAGTCCTGGTCAGCGTCTGTGTGGCGGAATGCGAAGTAACCCTGCTGGCCTGCGAAGCTGCTCAGGTCGACTGTCACTTCAGTCCATTCGTTAGTAGCATTGCCGGGTTCGTAGACTTTGGTAAATGAGCTTATCGCGTTGGTGGAGGTGGAGACGTAGATGTCGTAGTGTTCGTGGTAAGTGCCATCATCCCTTACCCAGAACTTCAGGATGCCGCCCAAATCCACAAGGGGAGAAATCATCCAGTTGTCGACGTTGTATGCGCTACCGCTCCAACTCCTGGACATAACCATATAGTTGCCGCTGTGAGCAGGAATCTTGTCATTAAAGCTCCCATCAAACTGTCTCCAATCGGTGTTTTCGTTGCCCTCGCCGTTGCGGACGATGGACCATTGGCTTATGCCCTCTTCGAAGTTGTCGGAGAAGGTAACCGCGCCTTCCGTTATTGACCTGTAGCGCAGGTTGTAGCTGTCGGCATCGCCCGTCCAGCTGATGTCGGCTGAGTTGGTTGTGATGTTGGCGGCGGCTATGCCGGCGGGTGCGGTATAGACGGTATTGAAGAAGATGCCGTCGCTCCATGCTGTGTTGTCGCCTGCGGGATGCACCCTGACGAAGTATTCAGTTTCGGGGGTGAGGCCGGTGAGCTTATAGGGGTTCGTGGAAGCGTCGACGTAGGTTGTCTCCTCCTTGTCGTTGTCCGTCACCTCCAGCACCCATGCTGTGATTATGTGTGTTTTATGCATAACTATGCTAATTTGCGGCCTCTTTCCTGTGTTTGATGTTTTTGTCCCTCGCGCGTACATATATTTATATGGTGCACGACAAAAAATCCCCCTCTCCCGTCGGAACGGGGGAGGGGGATGCAGTGTTTACGTGGGAAGGATTTTTCCCTTACTCTTCGCCCAGGAGAATCTTCATCATCTCGCAAGCGGAGTAGGGGACGGGAGTGCCGGGGCCGAAGATGCAGGCTACGCCGGCCTTGTAGAGGAAGTCGTAGTCCTGTGCGGGGATGACACCGCCGGCGGTGACCATGATGTCCTCGCGGCCCAGCTTCTTCAGCTCTTCGATGAGCTGAGGGATGAGCGTCTTGTGGCCGGCTGCCAGTGAGCTGGCACCTACGATGTCCACGTCGTTCTCCACTGCCTGACGCGCTGCCTCGGCGGGAGTCTGGAACAGTGGGCCCATGTCCACGTCGAAGCCGCAGTCGGCATAGCCCGTGGCGACAACCTTGGCGCCGCGGTCGTGACCGTCCTGGCCCATCTTCGCAACCATGATGCGGGGACGGCGGCCTTCCTTCTTGGCAAATTCATCGGTCATGGCACATGCCTTCTCGAAGAACTTGTCGTTCTTGCTTTCACTTCTATACACGCCTGAAATGGTTCTGATTACTGCTTTGTAACGGCCCACGATGGCTTCGCAGGCATCACTTATCTCACCCAGAGTAGCTCTGTGGCCAGCGGCACGAACAGCGAGGTCGAGCAGGTTGTCCTTGCTCTTCTTGCCTTCGTTAAACTCGCGGACGCACTCGGTGATGGCCTCCAGGTCTTTCTTTACCTGAGCCTCGTCACGATGTGCACGGAGCTCCTTCAGGGAAGCCTCCTGCTGCAGACGCACTGCGGTGTTATCAATCTCGAGGATATCGATGGGATCCTCGTGGTCGAGACGGTACTTGTTCACGCCGACGATGGTCTGTACGCCGCTGTCGATGCGAGCCTGAGTACGGGCCGAAGCCTCCTCGATACGCATCTTTGGCAGACCGGTCTCGATGGCCTTTGCCATACCGCCAAGCTTCTCGATCTCCTGGATGTGCTCCCATGCCTTGTGATACAGCTCGTAGGTGAGCTTCTCAACATAGTAAGAGCCGGCCCACGGGTCGATGTGCTTGCAGACTTGCGTCTCGTTCTGGATGTAGATCTGCGTGTTACGAGCGATACGAGCCGAGAAGTCTGTAGGCAGGGCGATGGCTTCGTCGAGGGCGTTGGTGTGCAGCGACTGGGTGTGACCCAGCACGGCAGCCATGGCCTCGATGCAGGTACGGCCCACGTTGTTGAAGGGGTCTTGCTCTGTCAAAGACCAACCGGATGTCTGAGAGTGTGTGCGCAGAGCCATAGACTTGGGGTTCTTCGCTCCGAAACTCTTCACAATCTTTGCCCACAACAGACGGCCTGCACGCATCTTTGCGATTTCCATGAAGTGGTTCACGCCAATAGCCCAGAAGAAGCTGAGGCGAGGTGCGAAGGCGTCCACGTCGATGCCTGCATTGATACCTGCGCGCAGGTAGTCCATACCGTCGGCCAGCGTGTAGGCCAGCTCGATGTCGGCTGTTGCGCCTGCTTCCTGCATGTGGTAACCGGAAATGGAGATGCTGTTGAACTTCGGCATCTTCTGAGAAGTGTACTCGAAGATGTCGGCAATAATCTTCATCGAGAATGCAGGCGGATAGATATAGGTGTTACGCACCATGAACTCCTTCAAGATGTCGTTCTGGATGGTGCCCGCCATCTCCTCCAGCTTTGCGCCCTGCTCCAGGCCTGCGTTGATGTAGAAGGCCAGGATGGGCAGCACGGCACCGTTCATCGTCATGGAGACGGACATCTTGTTCAAGGGAATGCCGTCGAAGAGCACCTTCATGTTCTCCAGCGAGCAGATGCTCACGCCAGCCTTGCCGACGTCGCCCACGACGCGCGGGTTGTCGGGGTCGTAGCCACGGTGCGTGGGCAGGTCGAAGGCTACGCTCAGACCCTTCTGGCCCGATGCGAGGTTGCGGCGATAGAAGGCGTTACTCTCCTCTGCCGTAGAGAATCCGGCGTACTGGCGGATGGTCCACGGGCGGAAGGGGTACATCATGCTGTACGGGCCGCGAAGGAAGGGAGGAATGCCGGCAGCGAAGTCCAGGTGCTCCATGCCCTCGAGGTCTTCCTTGGTATATACGGGTTGAATGTCTATCTGCTCGGCTGTCTTCCAGTTGGCAGTGATACCATTCTCTTTTTGCCAGGCATGGCCGTCCTTGGCCTCGATGCCGGCAAAGATGTCTATGTTGTTGAATTGTTTTCTCATAGTCAGACCCCCTCCCCGCTCCCCCTTGCAGGGGGAGAGTAGAATGTTTGTGGGGAGGAATTCTACATTAATAATTATTCTTATTGTTGTTAATCCCAGGTAACCACCCCCTCCCTGCAAGGGAGGGTGAGGGGAGGGTCTTTAGATGCCTAACTTTGCGTTGTACTCCTTGAGAGTCTCCAGCTGGTTGGACCTAACGTGGATGAAGTTCTCGATGCCTGCTGCCTTGAGGTCTTCCATGCAGGCCGGTGCGCCAGCTACGACGTAGAGGGCGCGGCCGTTCAGGTACTTGTAGGCAGGGATGGCGTACTCGGCATACTCATCGTCGCTCGAGCAGAGGACCACGATGTCGGCACCTGCGGCAAGGGCTGTGTCGACGCCTTCCTCGACGGTCTTGAAGCCGAGGTTGTCGATGACCTGATAGCCGGCGGCGGCCAGGAAGTTGCACGAGAACTGAGCACGAGCCTGACGCATGGCGAGGTTGCCAATCGTGAGCATGAAGGCTACGGGCACCTTGGCTGCCTTCTCCGTCTTGAGGCGGAGTGCTTCGAAGTCGCTTGCCAGACGAGATGTCTTGATGGCAGGAATCTCGCTCTCACAGCCGCAGCTGTTCTTGCAGCCGCACTCGACGGGCTGCTTGCCTTCGCTCTTCTCGGTGAAGTTGGGGAACTGGTTCGTGCCGAGCAGGAACTCCTTGCGCTTGTCGGCATTGGCGTGACGGGTCTTGTTCGTCTCGTTGATGGTGTTCTGGACAGAGCCGGCCTTTGCTGCAGCCAGGAAGCCGCCTTCCTGCTCAACGGCGAGGAAGAGTTTCCAGGCCTGACCTGCGAGGGCGGAGGTCAGTTCCTCGATGAAGTAGGAACCGCCTGCTACGTCGACCATGCGGTCGAAGTGGCACTCGTCCTTGAGCAGCAGCTGCTGGTTGCGGGCGATGCGTTCTGCGAACTCTGTGGGCACTTCGTAGGGCTCGTCGAAGGGCGTCACGACGATGCTCTCCACGCCTCCCAGGGCTGCAGACATGGTCTCCGTCTGCGAGCGGAGCATGTTGACGTAGCTGTCGAAGAGTGTCTGGTTGTAGGTCGTCGTGAAGGCGCAGACGTGCATCTTGGCGCTCTCCTTGTCGGCTGTGTACTGGCTGACAATCTGTGCCCACAGCATGCGGGCTGCACGCAGCTTGGCAATCTCCATGAAGTAGACACCGTTGATGCCGAGGTTGAACTTGATGCTCTGTGCGGCGAGCTCAGGAGCCACGCCTGCTTCGGTCAGCTCTGCCAGGTACTCGTTGCCCCAGGCGAGGGCATAGCCCAGGTCCTGATAGCTGTAGGCGCCAGCGTTGGTGAGCTTGTAAGCGTTCACAGCGATGGGGCGGAACTTGGGGTAGGCGGCGAAGGTCTCGACGAGAGCCTTGGCGTTCTTCAGCACTTCGGTTGTGTCCTTGCCCTTCATGAGCATCTTCTCCAGGGGGTCGAAGCTGAGGCTGCCTTCCACCTTAGCGGCGTCGGCGCCCTTCTTCTGGAAATAGGCCACGAGGATTTGTGCCAGTTCGAGGGCCTTGCACTGACAGGTGCAGAAGTTCAGCTCGATGCAGTCCACGTAGATGCCTTCGAGCAGCTGCTCGATGTAGTCTGCGCTGACGTTTTCCTTGGGGATGCAGAAGCCGAGGCTCGTCACGCCCTTGTTCAGGATGTCGAGTGCCTTGGCGTTGGCCTCCTTGGGACATTCACACTTGATGTCCTGACGGACATACCATTCGTTGTCGGCGGCCTTGTTGCCGCGCACGTAGGGGAACTCGCCGGGCAGGGCGTTGACGAGGGGAAGCTTGTCCACGTCCTCCTTCAGGTAGAAGGGCTCCATCGAGAAGCCTTCGTTGGTTCTCCACACCATTTTCTTCTGATAGTCGGCTCCCTTGAGGTCTACCTCAATCTTGTCGCGCCATTCCTGGCGGGTGGGGGCGGTGAAATCAGAAAAGAGTTTTTCTTTACTATCTGCCATGTTGTTAATATAAATATATAATGTGTTGGTTTTTGCTAAAAAGCACGCAAAGTTACAAATAAAACGTGAATAAAGGATGCGGAATGTGAATTTATTTTCATTTGTAGGCGGTTTTTGCTCTTTTCTTCTGTCAACAGGCCTCTATCTCTAATCTTTTTTGTACCTTTGCCCCCGAATATTTACATAATACATCTTCGCGTATGGACTGGTTACAAGCCCTGTTTACATCAACCGACAGCGTGGCGCACATCGTGCTGCTCTATGCATTGGTCATTTCCGTAGGTATCGGCCTGGGCAGGCTCAAGGTGGGCGGCGTCTCGTTGGGCGTCACCTTTGTGCTCTTCGCCGGCATCCTGGCCGGTCACTTCGGCTTCACGGGCACTCTGGATGTGCTGACTTTCATCCAGGACTTCGGACTCATCCTCTTCGTCTATTGCATCGGCCTGCAGGTCGGGCCGGGCTTCTTCGAGAGCTTCAAGAAGGGGGGCGTGCAGCTGAACGTCATGGCGATGAGCATCGTGCTGCTCAACGTGCTCTGTTGTGTGGGGCTGTATTTCCTGGTCTTCTACGATGGCGGAGGCTCGGCGGCGTTCAATTCCCGCAATCTCGCCATGATGGTGGGTGTGCTCTGCGGAGCTGTGACCAACACGCCCGGCCTCGGTGCTGCCACGGAAGCCTGCAACCAGATATTCGGGGCCAATGCTCCGGCCATTGCCAACGGCTATGCCTGTGCCTATCCACTCGGCGTCATCGGCATCATCGGGGCAACGATAGCCATCCGTTTCCTCTGCCGCATCAGCCTGAAGGACGAGCAGAAGCAGATAGAGGAGGAGCAGGCTGCCAACCCGCATGCCACGCCGCACCGCATGACGCTCGTCGTGAAGAATGCCTATCTGGCAGGTCGCACCATCCTGCAGGTCCGTCAGTTCCTGGGGCGCGACTTCGTGTGCAGCCGTATCCTGCAGAACGGGCATGTCAGCATCCCCAACCGCGACACTGTCATCAGCGAGGGCGACAAGATGTACATCACTTGTGCTCAGGACGATGCCGAGGCCATCCGCGTCTTCATCGGCCCGGAGGAGAACGTTGTATGGGAGGACCAGGACGTGCCGATGGTCAGCAAGCACATCCTCGTCACACAGCCCTCGATGAACGGCAAGACGTTCGGACAGATGCACTTTAGCTCGGTCTATGGCGTCAACGTCACGCGCATCCGCCGTGGCGACATGAACCTCTACGCCGACCGCAACCTGCGCATGCAGGTGGGCGACCGCATCGTGGTGGTCGGACCGGAGGATGCCGTCGACCGTGTGGCACACAAGATGGGCAACAGCGTCAAGAAACTCGACCATCCCAACCTCGCTGCCATCTTCATCGGCATCTTCGTCGGCATCATCTTCGGTGCCATCCCCATCGCCATTCCCGGTGTGCCAACGCCTGTCAAGCTCGGCCTGGCCGGAGGTCCGCTCATCGTGGCTATCCTCATCGGCCGCTTCGGCTACAAGGCTAAGCTCGTGGCCTACACCACGACGAGCGCCAACCTGATGCTTCGCGAGATAGGCCTTGCCCTGTTCCTCGCCAGCGTGGGCATCAAGGCCGGAGCCAGCTTTATGAGCACCGTCGTGGAGGGCGACGGACTGACCTACGTCTGGTGCGGCTTCCTCATCACCATCCTGCCCATCCTCGTCGTGGGCACCATAGCCCGCCTCTTCTACAAGATAAACTATTTCACGCTAATGGGTATGATAGCCGGCAGCACCACCGACCCGCCTGCCCTCGCTTTTGCCAATCAGACGGCCGCAAACGATGCGCCCGCCGTGGGCTACAGCACCGTCTATCCCCTCAGCATGTTCCTGCGCATTCTCACGGCGCAGCTCATCATCCTGCTGCTCTGCGTCGTCTGAAGAAGGGGCACCCCGTCTGAACCCTCCGCGCTGACGTCTCAACCTGTCAGCACGGAGGGTTCTTTTTCTCCGCGCAGAGGTCTCGCCATCACGGCACGCGCTTATTCCGGAAGAGCCTAAGTCTTATTTCGGAAGAGCCTAAGTCTTATTCCGGAAGAGCCTAAGTCTTATTTCGGAAGAGCCTAAGTCTTATTTCGGAAGAGCCTAGGTCTTATTCCGGAAGAGCCTAAGTCTTATTCCGGAAGAGCCTAAGTCTTATTCCGGAAGAGCCTAAGTCTTATTTCGGAAGAGCCTAAATCTTATTTCGGAAGAGCCTAGGTCTTATTTTAGGGACAGCTTGTTGTGTCTGATTTCGCTCCGTTTTGTGGCCTTTCTTCCCTCACAGACAACACGTTCTTTTTGTCAGGGCGAAAATCGTTTGCAATAAGTCGGGCGTCGTGGCGACCTGCAAAGAAAATACGTAACTTTGCAGTGAAAAAGAATGCTAATACCAGAAAATTATAGTGAGAAAGCCCCTGTGCGTTCGTTGGAGGCACTGGACAAAGACATAGAAGAGGTAGGGCTGGTCGTCATAGACGAAGTGAGGAATCTGCCAGCCTACGAAGAGCCGTTTGTCTCTCCGCATCTCGTCATTGAATCCCTTTTATCTTGAAATGGGGGAAGTGTAGACCGACCCCTTCGTGCGTTCCTGCTCGATGTACGACTGCAGCCTGAACACCACGTCCGGGTGCGTCAGGGCAACGTTCTCCTGCTCGTAGGGCTTCTGCATGTCGTAGAGCTGAGGCCTTGGCGAATAGCCGCTCTCCATGTTGGGACCTGCGATGACGGCCGGACCCTTGCTCGGCGAGATGTACTTCCACTCGCGGGTACGGACCGAGAGGGTGTGGTTGGCAGCCTGCTCCAGCACGTACTGGCGGTCGTTGCGGTTCTCCCCGAGGAGCGTGCCCAGGAAGTTCTTGCTGTCCGTCGCACCGCCCCTCGGGATGCGGGCGCCAACGAGGGCGCTCAGCGAAGCCAGCCAGTCAATCTGCGACATCAGGGCGTCCGACTCCCCGCCCGCTTCGATCCGCTTCGGCCACGACACGATGGCAGGCACCACCGTGCCGCCCTCGAAGGTGCTGTACTTGCCCGAACGGAACGGACCGGCAGGCTGATGGTCGCCCAGCAGTTCCACGGCACGGTCCTGATAGCCGTCGTCGACCACCGGACCGTTGTCGCTGCTCAGGATGATGAGCGTGTTCTGCCTCAGTTCCAGACGTTCCAATTCGCTGATGACCTGTCCCACCGTCCAGTCGAACTGCGCGATGGCATCGCCACGGAAGCCCATCGGGTTCTTCCCCCGGAAACGTTCGTGCGGGAAGCGCGGCACATGCACGTCGTTCGTAGCCAGGTACATGAAGAAAGGCTCCTGCTGGTGCTTCCGGATGAAGCCGACGGCGTGGGCGGCGATGCTGTCGGCTATGTTCTCGTCCTTCCACAGCGCTTTGCCGCCGCCCTTCATGTAGCCGATGCGCCCGATGCCGTTCACGATGCTCTGGTTGTGCCCGTGGCTGGCCTTCAGGTTAAAGAGGAGCTCGGGATTGTCCTTGCCCGTCGGCTCGCCCGGGAAGTTCGCCTCGTAGCTCACCTCAATGGGGGCCGACGCATCGTAGTTCGCCACATGGCCCTGTTCGATGAAGACGCAGGGCGTGCGGTCGGCAGTGGCTGCCATGACGTAGTGGTAGTCGAACCCGATGTCGCCCAGGTGCATGGGCAGCTGTGCGTTCCAGTCCTGCTCGCCGTCCCTGTCGCCCATGCCCAGGTGCCACTTGCCGATGGCTGCCGTGGCGTAGCCCGCGTTCTTGAAAGCATCGGCCATCGTGAACTGCTCGGGGCGGATTATCATCCCCGCGTTGCCCCGCGCGATGTCCGTCCCCGCATGGCGGAAGGCGTATTCGCCCGTCAGCAGGCCGTACCGCGAAGGCGTACTTGTGGCAGCAATCGCATGGACGTTGGTCAGGCGGATGCCGCTTCGGGCCAAGGCGTTGACGTTCGGCGTCTGCACACGCGTTGCCCCGAAGCACTCCAGGTCGCCGTAGCCAAGGTCATCGGCGTAGATGACGATTACATTGGGCTGCGGGCGATTATCAACAGAGGCGTTCCCCTTCTTAGTCTTCGCACAGGCGGGAACGACGGGCAGCAAGGCCGAGGCCAGCGTGCCGTAGTAAAAAAGGTGATCTCGTTTCATGTCCTGTGTGTGTGGCAGTGGAGCTATTTCAGGCGGGCTGCAGCCTCCTCTATGGGCAGGCATCTCTTGTAGTTCTCTATGTAACGCTCGAACCCGGAGATTTCCTCGGCGGTGGGAGCGACGGAGGTGCCGGTGTTGCCGGCAAAGACGACGTCCTCGAGATAGTCGGCCAGGCTCTCTCCTCTATTCTTGATGAGGTATCCGGCCAAAAGCGCAATGCCCCAGGCACCGCCTTCGCCTGCCGTCTCCATCACGGAGATGGGCGAGCCGAGAGCCGCAGCCAGCATGCGCTGACCCACGCCCGCTGTCTTGAAGTAGCCGCCGTGGCCGGTGATGCGGTCCACTTTGACGTTCTCCTCCTTCAGCAGGATGTCGTTCCCTATCTTCAGCACACCGATGGCTCCATAGAGCTGCGTACGCATCAGGTTGGCCAGGTTGAACTTGTCCGTGGCAGAGCGGACGAAGAGCGGACGCCCCTCCGACAACCCCGTCACAGGCTCGCCGCTGACATAGTTATATGCCATCAGTCCGCCGCAATCGGCATCCCCTTCGAGGGCTTTGTTGAAGAGCTTCCGGTAGATTTCGCCCATGTCGACAGGCACACCCAGCATCTCCTGGAACTCCCTGAAGATGCCCACCCAGGCGTTGATGTCGGAGGTGCAGTTGTTGCAGTGCACCATTGCGACCAGCGAGCCGTCGGGGGTGGTGACGATGTCGATGGGCTCGTAGGGCTTGCTGAGCGGTTTCTCGAGCACAATCATCGAGAAGGAGGAGGTGCCGGCAGAGACATTGCCTGTGCGCTGCTTCACGGCGTTCGTGGCAACCATGCCCGTTCCGGCGTCACCTTCGGGAGGGCACAGGGGGATGCCTGCCTTCAGGTGGCCGCTCACGTCGAGCCGCTTTGCACCTTCTGGCGTCAGGTGGCCGGCGTTCTCTCCGGCACAGAGGGACTTGGGCAGGATGTCGAGAAGCTTCCACGAAAAGCCCTTGGGGGCAATGAGCTGGTCGAACTTCCTGACCATCTCGGCATCGTAGGTCTTCGTGGCTGGGTCGACGGGTATCATGCCCGAAGCGTCTCCCACGCCCAGCACGAACTCGCCCGTCAGCTGCCAATGAACGTAGCCCGCCAGTGTGGTCAGAAATTTCGTTTCTGACACATGCTCCTCCCCATCGAGGATGCACTGGTAGAGGTGGCTGATGCTCCAGCGCAGCGGTATGTTGTAGTTGAAGAGGCTGGAGAGCTCGGCAGCAGCTTTTCCCGTGTTCGTGTTGCGCCAGGTGCGGAAGGGCACCAGCAGCTTCTGCTTCTCGTCGAAAGCCATGTAGCCGTGCATCATGGCCGAGAAACCGATGGCTGCCAGCGTCTCTATCTCGCAACCGTACTGCCGCTGCACGTCCTTGCGGAGGTCGGCATAGCAGTCTTGCAGGCCGCTCCAGATGAGGTCAAGGGGGTAGGTCCACAGCCCGTCGGCCAGCTCGTTCTCCCACTCGAAGGCACCTTGTGCAATGGGCTTGTTGTGCTCGTCAATCAGCACAGCCTTGATGCGGGTGGAGCCAAACTCGATGCCGAGGATGGCTCTGCCGCTTTCTATCGTCTGTCTTGCTGTCATGTCACTTCAACGCTTTGTTCAACATATAGTACACCTCACCGTTGCGGAGCGTCTGCTTGAAGTCGGAGATGTTCGTGTCCTTGTTGATTCTCACGTATTCGATGCCTGTCATCTCTGCGAAGTCTTCCCAGTAGTCTTCCGTGATGTCGTAGGAGAAGGCACTGTGATGTGTGCCGCCGGCAAGGATCCAGGCTGCGGCACCTATCTCGAACGTGGGCTGCGGAATCCAGAGGGCACTTGCAACGGGCAGCTTGGGCATGGGCTTTGGCTCGATGCACTCTACCTCCTGAGAGACGAGGCGGAAGCGGTTGCCGAGGTCCACGATGGTTGCCTTGATGCCGCGGCCGGTCTTCGACGTGAAGACAAGGCGGGCGGTCTGTTGCTTGCGGATGCCGATGCCGAGGAAGTGAACCTCCAGCTTGGGCTTGTCGGAGGCAATGAGAGGGCATATCTCGAGCATGTGGCTCTGCAGGCACGACGAGCGGTCGCCTGCGAAGTTCAGGGTGTAGTCTTCGAGGAAGGAGCATCCCGTCGGCATTCCTTTCTGGATGACCCAAAGTGTCCGGAAGAGGCAGGCTGTCTTCCAGTCGCCTTCAGCGCCGAAGCCGTAGCCTTCCTGCATCAGGCGTTGCGATGCGAGGCCTGGTATCTGGTCGAAGCCGCAGAAGTCCGGAGCATCTACGTCGGCGTCCCCCAGGTCGTCGAAGTTCGTGGTGAAGGCCGTGGCTCCTTCGTCCTTCAGGACACGGCGCAGGGCTATCTCTGCCTTGGCGCTGTTCCTCACCTTCTCCCAATAGACCTCTTCGCCACTCTCGTCAATCTTGATGGTGTAGAGGCTCTTATATTCCTCGACGAGAGCATCTGCCTCGGCATCTGTCACCTTCTTGTAGTATTCCATCAGAGAGGATACGGGGTAGTAGTCTACGTGGTAGCCCAGACGCTGCTCGAACTCCACGCGGTCGCCATCGGTCACGGCC
Organism: Prevotellaceae bacterium UBA4336; assembly: GCA_002394305.1. GTDB lineage: Bacteria > Bacteroidota > Bacteroidia > Bacteroidales > Bacteroidaceae > Physcousia. The sequence continues at coordinate 14,613 of DGTM01000062.1, forward strand.
ACATTGTTCATGTTCATGCCGAACATCAGGCAGCGCACGCTCTTGGCATCGGCCATGCCGACTGCCACGCGGCTCCACACGGCTATCTTCTTCTGCACCTCTTCTTCCTTCCAGTATCCGCAGACTACCTTGCGGGCAATGCGCATGCGGGTGCAGATGTGTCCGAACTCGATGTCGCCGTGAGCGCTTTGGTTCAGGTTCATGAAGTCCATGTCTATCTCGCCCCAGGGAATCTCTGCGTTGTACTGTGTGTGGAAGTGAAGCAGGGGCTTCTGCAGTTGCTGCAGACCCTTGATCCACATCTTGGCAGGCGAGAAGGTGTGCATCCAGGTGATGATGCCCACGCACTTCTCGTCGTTGTTGGCTGCAAGCATCACCTGCTCGACTTCCCTCGAGCTGTTGGCTGTGCCCTTGTAAACAATCCTTACGGGAATGTTGCCGCTGGCGTTGAGGCCATCGACCATCTCCTTTGAGTGTCCGTCTACTGCGACCACTGCGTCGCCTCCGTAGAGCAACTGTGCGCCAGTCACCCACCAAATCTCATAGTTCTCAAATGCATTCATAGTTTTTAAGGTTTTTAGTTGTTATGTTTGTTTTTCAGTACTGCTGTCCCTTCTGTCCGTAGTAGGCGTTCGGGCCGTGCTTTCTCTGATAGTGTTTCTCCACTAGGAGGGGATTCATCCTGGTCTGCGGATTGAGCGTCAGCGAGACGAACGCCATCTTGGCACATTCTTCCATCACTTTTGCGTTATGGACCGCATTGTCCGGACTTGTCCCCCACGCGAAGGGCCCGTGGTTCCTCACCAGCGCGGCAGGCGTGTGGTCGGGGTTGAGCTTGCGGATGTTCAGCACCTCGTCGACGATGACGTTGCCTGTCTCCAGCTCGTATTGTCCCGTTACTTCTGCCTCCGTCATGTCGCGTGTGCAGGGAATGTCCTTGTAGAAGTAGTCCGCATGAGTCGTGCCGATGTTGGGGATATCCCTGCCCGCCTGGGCAAAGGCGGTTGCATAGGTGGAGTGCGTATGGACGACACCCAGGATGTTGGGGAACGCCTTGTAGAGGACGAGGTGTGTGGGTGTGTCGCTGCTTGGATTGAGGCTACCTTCCACAACCTTGCCCGTCTCCAGGTCAACCACCACCATGTCTCCTGGCTTCATCTCGTCGTAGCTCACGCCGGACGGCTTGATGACAACCAACCCCTGCTTCCTGTCGATGCCGGACACGTTGCCCCAGGTGAAGATGACGAGTCCTTGCCTGACGAGGTCGAGGTTCGCCTTGAATACTTTCTGCCTTAAATCTTCTAACATATAACTGCTTATTAAGCATGAAACTTCACGACTCTGCTACAAATTTAGCTTATTTTTGAACACGAAACAAAAATATGGCAGAAAAAATTGAAGATAGTAGCTTGTTTTTCAAAGGGAACCTCGTCCCGACCGCCAAAAGCAGGTCTGGGACAGCCTTATTACTGCTTCATCTTGAAGACAACCAGCAGGTCGCCGCCGTTTGCCTCCCATGAATCATCCCTCAGCACCAGTTCTCCGTCCACGTGCAGCTCGTCGAAACTGAGCTGCAGGGTTCTCACCTGACGGAAGCACATACTGCCTTCCAGCTTCGTCCTGTCGAGTATCTGCGTCACGTCATTCTTGAACTTCAGGATGATAGTATGTTCCTGTCCGCCGTAGGTTAGCGTCAGCGGCGTCATCATGTCATACATGCCCCAGATGGGTGACACTTCGTCGGTGTAGAGCGTCCAGCCGTAGCGAGCCGTCAGGTCCATGTCCGGCACCTCGGCAAGTGCTTCCTTCAGGGCCTCGTTGCCCTCAATGATGTTGCTCAGCAAACGGATGGGGAACTTGTGGAAAGCGATGCTTCTCATGGAATTGTCCGTCAAGGTGATGCTCACGTCCTCCGCCGTCTCCCTTACATTCTCTCTTGTCTTGCGTCCGTCCTCCGTCTCGTGCCAAGGCATGGTGCTGTTCGACCACAAGATAATGTAGGAGCCCTCGTACTGACCGGCAATGGCCTTGCCGTAGGTGTCCATCTCCGTATTCGTCAGCCTCGTGCGGTGTGTCTCGTCGTTCCGGCAAGCCGCCAGAGACATCAAGAAGGCCGCAGCCATCAGCATTGCCGCGTGTCTCATCATTCTTCCTGCCGTCATTCTTCCTGAAGTAATAAAAGGTTTACTGTTCATGGTTTGGATTATAATTGTGTTTGCTTTTCTCCTAAATAACGTTCCCTCCTTCGGAATTATTGTCCCGTAAGCATTATTTAACAGAATCCCCGTGCTCTTCTCCCCGCCGCCCCGTGCTCTTATCTTCGTCGCCGCGTGCTCTTCTCCCCGAAGCCGCGTGCTCTTCTCCCCGCCGCCGCGTGCTCTT
>DGTM01000022.1:0-37693 GCA_002394305.1 Prevotellaceae bacterium UBA4336
AGGCCGACACGACGGAGGTGGAGACGCAGCGTTTCTACTACGAGGTAATGGACGGCGACACCACCTTCTGCTTCGAGAACATCCGTCTGGACAGCATCCTCGCCGTCGTCGGCAGGCACTACAACCGTCAGGTCGTCTTCCACGACAAGCAGCCACAGCAGCTCCGCCTCTACATCACCTGCCACACCACGCAGACGCTCGCCGAGTTCGTGGAGACGCTGAACATGTTCGATGGCTTCCGACTCATTCAGGACTTCGACACTCTGCACGTCGAATCGGACGAAAGGAAGGAGGGCGGCAGATGAAACGACTCGCTCTATACATTATTATATATGTAGTCTCTGGCCTCGGCGCTGTGGCCCGCGACCTCCACTTTCGCGGCGAATCGCTCGCCACGGCACTTGCCGCCCTGCGCGACATCAAGTCGGACTACACCATCAACTTCATTGCCAACGACCTCGACCAGTTTCCCGTCCATGCCGACCTCACGGGCCTTTCCATGACGGAGGCCGTCAAACGCCTCTGCAAGGGACTCCCCGTAAAGGCTAAGATAAGGGACAAACAGATCTTCATCCAGTACGACCGCAGCTACAAGCCACGCACCATCCGACTCTCCGGCATGGTCTTCGATGCCCGGACGCGCCAGTACCTGATGGACGCGAAAGTGGAACTCCTGGCCGAGGACAGCACGCTCATCGACTCGGTGCGTGCCAGGCAGTCCGCCTTCTACTACGACGATAGCGGCCGGCAAGTGGACTACGACATACCGCGCTACAACATAGAGGTGCCCGCTCTGCCCCGCCACTACATCTTCCGCATTTCGATGGACGACTATCGGACGACCTGCTTTAGCTATGAGGTGGACCGTGTGGGCCGACGGGAAACATCGCGCAACGTCTCGCCCTTCTATCTGCACAAGGTTTCGAAGACCCTGCAGGAGGTGACCGTCAAGGCATCTCGCGTCCGGTTCTACTTCAGGGGCGACACCATCGTGTACGATGCCAGCCAATTCCAACTGGCAGAAGGCTCGATGCTCGACGCCTTGCTCCGTCAGTTGCCGGGCGTCGAGCTCAAGAGCGACGGGCGCATCTACCACAACGGCAAGTTCGTGGACGACCTCTTGCTGAACGGCAAGGACCTCTTCAAAGGCAGTCGGAAGCTCATGCTCGAGAACCTGCCGGCCTACACGGTGAAGGATGTGGCCGTCTATGACAAGCAGACCGAGGAGAATGAATGGCTCGGACGGACCGACGAGAGCACGCAGCACCACGTCATCGACGTGCGGCTGAAGCGCGAATATATGGTGGGCTGGATAGCAAACATCGAGGCCGGAGCGGGACTTCGGCAGGACGAGACGCCCTACCTGGCACGCCTCTTTGCCATGCGGAGCGATGAGCGTTCGAACATACGCCTTTATGCCAAGGCCAACAACCTGAACGACGAAGGCTCGGGCGACATGGTCTGGGGCGACGGATGGCGGCCCGACAGGTCCGGCAAGCTGAGCCGCAACGAGATGGCCCGCGTGGATGTCAACTTGATGTCCGACGACAAGAAGCGCGATTACTTTGTCTATGTCGAGGCGCATCACGCGAAGGAATGGCAGGACACGCGCACCACGACGCAAACCTTCCTGCCCGACGGCGACACATACGACTATGGCTTCGCGGGCATGAAGAACGAAGCGTGGGACGTTTCGCTGTGGAACCGCTTCATCCATAACGGCAAGCAACTACGGACTTACGCAACGGCAGATGCAAAATACCGCTACTTCCGCAACGCTTCCGGCAGCACGTCGGCCCTCTTCTCTGCGCCCGTCGAGGTCAGCCATCAATTGCTCGACGACCTCTTCTCCCCGACATCTTCACGCCCCAACCTGCGCGACACGCTCATCAACCGACAGCTGCGCGAGAGCAAAGGCACGGGGCACGACATCGAGACAACTGCCTATCTGTACGAGACACTGAAGATAAAAGGCTCGGGCGACTATATGAACTTCGGCATAAACGGCAGCTACAAAGAGAACAAAAGGCAGGAGTTCAGCCGACAGCAGACCCTCTCTAACTCCCCCTTAAAGGGGGAGAACTCCCTCCCTTTAAGGGAGGGCTGGGGAGGGTCTGCTGGTCCTTTGTTCCGCCACCAGTTCGTTGACACCCCGCCTCGCAGCAAGTTCAAACTTAATTCCTTCGTCCAATATACGTTTATGCTTGGCGAACACTACCGACAATTGGTGTTGGGCTATCGGTTCTCCCACAGCAATCAGCGCGAGCAGGAGAGCATCTATCGCCTGGACCAACTCCCCTCTCTCTCGGGAGAGGGGATGGGGGAGAGGCTTTCCTTCTCCAAACCCATCGACTTGCTGCCGAGCGTGACCGAATACAGGCAGGTCTTCGACCGCGCGAACAGTCATTTGGCGCATTACATCGACAACACAAACGCCTTTTGGGCCGACTTCAAATACGGCTTGGGGCAGAAGGAATGGGGTCAGTTCTACCTTGATTTCAGGATTGATGCCACGCTGAATGCGCAGCGCCACGACTATGAGCGAGGCACCATCGACACCATTCTCCACCGCTTCAGCCCGACGTTCGAGTTCAAGACAAAGCCCTGGTTGAGGACCAAGGACGGCCATCATGCCGGACTGGAAGTGCGAGTCAGGAACGAGGCGCCCGAGCTTCTGAACGAGGTAGGCATCGTCGACGACACGGACCCCATGAATATCCGCATCGGCAACCCTGACCTTCGCTACGCCATCCGCACCGATGCCGTCCTGGACGGCAACCTGTATTCGATGAACAAGCGCATGCACAACCGCGTTGACCTCAGCTATGGCTTCACCCACAACGCGATAAGTATAGGCCAGATCTACGACCGCTCCACCGGCCGCCGCACGTTCATTCCCACGAATGTCAACGGCAACTGGGATGCCTCGGCCAAGCATACCATCAACTACAGCTTTGGCGACGGCAAGAAGCACAGCGCCAGCATGGTCACGCAGTTCAGCTACAGGAACAGCGTGGATATGAACCAAGAGGCAGCCTCCCCCGTCCCCTCCGAAGGAGGGGTGAATGGCGGCGAGGCAGCAGGCTGGTCTCCCTCTCCTTTGGAGAGGGTTGGGGAGAGGCTTGTCGTGCGCTCCGCCACCATTTCCTTCTCGCCAAAACTGAGTCTTTCGCTGGGCAAGCACACCCTCGGCTTCTCGTCGGACGTGGCATGGAACCGCTATACGAGCGACCGCTCGACGTTCCAGAACATCTCGGCCTGGCAGTACCGCATCGGCGCGGACGCCATCGTCCACCTGCCCTGGAAGTTCGACCTCACCACCGACCTCACGCTCTACGGGCGCACGGGCTATACCGACGCCTCGCTCAACACAGCCGATGTCGTCTGGAACGCCCGTCTGAGCCGTGCCCTCTTCAAGGGCAACTGGATTGTCATGCTCGATGGCTTCGACATTCTCGGCCAGCTCTCCAACGTGACGCGCACCATCAATGCCCAGGGCCGCACGGAGACCTACACGGGTGTCCTGCCGCGCTACGGCCTCCTGCACCTCGTCTATAAGTTCCAGAAGAAGCCTCGAAAGCAGGAATAGACAGTGTGGCGAGCAATTCCATTGCTCGCAATAAGCAGCTTCATCGCCCGTTGTCCAGGCGTTTATGACACAAAAAAAGCCCGAAGTGACTCGGGCTTTTTGCTATAGGAAGGCGCCTTGATGCTATTTTGCGTAGGCGATGGAACGTGTTTCGCGAATGACTGTAATCTTCACCTGGCCGGGATACGTCATCTCGTTCTGTATCTTTGTGGCGATGTCGGTGCTGAGCTGTTCGGTCTGCTTGTCGTCAATCTTGTCGGCGCCGACAATGACGCGCAGCTCGCGGCCAGCCTGTATGGCGTAGGTCTTCACGACGCCCGGGTGGCTCATGGCTATGTTTTCCAGGTCCTTCAAGCGCTTGATGTAGGCCTCCACAATCTCGCGGCGTGCACCGGGGCGTGCGCCGCTGATGGCATCGCAGACCTGTACGATGGGTGCAAGCAGGGTGGTCATCTCCATTTCGTCGTGGTGAGCACCGATGGCATTGCAGATGTCGGGCTTCTCCTTGTACTTCTCGGCGAGCTTGGCGCCGTAGAGTGCGTGCGGCAGCTCCGGTTCCTCGTCGGGCACTTTGCCGATGTCGTGGAGCAGTCCGGCACGCTTTGCCTTCTTGGGGTTGAGGCCGAGCTCGGATGCCATGACTGCGCAGAGGTTGGCCGTCTCGCGGGCATGCTGCAGGAGATTCTGTCCGTAGCTGCTGCGATACTTCATCTTGCCGATGATGCGGATGAGCTCCGGGTGCAGGCCGTGTACGCCGAGGTCGATGGTGGTGCGTTTGCCTACCTCGAGGATTTCCTCGTCAATCTGCTTCTTCACCTTTGCCACGACTTCCTCGATGCGTGCCGGGTGGATGCGTCCGTCGCTGACGAGCTGGTGCAGGGCCAGTCGGCATATCTCGCGGCGAACGGGGTCGAAAGCGCTGATGACGATGGCTTCGGGTGTGTCGTCCACGACAATCTCGGTGCCGGTGGCTGCCTCGAGTGCGCGGATGTTGCGTCCCTCGCGGCCGATGATGCGGCCTTTCACCTCGTCGTTGTCGATGTGGAAGACGGTGACGGAGTTCTCGACGGCCGTCTCCGTAGCGACGCGCTGGATGGTCTGGATGATGATGCGCTTGGCTTCCTTGGTGGCTGTCATGCGGGCATCGTCCATGATTTCGTTGATGTAGGCTGCGGCGTTGGTCTTAGCCTCGTCCTTGAGTGTCTCGATGAGTCGTTCGCGTGCCTCCTCGACGCTGAGTCCGGAGATTTCCTCCAGCTTCGTGCGTTCCTGGTTGATGAGGTCGGAGAAACGTGCGCCGAGTTCCTCTTCCTTCTTTTCGAGCATGGCCTGCTGCGTCTCCATGCGTTGGCGCTGGGCGTCGGCGTCCTGCTTGCGGCGTGTCAGCTCGTCCTGCTTCTGGTTGAGCTGCATTTCGCGCTGTTTGATGCGGTTCTCGGCCTGCTGGATTTGCTGGTTGTGCTGTCTGACTTCTTTCTCGAGTTCTGTGCGTTTGCTCAGAAATTTCTCTTTTACTTCGAGCAGTTTCTTCTGCTTGATTACTTCTGCCTCTTTCTCGGCGTTCTCGCGGGCTTCATCGGCAATGGCTTTCCGCTTGGCGGGCACCACCACGAAGTACCAGATGCCCACCAGTACGAAAAAGATGATTATGGCAATAGCAATGGGCAGGGCTGCTATGATACCTGTTGGCATAGATTTGATGTTTGATAAATGTTTATACTCGGGTCACTCTCTTTGTTCCTTAGATGTTTTTGCCAAGTGCGGCCTCGACTTCGTTGAGCAGCGGTCGGAGCAGTTGCATCACAGGCTCTGCGTTGACTTCTGTCTCCTGCCGTTTGCACTGCAGGGCGATGTCGAAGATGGTCATCACCAAATACATCTCTGAGCTTTGTCCCGGGTAACTGCTTGTATAGAAACCAAATCTCTCCTTGATGAGCTTTTCGGCCTGACGATAGAAGATTTCTTCGTCACGCCTGATGGTCATGGGCAATGTCCACGAGCCAAACCGGAGAGTTATAGAGAGGGTATCGTCCATTTATGTCTGAGTCTTATTCTTTAATCCCTGTTCCCTAATCTTTATTCCCTAATCTCTAATCCCTAATCTTTCCTACTGCGTTACCTTGAGCATCGAGATGCAGCGGTCGATGTCGCGCACCATTGTACGGATACGGCCTCGCATGTCTTTGACGTCGTTGTCGGCCATATCGATATATTTTGCCATCTTCAGACGGCTGTATTGCTGTTTGAGCTCTTCGTTCTGTATCTGCAAGTTGAGTATTTCGTCATCTTTTGCGCTCAGTTGTCCCTGCAGGCGTTCCTGCTCCTTCCGCAGCTTTTCCTGCTGCAGGATGAGCTGCCTGACGCGTGTTTCCAGGCGGGTGACAAGTTCTTTCAGTTCTTGATTCATGACAAAATGACTCAATTTGCGGGCAAAGATAATACTTTTTTTTGCGATATGCAAGTTTATTGCTCACTATTTTTCTTTGGTTCCTTCTTTGCGAGCATAACGATAGTGTGCACGTACTCTGTCATCCATGCTTCCGAGTAGCCCAGTGTGTTCTGGTACTTGCGGATGCTGACGCAGGTGCGGCGTACGCCTTCGTCCTTCCAGTCGTTCTTGGTCAGTATCTCGTGTACCTGCTTTGCAACCATCTCGCGCAGAGCGCCGCGCAGGAAGCCCGGCAAGCGCATCTTCCACTGCATGAGGTTGCCCATGAGCATCATGAGGTCTTGGCTGAAGCCTTGGAACTGTATGAGGTAGGTCTGTGCGTCCTGAACTTTGTGGCAGCGCTTCTTGATGCTGCCGTCAATCTCCGAGAAGAACGTGTCGCTGATGCCGTAGATGTCCTGCATGAGTCCACGGCAATGCTTCTTCTCTGCTATGCCAAGCTTGTTGTTGAGCGTGGCTACACGGTAGGTCTGCTTGAAGATGCGCAGGTCGGGTAGGGCGGCTAGGTTGCTGATGCCCAGTTGGGATGCCATGGCTGCCTGATAGTAGACGCGGATGAGGAGCATGAAGTCCTCCATGCCGCCAGCCTTCGCCTGTGCTTCTTCTTTGTTTCGGCCGAATAACTTACTGAATATCGACATGATGGTATTTTACGATTTAACTGTTTACTGTTTGCGATATGAATGTATATAGTGTCTCTACATTATATATAATTAATGGTCTTTGCCTTCGAACGGCTTCGCAGCGTGCCGAGCCTCTTGAGCATGATGCGCACGTCGAGCCAGAAGCCCCAGTTGCGGCAGTACCAGACGTCGGCCTCGGGACTGCCTTCCGTATTCCCGGGGAACTGGTAGCTTGTGATGCCGGCCTTGAGCCGGTAGCCCGAGGCAAGGAGTCGTTGCAGCTCGCGGCGGTAGCTGGCATGGCTCTGCGGCATCATTGCCTGCGAACCGACGATGGACATGCTTCCCCCGAGCACGCAAAGGAATTGCGGCAGCATCTCGAGGCGTGAGCGGCTGAGGAACTTGCCGAAGGGGAAATAGCCAGGGTCGTCGGAGCCGTCGAGGAAGGAAGGCGCTGCGTTGTAGTGCCGCGTGCGGAAGGTAAGGCTGCGGAACGTCCTGCCGTTCATGCCGCACATGTGGCGGAATGTGAGTATGGGGCCGTGGCTTTGCCGCTTGATGCAGATGAATGCAACGAGGGCAAAGGGCGGAAAGACGGTGAGCAGGACGAGGAGGCTCAGCACAATGTCCGTTGCGCGTTTGAGTGTCCTGTTTGCCAGCCTGCGCAGGGGGCGCTTGGCAGGGGACAGCACGCAGATGGTGCCGCGACATTCGCTGCGAACCAACGGACTCAGCGTTTCTTTCGGCAGGGGCAGCAGGTGCAGCGCGACTCCCTGCTCGCGACAGGTGTGTGCCACCGCCTCCACCTCTGCAGGCGACAGGGCCCACGGGGCGCAGTAGACGGATGTTGTCTCCCTGTGGGCAGAGAGATGTTCCGCCAGGCGCTGTGCAACGGGGTCAAGTCCGGACAGCGCGTCGCCCACCTCTATGCGGCTCAGCGTCAGGCCATACGTGTTCTGCTGAAGTGCTCGCTGCTGTGCGGTGTCTTCCCCGCGGCAGATGAGGACGCCATGCTCGCAGTGGGCAGGCTGGGTGCAGTAGCGGATGAACCAGCTGTTGAGGACGAGCCGTTCCACGCTCAGCGCGATGCAAAAGAATGCGTAGCAGAGGAATTGCAGGGGTGTCCTTTCGGTGAAGACCACAAGGCTCAGCAGGCTGAAGGCCAGGGCGGTCTTCATGGCACAGGCCACCACCTCGTCCCGGCGTGCGGTCCGGCTATAGGTGTTGTTGGGGATGAAGTACGTCGCGATGAGGAGAGCGACGAGTCCCCAGCCCATTTGGACGGCAGTCGGCGACAGGAGATGCGTGCTCGTCGATGGCTTCGTTCCCAGCGTCAGTGCAGCCGCGTACACGCAGCCTGTCCATATAAGCGTCTCCGTCAGAACGGTCAGGCTGCCTCGAAGCCAGTGCTGCCGCGTTCGCCAGGAATGTATGTTGGTGCCTTCTGTTTGCATTGTTGTTCGTGAGTAATACGGTCAAAGTGCATATACTCGCACGCAAATGTACGACTTTTTGGGCAAAACGGCATGCTTTTGGCTGAGAAATGTCGTAATGAAACAAATTTTCATGCAAATTCTTTCGCGTTATAATAATAAGATGTATCTTTGCACGCTGAATGGCATTCCATGCATAACAGATAATATCAGAAACATACAAAACTTCAAAAGAAATGGCAGATTACGTTGCTAACGAAGAATTGCAGAAGGAGGAAGAGTCCAGTATCTTTAGCTTGGCTAACTTGTGGACGATTGTCGTGCTTAATTGGCAGTGGATTCTCCTGTCCACCTTTATCGCCTTGAGCCTTGCCTTCCTTTATTTGCGCTACACGAGCCCGGTCTTTAGCTCATCCATGAAGGTGCTGATTAAGGACGAGGAGGGCCGCAACCGCACAATGGGCGGACAGATGAACTTGGAGAGCATGGGTATCATCTCCAACAGTAACGGCTTCGACAATGAGCTGGAAATCTTGAACAGTACCAACGTCAACAGTCGCGTGGTGAAATCGCTGAAGCTTTATGTCAGCTATGCCATCGAGGGACGTATCCGCAAGGTAGAACAGTATCAGAACAACCCCATTATCGTCGACATGCCGCAGCACCAGCTTATCGTGCTTCAGTCGCCCATCATGCTTGATATTGACAAGAATGGCAAGGGGCTGAAGGTGCAGGGTAAGGTGTACGTGCCGGAGCAGAAGGAGCCCATCACCTTCGAGCGTGAGGTGAAGAAGCTGCCTGGCAGCATCAACACGCCGATGGGTGTCATCATCTTCCAGCGGAACCCCGGTACGAAGTGGAAGGACGAGACGCTCTATGCCACCATCATGCCTATCGACCTTGCCGCTCGCATCTACAGGCAGAAGCTCTCCGCTTCGGCCACCAGCAAGACGACAACCGTTGCCAACGTCACTTTCACCGACACACAGGTGGGCCGTTCGCTTGATTATCTGAACGAGCTCATCAAGTGCTACAACGAGGATGCCAACGAGGACAAGAACGAGGTGGCCATGAAGACCGAGGAGTTCATCAAGGAACGTCTCGACTTCATCCGCGGCGAACTGGACGTCACGGAGGGCGAACTGGAGCAGTACAAGAAGAGCAACGAGCTGATCAACCTGACCAATGACGCCACGACGGCTCTGTCCAGCACGACGGAGTACCAGAAGAAGCAGGTGGAGTTCGAGACACAGCTCAACCTCATCAATGCCCTGGTCAACTACATGAACAACCCGGCCAACGCCATGCGGGTCATCCCCGCCAACCTCGGTCTGGACAATGCCAACCTGAATTCCGTCATCAGCAAGTATAATGATTATGTGCTGCAGCGCAACCGTCTGCTCAAGACTTCCAGCGAGAGCAACCCCTTCGTACAGCGCCTTACGGCACAGCTCGAAGAGATGTGGCCCTCCATCAGGATGAGCCTTGAGGCCATCCGCAAAGACGTGATGACGCAGAAGGCCAGTGCCGACAGCCAGTACCACATGTTCAGCAGCCGTATCAGCAGCACGCCTACGCAGGAACGTGCGCTGACGAACATGAGCCGCCAGCAGGAAATCAAGGCTAACCTCTACCTCATGCTTCTGCAGAAGCGCGAGGAGAACTACATCTCGCTGGCAAGTACGGCAGCCAAGGCCCGCATCATTGATTCGCCCCAGCGCGTAGGCAAGGTTTCCCCCAAGAGCTCCATCATCTGGCTTATTGCCTTGATTCTTGGCATGGGCTTCCCTGTGGGCATCATCTTCCTGTCGGACCTGTTGCGTTTCCGTATCGGCGGACGCGAGGACCTGGAGAAGCTGACGAAGCTGAACGTCCTGGCCGACATTCCTTTGGCTGCCAAGGGCTTGGACGGCGAGAAGGCGCTTGTCGTGCGCGAGAACTCGAACAACTCGATGGAGGAGGCCTTCCGTGGCCTGCGTACCAACTTGCGTTTCATCCTGGAGCCCGGCGAGAAGGTCATCCTCTGCACCAGCTGTATTCCCGGCGAGGGCAAGACGTTCCTCTCCACCAACCTGGCTATGTCGCTGGCCCTGATGGGCAAAAAGGTTATTGTGGTCGGCCTTGACATCCGCAAGCCCCGTTTGGTGAAGCTCTTCGGCCTGCCTGCAGACAAGAAGGGTATCACGACGTTCCTTTCCGGCGACAGCAACTCGTACGATGTGCTGGACGACCAGATTGTCCACGGCGTAATCAACAAGAACCTCGACGTGCTGCCGGCCGGTGTCATCCCGCCCAACCCGTCCGAGCTCTTGTCGCGCGAACAGCTCGAGTGGGCCGTCAACCTGCTGAAGGAACACTACGACTATGTTGTGCTCGACACGCCGCCTATTGCCCTGGTGAGCGATACGCTTGCCATCGGTCGGGTCGCCAATATGACTATTTTGGTGTGCCGTGCCGACTACAGCCCGCGTTCGAACTTCGACATCATCAACTCTCTTAGCGCCGATGGCAAGCTGCCCAAGGTCAACCTGGTGCTCAACGGCGTGGACATGAGGAAGAAGAAGTACGGCTACTACTACGGCTATGGCAAGTACGGCAAGTACGGCCGCTATGCCCGCTACGGCAAGTACGGCAAGTATGGCTATGGCAGCTATGGTGTCTATGGGCACTACGGCGACCACACCAGCAAGGAACACACTGAGAAGTAGCCGGGGGCTGGGGCCCATAAGACCCATAGGGCTTATATGACCTATATGACCTATAGGACCTAAAAGTCCCACAGGACCAATAGGCTCCGCAGGTCCCATGCGGGGCAGGCACAGAATGAGGCCGCCATCTGCGGGAGTAATCTCCTGGCAGATGGCGGCCTCTTCTGTTGCTGTGCCTACTTTGCGACGCTGATATAGTAGCGCGGGCCGGCGAGGAAGTAGCTCATGTAGGCTTCGGCACGCGTCACGGCGACGGGCAGGCTTTCTCCCGCTGCCAGATGTGTGGCAATGGCGCTTGCCAGGGTGTCGCCCGTGCCGTTGCGGTCGTCGAGCAGGAGTTTCTTCTTGGGGTGCGGCGTGAGCGTGCCTGTTGTGCGGTCGTAGAGGTAGTCCACCAGGTAGCGTCCCTCGTCGACGCTCTTCACCAGCACGCTGCATCCCCACTGGCTGAGCCGCTGCAGGTCCTCTTCGGGGTTGCGGACGGGATGCCCCAGCAGGAATTCCGCCTCGTGGATGTTGGGGGTGATGAGTGTGGCGAGGGGGAAGAGCTCGTCCTTGTATGCCCTGATGGCAGCGTCGCTCACCAGTTGTTCGCCTGCGAAGTTGACGATGACGGGGTCGATGAGTATGGGCTGCCGGTCGTAGCGGCGTAGTACGCCTGCCACGGCGCGGATGATTTCCTCGGTGGGCAGTACGCCGGTCTTGATGCAGTCGGCTCCGACGGTGCTCAGGAAGGATTCCGCCTGCGAGACGATGAGCTCGGCCGGCAGGTGGTGGATGCCCTTGATGCGGTTCACGTCCTCGTCCACGATACATGTCAGTGCGGCGGCGGCCCAGCCCCCACATCGCGTGATGGCCTTGATGTCGGCCTGCACGCCTGCACTCCCCAGCGGTTCGCTGCCCGCAATGAGGAATACTTTGCCTATTTTCGGTTTTTTCTCCATATTGGGGCACAAAGTTACGACGTTTCGGCGGAAGTATCAAAAAAATTGGCTAAATTTGCAGCCGCAATTCGTGTTTTGTACCTGAAAGACGCTTATTAACCTTATAATATAAGTAATGTGTATATGAAGAAAAACCTTGTGGTCATCCTTGCAGCGCTGTTCTGCTGCCTTAGCGTAGCCGCACAGCCTTATAGGGGCGGGCTGCGCCGTCGTCCCCACCACACCCACAGGCTGCCCGGCGTCAACGAGCACCGTCTGGCCCGCTTGGAGAAGATGCGCAATGCCAACCTGCAGCTTCGCCATGCGCCAGGGCCGCTCCGTGCCAAGACGCAGCCCGAGTCGAAGCGCGGACTGGTCCTGCTCGTCCAGTTCTCCGACATGGACATGCGGGCGAATGCCTCCACGCAGTGGACGAACCGCTTCAATCAAGTGGGCTATTCCCAGAGCAGCCATATCGGCTCCGTCCGCGATTACTTCCTCGACCAGAGCTACGGCCTGCTCGACATCGACTTCGACGTCGTCGGCCCGCTCACCGTTTCCAAGGACCACGACTACTACGGCACGCCCCCCAACGACGACCTGGACGACCGTGCCCCCGAGATGGTCATCGAGGCCCTGAAGCTTGCCGACAGCATGGTCAACTATGCCGACTATGACTGGGATGGCGACGGGGAGGTGGACCAGGTCTATGTCATCTATGCCGGCATGACGAGCGATTCCGAGCAGGGCTACATCTGGCCCCACGAGTGGATACTCTCTGCTGGCAAGTACTATGGCAGCGGCAGTGGCATGCAGCGCCTGGACGGCGTCTACATCGACACGTATGCCGTCTCCAACGAGCTTGCCTCGTCGACGGTGCTCAACGGCATCGGCACGGCCTGCCACGAGTTCAGCCACTGCCTGGGCTACCCCGATTTCTACGATACGGAATACTCTGGCGGCACGGCAGCCCAGAACTGGGACGTGATGGACGGCGGCTCCTACAACGGGCCCCGCAAGATCGGCGAGGTGCCGTCGCCCTACACCGCCTACGAGCGCTGGCTGGCCGGATGGCTCGACCTCATTCCGCTCACGCAGCCTGCCAAGGTGACGGACATGCCTGCCATCAACTCCGAGGGCGTGGCCTACGTCATCAGCAACACCGGCAACAGCAACGAGTACTACATCCTGGAGAACCGACAGCAGAAGACCTTCGGCCGCTACAACGGCGGACACGGCCTCATGGTCTGGCACATCGACTATAATGCCACGGTGTGGGAGAACAACACCGTCAACAGCACCAAGAGCCACCAGCGCATGACCTTCCTGCCTGCCGACGGCAAGGTGGGCGACCTCGAGTACTACGAAGGCTCCTACTTCTACGACATCACGGCCGAAGACGAGGCCGGCGACCCCTATCCCGGACGGAAGAAAGTGCAGAGCGTGGCGCAGCTCACATGGTTCACCTCCGAGAAGGGCGGCACCAAGAAGCACCAGAACCTGATACACGACATCACCGAGGCAGCCGACGGCACCATCAGCTTCGTCTACGGCAACTACATCCCCCTGTCCGTCCCCGAGCTGGCCCAGCCCACCATCCTTTCCGCCGAAGCCTTCGACGCCAACTGGCTCGCCGTGGACGGCGCCACCAGCTACAACCTTCAGGTCGAGGAGGTGACCGACGAACCCTCGCGTGCCACGCTCCTCTCCGAGGACTTCTCCGGCTTCAGCTCCATCTCCGACGGCCAGACCATCGGCAGCAGCACCCTGGACTCATACATGAAGGACAGCGGATGGAAGTCGTCCTACATCTACGGCACCGCGGGCGACGCCATACGCATCTCCGCACAAAAGGCCAGCGGCTACGTCACCACGCCCGTGATGGACAACAAGGCCGGGGAGCTCTATGTGGACTTCGACGCAGCCTACTACGGGACGGACGGCAGCAGCGTGGTCGTGAGCGTGCTCAACGGCTCGCAGACCGTCGCCACCCAGACCGTCGCCCTCACCGCCAGCCGCAAGAGCTACAGCCTCACCTTTGCCGACGTCCCCGCCGGAAGCCAGGTGAAGTTCGCATCCACGGCCGTCAAGAAGCGCTTCTACCTCTACCAGGTCGACATCCAGGACATGAGCGGCTCGAACGGCAAGGTCACCACCTACACAGGTCTGACCACCACCTCCCACACCGTCCCGACCACCGACACCCTGCTCTACTACTACCGCGTGCAGGCCGTCTGTGCCGACGGCACCTCCGAGTGGAGCGACTGGATGGAGGTCGTCATCCCCGACGCAATAAATAATGTACGCGCGGACGATGCCGACGGCTCCGATGCCATCTACGACCTCTCCGGCCGCCGCCTGCAGCAAGTGCCCCGATCGGGCATCTGGCTCCGCGGCGGGAAAGTCTGGCTTTCCCGCTGACACACAGCAACATTTGTCCCACCGCAGGGCATAAAACCCTGAGCCCCGCGGATAAAAACTTTTTCAGTGGCTTGGAAATATATTTTAACGCCTTTGAAATATATTTCCAAGCCACTGAAATATATTTCAAAGCCTTGGAAATAGTTTTGCTCCCCGCCGCGACGGATTTTTATCCCTGTCGCGGCGGGTTTGTATTCCCGTTGTGGCCGCTTTATATCCACGCCACGGCGGGGTAGTGTCCCTGCCGCGGCGCCAATGTCCCCGTGCCTTTCCCCCTTCCGCCCCGAGCGCTCCGGCTGTGCCCGAAACGGCCCCCGACGGGGGGCGAACGGCTCGCTTTCTCGCCCCGACCCGTGTTTCATGCAGCAAACCTGCATTTTCTTCCCCAAAACGCAACACACTTTGATAAAAATTAACCTTCTTTTGTTAAAAAACATTAAAACGGGGGCTTTTGTTGTGGGTAGTTGTCGCGATTCGTTAAAAAAAACGTAAATTTGCTCTGTTTAGTGCGTGCAAAAGCCCTAAAAGCGCATGAAAACGTAGAAAAACAACAAAAAAACTAAATAAAACAATGCGTATGACAAACCGTTTAAGCAAATGGAGCAGACATTCCTCACGGGTGGTATGCCTGCTGGCAGCTTGCGGGCTGATGTATGCTTGTAAGGATGAGTTCATCCTGGACGATGAGAAGCCCAGTTGGCTCAGCTCAAGCATCTACCAAAGCCTGGAGCAGAAGGGCAATTTCAGAACCTATCTGAAGTTGTTGGCCGACAAGGATGTGAATCCCGAGAACATGCGTCCGTTGACCGACGTGCTCAACCGTACGGGTTCGAAGACCATCTTCGTGGCTAACGACTCCGCCTGGGATGCATTCTTTGCCCACAACGCAACGCTGCCCGAAGGCAACCCCTGGCACAATGCCACAAGCTACGAGAACCTGAGCCAGTCTCAGAAGAAGCTGCTGATTCACACCAGTATGCTCAACAACGCCATCGTCATGGAGAACCTGGCAAGCAGCGAGTCGAGCGGAACGAACTCTCCCACCAGAGGCGAGTACATGCGTCGCTACACCGACGTGCTCGTCACCGACTCCATCACCTACGTCCCCTCCGACGAACTCCCCTTCAGCTACTCCACCACCGACAAGGACTACTGGGAGCGCTTCCGCGCCGAGAAGGGCGGTCACGGCATCTACATGGCCACCGACTCCACAGTGCCCATGATGCTCCACTTCACCGCTGAGCACATGTCCAGGAACGTGGTCAAGGACGAGGACTTTGCCGTCTTCATGAACCACCCCCGCAACCCGAGCGACGTGCACATCTATGATGCACTCCTCAAGGAGAAGGACGGCGTCTGCGAGAACGGCTACATCAACGTCACCGAGAAGCCCCTCTGCCCCATCACGAACATGGCAGAGGTCATACGCACCAACGGCAAGACGAACATCTTCAGCCACATCCTCGACCGCTTCAGCGCGCCCTTCTACAGCGCACGCATCACGGAGGCATACAAGATACTCTATCCCAACTTCACCGACTCCATCTTCACGAAGAGATACTTCTCTTATAATAACTACTCCACAAAGGGCGGTTACGTGACAAAGGTGGATGCCAACGGCAAGCCCGAACGCTTCGAGCCCGGACCTCTCGGAACCTACAGGACCTACAACCCCTACAAGGACGAGAACACCTCCGATATCGCTCCCGGCCTGCTCTTCGACCCCGGATGGAACGGCTACTACGACGAGGTGGACGTCCGCAAGGACATGGCCGCCATCTTCGTGCCCAGCGACAAGGAGATGTGGCACTACTTCCAGAATGCCGGTGAGGACCTCATCCGCACATACTACGCCAACGAAGGCACAAAGGACGAGATTCCCTACACACGCGCCACGACCGTCGACGAGCTCTACCATCAGATCGACGCCATCCCCCTGGGCACCATCTACTCGCTCGTCAACAACTTCATGCAGCGCTCGTTCGTAGGCTCCGTACCCAGCAAGTGGAGCAAGCTCACCGACGACGCCATGGAGCCCCTCTTCGAGAACGTGGACGAAGCACTCGCACAGGTCGACACCTGCCTGATGGCAAGCAACGGCGTGGTCTACGTCATGGACCGCACCTGCGTCCCCGCCGACTACCGCTCCGTCACCGCGCCCGCGTTCATTAGTAAGACAAACCTTATTATGAAGTCCGCCATCTACGACGACTACATGAACCTGAACTACTACGCATACCTCAAGGCCATGCAGAGCAAGTTCACCTTCCTGCTGCCCTCCGACAGCGCACTCTTCTACTACTACGACCCCGCCAGCATGAAGAGCCGTACACCCCGTGCCATCGAATTCTACTTCGTGGGCGGCTCCTTCCCCGTCAAGCTGAGGTTCAGGAACTACTACTGCCCCTACAACTGCGACGGACTGAACGACCCCAGGCTCGGCACCATCGGCAACGTTGTGCCTGGCACCAGCAACTATAGCAACAACGAAATCACCAACCGTCTGAAGGACATCCTGGAGAGCCACACCATCGTGCACGACGGCACCAACCCCATGACCTTCGCAGACCAGGACTACTACAAGATCGACCGCTCCACACCTCTCGACGAGTACTACCTGTCGAAGAACGGCAACGCCATCAAGGTGGTGCGTAACGAAGAAGGCGTCGTCACCGCAGTCAAGGGCGGCCTCCAGCTCGAGAACGAGCGCCTCGGCATCGTCAGCGACGAACCCGGCGTCACCTCCTGCAAGCTCACCAAGATGCGCGACGTGGACAATGGTCATACCTACGTCCTCAACGCACCCCTCGTGCCCACATACCGCAGCGTATACAGCATCTTCACCAACGACATGGACCAGTTTGCAGCAGGTAAGGTCGGCTTCGGCGGCGAAACACCCTACAGCGCCTTCTACGACCTCTGCACGGCCGACGCATACGAGACCGAGATTATCGGCTGCGGACTCGTAGACGGAACGCTCACCACGAAACAGCGCGAGTCCGCCCTCAAGAAGTTCAAGATCTTCATCGGCGACAACGGACTGGACTACAACGTGCAGTTCTTCAACAACTACCGCTACACCATCTTCGTTCCCACGAACGACGCCGTGGCCGACGCCATCGCACACGGCCTGCCCACATGGGAGGACATCTACGAGGACTACCACAGCCACTGCAAGCCCTTCATGGAGGAAGTCACAGACGCTGACGGAAACGTCACCCTCGTACCCAAGCTCGACGCCGACGGCGAGATAGAGTACACAGACTCCCTCGCTACCCTCGAGGACAGCATCCGCATCTCGGCCAAGATAACCTACCTCACCAACTTCGTACGCTATCACTTCGCCGACAACTCCGTCTTCGCCGACAAGACCGTCCTGCCTGCCAACGAGATGGTGACGTCCAGCTACGACAAGTACACCGAACTCTTCTGCAAGCTGCACGTCGACCGCGTCAAGTCAGGCGACGGAACCAAGCTCCGCGTCTGCGACGACGTCACCTGGAAGAAGAACGGCAACAGCATGACAGGCGTCACCGCTCCCTTCGAAACCCTCGACGAGGTGAACGGAGTGGATGTACGCAACATCCTGGCACGCGACGTATCCTGCAACACCTCTCCTGTCAACGTGGCTATGAAGGGTATACAGATCAACTCTTCCAGCGCCGCCGTCATACACAGCATCCCCGGCTACCTCAACCACACCGAGGTCATCGACGGCGACCACACCAAGACTTGGGAGTCAACACAGAGTGCAATACAATATTTAAAGAGATACGCTATCCGCTAAAACAACAACACTATGAATAAAATAACTAAGCTTTTCCTGCTTTGGGTAGTCGCACTCATGGCGTTGCCCGCAAGCGCACAGCAACGGCGTATTTCAGGTACCGTTTCTGATGATATCGACGTCATCATTGGTGCCAACGTCAAGGAGATAGATAAGAACAACCGTATTGTCAGCCAGGCTGTCACGGATATGAATGGTAACTTCACCATGAACATCAAGGACCCGAAGAACACCCTGGAGATTACCTACATCGGCTACAAAAAGTTCAGCCAGGCCATCGGCAGCAAGAACATCTTCAAGGTGACGCTGCAGGACAATACGAAGACCATCAAGGAGGTCACCGTACAGGGTAAGAAGAACGCACCCACCACGGGCCTCGAGATTCCTGCCCGCGAGTTCGCCGGAGCCGTACAGAAGTTCCAGATGGACGACCTGGAAGGTCTCTCCTTCGAGTCCGTCGACCAGGCCCTGCAGGGTCAGATCGCAGGTCTCGACATCGTGCCCAACTCCGGTAACCTCGGTTCCGGTACGACCATGCGTCTGCGTGGTACATCCACCATCAACGGTAACGCACAGCCTCTGATTGTCCTCAACGACCACATCTTCGAACTTCCCGAAGATGCCCAGGACATCAACTTCGAGACCATGGACAACGAGGAACAGTTCTCCTCACTGCTCCAGGTCAACCCCGAGGACATCGAGAGCATTACCGTGCTGAAGGATGCCGCCACGACGGCCAAGTGGGGCTCCAAGGGCTCCAACGGCGTCATCGAGATTAAGACACGCCGTGGCTCACGCGGCAAGACTCGCGTCAACTTCACCTACAAGTTCAGCGGCACATGGCAGCCCTCGGGCTACGAGATGCTCGACGGTGACGGGTACACCATGATGCTCAAGGAGGCATACTACAACCCCAACCACATCAACACCTCCCTGCCTGAGCTGGACTACATCCAGGACCAACGTTATATATATAACCATTATAACCACAATACGGACTGGGTGAAGAAGGTGCAGCAGTTCGGACAGGAGCACAAGTTCACCGTGGCACTCAGCGGCGGTGGCGAGAAGGCAACCTTCCGTATCAGTGCCAACTACGACAAGAGCACAGGTTCCATCATCGGACAGAAGCTCGACCGCTTCACCACCTCCACAGCACTCGACTACTGGGTCAGCGACCGCATCAAGTTCTCGAGCAACATCAACCTGGCCTTCACCACCAACCACAAGAACTACGGCAACGACATCCTCGACCGCGCACGCAACGCCATGCCTAACATGAGCGTCTACGAGTACGATGCCGAGGGCAACCTCACCGGCAACTACTTCAACATGCTGCCGCTGGCTGCCGTCTACAGCACAGGTAGCACAGGGCGCCGCGCCAACGACGGAACCTTGACCTCCTACGACCTCAACGACATGTTCGTGAACGGCAACCCCGTCGCTCGTGCCACACAGGCCTGGTGGAAGCAGAAGCAGTACAACCTCACACCGCAGTTCAGCATCGAGTACAAGCTCCTCGGTAAGGACGACGACCACCACAGACTCAACTACGTGGGTGACGTACAGCTCAACATCTACAACACCAGCAACGACCATTACTGCCCCAGCGAACTCCGCACGATGCCGTGGGTTTGGGGTGGCGACAATGCTGCCAAGCTCACATCCAACGAGCGTAACTACGTCAGCAACGACGAGTACAAGTCCCTCGAGTTCACCACACGTCACGACCTGCAGTACTACTCCGCCTTCCCGAACCGCGACCACAGCCTCGGCGGCTTGGCACGCTTCGAACTGGCTTCCGGTAGCAGCAGCTCGCAGAACCTCGGCCTCTGGAACGTGCCTGACGGCATCACAGACCCCACGGTCGTAGCATTGACCCGCGACGCATCCTCCAGCAACGGCGAATGGCGCAGCCTCAGCTTCCTGGCCCAGGCCCACTACTCCTACAAGAGTAAGTACTCTGTCGACGCTTCGGTCCGCATGGACGGCAGCACAAGCTTCGGCCGCGGACACAAGTTCGGCACCTTCCCCTCTGTAGGTGCACGTTGGAACATCATCGACGAAGGATTCATGCAGTGGAGCAAGGATTGGCTGAGCATGCTCGCCGTCCGTGGCTCATGGGGTATCACCGGCCTTAGCGCAGGCAGCGGCAGCAACCAGTACAACAAGTACGCTACCGCAGGCTACTACAACGGCCACCAGGTCATCCGCCCCGAAAACCTCTCGCTCGGCGAGCTGCGTTGGGAGAAGACCAGAAAGATGAACCTCGGTTTCAACGCCGGCTTCTTCAACGACCTCGTGACAATCGAGGCGGAAGTCTACGACCACCGCACCACCGACCTGCTGATGGATAACCTCCGCATCGCCAGCGCCAACGGCTTCGCAAGCCTGGCCAAGGTCAACGCAGGTGTCCTCCGCAACAAGGGTTGGGAGCTCAACTTCTCTACATCCCGCATCTGCAAGGTGGGCAAGTTCTCTATGAAGCTGCGTGCCAACATCGCACAGAACTTCAACGAGGTAGAGGAGATGAATCCCCTTATCCTCGAGAGCCTGAACGGCTCCGAGACCTATCAGCCCGGCAACCTCGACTACAACCAGCGCGTACAGATTGGCAACGCCCTCGGCTCCATCTACGGCCTCCACTATCTGGGCGTCTACAAGTACGACTACGACCACAACGGCATCACCAACCAGTCTGTTGCCAGCTATGGCTACGCCGAGGAAGGCAACAGCGGCTATGCCGGCAGCAACGGCCAGATCAACTACGACGAGCCCATCAACACCGCCGCTGCCGACGCACGTCGTCAGGGCCGTCAGCTCGAGCAGCTGGGCGCCAACGAGGTGCCTCTCTGCCCCATCGCATACGATGCCGAAGGCCGCATGCTGACCGATGCCAAGGGTATACCCCTGCCTCTCTACTATTGCTACAACGAAGGCTACCGCTATCAGTTCCAGGGTGGCGATGCCATCTACGAGGACATCAACCACGACGGCCAGATTGACCGCTACGACATGGTCTACCTCGGCAACTCCAACCCCAAGTGCAATGGTGGTTTCGGCCTTAACCTCTACTTTGGCAGGTTCTCACTCAATGCAGGCTTCAACTTCCGTATGGGCAACCAGATTGTCAACATGGCTCGTATGAACCTGGAGAGCATGCTCAACAACAAGAACCAGAGCTTCGCTACAACATGGCGCTGGCGCAAGAACGGCGACGAGACCGTCATCCCGCGTGCACTGAGCAACGTCAACGGCTACAAGAGCTACAACTCCCTGCCCAGCGACCGCTACGTGGAGGACGGCGACTACCTGCGTCTGCAGTACATTCAGCTGACCTACGACTTCGACGTCAAGAAGCCGTTCCTCAAGAAGATGGGCATCAACCAGCTCAAGCTGTTTGCTTCTCTCAACAACCTCTGGTGCTGGACGAAGTACACGGGTGTCGACCCCGACGTCTCCCCGCAGGGATTCGCCGTTTGCCGCGACAACAACCGTACACCCCGCTCCAAGTCATTCACGTGTAGTTTAACCCTTGGATTCTAAAATTGCTACAATATGAAACACATTATTAATATATATAAGGCTGCCTGCCTCACGGGACTTTTGGCCCTCAGCACTACTTCCTGCACGGATTGGCTGACCATCTATCCCCAGGACCGTGTCGTAGAAGAGAATTTCTGGGAAGACAAGAGCGACCTGGAGGGCGTGCGCTACGGCGCATACAGGCAAATGGCAAGCACGGTCAGCAAGTTCGCTGTGTGGGGCGACCTCCGCTCCGACAGCTACGAGCTGAACAGCATCGACCACAGCGACCAGAAGCAGCGCGACATGTACAACGAAATCATGACCGGCATGCCCGACTCCAGTATGAGTGTCTTCGACTGGGGAAGTGTCTACACCACCATCAACTATTGCAACAAGGTGTTGCAGCATGGTGCTGAGGTCCTCGAAAAGGACAAGCAGTTCACCACCGGCGAATGGTATCAGATGAAGGCCGAGATGACGGCACTCCGCGCCCTGAACTACTTCTATCTGATTCGTGCCTTCAAGGACATCCCTTACACCACGAGGGTTGTCAATTCCGACTCCGAAGTTGACGACTTCCCCCTCACCAACCAGCTCGCAGTGCTCGACTCGATTATCAGCGACTGCGAAAGCGTGAAGGGTCAGGCCCGCAACCGCTTCTCTGCCAAGACCGACTCGAAGGGTATGATTACCAACTGCGCCATCTATGCAATGCTGGCCGACATGTACCTCTGGCGTGCCTCCCTGCACCAGGGTCGTCACGACAAGAATACGTTGGACTCCGGAATCATCGGCGGCGAGTGGAGAAAGTACTCCTACCTCGAGGACTACCAGATGGCTGTCGACTATTCCGAGCTCTGCCTGCAGTCTCTTGCCAAGCAGAACGAGGAGGAGAGGAACAGCGCCGGGCTCACCACGTCTTCCGAGGAGACAATCAACTACGGCCTCGGCTCCAACTACAACATGATCAAGAACAACTTCGACGGCGCTTCGCTGTCACTCGTTCCGCGTCTCGAGGCTCTCACCTCCATCTTCAAGACGGGCAACAGCCGCGAGAGCATCTTCGAGCTGCAGTATCGCGTGAGCGATGGTCTGAAGAACGACATCGTCAACAGCCTCTATGGCTATGGCAACGGTACTCACCTCCAGGTTTGCAAGGCTGCCTTCGACCCCCTCTACGTAGGCGGCATCTCCGGTACGGATGCTGACTGCGGCGGCATGTGGGACTCGCGTCTCTGGATATGCTGCCAGAACAAGTTGGCTACCGGCAACAACCAGTCTGGTAGTGCCCAGGCACAGGCCGGGTACTACTGCATGAAGTATCAGATTGGCCCCAGCCCCTTCCTGACAATGGACGGAGCTTCGACCAACCGCGAAATCAAGAGCCTGAAGTATTCTTCTACCGAGTACAACAACTGGATAGTCTATCGTATGACGGACGTGATGCTTATCAAGGCAGAGGCCCTGGCTTGCCTGGGCAACTCGAATGCCAATGCTGTCAAGGCGATTTGCAACGCTATCCACCGTCGTTCATACTGCAACTTCAGGGATGCCAGCAAGTTGCCTAACGAGGATGCCTACAAAGGAACCATTGGTAACATTCGCACCACCGAGGAGAAGACGAACACATCGGGCGGTACTACGACCGGCAACGTCGACAACGTCAAGCTGGTGCTCAACGAACGCCAGATTGAGCTGCTCGGTGAAGGCAAGCGCTGGTTCGACCTCGTTCGCTATGCCGAGCGTAACTCCTATACGAAGAACGACCCCGAGGACCCGCGCGAGAAAGGTGTAACGAACGGACAGAGCGGCGTGGCTAAGATGGTCGACGAGTTCCTCAAGAACGCGTACAGCAACTATGCCACCACCTTGAAGAACCGCTTCAAGAACCGCTGGGGACTCTACTGCCCCATCTACTACATGGAGGTCAAGGCCAGCAATGGCAAGATTGAGCAGAATCCCGTGTGGAACAAGTCCAAGTACGAACAGTAAGAGAGATAGATAAAGGTACCAGTTATTAAACAACATATAAGTATGGCTAATAACAGATTAAACAAATATATCGGTGCAATCGCCTTGGGTGCAGCTCTGACGGCTGTCACCGGCTGTACCGACACGTGGGACGAGCATTACGACGGTGATGTGTCCGTCTCAGGAACATCAAAGACGTTGTGGAACTACATTGAGGAAAACTGGGACAAGTACAGCCGCTTCGGCACGATTGCCAAGAACGCCAAGTACTACAAGGACAACACACATCCTGTTCCCACATACACCTATGCAGACATCCTCAACGGCGGACAGGTGAACACCCTCTGGATTCCCGACAACGATGCCCTCTCCGAGGCAGAGTACCAGAAGTGGCTCGCCATGTGCCAGAGTGACAAGGTGGAGGACGGCTACAACGTGCAGCAGCAGTTCCTCGGCAACCATATCGCGTTGTTCCGTCACAACATCACAGTTGCGGCTACCGACACGGTGAAGATGATTAACGGCAAGAACCTGATCTTCGACCGCAAGGAGGGAACAGGAAGCCTCCAGGAGATTCCTCTCTCTGCTGATAAGAACGAGAACAACATCGCCCTGCTCAATGGCGTAATCCACAACCTGAAGGGCATCGCCCCGTTCCGCTACAACTTCTACGAGCAGCTCAAGTTTGCTGAGCCAAGGACGAAGTTCGGCGACTATGTGGTGAGCAGGGATACCACCTACTTCTCCACAGGTCGCAGCATCGAGGGTCTTCCCGACGAGAACGGCAACCCGACCTATGTGGACAGCGTCTACTTCACCTCCAACCGCCTCTTTGCCGGCCGCACATACCTGCCGGAGGAAGGTTACGAGAAGTGGCAGATGGCAGAGAAGTGCTTTGGTGCAGCCCTCAACGCCGAGGACTCCGTGTTCATCATGCTCATGCCTACCGACCAGGCTTGGGATGCCATGTACAACAAGCTGCAGTCTGCCTACAAGTATGCAAACACTTATGAAGACAAGAGCAAAGGCGACCTGGGCACCAAGACCCCGATCAAGGGTCTCGACGCTGATTCCCTGCAGCGGATGAGCATCGGCATGGACATCATTGCCCCCCTCGTCTTCAACATCCACAAGCAGCCTAAGAAGAGCGACAACACGATGTGGAAGGTCGAGGAGTTTATCGAGACCAAGGGCGAGGGCGTCGACTACCTGCTCAACACCTATGGCGATACCCTTCGCAACATTGGCAACTGGAAGACGACAGACCTCTTCAATGCAGAGCCTGTCCAGATGAGTAACGGCTATGCTTACATGGTCAACTCCCTGGAATTCCCCGACGAGTACCTTACGCCCGATGTCGAGGTTGAAATCGAGAGCGGAAGCAACTTCTTCAATACGAGCGGTAATGGCACCCAGTACAAGGTCGGTTCCAATGCCAAGAGGTGGACGTTCTCGAATTCGAACTTCAAGGACATCTCCAGCTTGTACGGCACGGTCAGCAACAACAACTTCTATCACACTCCCAGCAAGGACGCCAACTCTTCCCCCAAGTTCGAGATCAAGCTGCAGGGCAACAGCCCCACGGCATACGTGCCCAATGCCCAGGTCATGAGTGGCAAGTACGACATCCAGATTGTCGTCGTTCCGCGTTGGTACATCGACATTGCCAGCCTCGGTGCAATCCCCAGCAACTTCTACATGAAGGACACGATTCCTTATTACTATTATGACGAGAATGGCGTGATGGTCCCCGACACCATGTACCGGCCTATACCGGGTAAGATTGACACAACTTATGTGAAGGAGCTTGCCTCCAGGAACAAATATAAGTTCAATGTATCGATCACCTATAACAAGGATGGTTCGGAGAAGTCCAGGGAGAGCCTGGCGAAGAACATTGTCTACGAAGGCCTGAAGGTCGACACCATTACCGTAAAGGAAGGTTTCGAGTTCCCCACGTCGTACAAGAACATGCGTTTCTCTTACCCTGTTCTTTTCATTGAGGGCTCACCCTCCAAGACGGATATCAACCCCAAGGTTACGCCAGACAACCCGAACCCGCCACGTTTTGTGTATGACCTTGTGATTGACAAGATAATCCTGAAGAGATCCAAATCAGAAGAGAACTAAATAGCTTGTCCCACAGTAATACGTTAGCAGAATTATGAAAAAGACATTCAACAATACATTCCTGCATAGGACTTTGGGTATAAGTCTATGCTTTACGGCTCTTTCCTGCTTTTGCGTGACAAATGTCTATGCACAGGAGGAAGACGTCGAAGAAGAGGAGGCGGTTGTCGTAAAGAAGGCTGCCAAACCGGAGAAGACGTACGAGATGAAGGAGGTTCGCGGCATGGTCATCGACGATGCGACGGGCGAGCCTATGGGCGGTGTCCGCATTCAGGCATTGGGCTTGGAGCGCTATTCTGTCCTGACCGATGAAGACGGTACGTACAAGTTCTCCATTCCCGTGTTCTCTGATGCCGTCTATGTCTATGCCGAAGGGTACAACCCCCTGCAGGTAGCGGTAAAGGACGGCGTGGCAAATGCCAACCTGATAACCGCCGACTTTGGCAGCAACTTCACCGACGGAACGACTATCATATCGCAGAAGACCGCCTACGTCAACGAGAGCAGCGGCCTTTCTGTCGACCAGGACATCGAGCGCCTGCTTTCCGGCGATGTCCGCACCATCCTGCGCAACGGCGTTCCCGGCATCGGTTCGTACAAGACCATCCGTGGCGTGACGTCCATCAATGCCAATGCTCAGCCCCTCATCATCCTGGACGGCAACATGATTGACCCGCAGTACGACCGCGTCACCATGCACGAAGGCTTCTACAACAACCTTCTTGCCGGCATCGACCCCGAGAACATCGAGAGCGTGCAGGTCATCAAGAATGGTACGGCCCTCTACGGTGCCAAGGGCGGCAACGGCGTCATCATCATCAACACCAAGCGCGGCAAGAGCATGGCTACGAAGATCGGCGTACGCATCTATGGCGGCCTCGAACTGGCTCCCGGCACACTGAGCGTGCTCAACGGCAACCAGTACAGCTCCTACCTGAGCGATATGACGAGCACCATCAAGAATATGTCGGCAAGCAGCCTCAGCCAGTTTGCTTTCCTCGACAAGAGCCCGTCGAACTACTACCGCAAGGTGTTCGACAACAACACCGACTGGCAGAAGGACATGTACCGCACAGCCTCCACGCAGAACTACAAGATTAATGTGGAGGGTGGCGACGACGTCGGCATGTATGCCCTCTCGCTGGGCTACACCAAGAGCAATGGCACGGGCAAGGGCACGGACTTCTCCCGCCTGAACCTGCGCTTCAACACCGACATACAGGTCTTCAAGAAGCTGCGCACTGGTCTCGACATTGCCTACAACCAGACCAGCTACGACATCCTGGACAATGGCTGGAGCGATGACTACTCCATGCAGAACATCGGTTCCACCAACGTGCTCGGCCTCATCCAGGCACCCTTCATCAGCCCCTATGCCTACTACCTCGACGAGTCGACCATCAACCAGAACATTCCTTCCAGCGAACGTCTGGCACTCTCGAGCGAGTATGCCGGCAAGTACGCCAGCAACAGCTACAACTGGGTGGCTAATCCCTTCCGCTTCCCCCTCACGCTGGGCGACAACGGCATCAACGAGGCGTTGCGCAACCCCTACTGGATTCTCGAGAACGCTCCCGGCGAGAACAAGAACTATGCACAGACCACGCAGATTGACCTGAACGTCAGCCCCAAGTGGGAGGTGACGAAGACCTTCAGCATCAGCGACCGCTTCAACTTCCTGATGACGCGTAACAGCGAGAAGTACTTCCTGCCCGTCAGCGGTACGACCAACTACTTCCTCCAGGACCTGGGCGAAATCAACGCCGTGCAGAAGACGCTCTTCGCCAAGGAGACCACCCTGCAGAACGACCTTCGTCTGGACTGGCGCAACATCTACGGCGCTCACACTGTGAACGTCTTTGGCGGCTGGCGCTACAACAACTACTCCTATAGCTACAACTACATGCGCGGCTACAACAACGAGAACGATAAGCTGCCCGTCATGAACAAGAACATGGCCTACCTGAACTATGGTGGCACCAATGACAACTGGATTGACATGGCGCTTTACCTGGACGCCAACTACAACTACGCCAACCGTTACTTCGCCGATGCCACCGTGAGCATGCAGTCCAGCAGCCGCTTCGGCAAGAACACCAAGCAGGGCATCAAGCTGGGCGGCGTCAGCTGGGGCGTGTTCCCCTCCGTACAGCTGGGCTGGCTCATCACAAACGAGAAGTGGTTCCCCACGACGTCCAAGATCAACTACCTGAAGCTCACCGCCGGCTTCGACCAGAGCGGTAACGACGACCTCGACTACTATGCAGCCCGCACCTATTGGGAGAGCATGAAGGTGACGAACAACACCGTCGGCCTCTACCTCAACAACATCGAGAACAGTTCCATCCAGTGGGAGACCACCACACGTTGGAACGTCGCCCTGCAGGGTGTGTTCCTGAACAACCGCCTCTCCGCAGGCATGGACCTCTTCTGGAACAAGACGGACCACCTGCTCACCCTCAGGGAGCTTCACTACATGGCCGGCATGAAGAAGTACTGGACCAACGAAGGTGCGCTCACCAACCGCGGCTTTGAGTTCAACGCCACTGCTGCCATCATCAACAAGAAGAACTGGAAGTGGGAACTGGGTGCTACCCTGGGCCACTACAACAACAAGATTACGGCTCTTCCCGAAGGCCAGGGCAACACCATCAAGCAGGTGGATGCCAAAGGCAACGTGACGAACACCATTCAGGGCTATACCTCCAGCATCTACGGCCAGGACAACGTCCTCACCGCCGTGGGCGAGGCAGTGGGCAGCTTCTTCGGATGGCAGACCAATGGCGTCTTCAAGGACGAGACAGCTGCAAGCACGGCCTACAATGGCACCGACTACCTGAAGTACCCCACCGGCCTTGAGGACGAAGGCAAGAAGTACTACAACTTCGGAGCAGGCGACGTTCACTTCGTCGACCAGAACGGCGACGGTGTCATCGACGATGCCGACAAGGTTGTCATCGGCAACCCCAACCCCGACATCTACGGCAACATCTTCACCAGCCTGACATGGAAGAACCTCCGCCTCGACGTCAACTTCAAGTACAGCCTTGGCAACGACGTGTACAACTATCAGCGCAGCGAGCTGGAAGGCCTGAACACGACCTTCAACCAGACCACCGCCGCCCTGCGCCGCTGGACGAACCCCGGCCAGGAGACCGACATGCCCAAGGCTTGCTACACCGACAGCGAGGACTGGCGCAACAACGAGCGTATGAGCGACCGTTGGATTGAGGACGGCAGCTACCTGAAGCTCAAGAGCGTGCGTCTCACCTACAAGATTCCCTACAGCAACAGCTGGCTGCTTGGCCTGAAGGTCTGGGGCGAGGCTAACAACCTCTTCACCATCACCAAGTATCTGGGCACCGATCCCGAGATGAGCTGCCGCAACAGCAGCCTCTACCAGGGCATCGACACGGGCATGATTCCCAGCAGCCGTGGTTTCAACTTCGGTGTGTCTATTAACCTCTAAGTCACATAAGTCCTATAAGTCCTATAAGTCTTATAAGTCTTATAAGTCCCATAAGTCTTATAAGTCCTATTAAAAAAACAAAAGCAATGAATAAGATGAAAAGCAAATCAATTATATGCATGCTGTTGCTGAGCATGATGCTGGGCATGTCCACTTCTTCCTGCCAGGACATGCTCTCTCCCGACAGCGAGCGTCACTCATACACGGTCGCCGAGGACACCCTCTATTCCTACTGGGGCATTCTCAAGTCTCTGCAGAACGTGGCCGAGCGCTACGTCATCCTCAACGAGTGCCGTGGCGACCTTGTGGAGGAAAGCGGTTTCGTCAGCGATACCATCGCTCCCATTCTGCGCTTCGGCATGGGCAGCGACGCAGAGAAGTACAAGGACGGTGCCTGTGCTTACCTGAAGATCAGTGATTACTACCACATCATCAACAGTTGCAACGCCTACATCGCCATGTGCGACACCAGCCGCACCACCGGCACGAACCGCAAGTATATGATCAAGGAGTATGCCCAGGTGCAGGCTATCCGTGCATGGGTGTACATGCAGCTCTTCTATGCCTACGGCCCGAACCGCGTGCCCTTCTACACCGAGCCGATGCTCACCACCGACGACATCAACAACTTCACCGCCAACAGCAACTATCCCAAGGTTACCCCCGAGGCACTCGCCGAGGCGCTGGCTCCCGACCTGGAGAGGATGGAGCAGGTGGAGCGGATGTACGGCTATCCCGAGTACCTCAACTATGGTGATGCCGAAGCAGACAAGGCTCACTTCGTCTGCCACAGCAGCCGCTGCATGTTCCCCGTCTCCATCGTGCTGGGCGACCTCTATCTGCTCAAGGCCTCTGCCTCGCAGTCGCAGACCGACTACATGAAGGCTGCTACGCACTACTACAACTTCCTCAACTCGAAGTATGGCGGCCCGCTCGCTGTAGACAACTACATCAGCTACGGCCTCCTCGACGACAAGCGCGACAATCCCCTCTACAGCTATGAGATGCTTCCCCTCGATGCCAATACCTCTACTTTCAGCACGAACGGCAATCCTTTCACCGAGACGGGTGCGGCAAGCAGGGAGTTGGAATCCATCACCTGTATTCCCAGCAACGAAGGTAAGCTCGAGGGTAAGGTGCTGACCGACATCTCTCGTCTCTTCGGCTTCGAGGCCCAGATGCGCACCTCGGGCGGCGAGAGCGCCAGCGCCTCTGTCGGCCTGACCCGCAACTACGAGCGTCAGCTCCTCCCCAGCCGTGGCTACGAGGCCCTCTGCGACAGCCAGAAGTTCGAGATTTACGTTGGCTCGTACAACGAGAGCAACGGCAACGTCACCTATTCGACCGACACCATCGAGGCTATCCCCGGTGTGGGCGATGCACGTCGCGCATGGATATATTCCGACAACGGTGCGCAGTGGAACTTCCGGGTGGGCGACGACCTGCTCTATGGCAAGATGGTCTCCAAGCAGAACCCCGGCGGCATCTTCACGAAGACCTATCCCGTCGTCTACCGCAAGAGCACCGTTTGGCTGCGCTTTGCCGAGGCGCTCAACGGCGCCGGCTTCCCCAGCTATGCGTTTGCCGTGCTCAAGACGGGTCTCTGCTCACATTCCGAATGGTTCCCCGACGACCCTGCCACGAGGTACAATAACCTCAACAGGAACAGGAAGCGTTGGTATGCCGTGATGGACTATGATGGCTACGACTATGAGGTGACCGACTCTGTCTACTGCTATGTGGATGCCGCCACGGGCGACACCATTCCCAGCGCCGGCCCCAGCGATACGGTGCTCGACCTCTTCGACGCCGTGACGTCCTACTTCCAGGCCGAGTACACGGCATCGCAGGACACCGAGTCGCCGATGACAGAGCCGCGTTCCGTCTTCGATGCAAATGGTTCCCTGACCGTCGAAGCACTGAACAGCATCCGCTGGGCGCCCAAGGATGCCAACTCCTTCAGCAACGAGCCTGCCTTCGGCGGAGCGAATGCTGCCTGCTACTATCTGGACCGTCGCGAAGTGGCTAAGGCTGCCAGTCATCCCGAGTTCCTGGACTTCAACCAGCCTTACCTGCAGGGATTCGGCCGCACCGTCATGATCCCCTATAAGGAGCAGGGCAAGCTGCTTGTCACCAGCGGCACACACAGAGTCGCATACCCCACTATCAGTCTTCCCGGGGTTTATTACACCATCGGTGTTCACCAGCGCGGTTGCGGACTCATCTATTGGGATGATCCCTACCGTTACCGCTCTTCCTACAATTATGTAGACCAGGTGGCAAAGAAGATTAAGGAGAAGACAGGCCGTGATGTCACCGAAAAGGAAATCTACAGTGGTAGCATCGACCAGGAGGTGAAGGAAGCCGTAGAGGACCTCATCATCGACGAGATGGCTCTGGAGCTTGCCTTCGAGGGCAGCCGCTTCAGCGACCTCTGCCGTGCCTCGCTCCACCGCGGTCCGGAGTATCTGGCCTTGCGTGTTGCTATGCGCGGTGGCAAGACAAAAGAAGAGGCCAAAAGCTCCTCGATTTACGGCCATCTGTCGTCCAGCATGAACAACTGGTGGCTCCCCATCCCCGAGGAGTAACCCCCCGAACGTCACAACACGAAGAACTTCCCGAGAGGGCGCGACTGTATGGTCAGTCGCGCCCTCTCATCGTATGTCGTAGCTGCTCAACGAGAGGTAACAGTGAAATATCTTCGCGCCAAAAATTATTATAATTATTCTCATTCGTTTCTTTCCCCACGCAATCCGTTGTTTCATTACGTGTAATGTTACCTCATCCCGTGCTTCTTGTCCTGGAAGCCTTAGGCTCTTATTTCGGAAGACCCTAGCTCTTATTTCGGAAGACCCTAGCTCTTATTTCGGAAGAGCCTAGCGCTTCCGGGCGAAGCGCTAGGGGTTCCCGGTCGCGGGGTGCTCGAAGCACCTCCCCCGGGCAGGCGCGTTTCCTTGTCCTCGGGGCGTCTTGGCACTTCTCATTTCTGCAATTTTTTGCTTTTACAACGGGAAAAGTCGGTAAAAAGGGCATCTTCTACCTAAATTGCCACCCTTTATGGCAAAAAAACCGTACCTTTGCACCCGCGAATTCAATAGACAATTAAATTTTACACCATTATGAAGAAACTTTTACTCAGCATTGTTTGTCTGTTTGCTGCACTCTGCGGCATGGCACAAACCGAGAAGGTCTACACCGAGCCCCTCGTTGTCACCGTCAATGGCGAGAGCAGTGAGCCCCAGCCCGTGCCCGTCACCGTGGTCGACAATGGCGACGGCACCGTCAACTTCGTCCTGAAGAACTTCTTCATGACGTCCGGCAGCGATTCGATGCCCATCGGCACCATCCAGATGAACAGCCTCAGCGCCCCCAAGGGCGATGATGGTCTGCGCCACATCAGCTACGACGGTCCCCTCACCATCCAGAACGGCGACCTCCCGGGCGTCGACATGTGGATGGGTCCCGCCATCGGCGAGATACCTCTGAAGATGCAGGGCAAGCTCAACGACGAGAAGCTCTACGTCACCATCGACATCGACTTGCAGGCCATGCTCGGACAGATTGTCTACGTGCAGCTCGGCACCGACAACTTCCCCGCCGCCAATGAGAAGGTCTACACCGAACCCCTCGTTGTCACCGTCAATGGCGAGAGCAGCGAGCCCCAGCCCGTGCCCGTCACCGTGGTCGACAACGGCGACGGCACCGTCAACTTCGTCCTGAAGAACTTCTTCATGACGTCCGGCAGCGATTCGATGCCCATCGGCACCATCCAGATGAACAGCCTCAGCGCCCCCAAGGGCGACGACGGTCTGCGCCACATCAGCTACGACGGTCCCCTCACCATCCAGAACGGCGACCTCCCGGGCGTCGACATGTGGATGGGTCCCGCCATCGGCGAGATACCCCTGAAGATGCAGGGCAAGCTCAGCGACGAGAAGCTCTACGTCACCATCGACATCGACATGCAGGCCATGCTCGGACAGATTGTCCACGTGCAGCTCGGCACCGACGACTTCCCCGCCGCCGGCATCAAGGGCGACCTCAACGGCGACGAGAAAGTGGACATAGCCGACGCCGTCTCCATCCTCAACATCATGGCCGAGGGCTCCAACAGCAAGGCTGCCGACCTCAACGGCGATGAGAAGGTGGACATCGCCGACTTCGTCTCCGTCCTCAACATCATGGCCGAGAACTAAATGACCCTCAGCCTGCTCATCATCCGACCATAATACATTAACAAGAGAAATGAAAGTCCTCCGCCGCTTGCTCCTTCTGCTGACAGTGCTGCTGCCCGTGGGTGTATTCGCCCAGACAGACACCGTCGACGTGAAGCAACCGGCCGAGGACTTCGTCACGGCTTCCGTCTGCGTGGCAAGCCCCGGCGAGGAGATTTATTCCGCCCTCGGACATGCCTGCCTCCGCCTGCAGTGCCCCACGCACGGACTGGACTATGTCTACAGCTACGAGAGCGAGGATGCCAGTCACAAAGTGCTCGACTTCTTTGCCGGACGGCTGAAGATGGCCGTACGTGCCGTGCCCACGTCGGAGTATGTGGCGCAGTACGCACCCGAAGGCCGCGGTGTGACGGAATATGTGCTTCGCCTGCCCATCCGCGTCAAGCAGCGCCTCTGGCAGCAGATGGACGCACGCTTGCAGTACACGCCCGTTCCCTACGACTACATGAACCGCAGCTGTGCCGTCTCGGTGCTCGACTGGTTGGAAGAAGCCATAGGCAAGGACAGTCTGGAGTACGCTCCCTGGCCGGAGAAGTACGGTCGCTCGCGCAAGGAGATTGGCGGCGACAGCATCGTCAACGAATGGAACCACATCTTCGTGTGCACGTTCGTGACCGGCGAGGCCAACGACGTTCAAATTGACAACCGCCGCAAAGTCATCATTCCCAGCGAACTGGTGGAGGTGCTGCAAGGTGCTCAGGCATTCGGTACACCGCTCGTGGAGGACTGCTGCAACGTGCTTCAACCCACCACGAAAACCGTCGGCCCCGCCAAGGTGACACCCCTCATGCTGTCGCTCGTCGTGCTGTTGCTCTCGCTCTTTAATCTGCGTCTGCACAAAACATGGCTCCGCGCAGTCGTGCTCATCCCGTGCCTCCTGCTCGGCCTGTTCGTGCTCTATCTGGTTGTCCTGTCCGACTTGCCTTGCACACAGTGGAACTGGCTCGTCATCCCCTTCTGCCCGCTGCCCTTCCTCTTCTGGAAGTGGCGCAGGCTCTGGACGCTGCCCTTCGCCGCCGTCTGCGTGGCATGGATAGTCGGGCTGCTGCTCTACCCGCACCAGGTGGTGGACAGCGCCCACCTCGTGCTCGCCGCAGCAATGGCAGCCTGCAATATAGAAATAAAAACAAATACAGTTAAATAACAAAACCCAAAAGAAACCTTAAAAAAAATTATGAAACAAAACAAACTCATGAGGCTTCAAAGCCTCCTCGTGGTGATGCTCACCATGTTCAGTATGACAGCATTGGCTGGCAACACCTATTATTCTAAGGTGGTTGTAAATGCCGTAGGCGAAGGTAAGGTCTATGCAAGCAAGACTTCAACAGATTCACCCACATACGCAGAAGGCTCTTCGGAAGCAACCAATGATGGATCAAGCCAGGATCATACCTACTATGTCTACGCCCAGGCAAACGAAGGCAACGAGTTTGTCGGCTGGTACGACAACGCAGACTGTGCAGGAACTGCTCTCTCCACAAAGACATCCTATCAGGTGAGCGTCAACGCCACATCAACGACTAAAAATAGCCCGACGACGATGAACGTCTATGCCAAGTTCCAAGTCATCGGTGCCCCTGAACTGTCATACACAGAGGGACATGCTTATGTCAATCTCAGTGCAGGCACATACAGGAACGAGACCTTGAAGACAGAGAATGTCACCGAAACAATCTCCTATGAGTCGAGCAACGAGAAAGTGGCTACCATCGCAGCCGATGGTACGGTGACAGTCAAGAAGAACGGCACTTGCATCATCAAGGCAAAGGCCAACGGCGCGGAAGGTTCCTATATCCTCACTGTCATTGATGATGCCTCAGCAGGTGTTACCCAGATTGGCAACAGCGACTTCGAGGATTGGCGCGGCGTGACCAGCAGCAACCATGCGCCCAACAACTGGAACTCCTTCGAGACAAACGAAGGAAGTTTGGCAAGTTCTGCCCGTGGCCAGCAGGTAGCAATGGTGGAGGAGCATCGCCCTGGCAGCGATGGCTTCTATTGCGCTGACATTTACTCCCGCAATGTTATGTTTGGTATTATTGCTCAGGGAAACCTTACAACCGGCTGCATCAATGCCGGTTCAGCGACGGCAGACAACAAGGCAAACTACAACTATAGCAAGACCTCCGACCCCGCAAAGAGCGAGACGCTCTCCAAGGTCCCCACTGCCATCCGCTTCTGGGCTAAGTTCGTTCCTGGCAAGGTGAATACTGAATACCCCAACGCCCACATGGAGGCTGTGGTACACGACGCATACGACTATATCACATACTGCAAGCCTTCCTACGAATCGGATGAAGAAAAGGCACACGTTCTTGCCAAGGCCAGGAGGGACTTCCCGACCACAAACGGCGAATGGAAGGAGTTCATCGTTCCCTTCAAGAGTACAGGCGTAACCACCGACGGCCAGATATACATCATCGTTAACCTTGCCACAAATGCTGTTCCCGCTAAGGGGCAGGAAGGCGACCACCTCTATGTTGATGATGTCGAACTGATTTACGGCGACGAACCGATAGTCTATGACAAGTATGTTTCTGTAGGCTTCGGCACCCCCGTTGCAACTCCCATCGAGGTGACATATAACGGTGACAACACAATCGACTTCAACCTGAAGAACTTCATCCTCAATGATGGCACCAACGAGATGGCCGTCGGCAACGTCGCTGTTACTGGTCTCGCCATCGACGAGCAGGGACAATTCACCTTCGACGGTAACATCAAGATTGCCGCTGGCGACAAGGAAGGCGTTGTTATGTGGATTGGCCCGACGCTCGGCGACATACCTCTTACTATGCAAGGCACCATCATGGATGGTTACTTCTACGTTCACCTGAACATCAACATCCCCGGTGCACCCGTTCAGGTTGAGGTTGGCGACAAGGCCGACGCTACATTCAAGGTCGGCGAGAGCCTCATCGGCACATTCTGCGCTCCCTTCGCTGTTGCACTGCCCGAGGAATATCTGCAGTATGTCAGCACCGTTACGGGCGCCGACGAGGTGGGTGTCCTGACGCTTACACCCATCGAGACGCCCATCGTTCCCGCCCACACGCCCGTTGTCGTGCAGATTCCCGATGCCATCGAGCTGCCCGTCAGCGGCATCTATGTCAAGGGCACTCCCACCGTCGGCCTGCTCACTGGTGTCTATGCGGACACCAAGGCTCCCGTCGGCAGCTACGTCCTGCAGAACAACAACGACCGCATCGGCTTCTACCAGGTTGTCAGGAACCAGCAGCCCACAGTGAAGGCTAACCGTTGCTATCTGACAGCTCCTGCTGCCGGCGTCAAGGCTTTCTTCTTCAATGCAGACGATGCAACAGCCATCGAGAGCGTCGAGAACGCTGCAAATGTCGAGACTCCCGTCTACAACCTTGCCGGCCAGCGCATCCAGAAGATGCAGAAGGGCATCAACATCGTGAATGGCAAGAAAGTCCTCGTAAAGTAAGAAAACATTATTAATTAAGAACCCTGATATAATGAAAAAGACATATATGATGCCTGCAGTGCAGGTCAGCGAAGCAGAGGTGGTGAGCATGATGGCTGTGAGCCTGCTCAACGATAATGCCGACCCCAACGGCGAGGTCCTGACAAA
Organism: Prevotellaceae bacterium UBA4336; assembly: GCA_002394305.1. Classification (GTDB taxonomy): domain Bacteria; phylum Bacteroidota; class Bacteroidia; order Bacteroidales; family Bacteroidaceae; genus Physcousia. Next base: position 36,862 of record DGTM01000022.1, read on the forward strand.
GGAGGACAACAGCTGGTCCGTCTGGGACGACGAAGCTGAGTAATCCCCCCCTCCCGACGATGCCGCTCATCACCATCCTCGGTCCCACTGCCTCGGGCAAGACGACACTTGCTGCCCACCTTGCCGCCCGTCTGGGCGACGCGGAGATCATCAGTGCAGACAGCAGGCAGGTGTATCGCGGCATGGACATCGGCACGGGTAAAGACCTGGCCGACTACACAGTGGAAGGGATTTCCGTTCCCTTCCATCTCATCGACATCTGCGAAGCGGGAGAGAAGTACAACCTCTTCCGCTTCCAGGAAGACTTCCACAAGGCCTACGATGACATCCTCCGACGTCATCGTAGGCCTATTCTTTGTGGTGGCACGGGGCTCTACATCGAGTCCGTCCTCCGGGGCTACAAGATGGAGGCTGTGCCGGAGAACCCCGCCCTGCGACAGGAACTGAAGGACCGCTCCCTGCCCGAGCTCAAGGCGATACTCGAGGGCTACAAGACGCTGCACAACGTCACGGACCTCGACACGCCGAAGCGTGCCATCCGCGCCATCGAGATACAGACCTATTACCGCGAGCACGGCACGCTGGAGCGCGACTTCCCCGGCCTGGACAGCTACATCGTGGGCATCAGCATAGACCGCGACCTGCGGCGCCACCGCATCAGCCAGCGCCTGCGTCACCGTCTGGAACAGGAGGACATGGTGGGCGAAGTGCGCCGCCTCCTGGAGCATGTCCCTGCCGAGGACCTGCTGTATTACGGGCTTGAATACAAGTATCTGACCCTCTATGTGCTGGGGCGGCTCTCATACGACGAGATGGTGAGCCAGCTGGAGAC
>DGTM01000022.1:37777-44749 GCA_002394305.1 Prevotellaceae bacterium UBA4336
CGCCAGATGACGTGGTTCCGCGGCATGGAGCGTCGCGGCTTCACCATTCATTGGATGGACGGCACCTTGCCCTTGGAGGAACAAATAAACCGGATTATAGCTCACAGTTCAGCATCTGGTTTAAGAAACGAATTGGAATAATGAGAATAATAAACTCGCGAAAGGGAATCGGCTCTTCTTCGCGGATGGAATTATTATAATTATTCCAATTCGTTTCTTTTCACTTCGATGATTACGTGCTGACGTTTCTTTCCTTCACTTGCGTGCAGACGTGTCTGTTTATCAAGAAACGAATTGGAATAATGAGAATAATAAGCCCGCGAAAGTGAATCGGCTCTTCTTCGCGGAAGGAATTATTATAATTATTCCAATTCGTTTCTTTTCACTTCGATGATTACGTGCTGACGTTTCTTTCCTTCGCTTACGTGCAGACGTGTCTGTTTATTCTGAAACGAATTGGAATAATGAGAATAATAAACTCGCGAAATGGAATCGCCACTTCTTCGCGGATGGAATTATTATAATTATTCCAATTCGTTTCTTTTCACTTCGATGATTACGTGCTGACGTTTCTTTCCTTCGCTTACGTGCAGACGTGTCTGTTTATCAAGAAACGAATTGGAATAATGAGAATAATAAACCTGCGAAAGGGAATCAGCTGTAGCGAAGGATTTGTCCCAGGCGCAGTATGCTGTTCTTCTTGATGTTGTTGAGGCGGCAGAGGCGGTCGACGGTGGTGCCGTACTTGTGTGCGATGGACGAGAGTGTGTCGCCCGACTTGACCTTGTGCACCGATGAGCGCCTGGCCTTCATCTCCTGCATTCGTTTCTGCTGGTATGCCTCGCTTTCGGCTTCCTTTGCCATGAGTGCCTGGGCTGTCTCCTCGTCCATCTCCTCTTCTCCGCCGTCGATGTCGTTGCTTGCCAGCATGGTGCCGCGGCCGTTGGAGCAGTAGAGATAGTAGTCGCCCTTCACGTCCTGTGCTTCGAAGTCAAAGAGTTTCTCGGGGTTGATGAACTGCCCCAGGAAGCGTGTCTCGAAGTGGAGGTGGGAGCCAGTGGAGCGTCCGGTGTTGCCGCCCAGTCCGATGACGTCGCCGGCCTTTACGATCTGGTCTGGCTTTACGAGGTGTTTGCTCAGGTGTCCGTAGAGCGTCTCCAGCCCGTTGGGGTGGCGGATTACGATGTATTTGCCGTAACCTCTGCGGCGGCCTTGGTCTTCCACGACGCGCACTTTGCCCGAGAAGGCTGCGCGGATGGTGTCGCCGACGAACACCTTGATGTCTGTGCCGTAGTGCTGGCGGCGGAAGGAGCGTCGGTAGCCATAGTGGCTGGTGACCATGCGGCTGTCGCAGGGCATGTGGAACTTGCGGAGGTCGATGCGGTATTCAGCGGGGAGTGCCACGCCGTAGTCGCGTGTGTAGTCGTTGTTCCAGGTGGGGTAGAGTGCTGCTGCGGGTGCCTGCAGCTCGTAGATGGACTCCTGCTCGTTGAGCCGCACAAGCGAGATGCTGTCGATGGCGCGCATCTTGCGGTCGATGGGTGCGATGCTTGCCAGCCGGTCCTGTGCAAAGGCTGTGGAGCCGTTGAACGTTGTCCATTGGGCGAAGAGCAGGGCTATGGTGAGTATTTTTTTCATTCCTGACGGTTGTTAGTTCGGTGTTGTAAGGGCGGTTGGCTCAGACTTCGTCTACGGCGTAGAGGCGGTCCATGTTGAGTTTGCCCATGTCGAAGAGCTCTTCCGGTTTGAAGAAGCGTTGAAGTTCGATGGCCGCAGATGTTGGCGAGTCGGATGCGTGGACGATGTTCTGCTGGTTGCTCATGCAGTAGTCGCCTCGGATGGTGCCGGGCTCTGCCTTGCGTCCGTTGGTATAGCCTGTGATGAAGCGTACGACTTCGATGGCGTCTCTGCCTTCGAGACACATGGCGATGACCGGTGTCCGCATCATGGAAGCCTTGAGTGCGGGGAAGAATGGTTTGCCGACGAGGTGGGCGTAGTGCTCGTTGAGCAGTTGGTCGTTGAGCTGCAGCATCTTCATGCCTGCGATACGCAGTCCTTTCTTCTCGAAACGCGCTGTTACTTCACCTATCAGACCTCTCATTACAGTGCTCGGTTTGAGCAGCACCAGGGTTCTTTCCATTTTGCAGAGTGTTGTATTATGTCCGGTCCAAGGCTGGGCGGACACATATATTCCATTTCGATTGCAAAGGTACGAAAAAATCCTGTGACTGCCAAATCGTTTTACTATTTTTAACGCCTATCGGTGCCGTATGTCCCGAATCGGGGGCTTGGCGATGCGTCGGGCACTGGCAGAAACAAAGAAACTTCCCTTTTTGGGGGAAGTTTCCTGGTGGGGTGACTAGTGGGACTCGAACCCACGACATTCAGAACCACAATCTGACGCTCTAACCAACTGAACTATAGTCACCGTGTTAGCTTGTGCAAAGAGGTGTCGGCCTCAATTGCGCTGCAAAGGTACAACAATTTCCTAAAACTGCCTATACTGTGCAGGACTTTTTTTGCACAAAGCTACGTTTTTAACATTTGTTCACTTAAACTTCGATACAACCCACAGCACGATGAGTGCACCGACGACGGCGCATATCAATGTGCCGAGGAAGCCGTTGGCCTGGATGCCCAGCAGGCTGAAGAGCCAGCCGCCCACGACACTGCCGATGATGCCGAGGAAGAGGTTGACGAAGAGTCCTTTGCCCGAGCCGCTCTGCAGTTTGCTTGCGATGAATCCGGCCAGGATGCCGGTGATGATGCCGATGATGGTTGTTTGCATGGTGGTGTACTGTTAAGGGATTACAGGTTGTCTTTCTCGATGTCCTTGAAGTACTTGTACGTGCCGTGCTTCAGTTCGTCGGTGGCAGCTTCGTCGCAGACGATGATGGCATGGGGGTGCATCTGCAGGGCGCTGATGGTCCATTCCTGGCTGACGGCACACTCGATGGCGTGCTGCAGGGCGCGTGCCTTGCCGTGTCCGTTGGCTACGATGAGCACCTCCTTGGCGTCCATCACGGTGCCTACGCCGACGGTCAGTGCCGTCTTGGGCACTTGGTTCACGTCATTATCGAAGAAACGGCTGTTGGCAATGATGGTGTCGGTGGTGAGGCTCTTCACGCGGGTGCGGCTCTGCAGGGAGCTGAAGGGCTCGTTGAAGGCGATGTGTCCGTCGGGACCGATGCCGCCCATGAAGAGGTCGATGCCGCCGGCGGCCTTGATGGCAGCCTCATACTGTGCGCACTCGGCCTCGAGGTCCTTGGCGTTGCCGTTCAGGATATGCACGTTCTCCTTCTTGATGTCGATGTGGGAGAAGAAGTTGGTCCACATGAAGGAGTGGTAGCTCTCGGGATGCTCTTCGGGCAGTCCGACGTACTCGTCCATGTTGAAGGTGATGACGTTCTGGAAGGAGACCTTGCCAGCCTTGTTCATCTCGACCAGATGCTTGTAGAGGCCGAGGGGGGAGGAACCGGTGGGGCAGCCCAGCTTGAAGGGCTTCTCGGGTGTAGGCTTCGCTGCATTAATCTTGGCAGCAACATACTCTGCAGCCCAGCGGCTGAGGTTCTCATAGTCGGGTTCAATGATTACGCGCATAGCTTTTTAGTGTTTGTGTTGTTAAAAATTAATACTGTTTCACTGTTATCCGAGTGCAAAAGTACGGCTTTTCCCCAAAATGTGCAAGAATAAGACAGAGAAATTGATGGAAAAGCAGCATTTTGTCTGTTCGGGCATGGCCCGCGCTTGTTCCAGACACGGCACGCTCTTATGCCAGACACGGCACGCTCTCATTCGGGAAGTCCCGAAACCTTCGCCGGGCCGGGAAAATACATCCGCTTTGGCATCCCTGGTGTCACTTTCCCCCAGCTACGCAAAATAATTTGCATTTTCATTTTGCATTGTGCTTACTTATTCGTAACTTTGCCCACTGAATCAACGTTCAACAACTAAATAATACAGAAAAGACATGAAATTCCTGACAGACGAGAAACTCGTTATCGTAGGCGCCGGCGGCATGATCGGCTCCAACATGGTGCAGAGCGTGCTGATGCTCGGCCTCACCCCCAACATCTGTCTGTATGACATCTACGAGCCCGGCGTTCACGGTGTCTACGACGAAATGTGCCACTGCGCATTCCCCGGCGCAAACATCTGCTATACGGTCGACCCCGAAAAGGCCTTCACCGGTGCCAAGTACATCATCTCCAGCGGCGGCGCTCCCCGTAAGGAAGGCATGACCCGCGAGGACCTGCTCAAGGGCAACTGCAAGATAGCAGCCGAGTTCGGCGAGAACATCAAGAAGTACTGCCCCGACGTGAAGCACGTCGTCGTCATCTTCAACCCCGCCGACGTCACAGCCCTCACAGCTCTCATCCACTCCGGCCTCAAGCCCAACCAGCTCACCTCGCTGGCAGCCCTCGACTCCACACGCCTGCAGCAGCAGCTCGCACAGGAGTTCGGCGTACAGCAGGACAAGGTGACCGGCGCTTACACCTACGGCGGACACGGCGAGCAGATGGCAGTCTTCGCTTCGAAGGCAAAGATCGACGGCAAGCCCCTCTCGGAGCTTCCCCTCTCTCCCGAACGCTGGGCCGAAATCAAGCACATGACCACACAGGGCGGCTCGAACATCATCAAGCTGCGCGGACGCTCTTCATTCCAGAGCCCCGCCTACCAGGCTGTCAAGATGATAGAGGGCGCCATGGGCGGCGAACCCTTCACCTGGCCCGCAGGATGCTACGTCAACTGCGACAAGTGTGGCTACAAGAACGTCATGATGGCTATGCCTACCGTCATTGACAAGGACGGCGTCCGCTTCACCGCTCCCGAGGGAACAGCCGAAGAGATGGCAGCCCTGACCGCCTCCTACGAGCACCTGCAGAAGATGCGCGACGAAATCATCGAACTGGGCATCATCCCCGCCGTCGCAGACTGGAAGCAGGACAACCCCAACCTCTAACCCCTCGCGCGCGTTCATTATATTATATATATAGGGACAGACAGACGACTCCGCACATGGCGGACGGCAAAGGCTACAGCAGACATGCAGTAGCCTTTGTTTCGTCCCCGCAAACCGAGGCGCGAAGTGCGAAAAAGCAGGCTTGGGAGCCCGAAGAGAGCCAAAACTGTAAATTTTTACAAAAAAAGCTTTGTCAATTCGAAAAGTATGTGTAATTTTGCGCCGCATTTGTGTGCATAACCCTATTAACTAACATAATTAATAACAAAAAGCAACAATGATTGTAGTACCCGTAAAAGAAGGCGAGAACATTGAGAAGGCCTTGAAGAAGTTCAAGCGTAAGTTTGAGAAGACCGGTGTCGTGAAGGAACTCCGCGCACGCCAGCAGTTCGACAAGCCCTCCGTCAAGAAGCGCCTCGCTATGGAACGTGCCGTCTATGTACAGCAGCTCCATCGCGTAGAAGATTAAAAGTCCTTAAAATTTCGGCCAATCTCTTTGGATTGTCAGAAATTATAGCTACCTTCGCAGTAGAAACAACAAGCGAAGTGTGTGGATTGGATAGAAGACTTCATAGAATACCTTCGGTACGAACGCAACTACTCGCTGCGGACCATCGAAGAATACCAATCCGACTTGAAAGCGTTCAAGCGGTTCTGTGAAGCACTGGACAACGACCTGACATGGGAAAACATGCCTGTCGACGCCGTGCGGCAGTGGGTGGTGGAAATGATGGACAGCGGCAACGTCGCTACAAGCGTGCAGCGGCGGCTCAGCTCGCTCCGCTCCTTCTACAAATTCCTCCTGCGCCGAGGCCTCGTCACACGCGACCCCGTGCACAACATGCAAAGCCCCAAGGCAGAAAGGAAGCTGCCAGCCTACGTCCGCGAGACTGAAATGGACCGCCTCTTCGACGGTGACTTCTTCAGCCCGGACTACATCGGACAGCGCGACCGCATGATCCTCCTCACATTCTATACCACAGGCATAAGGCTCTCCGAGCTCATCGGCCTCGCAGAAAAGGATGTCGACCTGGACCAAATGCAACTCAAAGTCACCGGAAAGCGAAACAAGCAACGCATCATCCCCTACGGCGATGACTTCGGCGACAGCCTCCGCAGCTACCTCGACCTGCGCGACGACTTTGCCCGACAGCACGGCATGCCCGACACAAGCCTCTTCCTGGACGAACGGCGGGGAGGTCCCATGACACCGGCAAGAGTTCGCGGCATCGTCAAAAAGTACCTGTCGATGGTCACGACACAGCAGCGCAACAGCCCACACGTGCTCCGGCACTCGTTCGCCACAGCAATGCTCAACCACAATGCCGACCTGCAGTCCGTCAAGGAACTGCTCGGACATGAAAGCCTGTCCACTACCGAAATCTACACCCACACCACTTTCGAACAGTTGAAAGAAATGTATAACCATGCCCATCCGCGGGCGTAAAAACAAGGAGGTAACTATGGAAATCAACATTCATGCAATCCACTTTGAGACATCAGAGAAGCTGGAGAAGTTCATCGAAAAGAAAGTCTCCAAACTCGGCAAGTTCAACGAAGAAATAAGAAAGATAGAGGTGTCACTGAAAGTTGTAAAGCCTGAGACCGCAATGAACAAGGAAGCAGCCCTGAAGGTAGTCATGCCAGGCACGGAACTGTTCGCCCAGGAAGTTTGCAACACATTCGAAGAAGCAATCGACAAAACCGTAGAATCCCTGGTTCGCCAGGCCTCAAAATACAAAGAAAAGCAAAAAAATCGTTAAAAAGCGACGAAACTCTTTGCCAGTTCAAAAATAATTAGTAATTTTGCAGCCGATTAGACGTGTGCTCACATGTCAAGGCGGCTACAAATGCCTCTTTAGCTCAGTTGGCCAGAGCACGTGATTTGTAATCTCGGGGTCGTTGGTTCGAATCCGACAAGAGGCTCGACACGCCGGGCGAGGCGGTCGAAGAAGACAAATACGGAGGGTGGTTACCAGAGTGGCCAAATGGGGCAGACTGTAAATCTG
>DGTM01000022.1:44800-44933 GCA_002394305.1 Prevotellaceae bacterium UBA4336
GGGCAGACTGTAAATCTGCTGGCTTACGCCTTCGGTGGTTCGAATCCATCACCACCCACCACTCAAACGGAAATGCGGAAGTAGCTCAGTCGATAGAGCACTAGCCTTCCAAGCTGGGGGTCGCGGGTTTGAG
>DGTM01000057.1 GCA_002394305.1 Prevotellaceae bacterium UBA4336
TATAACTTCCGAAACTTAAATTAGTAATTTTATTCCCCCTTAAAGGGGTTATGGGGTCCTTTACGGCTTCACCGTGTCCTTAGTGCTTCTTCCAGCCGGGATTGTGTCGTTCCATCAGTTCGGCGGCCATATCCTCGATGCGGAGGCCTTTGCTGGTGAGGAGCACGATGAGATGGTAGAGCATGTCGGAGCCTTCGTAGATGAGGCGGTCGTTGGTGCCGCCCACGGCTTCGATGACCAGCTCCAGCGCTTCCTCGCCCACCTTCTGCGCCATGCGGTTGAGCCCGTCGCGGAAGAGGGAGGTCGTGTAGCTGCCTTCGGGCATCTCGCGGTGACGCTGTTCGATGAAGTCACTGAGCTCGGAGAGAAAGAGCAGCGGGTTGGGGCGGTTCTCTTCGCCCCAGCAGGTGTCGGTGCCGGTGTGACAGGTGGGACCGTCGGGAATGGCCTGCACGAGGAGCGTATCGTTGTCGCAGTCGCTCTTGATGTCAACCAGATGCAGATAGTTGCCGCTCGTCTCGCCCTTTGTCCAGAGGCATTGGCGCGAACGGCTGAAGAAGGTGACGAGCCCCGTCTCCTGCGTCTTCTCGAGCGCCTCACGGTTCATGTAGCCAAGCATGAGCACGGTCTTTGTCCTTGCATCCTGAATGATGGCAGGCACCAAGCCACCACACTTCTCGAAGTCGATGTTTAATTCACAATTCATAATGCTTAATTCATAATTATTCTCCCTCTATACGCGGACGGGAGGTCTTACATTTATTCCTTCTTTTCTCAGGTATTCCTTGAGCTGTGGTATGCCAATCTGCCCGAAGTGGAAGACGCTGGCGGCAAGTGCGGCGTCGGCGTGTCCCTGCTTGAAGACATCGCGGAAGTCCTCCATGCGGCCAGCGCCGCCGCTGGCTATGACGGGTATCGTGAGCTGTGATGCCAGGCGGCTGAGGGCGTTGCATGCAAAGCCTTGCTTCACGCCGTCGTGGTTCATGCTGGTGAAGAGTATCTCGCCGGCGCCGCGGTCGTTCACCTCGCGTGCCCAGTCGAAGAGGTTGCGCTCCGTCGGGATGCGTCCGCCGTTGAGGTAGCAGGTCCAGGTTTCCTCGTCGCTGTTCTCTCTTCCTTCATCCCCATTCAACTTTGCATCGATGGCAACGACACAGACCTGACTGCCGAAGTGACTGACGATTTCATCGATGAGCTGCGGACGGCGCAGGGCGGCACTGTTGATGCTTATCTTGTCGGCTCCGGCCGAGAGCATGCGTTCCACGTCGGCCAGCTCGCTGATGCCGCCGCCCACGGTGAAGGGGATGTCTATCTCGGCTGCCACCTTCTGCACCATGTCCGCGAAGGTCTTGCGCCCCTCGTGGCTGGCGGTGATGTCGAGGAAAACCAGTTCGTCGGCCCCCTGACGGCTATAAAGCTTGCCGAGCTCCACGGGGTCGCCTGCCTGCCGGAGCTGCAGGAATTTGGTTCCTTTCACGGTCTGCCCGTCCTTGACGTCCAGGCAAGGGATGATTCTCTTTGCTAACAATTTTAGTTTTAACTTTTAATTGTTAATTATTCATTTTTAATTTTCCTATGTCAATCTTCCCCTCGTAGTAGGCTTTGCCGAAGACGACGGCCGGGATGCCTGCTGCGTCGAGGGCAAGAATGTCCTCCATGCTGCCCACGCCGCCACTGGCTATGAGGTGGCAGTCGGGGTAGCGCCTCATGATGCTGCGGTAGAGGTCGATGGCCGGTCCGGCGAGTGTGCCGTCGCGGCTTATCTCGGTACAGAGCACGTTGCGAGTGCCTGCCTGCATGTAGCGCTGCAGGAAGTCCTCCAGCCGCACGTCGGAATCCTCCTTCCATCCGTTGATGGAGACGCGGCCATCCCTGACGTCGGCACCCAGTATGAGGCGGTCGGTGCCGTACTTCCCGAGCCAGCCGAGGTAGCGCTCCGGGTCGGTGATGGCGATGCTTCCTGCCGTGACGAGCGTCGCGCCTGCATCGTAGGCCTTCTCCAGGTCTTCGTCGGTCTTCACGCCTCCGCCGAAGTCGACGACCAGACTGGTGTGCGAGGTGATGGCACGTAGGGTGTCGATGTTGACCACGTGCCTGCTCTTGGCTCCGTCCAGGTCGACCACATGCAGTCGGCGCATGCCCAGGTCCTCGAACTCCTGTGCCATCCGGAGCGGGTCGCCGTAGACCTTCTTCGTGTCGTAGTCGCCTTTGGTCAGACGCACGCACTTGCCGTCGATGATGTCAATTGCAGGAATCAGCTCCATTTACTATTTGACGATTTACGATTTACTATTTATTTATGATTTTATCGTTTTGTAATTTTATTCCCCCTAAAGGGGGTAGGGGGTCCTTATTCTCCCCTTTGGGGGAGTTAGAGGGGGGCTTATAGTTCCAGGAAGTTACATAGTATCTGCTGCCCCACTGCCCCACTCTTCTCGGGGTGGAACTGCGTGGCGTAGAAGTTGTCCTTCTGCATGGCAGCGCTGAAGGGGTGAATGTATTCGGTGACGGCTGTCGTGTGCTCGCAGACGGGCACATAGAAGCTGTGGACGAAGTAGACGGACTCACCATCTACCCCCTCTAAGAGGGCTGATTTTGAATTCTGGACATTATGATTTTGGATTGAATTCCATCCCATGTGCGGTATCTTGTCCTCGTGGCAGAGGGGACGGAAGCGCTTGACGTCGGCGTCGAAGATGCCCAGACAGTCCACATCGCCCTCTTCGGAATGGCGGCACATGAGTTGCTGGCCGATGCAGATGCCCAGCACCGGCTGCGTGAGCGAGCGTATGATGCGGTCCAGCCCGTGCTCCCGCAGATAGTGGATCGCGCCCGAAGCCTCGCCCTGACCGGGGAAGATTACCCGGTCGGCGCTGCGAAGTTCTTCGGCCGAGTCCGTCAGGATTGGCTCGACGCCCATTCGCTCCAGGGCGTGAACGACGGAAAAGATGTTTCCCGCATTGTATTTCACCACAGCTACCTTCATGCAGTCCAGTTCTTTAGTGAATGTTTTCAACTTTCGGAAGTAAAAGAGGGAGTAAGAAAGGAAGTAAACTCGCTTCGCTCGTGGAAGTTAT
>DGTM01000066.1 GCA_002394305.1 Prevotellaceae bacterium UBA4336
TTGGGGCCCTCGGTGTTATAGCTGACGATGACACCTGCGTCGCTCTCGCCTGTCGCGAACTTCAGGTATGGATATTGCTCGAGATCGTCTTTCGTGATGGAGAAGCCAATGGGATAGGCGGCTACCATGCGCTTATAATAGTCCTGATGTTCCTTGAAATAGTTTTTCAATACATACTTGACCATAGCCGATCCCTGACTGTGACCCGCAATGATGAACGGGCGGCCGTTGTTGCAGTTCTCGAAGAAGTAGTCGAGGGATGCTTTGATGTCGGTATAGGATAAACCGGCAAGTGCTGGCTCAATACTTCCGTATTTCTTTGAAACTTCTCCAGCATACTTCATGCCAACCTGGCGATAATATGGTACAAACACGTTGCAAGACTCCTCAAACACGCTTGCATTCGTCTCATATTCACCCTGAGCGCGCAATATCATCTCGGCGTTGTCGATAGGTACGTAATTGGAGGCACCATCGTCGAAACTCGACTCAATGTACGAAGTTGAGTAGATGTAGATAGCATCAACGTCTTTGGTGATTTCCGGAAACGCAAGCCAGTTGTCATCATCGCTGTAATCGATAGTCTCCGGCTGTACTCTCGTCATCTGGAATGAAGCTGTGTAAGTCGAACCGTCCTCGCGAACACGCAGGGCCGTTGCTTTCATCACATCATCCTTGATGCTTTCAATTTCCCACCACTCACGCAGTTCCTCGCTGTTTTTTGTGTCCTGCCAGCGGGTGCAGAGCAACGTGCCATCGACGAAGTAGTCTGCCAGGTAGTGGGGAGCTTCTACCCACTTGTTGTCCACCAAGTCGTAGAATGCGTAGTTGCCGGCGGCCATGCATTCCCAACGGTGTACCTCATCGTTAGTTGGGTCACCCAAATCTCTGGTCACCTTGCCTTCCCATGTGCCAAGGAAAGCTGACTCATAGTCTTTTGTCACGCGTACCCAGCGCTCCTCTTCATATACCTCGTGATAAGCCTCTTTGCCATCAACAAGGACAGTCCATTCGGAACTCAGCACCATATCCTCATCTGTAATGGAGGAAACGGTAACATTCAGCACATGTGTGGTGTGGTCATCTTCCTTCGCTGTAATGATCATTTTGTTTCCGTCGATCTTGACGTCGGCTTCCACCTCGTCGTTCCACGATTTGCTATAGAAATCAGAAAGACTACCGTATGCTTTCGTAGGTGAATCGAATGTGACAACAGCTTTCAAGTTGGTTGGACACGGCTTGCCGTCCAGTTCGGCAGTCATCCATTTGCCGACAATTTTCTCAGCAAGGTTGATGTCAGGTTGTGGGGCGGGGGTGTCTTCGTTCGACGAACACGATGTGAACACACTTGCGCCGCAAACGAGGATAGCGGCGAACATCCAATGGACAAAATTCTTTTGCATAATTGTTTGGGGTTAGATGTTAAGTTATTGATAAATGTTACACACAATTTTCAATCCATGCAAGCATATTGCCTCTTGCTGCTTCGTTCGTTTTCGCAGCCTTTCGGCGGCTAACGGTGACTGATTATCAGCACTTTACAGCGAATCTGGGAAACATTTGGGAAACATAATGAGCATATACTGCACATTCTACACCCGTGTCCCAATATCCACAATTTTACTGATAAAAGGCTTGCTCATTGATTGGAGTTTTTAGGATTGCACTTGCAAAAGTAGGAAAAGATTTCAATGTAAACAAATAAGTTGTACACCAAGTGGTAAACATTAACATTCATTAACCAACTTGTTGAACATGAGCACACAAAGCGATGCCCATTGATGTACACCAAGTGGTGTTACACCGAGTGGTGTACATCTCATGGTCAGTCGCTTCCTGAAGGCTAAGGCTCCGTCGAAATCCAGTCGAAGTCGGCATAGCCGCCTTGTTGCTTGGTGGCGTAGCAGAAGATGCCGAAGCGCGAGCCGACGAAGACAGAGAGGTTGAACGACTGCTGTGTCTCGCCGCCGAAGGGTTCCCAGGTCTTGCCGTCGAGGGAGTACTGGAAGCGGGCCTTGTTCTCGCCGTAACGGATGGAGGCGCGGAGATAAACATATCGAGACCTCCCATCCCCCTTTAGGGGGAGTTCCTGCCGCGAAAGTCTCCCCCTAAAGGGGGTTGGGGGGTCCGTGGCTTTGTGAACCTCATCCTGACACCAAACAAGTTGATAGGCAGACCCACCCCTGCCCTCTCTTAAAGGGAGGGAGTCTTTATTCTCCCCCTTTAAGGGGGAGTTAGAGGGGGTCCGCTCCACACAAATCATGGCGTAGGGGTCCTGGAAGATGCAGATGCCGGCGCGGTCGCCTTCCTGGAGATGGCTGACGTCGAGGCGAATGGTGGCTGTAGAAGCTCGGTCGGGGTCGGCAAAGATGCGCTGGGTGAGCATGCCTTGGGCCTGAGGCAGACGCTCGGCAATGCCGACGGTCCGCAGCCGCAGCCAGCCGGGACGTTCGGTGAGGCTCCAGGCACCCTCGGCTGGATAGTGGTTCCACTGCCACTGCATCCCGAGCATCGGCTCGCTGAAGTCGTCGCTGCGAGGCAGGCGGTTGATGCTCTTGCCTTCGCTCGTCGGACTTGGAATGCGTTCGGTGAAGCTGGCGTATGGCTTGCCGTTCATGCCCACGATGGGCCAGCCGTCCTGCCACTCCACGGGTTGCAGGTTGGGGAAGCGGCCCAGGGCTCCGAGGTCTTCCTGCATGATGGTCCACCACTTGCCGCCTGTGTCCTCCACGAGTGCGCCCTGGTGGATGGTGTTGGGCTTCCCGTCGTACCACTTCTCCACGAGCACGCGCTCTTCGTAGGGACCGAAGATGTCCTTCGAGCGGAACACGGTCTGACCGCTCGGCCAGCCGCCGTATGTGGCATATATATAATAGTAGTCGCCTATCTTGTAGAGGTGGCAGCCTTCCAGCCCGCTGCCTTCTCTTACGACGACTTCCTGCTCGCGAAGAAGATTGAAGTCTTCGTCGAGCTCGCACATCTGCAGATGGTTGATGCCACAGACGATATAGACTTTGCCGCCGTCGAAGAGGAGACCCGGGTCGTAGTAGTTGCGTGAGAGGCGGCGCACCGTCCATTCGCCCTCGGGGTCGGTTGCCGTGAGGAGCCAAGCCCTGTGGTCGTTGCCGTTGACGAGGAGGTAGAACGTGCCGTCGTGCCACTTGATAGACGATGCCCACATGCCCCGGGCGTAAGCGTTCTTGCCGTCGCGGAGGCTGTACTTGTCCTCGTCGGTGAGCTGCGTGAGCGGCTGGGCACAATACTCCCAGTTGACCATGTCGTGCGACCGGAGGATGGTGGCTCCGGGGAAGTGGTACATCGTGGTGCTGACCATGTAGTACGTGTCCGAAACACGTATCACGTCGGGGTCGGGGAAGTCGGCACGGACGATGGGGTTCGTGAACGTTCCCTTTTCACCTTTTAACCTTTTTACCTTTTCACCTTTATAGTCCTTGTACCATTGCCAGCAGGCCCCGGAGCAGGCTTCGGGGTTGCCGTCGAAGGCAGGGACGGGGTGCTCGGGGTCTTTCACGAGGCGGTCCAGGTCGAGGTAGTCGTGCGGATGCGTCAGGGTCATCGAGACGTTGCCGAAGTGGTCGAGCATCGCCTTGTAGCAGACGCCCCACTTCGACGTGCTGGCCGTCGCCCAGGTGCCCAGATTCCTGTAGATGGAGTCGCCCCATTCGTTGACCTTGTCGAAGACGCGCGGCTCCTTGACGGGACTCCAGTCGACCTCGGAGACGAAGATGGGATGCGTCTCGACGACAGGCACCTGCTTCCTGAACTGGCGGATGAAGTCTTGCTTGCTCTTCTCGATGTCGGCGTCGCGGTCCACCTTCTTGTCGTCGCAGCCGTACCAGCCGGGATAGACATGGACGGCATAGCCGATGTTCCGACCCTCAACGGGATGCTCCTTGTAGGCGGCATAGTTCGACTGGAAGCCCGTCCCCGGCACCCAGATGATGCCGTCGAAGCCGTTCCTGCGGATGACCTCGACGATGGGCTGGAAGTAGTCGTGCAAGGCCCGGACGTCGTCTTTACCTTCGCTGTTCCTGATGTTGATGGGCTCGTTGGCAAGCTCGATGCCGATTTGTCCCGAGTACTTCCTGAGGGTGTCGTCCCTTGAGACGATGTCCCACACCTCCATGAGGTACTTCTGGTAGTAGTCGCCCACCTTGAGGTTGAAGGGGCAGACGCCCGGGGGCCGCACCACGACGTACATGCCGTGCGCCAAAGCCTTCTGTGCCAAAGGCATGTAGAGCGAGCGCATGTACCTCCGGAGTCGGTCGGGATTGAAGTGGCTGATGTCGGCCTCGCCGCCGATGCCTTGGGGTTGTTCCGCTGAAACGGGATAGACGAAGTCCTTGTCGTTGGTCCAGGCCGGGTCGAGGTGCAGGCGGAAGATGTCGCAGTTCGAGCGCTCAAGGCCCGTATAGAGTTTCTCGAAATAGTCGAGGCAACGACGGAGTCCCTCGTCGTCGTAGCTCCATCCCCATCGTCCGCCGTTGAACCAGGCGTTGGGTGTGTCCATCACACCATGCAACACGACACGATTGCCGTATGCATCCACCAAGTGCCGCCCCTCCACGTGAAGCGCAGGAAGCGACCGCTCCACCTGTGCCTGAGTCATCATGGATGCCAGACACATATATAATAATAATGTCAGTTTCCTCATGGTAACATCTTTACGATTTGTTCGAGGTAGCGACGGTCGGTCTCGTCGAAGGTGTCGAGCTCGGCACTGTCGATGTCGAGGACGCCAATGATTTCTCCCTCCATGGTGACGGGGACGACGATTTCGCTCCTGGATGCCGACGAGCAGGCGATGTGGCCAGGGAACTGGTCGACGTCGGGCACAATCTGCGTCTCCCCCTTTTGCCAAGCCGTGCCGCACACTCCCCTACCCTTCTTGATACGGGTACAGGCCATCGGCCCTTGGAACGGACCGAGCAGAAGAACGTCGTCCCGAACGCGGTAGAAGCCTGTCCACCAGAAGCCGAACGTCTCATGCAGCATCGCTGCCACGTTGGCCATATTGGCAATGAGGTCTGGCTCTTCCCCTACTACTGACTTTATCTGCGGCAGCAGCGCTTCGTAGCGTTCCTGCTTTGTCTCGCCCTGAATGACTAACTGTTCTGACATCTTGTTTTCTGATTCTTTATTAATATTAATTGGCGTCTTGGAAGATATAGGTGAGGCGTTTGTCGGCACCGAAGGCGCTGTAGAAATAGCTGATGATCTCGCTGAGATGCTCTTCCCACTGTTCTGAGACAAACTTGTTGGGCACCTCCACGAACACGACCTTGTCGCGGACGGCCCAGAGGCTGGCGCAGGTCATGTACTGGTTGTAGAACGGTTCGCCCAGACGTTCCTTGGCTTTCTCCATCCACATCTCCCACTTTTGCTGATAGACGGGTTGCACGAAGGGGCGCTCCGGCTTCTCGTCGACAATCTCCACAGCCTCGGCAAACTCGGGCTCCTTGGGTTTCTGCTGCTCGAGGAGCCAGCGGTAGAGCACTTCGGTGACGTAGGCATGAACGTTGTCCGGCTGCTTGTCCTCGATGAGCTTGTCAATACGGGCCAGCTCTTCTCTGAGGTCGAGACCGTCGTAGATGAGGTCTTCCAATTTCGACCATTCCATCGGCTGAAGTCCGTATCGGGTGATGAGCTTGGCCCGCGTCTTGCCCAGGAAACTCTCGTGCAGTTGTGCCTGCCCCATCTTGCCCTCGATAAGGGTAAAGCGGATGCTGTCCGGGTCGCCACGACGGACGCCATAGGGATAGACCGGCTCGTACTCGAAGCAGAACTCCACCTTGCCCTCGTCCGAGAGCTTGCGCATCTCCTTGAGCACAGGGTCGAGCACATCGCGGTGGAAGGCTCCGTACTTGACGTACTTGTTCTCGATGATGCGCTTGTGGTCCTTGCTGAACGTGAGCACGCCGAAGAACTCCTTCAGGTCGATGTAGTTCACGGTGCATGAGCCAATCTTTCGCCAAGCGCTCAGGTAGATGTAGAGTCGCGGCGTGCGCGGACTGCGGCAGAGCTGCGTGATGCCCTTCAGGTGGCGTGTATAGCCCTTGCGGAGGTTCAGAATCTCGCGGGCGCTCTCGTCCACCATGTCTATCTTGATGACGCCCTTGCGCCGCTGCCCACCCTTGTAGGCCACCTTCTCGCCGGCAGCGTTCAGCTCGGCCTTCGGGAACTCTATCTTGTGGAAGATGTTCTGCATCACCGTGTATTCCACGCCCTCGTACTCGTCGTAGCGCTTGTAGGACATGTCCAACTTGTGCAAGGCTTCGCACGCCACCTCCAACTCGTCGTACTTCTTGGGGCTGATGCCCAGCTCCTTCAGCGGTATCTCAAAGTGGAGCAGGTTGCCCGAGAGGTCCTCCGGCTTGAAAAGGAACGACTTCTCGCCCAGGCTGAGTTGTTCGCGGATGCGATTCTGCAGCTGCGATATGATGGCAATCATCAGGTTGGTCTGCACCAACGAGAAGTTGCCACGAATCTGTGTGTAGCTTACCGGATTCAGGATGAAGTCCAGGTCGCGATTGTTAGCTATCGTCTGCACCAACTCATTTCTTGGGTTGACCATAGCAAGTCCTTTTTTCTTTGCCATCTCGTTTTCTTCGATGAATTCGTCTGCAAAATTAGGCCATTCCATCATAAATTCCAAACTTTTTAATGAAAAATGTTTGTTTTCGGTTGAAAAAGTGTTCCAAACTCTCGCACTTCGTTGTTTTTTGCCTTTCGCACGTCGGTGAAGGAAGGCATTCACACCATTCTGCACGTTTTCTTTGCACCGGGCTTATCCGCCAGCGTTGCACCCATGTTTCCCATGTTGTCTTCCGAGTGTCCTCTTCCACCGCCGCACCGTCGTCTGCTCCCTGCCTGCACCATCCTCTTCCCCCGCTGCACAATCATCTGCTCCCTGCCAGCACCATCCGTGTTCGCAGTTCGTGACAAGGCTGTTCCCTCCAGCCGGGATGAATGTCCCTACCCTACCCTATTTGCCAACACCCTTGCCAGAGACCAGAAAGATGCAAAGTCTTCTCGAAGTCCTCACCGTGTCTTCACATTCTGTACACCAATAGTTCTCATTCCTCGCACCAAGTCTTCCGCTTGTTCGCACCATACGACGCGTATTGCTCTGAATAGCAATAGTTTTCGGTTCGGAATAAACATTATAAAAGCAAAACGTGATAAACGATGTTCTATAAAAGACGTCAGTTTTATAATAATTGAATTTCTTTATTTAATATCGTGTCCTCTAAGTTGTTGTTATTCAGTTGCTACATTGTCTTTTTGTGCGGAGATTGTGAACACATGGTGCGAACGAACGGAACATTTGGTGTGGAGTTTCGTGTCATAGGTGCGGATTTCAGGTACATCTGCCTATGTGCGGATTTTAGGAACACTTCTGGCTTTCTGTTTATTTACCCTATCTAATAATATATACGAGATTTCTCCTATTTGTTAACCTCCGTATGTCTATATTTAGCTATTCTTGTACTTGGGTATCTGGATGTGCGCAGATTTAGATGTCTGGATACTCGACAACCTATGTATTCCAATGCTCAGGTGTTCGCATACGTCGCTATTTGCATGTTTGGGTATATGTATGCCTGGGTGTTTGGATATGTCGATATCTGTGTATCTGTATGCTTCGCTATCTGCATACGTGCTGCTATGTGTGTACCTGCATATTTGCAGATATTTGGGTATGCGTGTGCTTGTTCCTTATAATTAAGCGATAAAATGTCGGAAGAATGTTCTGCATTACTTGTTTTTACATACTCTGATATGCGAATATGTGAAAATATTTGTGTATTTTCTTGCGGGAATGAAACTTTCTTTTTAACTTTGCATCGCGAATCAACGAACAAACGAAGGATAAATATGTCACAGGTAATTTCTCTTTTACACGATAAGGGTGGCTGCGCAAAGACCACCACATGTGTCAATCTCGGCTTTGCTCTTTGGCTTCTCGGCAAGAAGGTCTTGCTCATCGACACTGATCCGCAGTGCAATTTGACAGACACTGTGGACAAGACCGTTCATCTGGAAGCCGACAGCACGATTTACGAATGGCTACACGACGGCAAGCCTGGCGAGTCGCTCCCTTTGCCGATCTATACGCGCTACGATGGTTTGGACTATGTCCCGGGCAGCCATAGCATGAGCAACATCAATGCCGAACTGCAGTTGATGTACAATCGCGAGCGCCGCCTGGCCGACTTCCTGGAGTTGACCGACCCTGATTCCGGGCTGCGGATACGCGATATGTACGACTATATCTTCATCGACTGTGCTCCTGGCGGCGAGACGCTTATGAACACTAACGCTTTGGTTGCGAGCGACTTCGTGATTGTTCCTACCGAAGCCGGCATTTACAGTCTGCAGGGCCTCCCGCGCCTGCTCGACTATATAAATAAGGTGCGCACGCAACTGCGTTGCCCGGTCAGCATCATGGGCTATTTACTTGTCCGCTGGAACAAGAACCGCAGCATCAGCCGCGAAGTGAAGGAATACTATAGCAATACTGCCGAGGTGCAGGCTCCTCTGTTCCCCGTCAGCGTTCGCGAAAGCGTGCGTTGCACAGAGAGTGTAGCCTATGAAATGTCGCTCTACGAGTATGCCAGCAACAGCCCCGTGGCTGATGACTATATGCGCGTGGCCGAGTATATGATAGGTCGCAAGGCTCGTCCAAAAAGTTGGACGCCAGCCCGTTGGGGACAAATTGCGAATGCTGCATACAATAAGTTCATACGCGAACGGAGTATGTAGATATTTGAATACCTGAATACGGGGCTATCTGCATTTTTGCGTATTGAGATACGCGGATAGCTGCGGTAAGAAGAGCCACGGAGCGGCGAGAGTCTTGGCGGAAAGCGAATGCAGGCGCGGCACAAAGCTAACAGAAAGATAACAAACACAAAACGAAATCATACTATGGCAATTAAAAAGAAATCCCTGAATATCAGTCGTGTGGCCGAGGATGCCACGCGCAATTTCGTTGCACCGAAGCCGTTGGCTACCAACGAGGCAGTCCGTACGCAGATTGTACAGGAGACGCCTGCGCCGAAGCCCTTGCGCCGTGTGTGCACCATACAGAAGGTGGGCGGCTTCAGCTTCTTCACGACAGAGGACGACCGCAATGCCCTCGACTACATTGCCTTCCGGCAGAAACTGGAGAAGCAGAATGTGGTCCGTGCGGCGCTCCATCAGTTCCTCAAACAGCACTACAAGGAGGGGCAAGGGCTCGATGCTGAGTCGATGCGCATCATCGAGCAGTACGAAGACACTGTCTATCAGTGGGTTTAGTGGGGTAGGGCAGGGGAGGACGCAGCCACAGCAAGCTGCTCGTTCTCTCCTGTTAAATGCCTTTGTACGTTTTTGCTGTAAAAATCTTGTAATATATTTTCTTGTGTTTTGTCTCGTCGCACGCTGCGAAAACAGACGCGCCACGCCTCGATGCCAAACACAGCGTGCTGTGTTGCCCAGAAGAGCACGGTGTGTTGACCGTTTCGCCGTGCTCTTTCGGCAAAAACCGCACGCTGTATCTGGACTTCGATACGCTCGTTTTCTAATGGTTTGAAACAGAGTGTATTCTGGAACCGCTCGTAAAATTTGGGAAATCGGAGTGTGTTGTCAATACTTTTCGCAAAAGTTGTGAGTCGAGGAGGCGAGTGTGTCCGTTTTTCGTGCTATTTTGAAGTTTAGGAAGCCCCTTTTTCTGTTTTTACGCGCGGAGTTCGCCGTCGGCAGTCGCTGAAGGTCGGATGCTCTGGTGCGAAGTTTCAGAAGACTTCTTTCCCCCGTTCGCGAAGCAGGTCGGCTTTACCCCTTCGAAAAGTTCCGAAAGTTCGCACCAGGACATGCAAAACGCCCCAAAAGGTGCGAACATTGGGAAAACTTTGCGCTTCGGTGCGGACTTCTCACTTATTGAACACCCGTCGGTATGCACCGGAGCAGGTGCTTTGAGCC
This sequence comes from Prevotellaceae bacterium UBA4336, assembly GCA_002394305.1. Taxonomy (GTDB): domain Bacteria; phylum Bacteroidota; class Bacteroidia; order Bacteroidales; family Bacteroidaceae; genus Physcousia. Next base: position 9,988 of record DGTM01000066.1, read on the forward strand.
AAAATGTTCCTGAAGTCCGCACGAAGAGACACTAATTGTTCCTAAACTCCGCACCAGACGCAGGAAAAGTTCACGAAGTCCGCACCTCTGAGCCGCAAGTCTTCCCGAACTTCGCACCGAAGAGAAGCTGGAGTAAGAATATGGTGCGGACTTTGGGAACTTTTACCGCATCATGTCGTATCGTTTTCATTTTGCCTTGTCTGTTTCGGTTCCGTCATCAGCAGGAGGGGGAGGCTAAAGCAGTGGAAGAGATGCCCGAGGACGAATATCGCCCTTTGCGTATAGGATGCAGATGCGTCCGGATGGATGTCCGGACAGGGGACATGGGCAAGGTGCGGACTTCGGGAAGATTCCATGCCCCTTGGTTTCCCGTGACGGAGGCGAGGGGAGAAGTGTTCCCGAAGTTCGCACGAGGCTCCTTACGCGCGTACATATTATATTATGTCTGTTCGGGGAAGGGTAGGGCACCAACCGTTCTGACAGAAGAAGCGCTAGGGTCTTATTTCGGAAGCGTTAGGCTCTTATTCCGGAAGCGCTAGGCTCTTATTCCGGAAGAGCTAGGGTCTTATTTCGGAAGCGCTAGGGTCTTATTCCGGAAGCGCCAGGGTCTTATTTCGGAAGCGCTAGGGTCTTATTCCGGAAGAGCTAGGGTCTTATTCTTGAAGCGTTGGGCCTTTTGCGGGGGACAACATGGTTTTTTTAGGGCCGGGCAAGCAAAAAATCCTGTTGAAACGCTTGGGGATAAAATAAAAATCCGTAACTTTGTGTGCGTAAAGACACTTTATTAATCTACAAAAACTAATGACTATGGCTTACAAGATTATTGACATCGAGGGCGTAGGCGAGGCTTATGCTCCGAAACTCATCAACGCCGGCGTAGTGAAGGTCGACGACCTGCTGGCAAAGTGTGCTACCCCCAAGGGCCGTGCTGCTCTGGCCGAGGAGACTGGCATCAGCGAGAAGCTCATCCTCCGCTGGACCAATCATGCCGACCTGTTCCGCATCAAGGGCGTAGGCCCGCAGTTCGCCGAGTTGCTGGAAGCTGCCGGTGTGGACACCGTGAAGGAGTTCCGCCATCGCGTCGCCGAGAACCTCGTGCAGAAGATGCTGGAGACGAACGACGCCAAGAAGCTCGTCCGCCGCGTCCCCTCTGTGAAGGAGGTGGCTAAGATGATTGCGCAGGCAAAGGAGCTCAAGCCCGTGGTGACCTATTGATACGGTCGTCTGTAGAGAAACCCTCGTGAACGTATGGCTGGACGTCTGCGGATGTTCGGCCATTTTTATTAAGTGAAAACTCAGTAAAGCTATGAATAAAAATCTCTTACACGCCAGTTCCGTCATAAGCCGTCTGTCGATGCTGGCTACGTTAATTAGTGTCCTGATGCTCTCCGTCGGCTGCACATCGACGCAGAAGAGCAGTAGCGTCAGCCTCTCTCAGTTGCGCGATGGCTTTGCCAATCCGCCCAAGGAGGCGAAGGTGCGCACCTGGTGGCATTGGTTGGACGGCAACGTGACGCGCGAAGGCATCACCGCCGACCTCGAAGCCATGCATCGTGTTGGCATTCAGGAGGCAACGCTCTTCAACGGCGGCATGGGCTTTCCGCAAGGCCCCGTCGAGTACATGAGTCCCGAGTGGCTCGACCTGCTGCAACATGCTGCAAGCGAAGCAAAGCGCCTCGGCATGGAGCTGTCCTTCCACAACGGTCCCGGATGGTCGTCGAGTGGCGGCCCCTGGGTGAAACCCGAAGATGCCATGCAGACTGTCACCTACAGCGAGCGTCGCGTAGAGGGCGGTCGCACCATGAGCGTCGTCCTGTCGAAGCCCAAATCGCGCCACGAGTTCTACCAGGACATCGCCGTGCTTGCCTTTCCCACCCCGCAGAGCGAGCAACGCATCAGCGGTTTGGACGAGAAGACGCTCAGCAACAATCACTTCAAGAGCCACCTGATGCCTGAGACCCGCGATGTGGACGAGCGGGCCATCGTCAAGCGCGAGGACATCGTCAACCTGTCGGACCGGATGCTGCCCGGCGGCACGCTGACGTGGGAAGTGCCCGAAGGCAACTGGACCATCCTGCGCATCGGCTTCACGCCCACCGGCATGACCAACCATCCGGCGCTGGCCGGAGGCAACGGACTGGAGTGCGACAAGATGAGTCGCAAGGCGCTCGACGCCTTCTGGCAAGGCGGCATCCAGCCCATCATCGACAAGCTCGGCTCGCTGGTCGGAACAGCCCTTACCGGTTCGCTCATAGACAGTTACGAGGTAGGTTGCGGCAACTGGACACCAGGCTTCGAGCAGGAGTTTGCCGCTCGGCGGCATTACGACCTCACCACCTACCTGCCCGCCCTGGCTGGCTACTATGTGGATGGCTGCAATGTGGCCGAACGTTTCCTCTGGGACCTGCGTCTCACCGTCGGCGAGCTCATGGCCGAGAACTACTATGAATACTTCGGCGAGCTCTGCCACAAGCATGGCATGAGGTTCCTGACCGAGCCATATGAAGGTCCCTTCAACGCGATGGAGGTCGGCGCTCCGGCCGATGTGCCCATGAGCGAGTTCTGGGTAGGCAGCAACATGTTCGGCAGCGTGGCCAATCTGGCTGCCTCCATCGCCCATCAGAACGGCAATCAAGTGGTTGGAGCCGAGTCGTTCACGGCAGCCGGCGGCGAGAGTCGCCACCGCAACCACCCTGGCATGCTCAAGGCACAAGGCGACCTCAACTGGACGAACGGCGTGAACCGCTTCATCCTCCACACCAATGCTCATCAGCCTTGGGAGGTCGGACCAGGCTTCAGCCTCGGGCAGTACGGCACGAACTTCAACCGCCACAACACCTGGTGGGAGCAAGGTCGGGCCTGGATGGACTATTGTGCGCGTTCGCAGTACCTGCTCCAGCAGGGCCAGGGCGTGCAGGATGTGCTGGTCTTCATCGGCGAGTCGTCGCCCAACATGGGGAGCAATCAGCCCGAGATACGCCAGCTGGGACTGGATTACGACCAGATATCCGCCTCGGACGTGAGGAAGCTGACCGTTCAGGACGGCCTTCTGCGCACGGCCGTCGGTCGCACCTATCGCCTCATGACGTTGCCTGCCGAAGAGCAGCCCACGCTGTCGCTCCTGCAACAGCTCAAGTCGCTGACCGATGCCGGCGCCCTCATCATCGGCAAGCGCCCCGAAGGGTCACCGTCGCTGGACGGCTATCCGCAGAGCGACGTGGAGTATCAGGCTCTGGTCGACGAGCTGTGGGGCAAGGATAACAACGGGAAGATCAGGGACATCGGCGTAGAGGATGCCATGAAGGAGACCGGACTTCTGCCCGACTTCAGCGGCGGCTACGGCGACCAGCGGCTCTGCTTCCTGCATCGTTCTACGAGCGAGGCCGAGGTCTATTTCGTGTCGAACCAGCAGAAAGACTATCGCACCGAGCTCTGCCGCTTCCGCGTCGAAGGCCTGGTGCCCGAGCTCTGGAATGCGCAGACGGGCAGCATGGAGAATGTTCCGGTGTGGCGCAGTTCCGACGGCATCACGGAGATTCCGCTCTCCTTCAAGCCCGAGGAAGCCTACTTCATCGTGTTCCGCCAGCCAGCAGAGGGCGACGTGCAATATACTGCCGCCAGCCAGACCCTCAAAGGCCCTGCGCCTGAGCTGCTTCCCGACCTCGAAATCGTGCGTGCCGACTACGGACAGTTCCTGCCCTTCGGCCTCGTGGACGTCACCGACAAGGTGAGCGGTCAGGTGCGCGACGGCCGTCTGTCCATCGATGCGACCAACGACTTTGCGGGCGGCGACCCCTGCTTCGGCATCGTGAAGAGCATGCGAGTGAAGTACACCGTCGGCGGTCAGCAGCACACCATCACCGTGTCCGAGAAGCAACACCTCGAGCTGCCGCAGCAGGGCGAGGAGGGCGAGCTGGCCATCCTGACGGCCTTCTACGGCAAGGTGCCCACGCTCTTCGGCAACGTTCGCGCTCCCGAGACCGTCGATGTCACCAACCTCTTGAAGCAGAAGATTGCGGCAGGCCAATTCATCATCCCTGCCAGCGAGATAAAGACCCCACTGCCCGGACAGGTGGAAGGCCTGGAGGCTCCGAAGCTACACCTTATATATAAGGTAAGAGAGACGTGGCACGACCAGTTCTTCACCGAGGACATGACCATCAACCTGGCTCAGCACAAGCCCGAACCGTCGCTGGTCATCGAGGACGGCAAGCCCGTCTGGTACACGCCCGAGGCAGGTGAGCTGACGCTGACAAAAGTCGATGGCACCACAGCTCAGGCGCAGGTGGATGCCGTGCCCGACGTGCTGCCCCTCGGCGGAACGTGGACCGTCGACTTCAAGCAGAAGTGGGGCCCCCAGTGGCAACGTAAGTTCTCGGAACTCATGTCGTTCAGCGATGTGGACGATGACGACAACGTGAAGTACTTCAGCGGCACGGCCATCTATTCAGGCACGTTCGCCTTGCCAAAGAACTACTGCCGAGAGGACGTCCGCCTGATGCTCGACCTCGGGCAAGTCTTCGTCATGGCCGAGGTCTTCGTGAACGGCGACAGCCTGGGCATCCTCTGGAATGAACCTTACGAAACGGACATCACGAAGGTTGCTCGCGAAGGCGAGAACCAGATTGAACTCCGCGTCACAAACCAATGGGTGAACCGTCTCATTGGCGACGAGCAGCTTCCCGCCGACTTCAAGGCCCAAGGCGAACACTACACCGAGTGGCCCGACTGGATGCAAAAGCCCGAGGCTGGCCGTCCCTCCGGCCGCACAACCTTCGTCGCACACAAGCATTGGCAGGCTGGCGACCAGCTCCTGCCCGCCGGACTCGTCGGTCCGGTCGTGATACGACCCTACGTCAGAGCAACCGTCGAGTAGGGGCTCAACTCAGCTCGCGACGCTTCCGAAACAGGCTTCTGCCGTTCTGCCAATCACGCCGGAGCGGTCAGAAGCCTGACCAGAACTGTCGCCAGTACTTGCGTGCCAGCTGGTCCCAGCGTCCGGCGGTGGCGTTGAAGAAGTCGGCGGTGTAGCCGTTGAGGAACCCCGTGCGCTCCTTCTCGTCCAAGCCCTGCCAGGTCTGTTCCACGAAGGGCATCTCGCGACGGCCCTTGTCGAGGAAATACTGCTGAGCCGCCTGCAGCGACTCGCGCGTCTGTCCCCATTTCAGGGAGGAGATGCGGTTGGCTTCGCGGTAATGCCAGAGGGCTGCATCGTCGCGCTTGCTGTGCTGACCGCAGATGCCGAGCATCATGGGCAGCTCCGTGCAGCCCGCGAAGACGGGGAAGCGCGGCGACTGTCCGGGGTTGTCGAGCGCTATCCATGCCACGCCGCCGATGTCGTCGGGCAGCCACGAGCGCAGCTGGATGACGGTGCTGTAGGCGCACCACGAGACGCTCACCGTGCGGATGTTCTGCATCGTGCTGTCGCCAAGCAGTCCGGCATAGCGGCGTATCTCGTCGGGGCGCATCCAGGGATTGCTCGCCAAGGGTTTGCCGCCCTTCAGCTTCACGTCGCCGCGACCCTTCGCCAGCGTGTCGATGCGGCTGGCAAGGCTCTGCTCCGTCCCCTCGTAGTAAGAGCCGAGCAGCTTCGAGACCGTCTCGACGGAGAGTTTCTCCTTTGGCTTCACCGACAGGGGCAGTTCCTCCATTTCATCGTTGAAACCGGCGTCGGGAGCCAGCCTGCGCATGATGAAGAGCTCGCGCACGCTGTAGTTCTTAGGCTCGTCGAAGTAGTTGCCGCCCGAGTAGGCCTTCCAGAAGGAGAACTCCTCCTTGCCGTCCCATAGCTTCAGCTTCCTGGCTACGGAGAAGACGTTGTCCGATGCCATGAAGTGGTCTTTGTCGGTGATGTCGATGCGCCCGATGCGTGAGATGTTAGCGCTGACGGCAACCTCGTCGTCCGGAATGCGCTGTGCAGCCCAGACGCCGCCCTTCTTCTTCGGTCCTTCGCCGAAGACCTCGAAGATCCAGACTTCCTTCGGGTCTGCAATGGTGAGGCATTCGCCGCTGTCGCCGTAGCCGTACTCCCGGATGAGTTCGCCCATGAGGCGGATGGCCTGGCGTGCCGTGGTGCAGCGCTGCAGGGCGATGCGTTGCAGCTCCTCTATCATGAAGAGCCCCTCCTTGTTCCGGAGAGTGTCGCGGCCCGTGATGGTCGTCTCGCCCATTGCCAGCTGTTTCTCGTTCAGGCAGGGGTATGCCGTGTTGAGGAAGCGGAAGGTATGCTTGGCTTGCGGTATGGTGCCGCGTTCCTTCGTGCCCGTCATGTCCTTCTGGCTTTCGGTGTGCATGAGTCCTTCGCGGATGGCGGTGACGGTGTCGCGCGGGAAGTCCCGGGCGGGCTCAATGTTCATCCAGGTGCGATACCACGAGTCGCAGGTGTGGCTCGTCATGACCGAGCCGTCGGCGGAAGCTTCCCTTCCCACCATAATGCTTGTGCAGGCATCGCGTGCGGTTTGGGCCTGCATGCCCAGCCCTGCCAGAAGGAACATCAGGGCGGTTTGCGCAATGTGTCTCATGCCGTTTCCCTCCTTCCTATTTCTTCTGCTTCGTGATGCGTCGGAACTCGTTTCTTGCCTTGTCGAGCTGCTTCATGAAGTCCTCGTTGTTCATCAGTGCGGGCAGGACGAGTGCGCCGACCATCTGTCCGGCCTTGACGTCGCTGTAGTGATGGAAGCCCACTATCCAGCGGCTCTCGCCGAAGTCCAGGCCGCGCTTGTAGAGCTCGTTCTGCCGCTGGGGGTTGATGCAGGCCAGCACCATTGCTACGGCAACGCCCGTTGCGCTGTGGCCGGAGACGTAGCTGCCGTTGTGGCGCAGGTGTTCCTCCGCTTCGGGCACGGGTGTCGGCTCGCCATAGAGAGCATAGGGGCGCGTCCGTTTGTAGAGGTTCTTCGTGCAGCGCGTGGCATAGCTGCCTGCGTCTTCCTTCATCGTGGCGATGAGCTTGTAGATTTCCGGTGTGTTCTCCTTCGAGAGTTCCAGTCCGAAGGCCTCGGAGAAGACCTCCAGGATGTTGTCGGTGGAGGTGTTGGCGTCCTTCACGGCCTGTTTGCCGCGAGGTGTCTCGCGCAGCGTCTTGCCGTACTGGTACATGTGGAAGTCCTGTTCGAACAGCAGCGAGCCGAATGCCGGGGGTGCCGGGATGAAGGTGGTGTCTCGCGGCGCCTCCTCTTTCGTCAGGTAGTGGTTGGACTGGCCGCAAACGCTGATTGCGACGAACAGCAGTGCTGAGATGCAAATGTTCCTTTTCATGGGTGTAGTAAGGTGTGTGTGTTATTTGATGAGTATTTTCTTTCCGTCCTTGATGTAGACGCCGTGCCGGGGGGTGCCGGACAGCTTGTAGCCGTTCAGGGCGTAGATGGCGTTCTCGTTCTCAGGGGTAGGGGAGGGGATGCCCGTGATGTCGTCGTCGGAGGGAACGGGCTGGATGGTGATGCGGTCGAAGTTCGGGGCCCAGAGGTCGTCGAAGGATTGGATGCAGACGGTGTTCGTGCTGCCTTCCTTCAGGGTGACGGGAATCATCTTCCACGACATTCCTTCGGGGTCCCACGTGCCGGTGCAGTCGCCGTTGTCGCGGAAGGTGATGGTGTCGCCCACCTGTTCGCCGTTGACCAGGAGCTTTGCCGTCCGTGTGTCGCGCGAGATGAAGTAGATGGTCAGGATGTAGTCTCCGGTGTGGTCGGCCTTGATGCGGTTCCATTGCAGCTTGCCGCCCAGGCCGAGGTCGCCCACGAAGCCGCCTCCCGAGGCATGGAGCGAGGAGTAGGTCTTGCGCTTCGTGTTGCCCGTAATCGTGTTGACGGAAGCCTCGGCCTCGTAGGTCGTGCGCTCCACGGGGACGTCCAGGTCGGCCTGCGGCGAGAGCTGCACGAGGAAGCCGCCCTCGCTGAGCTCCTTGATGCTGAGTGTCTTGCTTTTGTCCACCTGCTTCTTTTCGAACCTGAGGTCGCTGCGGCACGAGCCGTCGCGGTAGATGTAGGCCGTGTACGTCGTGCCTTCCTCCAGGAAGTCCAGCTTCACGCGGCATGTCCGTTCGCCCACGCTGATGCCCGAGAGCCACCAGTCCTGGCCCTTCCTGCGGGCAACGGTGGCGTAGGCCGTGGGGTTGCCTTCGAGCAGCCGGCTCTCGTCCCAGGCGGCAGGCAGGCGTTTCATGATGTCGCGCCCGATGAAGTGGCGGAGGTTCTCGGGGTTCTCGGCGATGTGGACGATGCTGCTCTCGAAGAGGGTGGTCAGCGCCAGGTGGTGCCCCATGCTCTGCCAGGTGTTGATGCTGCCTCGCCAGGTGGCGAAGTCGCCCGGCGTGAAGTCCATGGCGCCCACGACGTTGCGGGTGAACATCACGTCGAGGTGATGCTGTGCGGTGTTCTTTTTGGGGTTCCAGAACTGCTGTTCGCCTCCGTAGATGCCTTCCTGCGTCATGATGTGAGGATAGGTGCGGCGCAGTCCCGAGGGGCGTGTGCAGCCGTGTACGTTGACGAGCATCTGGTACTTGGCTGCAGCTTTGTAGAGGTTCTCCATGCGTGTCATGGTTTCCTTCGAGTCGTCCTCCCAGAAGTCGACCTTGATGCCTTTGATGCCCCAGCTCTTCCATCTCTTCAGGGTTGCGTCCATGTTTGCGTTCGAGAAGTCCTGGCTGTAGATGAGTCTGGAATCGCCCCATAGCAGGCAGTCCACGCCCTTGGCGTTGGCATCCTTCACGAAGCCCGGGAACCATGAGGAGCTCCATCCGGCGTCGATCAGGTAGTAGGGCCACCCCATGTCGGCAGAGAGCAGGCAGTGTGCCCATTCGCCTTCGCGCAGGCCGCCGTAGGCTTCGCGCACTTCGCCCTTGCCGCCGTCCGAGCCGCCCCAGTACCAGGCTGCTACGCCGGGCTTGATCCAGCTGAGGTCGGTCATGGTGGTCGGGGGGCAGAGGTTCTCGGTCATGGTGGTCTCGAAGATGGTCTTGATGTCGCCGCACACGGCCATGCGCCACGGCGTGTAGGCGGGCAGCGACGACGAGATGCGGTGTGCCTTCTCCTCAGCATAGTCTTTCGTCTGTCCTGTCCAGCTGAAGGAGAACTCGCCCGCCTGCTGTTCGGCCTTCAGGAGCGAGGTGCAGAAGATGCTGCGGTTGTCGGCTTCGGAGATAAGCATGTAGTCCTTGCCGTTGTAGACGAGTGTGGGCGTGTTGTAGCGTGCGTCGCCGGTTTCGGTCAGGGTCTGCCAGGAGGTGTAGTTTGCGTAGAGCCCTTCGTAGGGATAGTTGGGGTCGTTGCCGCCCGAGTTGCCGAGGAAGCGGCAGGCCGTGGTGCTCCGGATGCCTGCCACACGTATGCGGCTGGCCTCTTCGGTGAAGTTGGTCGTGGAGCGTCCGCCGTACTTGGGAATCACGTAGCGAAAGGCAAAGCCGTCGTCGTAGAGGCGGAACAGGACGTTCATCCTCCACGTCCCCTTCTGCAGGAGCACGGAGAGCACGTTGCAGAGGTCGCGGTACTGACTGCGTTTGCCTACCGGCAGCGTGTAGCTGTCATCGATGCTGCTGCTGTCAGTCTCCACCAGTTCCAGTCCTTCCGTGAGGTCTGTCGTGGCGAGCTTCAGGCCCAGGGGCGACTCGTCGACCAGGGTGCGGTCGTCGCGGCTGACGGTGTAGGTGAGTTTTCCTTCATTGAGAAAGACGGTTGCCTTCAGGTGTCCGTCGGGCGACGTCACCTGGAATTCGTCGGCCAACAAAGGCAGTGCTTGTGTCAGTGCTGCACAGAGAAGTAGTGTGAGGGGTCTCATGGTATGGCGTTTTGAATGAGTTCAGGAATGATTGTCGGGAAGGGACGCTTCGACAGAAGCCCGACCTAAACTGTCGCCGGTACTTGCTTCCGGAGTCTGTCCGCTTGCGGTTGCTGCTGCCGGGTAAAACACCAGTGCGCTAAAAGAAGAAAAAGCTCTCATTTGCGTACATTATATATTTATATGTGTCACAAAGGTACGACTAAATGGGAGAATAACAAAGAGAAAGCAGGATTTTTCTGCCTTATCTGGCGGTTAAACCCTGCTTTCCCGCTGCGTTGCCTGTCTGGCTTATGGTGTGTTCATGTCGAATGATACGTCCAGGTAGGAGTTGGGGTAGTTGTCGCGCAGCGTGTTGGGAGAGATAATGCTGTTCCCCAGTCCGTTGATGCCAGTGATGACCATTCGGTAGAAATTGTTCCGCACGATGCCGTACTCCATTGGTCCCATGGGTTCGGAAGGATTGTTGCGGTGGCGAATCCAATAGGTGTAGTATGTCTCGTAGACACCCATGTTGAACTTACACTGCTTGATCCCGTAGTTCTGGAGTTGTGCGTCGCTGTAAGTCTCCAGTTCGTCGAGGGTGAGTCCGCTGGCTACATTTACGGCCTGTATGGAGCCATAGAAGTTGTAGTTGAACAGATATATAGCCTTCGGCCAGTATTCGGGTCGGTATTCTGCCTCCAGTACCCTGCGGTTTGTGTCGTAGAGGTAGACGAGGACGGGGCTCACTGCGGCCTTGAACACGATGCCGGGCGAATAGCCGTTCTTCTGGCTTGTCTTGAAGGTGGTGTTTTCCAGAACGTATGCAAAGCCGTGATTGTCGGCCGCTGGCATGGGAGCGAAGTTGTAGGTGTAGAACGTACCGTACCACGACTGGTAGAGGCGGCGGAAGCGGTTCACGTCGGCTGTGGTGGGCAGCTTCTGGTAGAAGAGCGGGTCCACCACATAGCAGTCGCCCTGGTCGCTGCAGTCGCCGAAGTTGTCGGGCATGATGAATTCCGTACGTTGGGTGAAGGTTGGCAGGTTGTCCTTGTGCTGGAAGAGGTAGTAGCGAGTGCTCAGGTTGACGAACTTGTAGTTGGTGATGTTGAGGTCGGCATATTTCCTCAAGTTGTGGTACAAGGGGAATGTGTTGCGCGACACACCAATCTGCAGCTTTGCCATCACTCGCTCTATGTCTATGACAAGGGTATAGTCCCGGTTGACCCAAGGAAGCAGGTCGATGTCAAGCAATTCTGTCGCACGGCTTGTCATGACCGGTCCTCCTTCGGGAATGTTTGCCTCGATGCCCTGTCGGTAGGTGGTGCTGTCCACCATGTTGAGGAACTCATTCTCGTCCTTGAAGTCCAGCGGAGCATGGTCGTAGTTCGCTATGGCAAAGATGTCGTATTTACCAGCCTTGATCCTTTGTCTTTCTATGATGTACGTTATGTCGTAGCTCGTGTTGTCTTCGGTCCGGAACTGTTCCATGTTGGTGGTCGACACCTTGGTGAAGAACTTCTTGGTGTCGGAATGGAATAAGTAGATATCCAGCTTGCTTATGGTATATTCGTTCTTGAAGTAGTAGTCGTTCGTTGCCCTTGTGCTACCTGCTGACAGTCTTATTTGCAGTGACAGGTTGACCGCCTTCTTGTCGTTGGCCAGCAGTTGCTGCAGCAGCTCATCGAGCGTCTCGTACGGTGCTGTGGGCTGGTCGGAGAAGGCTGCCTGTATCTTCCCCTCCGTGTTGATCACGTAGGTGCGTGGGATGATGGAGGTGGCAAACTTGTAGTAGAGTCTGTCGTCGGTAGGGATATGGTAGGGCATGGAGAGCCCTGCCTTTTCCCAGTAGGCCTGCACCTGCTCCTTCGTCTGGCTGCGCGGCACGTTGAGCACGGGGACGCGTTCGTGGTACTTGTCGTAAACCTGCTGCAACACCCGCAGCTCCCTTTGGCAGTCGGGGCAGCCTGTGTCGAAGAAGTTCAGGATGTACACCTGTCCGTCGAGTGTGGCCGACGTGACGGCCTGCCCGTCGGAGCGGGTGAGTGAGAGAGCCGGGACGGGGTCGCCCACGTTCACCTGATTCGTCGGGTCGCTGCCCGTCTCGCGCTCCTCGCTGCAGGCTGTCAGCAACAGCGTGAACAGGACAAGGGAATAGCGGATAATGTATGTTTTCACGTATCGTTCCAAAACTATTACAGTTTAACGTGTTCGTAGGCCCGTACACGCCATTGGTTCACCTTCACCTGTATGAGCTGGTCTAGGTCGCCCGAAAGCACGAAGACGATGGTGTAGAAGTCCTGTCGGTCGAGGTATTCCTGCACGGAAATCTCGCGTCCGAGGTTCGTGTAGAGGGAGCCTATTTTTCCAATATATTCCGGGAACGATATGTTGAAGACAGTCTGCCCGGTGCTTTTCTTCTCCAGTATGACGCGCGTTTCGCGGTCGCTCATCAGGCGGAGGGTCGATATGGCCGTCTTCACGCCGTTCAGCGTCCCATACTCGGCATCGTTTATGGTCACCTGTTCGCTCACGTATGGTTCGTACGTTATGTCATCGGCGGAGATCAGCTCGTTATACGCATTCATGGTGCTGTTGGCCGTGACGACTTTCATTACGAATTCATCGGGGTCGAGCACCACCTGGCCGGAGACGGAAACGATGGAGCAGGCCAGGTGGTTGGTGTTCTTCATCATCTCCACATGGTGGAGCGCATAGTTGTCATCGTAGTGAACGGTCGACAGGTAGCCGTGATAGAGCGGAGTGAGCTCGCTCTTCTGCGTGTTTCCCGATGACGTGAGCGAGAGGCGGAAGTCTCCGATTGTCTTTGTGTCGCCGGAGACGGCGTACTGGCTGCCCGTCATGCCGCTCCACACGACAAACTGGTAGTTGCCTTCGGGAATCCCTTCCACGCGAACCTTGTAGTCGTTGGCCGCCAGTGCGTCGTGGGTGGCATAGATGCGCTTGATGAAGTTCCCGTTGTCATCGTAGATGTAGACGTAGGCATCGTCCACGTATTTCGTTGCTGCATCGACATCCAGGATGTTGTAGGTGTAGCGCAGCTTGAGCCAAAATCCGTAGGGACATTCGTCTGCGTCGTCCTGCACCCATGTGCAGGACATAACGGCCAGAAGACAAACTAAAGGAAGCAGTTTCTTCAAAGCACGATATTTGTGAGATCTCTTACGATCCATGGTTTGACATTAAGAACGACTTTGAGATATGTGTCGCCTTCGTCCGGGGTGTCAGGGTCGACGGGAAGAACCTGTGAACCGAGACGCGACACGTTGGTGATGAGCAAGCGGTAGAGGTTGTTGCGCACGATGGCAAACTCCATGACACCCATTTCCGTGGGTTTAAAGTTGTCGAGGTGACGAATCCAGTAGGCGTAGTAGCAGTGGTAGAGGTTGTCGTCATCCTTCTCGAACGTTTGTGCCTGGTAGAGGTCCTGGTTGTCCGTGCCGACGTTGCCTCCGGCTGCAGCCGCCAGTGCTTCGGCCGAATCGTAGAACTTGTAGTTGAAGTAGTACAGCACCTCGGGATAGTTTGTTTCGCTCACGAGTTCCAGGTCACCGTTGGCAGCCAGATGGTATACGTTGTTGTAGGGGCTGAGGGTTGCCTTGAAGATGATGCCTGTGCTATAGCCATTCTTCTGGGTAGGTGCCATGGCGCAGTTTTCCAGGCTGTACATGGTGTTGTACTGTGGAGTGCCGTTTTCTGCTGCCTTGAAGCTGGTCCATGCCACTGCGTTCGGGTTGCTGTAGTCGCCGAAGAAGTTTTCGAAGTACTTGTCGGGGTTCCTGAAGTTGGCGGCATCCAGTGTCTTCTTGAAGAAGTAGGGGTCGATGACGTAGCCGTTCACGTCCTTTATGTTGCCGAAATTCTCGGCAAGGCTCCATGTCGGCTCCTCCAGGGTGGTGAGCACGGCGGTGTGGCGGAAGGAGTAGTAGCGTTTCGGCAGGTTTACGATGTAGTAGCCGTCGAGGCTGACCGATGCGTACTGCCTGCTGTTGTCGTCCGTCAGCGTGAAGGAATCGGCGTTCTTGGCAACGTCGATGCGTGCCAGCACACGTTCCAGGAAGATGTTGACCACGTTGTCCTTGTCTTCCGCGTTGTTGGCGATGACGGTGCCCAGGTTGTCTGTGGCACGGTTGGTCATGACCACACCATTGGAGATGTCCGTGATGCCTCCCCGGATGTACGTCTGTTCGTCGATGTCGGCAAGGAATTCGGCCTCGGTCTTCTTGTCAATCATGCGTCCGGTGTTGGCGGTGACGAAGATGTCGTATGTTCCCTGCGGCACCGACACATGCTCTGTCTCGTAGATGATGTTGCCGTTGGCATCCGTGCCCGAGCGCTTCAGGTTGGTGAGCAGGACGCTTTTCACGAAGAGCTTTGAGGGAGAGTCGAAGAGATAGACTCTGGCATTGTTCACTTGATACTCTTCGACCGTACCCTGTACATGCGTATAGCTGTCCTCTGCGCTGCGTACTGTTGCCGAGGTGTTAGCCTGCAGGCGGAAGATTACGTTGGCACTGTCCGTGAAGGCATTTTCGCTGATGCTGTCATTCAGGAACTCCTCTCTTTGGCTACAGCCACACAGTGAGATTGCGGCCAAGAATAGTACATAGATGGATTTTTTAGAAGTAAACATAATGGTGTTAATTTAGTTATTGAATTTGTTTTAGTTTCTCGAATTCCATGAGTTGTGCCTCGGCCTGAGGCACTCCGGCCTGACGAGCCTGCTCCACGAGCCTGACGGCCTGGTCGATGTCCCCCCTCATGTAGGCGATGATGCCTTCGTTCATTGTCTTCTCCGGGCAGTCGTTCACTTTGCTTAGGTATTCGGCGGCCTCTTCGGCTTCGCCCCTCTTGAGGGCAAGGTAGGCCATGGTCAGGTTGATGTACGAGTCGTTGGGATAGAGCGACCATGCCTTGCGAATGATGGAGTAGTATTTCTCCTTGTTGTCGGCATACTTGTCGGCAAGCCGGTAGATTTCGTTCAGGTTGAGGTTGATGGGCCGTGTCTCGAAGACATGCTCCGACTCCTCGAGGGTGAAGGGCCTGACGGTGTAGACGACGGTGTAGTTGGTGCATCGCAGCGAGGGGAAGATGTTCTTCAGCACATAGTTGTAGCCCTCGGGTGCTTCGCGGCGCATCTGTTTCTCCTTTTCGTCGGCACCGATGCTGCTGGTGGCTATCCTCTGGAGGGTGCTATGCTGCGGGATGTCGGTCCTTTCCCTGAGGGCAGACAGGAAGCCTTCCCAGTTCTCACCCTTTCCGCTGGCCTCAATCCTGATGCCCTTGGCGATGTTCGACCGCTGCAGGTAGTTCTTCAGGGCCTCTGTGCGGTTGTCGCTAAGCATTTGGTTGTGGGGGTATGTGCCTTCGGGCGAGGCGTAGCCCTCGATGGTCATCTTCCGTATGGTGACATCGGAGTCGTTCCGCACCAGGTTCACAGAGTTGTGTATCTTCTGCAGTTCTGTGGGGTTGCTCATGTATTCGGGCTTGATGTCCCATTTGTTCACCTCGAAGCAGAGGAATGCCGAGCCATGCTCCTCGCGCACCTTGACGGAGTTGTCGGCTGGCGGCAGCAGGTAGACGGGGAAGAGGTCGATGACGGGTTCTTCTATTGGCTCCTCGGGCTGCTTGAAGGTGGCTGCTACAATGCTGCCCCTGTCCTTCAGGTTGTTGCAGGCGCAACTCTGCTTGAACAACTTCAGCACGGCCTTGTCCATCCAGGGCTCGTACTTTGCCGTGCGCACATAGTCGATGTCCAGGTTCACACCCTTCTTCTTGCGCAGGACCAGTGCATTGGGGTACTCGCCCTTCAGGTTGCGGTCGAAGTAGATTTGCTGGTTTCGGCTGTTGATGAAGATGTAGGGGAAGGGCAGTGACTGGTTCGTGAGCGTGTCCACCAGCTCAGGGGCGAGGACTACGGACTGCGTTGCCGGCACGTCCTGCAGGGCTGTTATCTGGAGCGAGACCACCACGCTGCTGTCCACTATGGCGAGGGCAGAGCGGTTGATGTTCATGACGTAGTCATATGTCGGCTTTGTTTTGTCCTTCTTTGCCTTGGCCTGCAGAGCAGGTGCGATGAAGGAGAAGCAGAGCAGCATTATCAGGCCGGGCAGACAGCGGGTGCCTGCTGTGCTGGCGTGCTGGATGGTTGTGGTATGTTTGATGGAAATACTCATGCTGCTATATATATATTAAAATATGTATATGAGACTAAGGGCAAGCCTTGAGACTCCGAAATAATGATAGTCATCGTCCTTCTTGAGTCGACCGCAAACCTCGCAGTCGGTCTTTTGGTAGTTGATGTAGGTGTATCCGGCACCCACTTCTGCGCCGATGTTCCAGTGCTTAGCCAGGGCGAGTTGGTAGCCTACGCCAAAGCCGGCGCCCAGAAGCCATCCTTCGTAGCGGTTCGACCGCAGGCCGTTGAGTAGGCCGAACGGCATGGTGTGGTTGCCCAGGTTGAACTCGCCTCCGTGCACGTAAGGGCCGAAGAAGAAGCCGTTCATCACCTGGCAGGGCCAGAAGCGGAACTGTCCCTGCAGTAACCAATGCTTGTGCACACTCTCCTCGCCTCTCTTCCACGGGCGTATGCTGCCATATATTTCAATAGAGGTTTTCTTCTTGACAAAGGGGATTTCTACTCCAGCCGACAGGGAACGGTCTATGTCGAACACCAGGTTGTTGTTGATGGCAAGGTGCTGTGCATAGGACGTCATGCTTCCCACGAACAGCAAGGAGAGGAGTAGCGACGTTGCTTTCTTGAACATCAGGTTTTCGAAATCTGTACTTATGTTGGCAACAATGGATTGATGTTTGCCAGCTTGCCTCATGAACTCCCTCATTCGGCGTTAATAATTGTTTGTTTGGCTGACGAAGTAAAGGGCGTGAGAGTTGTTCCCGTTGCCGAAAACGTCCTTTTCTCCCAGGCAGTCCTTACAGACGGAATTCTCTGCCGCAGGCCTTCATCAGTTGTTTTCAAAGAGCATTCTGTATAGCAATGCAGGTTTCATGGCCCAAAGATATATACTTTTCCTCCATACCGCCAAATTATTTAGCAAAAAAGTTTTGCAAAATTTCCATTTTCGTGGGGGGGGTAGATTTTAGTATTATTTTTCTCCGATAACACCTGCAAAGAGGTGAAAATTAGCCCAAAGAAGCAAGGTCCGCAAGTTTGTGGTCTGCAAGTTCTGTGTGCAGCGGGAATTTTTCGGGACAACGAACGGTAAGTAAGGAAAGCCTCAAGTAAGAAAATGTTCATTGCCCGCACATTTCCAGAAGGGCGATTTCATACAAAAACAGAACATTAACAGATAAAAAAAGGAAGAAAAAGCTTGGAGGTATGAAAAAATGTTGTACCTTTGCAGCCGGTTTGGAAAAAGTCGTCTAATTGGAATAGACTAAAAAGAAAGTTAGCAATGTCTAAGATTTGTCAAATTACCGGTAAAAAGGCCATGATTGGCAACAACGTGTCACACTCCAAGCGTCGCACCAAGAGGCACTTCGACGTGAACCTGTTCTCGAAGAAGTTCTACTATGTGGAGGAGGATTGCTGGATTAGTCTGAGCATCAGCGCTTCCGGTCTGCGCTATATTAATAAGGTAGGCCTCGATGCTGCACTGAAGAACGCAGTGGCTAAGGGCTATTGTGATTGGAAGAACATTCGTGTAATCGGTTAATAACGGAGGAGTAACGAAATGGCAAAGAAAGTAAAAGGCAACAGAGTCCAGGTGATTCTGGAGTGCACCGAGATGAAGCAGAGCGGTCTGCCCGGCACATCGCGCTACATCACCACGAAGAACAGGAAGAATACTCCCGAGCGCCTCGAGCTCAAGAAGTACAACCCCATTCTCAAGAGAATGACTGTTCACAAGGAAATCAAGTAATTGAACGATTTAAGGATTTGAGGATTTAAGGATTCCCTTCAGCAGAAACAAAAATCGTCAAATATAAAATCATTAAATCATAAAATTTAAGTTATGGCAAAGAAAACAGTGGCAACCCTGCAGACGGGTAAAACCGACGGCCGTTCGTACACCAAGGTCATCAAGATGGTGAAGAACCCTCAGACCGGTTCCTATGCTTTCGATGAGCAGATGGTGCCCAACGAGGCTGTGAAGGATTTCTTCAAGAACTAAGTAAATACTTTATAAAATAAATAAAAGGGCGGATGGCTGTAGAAGGTCATCCGCCCTTTTTGGTTCGCCCGACATGGGCA
>DGTM01000033.1 GCA_002394305.1 Prevotellaceae bacterium UBA4336
CAATGGCGAGAGGCAAATCCCGACCTAAAAGGCAATATCCGTGACTATGCCACCATCAACGAACTGATATGCCTATCGAATATGGAAAAT
This sequence comes from Prevotellaceae bacterium UBA4336, assembly GCA_002394305.1. GTDB lineage: Bacteria > Bacteroidota > Bacteroidia > Bacteroidales > Bacteroidaceae > Physcousia. The sequence continues at coordinate 91 of DGTM01000033.1, forward strand.
ATCAATGCAGTGCTCATCAATGATGGAATACCACAGGGCGAAAGACTTGTGAAACTGAACAAGATTGCCATCCAGCAAATGCAGGTCTTGGAGGGGAATAGTAATAGGAATCTTCTTAAGTAACCCTTTCTCAAATAGGAGATTCACAATTGCATGATATATCATTGCGACGGAAATTCATCTGAAGGAAGTCCGCTACGTAGTTCCTCGACCTCACTTGCAGTTTGTATGTTCCCAAAGCCCTGTCCTTTCCTACACGTTTTTAGGTTGGCAATGTCCTTATCGAAAGTTTAACTATCTGACATAGGGCTATCGGGGGTTACGAACTGGAAACCTAATTCGTTCCGCAATCTGCCTCAATTTGCGTAGTGGCACCTTGCAGACTTTCCTCAATTTTCTTCGAATTGCCTTTATTTATAGGGCGAGCTGCGTTAATCATCCAAAAATGCTTCTCTATTTCAGCATTATTTCGTAACTTTGCACGCAAAAAGTATACATTACATCACAGAAAATCCTATTTCTTCACTCTTAAATCACTGAAAATTGTTAGGAGAATGATTGTTTGCATTGCGGAGAAACCGTCAGTGGCTCGCGAGATAGCTAATGTGCTCGGAGCGAACAGCCAGCGCGACGGCTACCTGGAGGGAAACGGCTACCAGGTGACTTGGACATTCGGCCATCTGTGCGAGCTGAAGGAACCGCACGAATACACGCCGATGTGGCGAAGCTGGAGCCTGGGGCAACTGCCCATGATACCGCCACGCTTTGGCATTAAGCTCAAGCAGGACAAAGGCGTGGAGAAGCAGTTCCGCATCATAGAGAGCCTGATGCAAAAGGCCGATGAAATCATCAATTGCGGCGATGCCGGACAGGAAGGTGAACTCATCCAGCGGTGGGTGATGCAGAAGGCCGCGGCAAAGTGTCCGGTGAAGCGGCTTTGGGTGAACAGCCTGACGGAAGAAGCTATCCGCGAGGGCTTCCAGACGCTCAAGGACCAGAGTGCCTATCAGGGCCTCTACGAAGCTGGGCTGATGCGTGCCATCGGCGACTGGCTGCTTGGCATGAACGCCACGCGCCTCTACACACAGAAGTACGCCCCGGGCATGCACCAGGTGCTCAGCGTCGGCCGGGTGCAGACCCCCACCCTCGCCCTCGTCGTTGCCCGCCAGAAGGAGATTGACAACTTCGTTCCCCGCCAGTCGTGGGTGCTCTCCACCATCTATCGCGACACGAAGTTCAACGCCATCGAACGCGACGAGGATGCCGAAGCCGAAGATGCGGCAGCTGTGGCCGAAGCAGCGGAAAAGGGCAAGAAGCAAAAGCCGAAGGGCATCATCTACAAGCCCGTAGAGTATGCGACCGAAGCCGAAGGCAAGTCCATCGTGGAAAGCATCAAGGACAACCCCTTCACCGTCCTCTCCGTCGAGAAGAAGAAAGGCAGCGAAGCACCTCCCAGGCTCTACGACCTGACAAGCCTGCAGGTGGATTGCAACAAGAAGCTGGGACTCTCTGCCGAGCAGACACTCTCCATCATACAGAGCCTCTACGAAAAGAAGGTCACGACCTACCCGCGCGTAGACACGACCTTTCTGCCCGACGACGTGTACCCCAAGTGTCCGCAGACGATGAACGGCCTCTATCAGACTCGCTTCGGAGGCGTTGCACCCTATGCCGACCTTATCCGTCCGCTGGGAGGCGGAAAACCGCTTCGCAAGTCGAAGAAGGTGTTCGACAACTCCAAGGTCACCGACCACCACGCCATCATCCCCACGGGCATCATCCCGAAGAACCTCACAGAACTGGAGCAAAAGGTGTTCGACCTTGTGGCACGTGCCTTCATCGCTGCCTTCTACGACGACTGCCACTTCGAGACCACAACCGTCATGGGTGAAGTGAAACGCGACGATACATCGTCCATTCTGTTCCGCACCACAGGCAAAGTCATCATCGACGAAGGCTGGAGGGTGGTAATGGCCTCGGGACAGGAGAAATCAACAAGCCGGGAGACGGATGGCGTCCTACCCGCTTTCGTGAAGGGCGAAAACGGACCGCACACGCCGCAGCTCACCGAGAAGTGGACCACACCACCGAAGCCGTACACCGACGCAACGCTGCTCCGAGCAATGGAGACGGCAGGCAAGTTCGTGGAGGACGAGGAGCTGCGCGACGCCCTGAAGGAGAACGGCATAGGACGCCCCAGCACACGCGCAGCCATCATCGAGACACTCATCCGCCGCCACTACATCCGTCGCGAACGCTCGTCGCTCCACCCCACCCCGACCGGCGACGAGCTCATCGGCATCATCCACGAAGACTTGCTCAAAAGTGCCGAACTCACCGGTCGTTGGGAGAAGAAGCTGCGGCAGATAGAACGCCATGAATACGAGGCCCGCACCTTCCTCGACGAACTGAAGCAGATGGTCACGGACATTGTCCTCGCCGTCCTGCGCGACAACACGCCGCGTCGCATCACGGTCGTCGAAGACAAGCCCGCCGGCACATTCCGAAAGAAGGATAAGAAGTAGGCAGACAATAAAAGGCAACCCTTTTACGTTATTATATAGTAAAACACTACATAAATGTCGCACATCAAGTCCTTGCTCCGCCTTCTGGCTTTCCTGCTTCCCTGCTTCACGACGATGGCAGGAGGAGTGTTGCTTTCCGCCTGCGGAGCCGACCAACATGTCAAGAAGGGCGACCAGTTCTATGCCATAGGCGAATACTACGACGCCGCTGCCGAATACAAGAAGGCCTACGCCCGCACCCCGACGAAAGAGAAGAAAAAGCGCGGCCAAAGGGCATGGAAGATGGCTCAGTGCTACCGGCGCATCAACTACACGGCAAAAGCCATCGGCGGATACCAGAACGCTCTGCGCTACGGATATCCCGACTCGATGGCACTTCTCTATCTCGGACAGCTCCAGCAGAAGAATGCCGACTACAAGGGCGCCATCAAGTCCTACACAGCCTTCCTCGACATCGTGCCCGATGACACCCTGGCCCTCAACGGTCTACAAGGATGCACGGTGGCTCCGAAGTGGAAGGAACAGTTCTCGCTCTACAGCATCAAGAAGGAGCCCATCCTCACCAGTCGGCGCAGCGACTTCTCACCCGCACTCCTGGGCGACGACAGCGACATGCTCTACTTCACCTCCACCCGCAACGACGCTAAAGGCAACGAGATAAGCGGCATCACGGGCACCAAGAGCGCCGACATCTTCTTCACCCGCAAGGACGACAAAGGCAAGTGGGAACAGCCCGAACCCGCCGAGGGCGACCTCAACAGCGAGTACGAGGAAGGCGCCAGCTGCTTCTCGCCCGACGGAAAGACGATGTACCTCACCGTCTGCACCTACGACGCCGACTATCCCCGCTACGCACAGATATACACCAGCGCCCGCAGCGACGCCTCCTGGAGCAAGCCGCAACTCCTGCAAATCAGCAAGGACACACTCTCCAGCTTCGCCCATCCCGCCGTCTCGCCCGACGGACGTTGGCTCTACTTCACCAGCGACATGCCAGGCGGACAGGGCGGCTTCGACATCTGGCGCATCGCGCTCACCGACCACGGAATGGGCGGCATGGAAAACATCGGATTCCCCATCAACACACCGGGCGACGAGATGTTCCCCGTCTTCCGCCCCAACGGCGACTTCTACTTCTCCAGCAACGGACACGTGGGAATGGGCGGACTGGACCTCTTCGTGGTCAAGTTTCCCAACCAGGACGTGCAAGTCACCAGCGACGGTGACACTGTCTTTGTCGACAAGAATCCCGCCCCGCTCACGTCCCTGCCTGCGCCCTACATCATCGAGAACCTGAAATACCCGATGAACTCCAGCGGCGACGACTTCGGCATCACGTTCGAGGGGATGCACAACCGCGGCTACTTTTCCACCAATCGCGGCGACGCGCGTGGCTGGGACCACATCATGGCCTTCGAGCACCCCGAGGTGACGTTCACGGTCAAGGGCTGGGTCTACGAGAAGGACGGCTACGAACTGCCCGATGGCCTCGTCTACATGGTGGGCAACGACGGCACGTACCTCAAGCTCAGCGTCCGCGGCGACGGCTCCTTCGAACAGGAAGTGAAGCCTCAGGTCGACTACGTCCTGCTCGGCACCTGCCAAGGGTATCTCAATCACAAGGAGGAACTTCACGTCGACACCAGCAGCGTGAGCCAGGAGTACGTCCTGCAGTTCCCGCTGGCAAGCATCAATCATCCCGTGCTCATCCGCAATGTCTTCTATGAGTTCGACTCGGCCGAGCTGACGGAAAGCTCAACGATGGCTCTCGACAGTCTTGTGGACCTCCTGAACGAGAACCCCAACGTCACCATCGAGCTGGCCTCCCATTGCGACTATCGCGGCAAGGACGAGTACAACGAACGCCTTTCCCAGCGACGCGCCGAGAGCGTGGTGAACTACCTCATCGCACACGGCATCGACACCCTTCGCCTCACCCCCGTCGGCTATGGCGAGAAGCGTCCCAAGGTCGTCACCCGCAAGATGGCTGCCACCTACGACTTCCTCAACGAGGGCGACTCTCTGACCGAAGCCTTCATCCTCGCGTTCGAGGATGAGGAGAAGCAGGAGATTTGCAACGCCCTGAACCGTCGTACAGAGTTCAAAGTACTTCGCACCACCTACCGCCTCTTCGACAATCCCGAGCCGACACCTAAACCCAAAGGCACAGCACTCCCCGACAGTACAGCCCTCCCGGAAGGCTCTCCCGATGATTCTGCTGCTCCGGAAGGCTCAGAGGTTCCCGGAGGTTCAGAGGCTCGCGAAGGCTCTGCGACTCCCAGGCAAAGCGCCGATGCATCCCCCGATTCCGCTCCAGAGTCCAAACAACGCAAGGACAAGGACCAAAGCAACAATCAGGCGCAAGGCGAAGGCTCGAAGCAACTCGTCCTCAAGAAAAGCGAAGGCCAGAAACAAACCGACCCAAACCAATATGCCAAAAAGGTCGACACCGCACCTCCCCGCAAACCCTAAACCTTATCTGTGAGCCGAAGAAAAATGTTGTGTGCGGCCGGTCATTTGTTCTTGAAGGCGCGGACTCTGTTCAGCGCTTCGAGATAATAGTAGTCAGCATAATTGATGGGCACGTCTATCTCGTCGCCTGCGGGATAGTTGCCTGTCGAGTGCAAGAGGAGGAAACCCTGTGTCGTGCGGGGCGAAGGCTGATAGGATGTAAAGAGCGAGTGCAGAATCTTGTCGGCATGGTCGCGATAAGCCTTCGCATCGTTGTCAGGAACGTAGTCTGCTAGTTCGTAGAGCGCAGAGGCGATAATGGCTGCAGCCGATGCGTCGCGTGGACAACCACCATTCTGTGCAGGACCGACGCCCGTCTGGATAGCTGGGTCGCGCATGTCCCAATAGGGAATCAGGTCCTCGGGCATGTCGGGCTGCGAGAACCAGAACCTGGCAATCTTCTGCGCCTGTGACAGGTAGGCAGGGTTGTGCGTGAAGCGATAGCACATGGTAAAGCCGTAGAGCCCCCAGGCTTGCCCGCGGCTCCATACTGATTCGTCGAAGAGTCCTTGATGGGTGATGCGCTTGATGACACTGCCGTCAGCGGGATTGTAGTCCACCACATGATAGGAAGAGCCGTCCGGACGGAAGTGGTTCTTCATGGTTGTATTGGCATGCGTCACGGCGATGTCGTAAAGGCTGCGGTCGCCCGTCAGCTTTGAGGCTTCGAAGAGCAGTTCCAGGTTCATCATATTGTCGATGATGACAGCAAATTGCCAACGGTCCGGCGTTCCCCAGCTCCATGAGCGGATGCAGCCTACGCGCTGGTCGAAGCGTGTGGCAAGCGTTCGGGCGGCCTGCACCACGACATCGCGGTACGACTGTTCGCCCGTCAGTTCGTAGGCTTTGCCGAAGGAGTTGTAGACCATGAACCCCAGGTCGTGACTGCCGTCGTTCGTCTTCACGCGCTCGACGGGCCATGTGTTGCTGACAGCCTGTTCGCGCCAGAAGGGGTCGTGGGAATACTGATACATCTGCCAAAGCTCTCCGCTGAAGAAACCGCAGCACCAGTCGGGCTGCCTCACCATGCGCAGACGGCCGTTCTTCTCTACGCATCGGGGCATCAACGTCCAGTCCTTCTTTTCCTTGCGTACGTTTTCCACCTGTTCCAACTGGTAGCGCAGCTGTGTGTCGGCATAGGCAAAAGCCTGGTCTGTCTCGTCGCCATAGGCCATTTGCGAAATCATCGTCAGGAGAATGAATAATCGTTTTATCATAACTGCAGAAAGAGTTTACGGTTAGTTAGTTACTTTCAGTCCGTAGTTTGACAGAAGGCTTCGTACGACTGCTCCAGCCGCGCAATCTGATAGGGTTGCAGACGGAGGGAGAAGGTGCCGGTGAGTTCATCGAGGCCAAAGGCAACCTTGATGATGCTGGCCAGGTTGAAGCTTCGCCCTGTGCCACGCTTCATCAGTTGCCGCGCCACTTGCAACACCTCCTGGCGGTCGTGCTCGATGTAACGCAGGGAGCGAAGCAGCAGGAAGAGGCAAGGAGGCGTGTCGACGCGCACCAGATAGACCATCTGTTCGCGACCCTTCGGTATCTGCATCACGGAGAAGAGCTGTTCCACCTGTTCCGGAGCATCGAGGGCAGGCAGAAGCAGCAAGGCAACCTTTTGACGCTCCACTTCGTTGAAGGTTGCAGCCAAGCGGGCAAACGGTGCATCGGCAAGGGAAGCTGTGCCGCGGGCAAGACGGACGAGGAAGGTCTTCATGAGGGTGATGAGCATGGCACGGCTGTCGTAGCGGACAAGCGCTTCAGTCATGTGCCAGAAGACGTCGGTCGGAGCATCAAGGAGCAGACGTTCGCCCAGCATGTAGCCGGCAGTGCGCTGTTCGCTGCGCGAGGATGCGGACAACAAAGCGACAAGCCCGTCGGCATCGGCGGCCTGAACGAAAGGCAACAATCGCTGCTCGAGAATCCTGCTATAATGACGGTCCACAGCCATAAAACACATGCAAAGTTACGTCTTTTGCAACAAACAGACAAGCATTCCGAGCTAATTAATCATCAAAATCCCGTTTGTGCAGTCAAAATGCTTCGTCACAGTAAAATATTACATCAAAAAGGTACGAACGTATCTGAATTATTCGTAACTTTGCGTTGCTCAATGCCCCACAAGGGGCAATAACGCATCACAGAGTATCAATACATATTATATATAATGAGAAGAATTTATGTTATAGCAACGTTGCTGCTTGGAATCCTGTCGGCCCAAGCGCAGGAAAAAGTCATGGACATCAGAATGGCGGACGGGACGAGCACCCGGACGCGCGTGGCCGACCTGAAGCAAATAAGCTTCCTGGCCATCGAAACAGGCAATCAAGGCCTTCTGCTGAAGACGACGGGCGGAGAGACAGTGGCCGTGCGCTTCGAGGCAAATCCCGTCGTGACGGTATCGAAAGACAAACTGACCATCAAGCAAAGCGAAGCTGATGCAATGGAGTTCGAGATTACGGACATAGCAGAAATACAGTTCGGCGACGCATCCGATGCCACGGGTATCGACGGGCCGGAAGGCTTTTCGTGTGTCGTGCAGGACGGCAGCGTCTTGTTCAGCGACATTCCCGAAGGCGTAGAGCCTCGCATCTACTCCCTCGACGGACGCAGCCTCCCCACCCCGCCCCTCGCTGGCGGCAAGCTGCAACTGAACCGTGCCACACTCGGCAAAGGCATCTTCATCGTAAAGGCAGGCTCGTTCTCTGCAAAGATAAAGCTCTAAGTGCCAACGTAATTAGGCCATGCACATCGCAAATAACCCGTACATTGTAAATTGCTAAATAGTAAATGAAAAAGATATTCCTTCTGGCCGCACTCTTCGGAGCTCTGCAACTCACGGCCCAGCAACCCACAATGCTCATGAAGCTCACCAATGGCGCTACGCTACGTACTGACGTGAGCGAGGTGGAGAAGATAACGTTTGCCGACTCGACGTACAACCTCAACAGCAGCGGCTTCCGCATCCTGGAAGCAGACGAGCTCTGCTGGCCCGACGACCGCCTGCTGCCCTGCTTCCTCCAGCCAGCCCCCACCATCCGCTCGCTGGACATGAATGCCGCCAATCTCAGCAACGAAGAACGCATCATGTTCTGCACGCTGCAAGGCATCGTCAACCGCACCCGCCCGCGCATCCTCCTCTACAATCACAACGAGGAGCCGCAATCGACGTGGCCCACGGCACACAGCCTCAAGACCACAGCCATCTCCACCTCCTCGCCCTACACGCTGGTGAAACTGTTTAAGGAGGAAATCAACGGACTGGTGCTCTATAGCAACGAGCTGACCAACCACTACTCCAACCTGGCCGTCACCATCGCCGGACTGGACCGCCTGCTGCCCGTCACTGCCGAGATACGCGAGAAGCTCGTGCGCAACGGGTTGAACCTTCCCGTCGTGGAGGACTTGACGCAACTGACGATGAACAACGCGCTGGCCGTCTACAACTATCTCTACGAAAACTACTGGAGCCGCTGCAACCATCGCCTGCTCATCAGCGAACGTCCGACCATCCCCTATGTGCACGACATCGGAGCCGCCTGCGGTTCGGCTTGCATTTGGCTCGACCCGCGCAACACAAACGAACGCGTGCTGCTCGACAAAATGCTCAAGGACATGACACCCGGTCGCGACTTCGTGCTGGGCTGGTACCCCGAGGAACGTTCCGGCATAGGCGAAGCCACGAAGTACGGTCTCTCCACCGTCCCGGCCGACTTCTTCGAGAACACAAGCATCTATTCAGCCGTCAACCGAGCCGTCAAGATCTATCCCGTGCCCAAGCGCCCGAAGCTGGAGAACAAGGTCTATGCCGCCATCTACATCAGCGACGGCGACAACATCCAGTACTGCCAGCATGCTATGGCAAAGATATACGAGCAGAGCGGCCGGGGCAAGATAGCCCTGAACTGGACCATCAGCCCCTCCCTGGCCGACATCTCACCCACGATGCTGAACTACTACTACCGCAAGGCCACGGCCAACGACTGCTTCGTCAGCGGTCCCTCCGGAATGGGCTACGCAATGCCCTACGATGCCCACAACTCACGCTACTATGCCAGCGCATCCAACAGCAAGCTGCTCGTCCCCTACGCACAGCTCACGCAACGATACCTGGAGAAGGCTGGCCTGCGCGTCATCACCATCTGGGACGACATCAGCGCCGTCCAGCGCCGCACCTATGCCGACAACTGCCCCTACCTCTACGGACTGACCATCAACGACTGGGAACGACAGACGGGCCGACTGACCAGCAGGGTGCAGTCCAACTGGCTGCCCATCGCGCCCCTGTATCCCTGCTATGCCAACGGCGTGGACGTCATCACCGACTTCTTCAACCGCGACATCAAGAACTTCAAAGGGACTGAGCCGATGTTCATTACAGGTCAGGCTACCGTTTGGGACGCAGGTCCCGACAAGCTCGTAGCCCTGAAGAACAGGCTCGACGAACTCTCGCCGGGCAATGTCAGCATCGTCCGGGCGGACCATTGGTTCAGCTACTACAACGAGGCACATCACCTGCCCTTCAACATCACACTGCTGGAAACGATGGAGATAACATCTTCGCCCACAAGGACGAACGTGAAGTATGCTGCCGACGGCTCGCCTTCGGAGGGATACATCTGGATTTCCCAGACGACCGACGGAACGGGCTGGGTGCAGCTGGACTTCAAGGAGCCCTTCAAGGTCAGCCGCTTCGTGGTGCGTCACGCCGAGGCTGCCGGATTGGATGCAGGGCTCAATAGCCGCGATTTCACCGTGGAAACCAGTCTCGACGGTGTGACGTGGCAGACGGCAGGCACTTTCACAGGCAACACCTCGCCCGTCACCGATGCCTCCATCACTCCCGTCCAAGCCCAATACCTGCGCGTCAGTGTCACCAACGGCGGCACCGACGGCTACGTACGCATCGGCGACATCGAAGTCTACGGCTCGCATTAGCTGTAAAGCAGACCATCCCCTACCCCCTACATTCCACATCTTTCCTGTCGGAAACAGATGCAGACATGACGTAGAAACTCCCCCTCGCCCTTCAAGGCGCCTCTTCTGCTTCAATCATAAAAAGTGTACTTTTGTGCCAGCAACACATTAGTACACTTTTTTATATGTACTCTTTCTCATTATTAATATTATTATATTTTTTTATTATGAAACAAGCAGAAAGGAAACACACCAAGCCAAGAGCGAAATTTATCGCCTTCCTCAACGAGGAAACGGAACATCAAAGACAGAACGGACACATCAGTCTGGCAAACAACTATGCCAGTGCAGCTGGCAGCTTCTCTCGATTCCTTCAGACGAAGGGCAAGACCGAAATATCGTTCAAGAAGATCACGTCGCTAATTGTTTCAGATTACGAAGCATGGCTCCAGACGTGCGGCCTTTGCCGCAACACGACATCATTCTACATCCGTGCCCTGCAATCTGTTTATCACAAGGCTGTGCGACAGGGACTGACGGAAGACATGCGGCCCTTCTCTGCAACCTATCGCGGTGTGGCAAAGACAAGCAAACGCGCCATCAATGCATCCGAGATATATCAGTTGAGTACACTCGACATCCGGGGTGCGCTGCTGTCTTCAGGCGAATACGGGAATGGTCGGCGACTGGACAACATGCAGCACCAGCTGGAGTTTGCCCGCGACATCTTTATCTTCTGCTTCTGTGCTCGAGGCCTTACCTTTGTCGACCTTGCACACATGCGCAAGGCGGACATCTCCGGAAACCTGCTGGTCTATGTCCGACGCAAGACCAAGCAACGCATCGAAGTACAGATGGAGCCGATGATGCAAGCCATTATCGAACGCTATCCTTCTGGCACGGACTATCTTCTGCCTATCCTGACCAAGACAGGAAATCCAGAGGCTGTCTATCACCAATACCGTTATGCCCTATGTCGGTACAATGCCTGTCTCGACATGCTTGGCAGGATGCTCGGCGGACTGAAGCTCACCTCTTATGTCAGCCGACACTCCTGGGCATCAGCAGCACGACAGCAGAATGTGCCACTGTCCGTTATCAGCCAGTCCATGGGGCACAACAGCGAGAAGACAACGGAGATATACCTGAAGTCACTCGAATGTAACGTCATCAACAAAACAAACCACGACCTGCTGAACAACGTGTTTAGGAAAGCCCGAAGGAGAGAAAATGTCAGGAAGGTGTGAGAAAAAACAGGAATGTCTCTCTTACTAAGAGATGTTGTTATTTCATGCGCAAAGGTACGAAATATAATCATAACAGCAAAAGAAAAGTCGAAGAAAAAATGCTTAGTATCAATCATTTTTTGTTTTTTATCGACAATACGAAGGAAAATATTGCAAAAGAATGCCTGCCCTTACACAGAAAGACAGAAACAGGCAAAAGTTCTTCTCTTTCGCAGTCTGAAGTCCTAAAAACAGTCTGTTTCTCAGACCAATGCAAGATTACTGCCTTTCTTAGTAAGAGAG
>DGTM01000044.1:0-3077 GCA_002394305.1 Prevotellaceae bacterium UBA4336
GCCTCGCTCGACGAAATCATGGAAGAGAAGCTCGACGGCGTGAAGAACTGCTTCGAGGCTAAACTGTTCGGCATCGGACTGGAGAGCTACACCGTAGGCTCGCACGACTTCTACACCGCCTACTGCGCCACCCGCAAGCAGATGTACACGCTGGACACCGGCCACTACGAACAGACGGAGAACGTCTCCGACTTCGTGTCGACACTGCTCATGTACGTGCCTGAGCTGATGCTCCACGTCTCGCGCCCCGTGCGTTGGGACAGCGACCACGTGACCATCATGAACGACCAGACACTCGACCTCTTCAAGGAACTCGTCCGTTCCGACGCCCTCGACCGCGCCCACGTCGGGCTCGACTACTTCGATGCCTCCATCAACCGCATCGGTGCCTACGTCATCGGCACACGTGCCACACAGAAGTGCATCCTGCAGGCTCTGCTCGAACCGAAGCAGAAGCTGCGCGAGTACGAGGACGGCGACCAGCTCTTCGAGCGCCTGGCCCTGATGGAGGAAGCCAAGTCGATGCCCTTCGGCGCCGTCTTCGACTACTTCAACCTGAAGAACGGCGTACCCGTGGGCGACGAGTTCATCCCCTGCATACAGCAGTACGAGAGAGAAGTCACCAGTAAGCGTTAACAGCCCAAGCCCCCGTTACGGCTTCCCCCCAAGGGGGATAAGAGGGGGGCCACATTATGGAAACCGTCATCGGACTCATCATCATCGCCATCGGCGCGTTCTGCCAGTCGAGCTGCTACGTGCCTATCAACAAGGTCAAGGACTGGTCGTGGGAGACCTACTGGCTGGTGCAGGGCGTGTTCGCCTGGCTGGTGCTGCCATTGCTGGGAGCCCTGCTGGCCGTGCCCGCAGGCGAGTCGTTGGCCGGACTGCTGGCCGGAGCGCCTTCGTTCAATCTGTGGATGACCGTGCTGTTCGGCGTGCTGTGGGGCATCGGCGGCCTGACCTTCGGCCTGTCCATGCGCTACCTCGGCGTAGCGCTGGGACAGTCGATAGCTCTCGGCACCTGTGCCGCCCTGGGCACCATCATGGGGCCCGTGCTGCTCAACATCTTCTTCCCCGAGCTGAACGCCTTGCAGTCGCTCACCTTTGCGGTCCTGCTCGGCGTGGGCGTCACGCTGGTGGGCATTGCCATCATCGGTGTGGCGGGTTCGATGAAGGCGAAGACCCTCTCCGGCTCTCCCTCAAAGGAGGAAGGAAAGGCGCAAGAGACCTCCGCGTCCGAGTTCAATTTCCCCAAAGGCCTGTGCATCGCCCTGCTGGCCGGCTTCATGAGCGGCTGCTTCAACGTGGGACTGGAGTTCGGAGGGGACATCAACTTCGGCGACCAGACTGACCCGATGTTCCGTACGCTGCCCGCCACGCTGCTCGTCACGCTGGGCGGCTTCGCGACCAACGCCGTCTACTGCCTCTGCCAGAACCAGCGGAACCACACCTGGAGCGACTACGGCAAGACGGCCGTCTGGGGGAACAACCTGCTGTTCTGCCTGCTGGCCGGTGCGCTGTGGTACAGCCAGTTCTTCGGCCTGTCGTTGGGGCGCTCGTTCTTCGAAGCAGGCAGTGCGATGGACACGCTCTCCTTCTGCATCCTCATGGCGCTCAACGTGGTGTTCTCCAACGTGTGGGGCATCATCCTCCGGGAGTGGAAGGGCTGCTCCGCAAAGACCATCGCCGTGCTCATCTGCGGCATCGTCGTGCTGATAGTGTCCAGCTTCTTACCACAACTGATATAAACAACGAATGGATATGAAGAGTATTTTAGATAACCGCCCAGCGCTGAAGGCCGAGGTGGAGAAGATTGCCGAGGTGGCCGGCTACCTGTGGCAGAACGGCTGGGCCGAACGCAACGGCGGCAACATCACGGTCAATGTGACCGACCTCGTGGACGATGAGGTGCGCCGCCTGCCGGCCATCAGCGAGGTGAGACAGATAGGCATCACGCTGCCCGCGCTGAAGGGCTGCTACTTCTACTGCAAGGGGACGGGCAAACGCATGCGCGACCTGGCCCGTCGGCCCATGCAGAACGGCTCCGTCATCCGCATCCTGGACGACTGTGCCTCCTACGTCATCATCGCCGACGAGCCGGTCCTGCCCACCAGCGAACTGCCCTCGCACCTGGCCGTACACGCCCGTCTCGTCGGGAGCGGCTCGGCGTACAAGGCCACCGTCCACACCCATCCCATCGAACTCGTGGCGATGAGTCACAACAGAGCCTTCCTGGGGAAGGACGTGCTGACGGACATCCTCTGGTCCATGATACCGGAGACGAAAGCCTTCTGCCCGCTGGGGCTCGGCGTAGTACCCTACACGCTGCCCGGCTCCAACGCCCTGGCCGATGCCACGCTCCGCGAGCTGGAGGACTACGACGTCGTCCTCTGGGAGAAGCACGGCGTCTTCGCCAAGGGGCTGGACGTGATGGATGCCTTCGACCAGATCGACGTCCTCTCGAAGAGCGCCAAGATATATGTCAACGCTAAGGCGATGGGCTTCGAACCAGAAGGCATGAGCCAGGCACAGATGAAGGAGATGACGGCAGCCTTCAACCTGCCGCGATAGACGAAGCATGAGGAACATCTACCATAGTGACATCGTAGAGATACTGCTTGACTGCGGCGCCGTCGGCATGCGCATCAAGAACATCGCACGCCGCATCTACAACCGGCATGCCGACCTCTTCACCGCCGACCTCGACTACGACGAGATACAGCGCAGCACGGGACGCTACCTGTGGGAACAGGCACAGCGGCGCGAGACGCCCTTCTGCCACACACGCTGGGGCACCTACGCCATCAAGACCGACTTCGCCCTCCAGCTCGATTTCCTGCAGGACCTGGACTTCATGCCACACCAGGAAATACGCCACGAGTCCGCAGCGCCTGCGCCGCCTCCCGGACCGCGACACGTCCAGCTGGAACTCTTCTGAGGGTTTCGACAAAAGCGCCCCGTGCTTATTTCGGAAGCATGGGGCGCTTATTCTGGAAGACCTAAGCTCTTATTTCGGAAGAGCTGGGCTCTTATTCCAGAAGACCCAGGCGCTTATTTTGGAAGACCTAGGCTCTTAT
>DGTM01000044.1:3193-42853 GCA_002394305.1 Prevotellaceae bacterium UBA4336
GAAGACCTAGGCTCTTATTCTGGAAGACCTAGGCTCTTATCTCGGAAGACCCAGGCGCTTATTTCGGAAGACCCAGGCGCTTATTTCGGAAGAGCTGGGCGCTTATTTCGGAAGACCTAGGCGCTTATTTCGGAAGACCCAGGCGCTTATTTCGGAAGAGCACGGTGCTTATTCCGGAAGAGCACGGTGCTTTGGGGCGACCTCTTCGCGGAATGGCGTCGCCCGGCGCTTGGCCTTAGGCTTTTGCCTTTACTTGAAGTAGTAGATAAACGTTGCCAGACCTTCGAGGGCCTTCTTTCCCGTTTCCTGAATCTCGATGGTGAACTTGATGGTCGTCTTGATGGCTCCGCGCAGGTTAGCCAGCTCCTCCAGCTTCGTCCTCATGCGGATATGCTGGCCGCTCAGCACCGGCTGGGCAAACTTCATGCGGTCCATGCCATAGTTCATCATGCGCTCCAGGTTGTGCACCTCGATGATCTGGTCCCACAGATAGGGCAGCATGCTCAGGGTCAGATAGCCGTGGGCGATGGTCTGCCCGAAGGGACTCTCCTGTTTTGCCTTCTCCGTATCGACATGAATCCACTGGTGGTCCAGCGTGGCATCGGCAAACAGATTGATACGCTCCTGGTCGAGCTCTACATAGTCGCTCACGCCAAGCTCCTGACCTTCGTACTGCTGGAAGTCTTCAAAAGAATTGATTACAACTTTTCCCATCTTATATTTATTTTTAATACCAGCCCCTCTCCACTCCCTCTCTATTGGGAGGCTTTCCCAGCGAAGCTCCCCTCTCCTCGCAGAGGGGTTGACTATCGTCGAGCCTTGCTTAGGGGTGAGGCTTTTCTCCCCTTTGGGAAAGTTAGAGAGAGGCTAACCATATATTAGTGCGGAGCCTCATTCTTCATTCTACAGGTGCAAAGTTACAAAATAATCCTGAATCTTTAATCTTTAATCCATATTTTCTTCGTATCTTTGCCTCCATGAATAGTAAAAAGTACTGCATTCTTGCTTTTGCTCTGCTGAATTGTCTGCTTGCTTTGTGCGAAGACTCTGCCGAACGCACCAAGCGCGACTTCCAGCGTTTGGGGCTGAGGCAATACGAAGCAACCGACGTGCGCATCCTGCCCACAGGCGAGATAAAGTTCCGCGACCTCTTCGACGCCGTGGACCGCGCCGAGAAGTACATCCTGCTGGACTACTTCAAGTTCCAGCAGGACAGCATCTGCGGCCTGCTCTTGGAGAAGCTGCACCGCAAGGTACGGCAGGGCGTGGAGGTCAGAATCATCTTCGACAGCTTCGGCAACACGAACAGCGACCAGCCGCTCTCCGACACGCTGCAGGCACGCATCCAGCAGTCCGGCATACAGATTGTCGGCTTCGACCCCATGCGCTTCCCCTGGATCAACCACCTCATGCACCGCAACCACCACAAGATAGCCGTCATTGACGGCCACACGGTCTACACGGGCGGCATGAACGTGGCCGACTACTACCTGCACGGCAAGCCGAAGGTAGGCCGCTGGCGCGACATGCACATCCGCATGAGCGGCCCCATCGTAGCGCCCTACGAAGAGCTGTTCTGGAAGATGTGGAAAGCCTCATCCCCAACCCCACTCCGAGGAGAAGGGAGTTCTTCGCAGCAGTCCACCCCTTCCCCGGAGGGCACGGGGGAGGCCGTCCCCTCTCCTCGGGGTGAGGCCGTCTTCTTCGCCTCCCGCTGGCCGGGGGAGTCGCCGCGCATCATGCGGCAGACCTACTGCACCTGCATCGACAACGCCGACCACCTCGTCCAAATCGTCAACCCCTACGCCATGCTCTTCGGCGAAGTGCGGGCCGCCCTGCGACGGGCACTGGAGCGAGGCGTGCGCGTGCAGTTCATGGTCTCCACCAAGAGCGACGGCAAGGCGGGCGACGACGTCATCGGGCTGGAGATGCGCAAGCTCATGAAGCGCGGAGCCGAAGTCTACTACTACGACGACGGCTTCCACCACAGCAAGGTGATGATGGTCGACAGCCTCTTCTGCACCGTCGGCACAACGAACCTCGACGCACGCTCCCTCTGCTTCGACTACGAGGTGAACGCCTTCATCTTCTCCCCCCGCGTGACGCACGAACTGCAGCAAATCTTTGCCGACGACGTCCGGCACAGCACACTGCTCACTCCCGAAGTCTGGAAGCAACGCTTCCCGCTCGGCCGCCGCATCCGCTCGCGCTTCTTCACCATCGCCAAACGATTCATGTAACCCCAGCAAACCACACCATGAGACATACACTTCTCCTTTCCGCACTGCTCATCTGGGCAGCCACATCCGCCGGACAAAACAAGAACGCACCCGTCAACTACGACGAGAGCAAAGTGCCGACCTTCGAAGTCCCCGACGTGCTGACGTGCGCCGACGGCAGCCGCGTCAAGACCCGCAAGCAGTGGGAACACAAGCGCAGACCCGAGCTCATGAAGATGTTCGGCGAACAAGAATACGGACTCACGCCCGGGCAGACAGGCATCAAGGTGAAGCATGAACTCGTCGCCACGAACAATAACGCCCTTGGCGGACTGGCAACGCAGAAACAGGTGCGCTTCGTCTTCACCGGCACGAACGGCCAGACACACGAAGCCCTGCTGCTGCTCTACCTCCCGAACAACACGGCAAAACGCGTACCCGTCATCATCGGCTACAACTTCCACGGCAACCAGACGACAACGCTGCAGGACGACGTCATCTCCTCCCCGTCGAAAGACCTGATGCAAAGCGCCGGCTCGGAGAAGTGGGTGCGCGGCGAACAGCAACGCCGTTGGAGCTACGAAGCGGCACTCCGGCGCGGCTATGCCGTAGCCACAATGTGCTACCACGACATCTGCCCCGACTCGCCCGGTCTGCTCGCCAAAGGCGTCCTGCCCCTCTTCCCAGGCTACAACGAAGGCCAGCGCACGCCGGACGAATGGGGAACGATAGGCGTGTGGGCATGGGGCTACAGCCGCATTGCCGACTACCTGCAGAAGAAGGAGCCCCGCATCGACGGGAAACGCATGGTGGTGATGGGGCACTCGCGCCTGGGCAAGACGGCTCTCTGGGCCGGAGTGCAGGACGAACGCTTCCAAGTGGTTATCTCCAACAACTCGGGCTGCGGCGGTGCTGCCCTCTCGAAGCGTGTGTTTGGCGAAAACATCGCACGCATCACGGCAAGCTTCCCCCATTGGTTCTGTCCCGCATTCAACGCCTATTCCGAGAACGAGGCCGCCCTGCCCTTCGACCAGCACGAGCTACTGGCACTCATCGCCCCGCGCTATGTCTATGTTGCCAGCGCCGAGGACGACCAATGGGCCGACCCGAAAGGAGAGTATCTGAGTGCCTGCTATGCCGGAGCCGCCTATCAGCTCTACGAAGCCTCATCCCCAAGCGAAGCTCAACTGCAGGAAGTGAAGCTTCACCACAACGTTGGCTATCACATTCGTCCAGGCGGGCACGACGTCACGGAGTACGACTGGCAATGTTTCCTCGACTTCTGCGACAAGGCCTTCAGCAGGTAATCATCCCCTTAGACGAAGAATCAGACGACAGACACTCTAACCGCAAACGATATGAACCGCAAATCCCTCCTCCTCCTTTTGCTCTTTGTCGCATGCCCCATGCTTCCGGCTTCGGCACAGAAGACAACGTTCCAGACCGCTGGGCCGTGGAAGCCGACAACCGACATCCGCTCGGATGCCGTGATGGTCTATGGCGTGAACGACAACCGGCGGCATTCCTTTGCCGAGCGCGTGCAGTCGTGGCGCGAACACAACTACACGACGCACTTCATGACGGGCATCGCCTGGGGGCAGTATCAGGACTACTTCACCGGAGAATGGGACGGCCAATGGCACATGGACGAGGGGCAGAAGACGCAGCAAGGCGACACCATCATGCACGGACACCTCGTGCCCTACATCGTGCCGTCGCGCAACTATCTGGCTTACTTCAAGGAGAAGCACATCCGTCCCGTCATAGACCAGGGCATCGAAGCCATCTTCCTGGAGGAGCCTGAGTTCTGGGCAAGAGCCGGCTACAGCGAGGCCTTCAAGCGCGAGTGGCAGGAGTATTACGGTTTCCCGTGGCGGCCTCAGCACGAATCGGCCGAGAACACCTACCTCTCGAACAAGCTGAAGTACCACCTCTACTACCGTGCCTTGGACGAGGCCTTCACTTATGCCAAGGCCTACGGACGGGAGAAGGGGATGGACGTGAAGTGCTACGTGCCGACGCACTCGCTGCTCAACTACTCGCAATGGCAGATTGTATCGCCCGAAGCCTCGCTTGCCTCGATGGAGAGTTGCGACGGCTACATCGCGCAAGTCTGGACGGGCACGTCGCGCGAACCTAATTATTATAATGGTATCGCGCGCGAGCGTGTCTTCGAGACGGCTTTCCTGGAATACGGATGCATGGAGTCGATGACCCGACCCACCGGCCGGAAGATGTTCTTCCTGACCGACCCCATCGAGGACCGCGCCAAGGATTGGGAGGACTACCGCCGCAACTATCAGGCCACGTTCACGGCCCAGCTGCTCTATCCTCAGATTGACAACTACGAGGTGATGCCTTGGCCCGACCGCATCTACGAGGGACTCTACCGCGTCGCGGCCGGAAGCGAGGAACGTGCCCACATACCGCGTTTCTATTCCACGCAGATGCAGGTGATGATCAACGCCTTGAACGAGATGCCATCTGACCCTCTTACTCCCTCAAAAGGGGGCAAGGAGCAAGGGGCAAGGGGCAAGAGAAGACCCAATGCCAGAGCAATCCTCCTGCCCCATGCCCCCTGCCCCTTGCCCCCTAAAAAGGAGGGAGGTTTGGAAGGGTCTCGGGGCATCAGCGTGGCAATGGCGAACTCCCTGATGTTCCAGCGCTCGCCCCGACCCGTCGAAGGCTACGACGACCCGCAGCTCTCGAACTTCTACGGACTGGCCCTTCCGCTGGTGAAGCGAGGCATCCCCGTCAGCATCACGCATCTGGAGAACACGGGCTATGCCGACACGTGGACGGGGCTCAAGGTGCTGCTCCTCTCCTATTCGGCCATGAAGCCGCTCGACCCGCAGGCACACGAAGACATCGCCCGATGGGTCAGGCAGGGCGGACGGCTCATCTATTGCAGTCGCGACAACGATGCCTTCCAGAACATCAAGGAATGGTGGACGGAGCGCGGCTATAAGGCCCCCTCGGAGCATCTGTTCGAGCTGATGGGCATGGAAAGGAAGGCAGCCGAGGGCGAGTATCGCTGCGGCAAGGGGCGCGTCTATGTGCTACGGCAAGACCCGAAGGAATTTGCGATGAACGAGGGTGGCGACAGCAGGCTGATGCAGACGCTTGGCAATGCCTATGGCAAGCTCGACGTGAAGAATTCCTTCCTGCTCAGGCGCGGTCCGTACGTCATCGCCTCGTGCCTCGACGAGCAGACAGTTCCCCTCATCCTCGGGGGAGGGGGTGGGAATGGAGATGCCTTCCTCGACCTCTTCGACCCCACCCTGCCTTGTCTGCCGGGGAAGACAGTCCGTCCTGGCGAACAGGCCTTCCTGCTCGACCTCCGAAAGGTGAAGCACAAGAAACGTCCGCAAGTGCTGGCCGCAGCTTCGCGCCAAGAGGAGGAACTCGTGGAGAAGCACCGTTATGCCTTCACAGCCAAGAGTCCCGCCAACACCGACAACGTGATGGCCATCCTGCTGCCCCACGAGCCGAAGGAAATAACCGTCGGCGCCGATACCTACGAAACGCAATGGGACGGCAAGGACCGCCTGTTGCACCTCCGCTTCGAGAACAAGCCCGAAGGCGTGAAGGTCTGCATCCGTTGGTAGATTCCAGACCCGCTTCTTTTTAAGGGGCAAGGGGCAGGGGGCAAGGGGCAAGAGAATACCAATTGTCAGAGCAATCCTCTTGCTCCTTGCCCCTTGCTCCCTTTTCTGGGCCTCCCAGAGGCCCTTAATACATAAAGTACGAGCCGTTGGTGCTTTGGCAGTAACGGGCGAGGAGCGCAAGAATGTACTCGGCATTCTCGCGGACGCGCTGTTCGTTGCCGTCGTAGCCGTTGATGAGCACGACTAGTCGGCGCGTGTCGAGCGTCATCTTCGTGCGTTCGTTGTCGCTGGTAGGTGTGCCGACGCCGCCCTGACTGTCGCGATAGACAGGCAGACCCTCGATGTTGATGATGCCGCGCCCGATGCCTTCATAGGGTTCGCCCTCGCGACCGATGCCCAGCGTCAGCGTGTCGCCCACGAAGCGGTCGGCATCGAAGCCGCCAATGCTATAGCCATAGACAATCGAAGCGAGGTTCACCAGGTCCACCAGCGTGTCGCGCTGATAGAGTTCCTTGCCTTGCAACACCCTGCGGATGAGTGCCTCCGATGCCGGACGATACCTCGACGGGTCCTTGCCGCAAGCTTTGTACACCCGTCTTGTAGCGGCGATGCTGGTCCGTTCCTTCAGCGACTCGGTGGTCAGCTCCCTGCGGAATCGTTCGCATTGGCGCTCCACCTCCTGCCAAAGTCCCTCGCAATAAGGCGTATTCACCACATCGGCCTCCACGCAAGCCCCCACAAACTCGGGGCACACCTGCTTTATCTCGGCCAACACCAGCACTTTTATCTTTTTCTTTTCCTCCATCGCTTTCCTTTTTAGTCCTGCGTTCGCAGGTGATACTTTCGTGACGCAAAGATACGGATTTTTGCGGAAACTGAGGCTCAAAACAGCGAATAAAATTCCACCTGACAGGTAATAAAAATCCCTGTCGCGGGGTATGAAATCCGTCACGGCAGGGAACAAAACTTTTTCAAAGGCTTGGAAATATATTTCAGTGGCTTGGAAATATATTTCAAAGGCACGGAAATATATTTCCAAACCACTAAAATAATTTGTTAGCGAGGGGCGAAGGATTTGTCAACGCTGGGCGAGGATTTTGCCGACGCTGGGCGAGGGATTTATTCCCGCGCTCCCCGGTGTTTTGCCCCGGGCGCTGGTTCTTTTTGCAGGACGGGGCGTGTCGCTTAGTTGTTCTTCAGCATCTTCTTTCCTCCGCTGATGACGATGCCGCGGGCTGCGCTCTCGTCGGGCAGGAGCATGCCTTCGAGGTTGTAGTAGGTGCCTACATCCTGACGGCTGGGCTTGGCCTTCTCGCCGATACCCTTAATCCCGTTGGGGTCGTCGGTGCTGACGCGGAAGAGGTAGGAGCCGGAGCCCACCTCGTAGGTGGCGTAGCCGTCGGCTGTCCCGGTGTAGGTGACGCCTTCGGCCTCCTCGGCCACCTCGCCGCTCTCGTAGACGTAGAGACCGTCGCCGACGGGCAGACGCAGCGTGGCCGACGTGTTGGCGGGGATGCTGACGCGGTAGGTCATCTCCTTCGAGCCGTCGCATTCCCACTCGGCCTTGATGCTGCCATAGTCCGAAGCAAAGTCGGCGTCGACGGACGTGATGCGCTTCTGGTTGTAGCGCAACGTGGTACGGGTGTCGGGATAGGGCTGCAGGATGAAGTGCTTGAAGCCGGCCTTTGCCTCGTCGGGTGCGATGCCTGCCATGTGGCGGAACATCCACTCGGCTATGATGCCATAGGCGTAGTGGTTGAAAGAGTTCATCGAGACGGGGCCGTAGCCACTGGCCTTGGTGTAGGAGTTCCAGCGTTCCCAGATGGTCGTGGCGCCCTGGTCGACGCTATAGAGCCAGGAGGGGTCGTTGCGCTGCAGCAGCAGGGTGTAGGCATCGTCGTTGAGCCCGTTCTCGGAGAGCGTCTGGTTCAGGATGGCTGTGCCGAGGAAGCCCGTGTTGAGCTTGAAGGCATTGTTCTGGATGGCGCGGTGCAGATAGGTGCGGGTGCGGGTGACGGACTGTTCGTCGGGCAGCAGGTTGTAGCGGAGCGCCATGAGGTAGCCGCACTGGGTGCCCTGTGTGGGAACCTTCGAGTTGCTGAGGTAGCGCTTCTGCCACTCGGCCTTGATGTTCTGGAAGAGCTGTTCGTACTTCTCAGCCTTCTTGCTGTAGGTGTCGCCTTCCCGCTCGGAGAGGGCGCGACAGGTGCGTGCCATGAGGTCGGCATCGTAAGCATAATAGCATACGCTGCAGTATCGGCTGTCGGTCGAGACGTATGCCACCCAGTCGCCATACGTGGTAAGTCCACCATTGTACTGGTAGCCGTCACCGGTCTGAGCTGCAAGGAACGACATGTAGCGTTCGTTGGCTTCGAAGTTCTCGCGGAGGATTTCCTTGTCGCCTGTCATAAGATATACCTTCCATGGCAGGATGACACCTGCATCTGCCCAAGCTGCTGCGCCATAACCCACGCCCCAATGATAGGGGGCTATGACGCCGTAGGCGCCGTCGGAGCGCTGGGCGTCGCGCATGTCGCGCATCCATTTCTTGTAGAAGTTGCGGGTGTCGCCATTGTAGAGGCCAGCCATCGAATATACTTGTGTGTCGGCTGTCCAGCCCATGCGTTCGTCGCGCTGCGGGCAGTCGGTGGGCACGCTGACGAAGTTGGAGCGCTGTCCCCACATGACGTTGCTGTAGAGCTGGTTGACGTCGGGGTGACTGGTGCGCAGCGAGGACTTCTCGTCGACGGCACTGGTCACGGTCTCGCCGATGACATCCGTCAGGTCGACGTCGGCCGAGGTGGTCACCTCGATGTAGCGGAAGCCGAAGTAGGTGGTGGTGGGGTGGAAGCTCTCGCCCTCGGCAGCGCCCCGCAGGGTGTAGTAGAGCGTGGCCTCGGCCGAGCGGAGGTTCTCGGTGTAGATGGACCCGGCGGGGCCGTCGTCGCCGCGGCCGCGGTCGCCCGTCGTGTTAGGCATCTCGCCGAAGCGGAAACGCAGCTTCGTCCCGCGCTCGCCCTTTGCGGTGAAGCTCACCCAGCCGGAGGCGTTCTGGCCGAGGTCGATGACGGCGGTCTGACCTGCCTTCAGCGTGAAGTTGTTCTGGTCGGTGAGCTCCGACAGGACGTCTATCGCGCCGAACGTCTTGCCGTTGGCCTTCGTGCCCTCGTATATCTGGATGGTCTTGGGGTAGCGGCGCAGGGCCTCCACAGCCATGATGGCCGGACCTTCGAAGGCACGTATCTCGCCCTTGAAGTCGTTGGACACGGCCGTACCGAACCAGTCGCTGTCGTCGTAGTCGGGCGTGAACTGCCCTGCCTCGAGGCGGGCGTCGTAGGTCTCGCCGTTGTAGATGTCGCCCTTGCGCAGAGGACCGTTGGTGTTGCTGCGCCAGGTGAGGTCGGTGGGGATGGTCAGGACGGTGCCGTCCGTCAGTTCCACCTTGAGCAGGGCGCGGAAGGCATTGGGCTTGTTGCCGTATATGCCGTGCACGATGGCGCCGTTCCACCAGCCGGTCGACACCTCGGCGCCGATGGCGTTCTTGCCTTCGCGCAGCAGAGCCGTCACGTCGTGCGTGGTGTAGAAGACGGTCTTCAGCATCTCGGTTGCTCCCGGTTTGAGCTCGTCGTAGAGGGTCTTGCCGTCCTCGTCGGTCTGACCCACGCGCTCGCCGTTGATAAAGACGTTGTACACGCCCAGAGCCGTTGCATAGAGCCGGGCGCGGCGGACTGCCGAGCCGAGCTCGAACGCCTTGCGGAACATCGGCATGCCTGCGACGATGCTGCCGTCCTGCTGCATGAGTCGCTTGCTGCCGCCCACGGCTGCCTCCATGTAGCACTGGCGGCTGCCGCCGAAGTTGCGTATATCGGTGGCGTTGAAGGCATTGCCTGCGCCCTCGAAGTCCTCGCTGAAGGTGACGGTGGGGTTGCCCTCTGCGTCGTAGACGGTCTGCCGTATGTTGTCGAAGTAAGCTTTCTCGCGCTCGTTGCCCGTGGCGCTGACACGCACGCCGAGGTCGCCGACGGCAAGTACGCCCTGCGTGTCCTGATAGGTGTCCACAAGTACATCATCTATATACGTGCGCACGTAGGGGGTCTCGCACTCCAGCGTAACGTGGTGCTGCTTGCCGATGAGGTCGGCCTTGCTCATGGAGATGGGCGTGTCGCTGTAGGTCAGGTTGCCGTTCAGATAGACGTGGCGACGCACGACGGGCTGTGCGACGTTGAGCGTATTGATGGCCCACATCATGTAGGTGTTGCTGGATGTGGCGCTGAAGCAGATGCTTGCGTTGTCGTTGACAAGGGTCAGGTCGTAGTCGACGTCATAGCGCACGGGCTCAGCCACCTTCTGCTGCCAAGCATAGGTGGCGGGACCTGTGACGTAGAACTGCCCGTTCTGCATCGTGCCGGAGCCGAACATGCAGGTGGGGCCGTCGAAGTGTTCCTCGAGGAGGACCTTGTCGCCGGAGCGGACGATGAAGTCGTCGAAGTAGGCCTGCTCGGGCTGGTTGCCGTTGTCGTAGTCCTCACGGAAGCCGAACTCGCCGTATGCGAAGTCGCCCGTGCGGGTGTCGATGAGCACGTCGTCGATGTAGGTGCGGGCCGTCGTGCCGCCTGTGACCTCGATGGTCAGGGTATGCTGCTCGCCGTTCTTGATGCTGACGCCCGTGATGGCGTTCTCCGAGAGGCATGCGGGATTGCCGCCGCTCCAGCGATGCGGGCGGAAGCGGAGGCTGCCGTTGGTGTTCACCTGCCACATGTAGTAGTTGCTGTGGTCGGACGCAGCGAAGATAAGTCCGGCAGCCAACTGCTTGACGTTGAACTTCACCTCTACCTCATAGTCGGTGACGGGCCCCTCGTCCTCGGCCCCCGGCGCACCCGTGCTGGTCTTGATCCACTGCGCGGCACCCCAGGCCGAAGCCGTCATCAGTCCGGTCTCGAAGTAGGCTTTCTCGTCCGAGACGGCCGTCTCGCCCTTGTTGTCGGTGACGGTGACGCGCCAGTAGTAGCGTGTCTCGGCCTCCGGAGTGAAGCCCTTGGCCTCTACGCCGACGCTCTGGTCGGACTCGACCGTGCCGGACTCCCACACCACATTGCCGAAGTCGGCGTCGCGGGCCACCTGGATGCTGTAGCTCGTCTGCATGACGCTGCGCTGCAGGCTCTGCATCGTCCACGAGAAATGAATAGTGCTCTTGTCGATACCGACGGGGTTGTGGTAGTCCTCGGTACGAAGGCTGTTGACGTCGAGGGCATGGGCCGACACGGCTGCCACACACGTCAGGAGGGTAAACAGAATCTTCTTCATTGCATTGTGTTTTATGATTACTTATGTTTGTCTGCGTCGTCCTTATGCACCCCGAAGGGCAAGATATACTATATCTTTCGGCTGCAAAGGACGCGGTTTCCTGCCACTTGGCGAAGAATTAACTGACTTTTTGATGTAACATTTTGATATGTCGGGAAGATTCCTTAACTTTGCAAGGACAAAAACAAAGCTATGGCTACCAGCAAATACCTGCTCACACACGCATCGGACCACCAGTGGGGCATCATCACAAAGACAGTGGGACTGCAGGACATAAAGCCCGGCAGCAAGTACCCCCAGGGGGAACATCCCGAGGACTACCTTTTCTTCAACGAAGAAGGACGCACCCTGCGGGAGACGCAGATACTGTATATCATAAAAGGAAGCGGCTGGTTCGTCTCGGCCCACCAGCCCCGGACCGAACTCCATGCAGGCGACTCCGTCATCCTCTACCCCCACGAGTGGCACAACTACGCTCCAGACCCCATGACGGGATGGTCGGAAGCTTGGATCGGCTTCACAGGCAGGTTTGCAGGCATGCTCGTGGACAAGTTCTTCCCGGACCGCTCGCACCCCATCCACCACGTGGGCGTGTCGCAGACGCTCTGTGCCGCCTACGAGAAAGCCTGCGAGGTGGCCGAGGCACAGATGCCAGCCTACCAGCAGCAACTGGCGGGGTACATCGGACTCATCCTCAGCACCATCTACGCCCGCAGCCAGCAGCTGCCCTTCATCGACAATCCCGATACCGTCAGCATCAACTTCGCTATAAAACGCATGAGGCAGAACCTGCAGTACAACCTGCGCATGGAGGACATCGCCGCCGAAGCCGGCATGAGCTACTCCAAGTTCCGCAAGCAGTTCAAGAGCCACACGGGATTCCCGCCAGCCCAGTACTTCCTGCGCCTCAAGATGGAGCGTGCCAAGGACTATCTGCTCGGCACGACGCTCTCCTGCAAGGAGATTGCCTTCCGCCTGGGCTTCGACTCTGCCTCGTACTTCAACAAGATGTTCCGCATCTATCAGGGACAGACGCCAATAGACTTCCGCACGACCGGAGGCCAGTGAGAGCGGCTTAGAACCTTCCGCCTCGGCCACCGCCGCCACCGCCACCGAAGCCTCGGCCACCGCCCCATCCGCCGGGACCGCCGCCATTAAAGCCTGCGGCGCGGGCCTCCTTGTTGGCCTCCGTTCCGAAAAGCTTCTTGAAGGCGAAGTCGGTGTAGAAGTTGACGTATGAAGCGCCTTTTCGCCTTTTTCTCAAAACTTTTTCTCCGAATCGCTTGGCAGTTCGGAGAATTTGTTTTAACTTTGGGGCGGATTAAGGATTTTGTTTATGGAAAAGAAGGAGAAGCTAATTGTTGGACATATAGGAGTGATTGGCCGGAGACGGATAACGAGCCGTAAGAAGCGACGCGTATTGAGTACAGAGGAAAAAGAAAGGTTGATAGCACAGGCCAAGACTGCTTATGAAATACATATCAATTCCACTGAAGGAGTATCCTGTTGAACCCTCTTTCAGCATGTGTGTTGATTGTGTCCTTTTCTCTGGGAACTATCTCAATCTTTATGCTGCTGATGCTGCCCTGATTGACACAGGAGCAACCCGCACTTCTGTCAGCATGGATATTATAGACCAGCTCGCCGTGATGTCCAAGCGTCTGGAATTGATAGAAATTGGAAACAAGCTTCATGATGTAGGGGTTTACGGCATTAAGATTATGCTTTCACCTGAGCTGATATTTGATTTGGATGTGTACGGATTGCCTGGCGAAGGCAGGGGAGCAGTAATCATTGGGATGGACATCATTGGTACGGGAAAACTGACAATTGAGCCTTCCACGGGCAAACGCCACAAGGGAGAACTCCTATTCCCAACGCCATAGAATATTGTAGCTGATGAACCTTGGTGAATCGTTTTTAGGCTTTGGTCACCACTCTGTCGCGATGTGATGCGCACAGGCATTGCCGTGTGAAGCGCCTTTTCACCTTTTTTTCAAACAAATTCACCGAATCGCTTGGCGGTTCGGTTTTTTCTTTTTAACTTTGCGGCATCGCTTGTTAGCCCATTAGTGGGCGGCGGGCGGTCTTATATATAAGAAAGACGTTTTCGAACGTCTGTCGTTGTGACTTGTGAACTTCGCAACTTCCAATCTCTACAACAGACAGATGACAACGAAGCGTCTGCGTGGTACGCATCTATATACCTTATAATATATAGTTCGTGCTGGCGTGGGCTAACGGCGTTGTCTATCCTGTGTAGAGAGGGCAATGCGAAGGCCTACAAGTCCAGGATAGGCTGAGAAGCAAAACACCTGCGCCTTTTTTGTATATCTGCGCGAACTGACAGCTAAACATAAATGCTGACTTCGGGGTGTTTGTGGGCAGAGAGAAACAACTATTACTATGGGCAAGAATAAATGTCTGTATGCATTTACTATTGTATGGTTTGCCATGGCATTCATTATTGTGCTTATCGTGCTCTTAATTTCAAACTGTGGTGATTGCATATCAATATGTTTACAACGCGTTGTTGCGATACTGGTTTTTTCACTCATCTCTATGCTCGTCCTTCTGTGTCTTTGGCTACTCTTCATAAAGGAGGCCCTGTACGCCAATGCAAAAGGTGAAGATGACAGTTTGGACAGTAAGCTTAAAGCAATTAATCAGGATTTGGAAGCCATAAAATTGCAATTACAATCTCTGCAAAGGACGAATAATCATGGACAACAATCAACAAAGTAAAAGTGGCTTTTCATTTGCCGATGACTTGATGGTTGACATCACAGGAGCACTATTCCCAGGATTACTGTTTCTCGTGATAATGTTCGTTAGCGTTGTCATCCCTATTTTGATATACGATGATGGGACGCTATTGGAAAGCTGTCAAATATCTGGCAGTGCTTGGTGGGTGGCACTAATAGTCTTACTGATAGTGTCTTATGTCATTGGTCATGCTTTTTTTCGCGCTGATATTATAGAACCAGACAAGCGTGATATTAGACGCCGTATCAGCGAAGAGATAAAGAAAAGCAAAAAGAAATATCGTAGCAATCCATCCTTTGATGAGGTTGAAGCCGAATTGCGAGATCAGATACGCGCCTTTAGGAAAACTCTGAAATCGTTTTCGCCGAACCCATTGTTTGGAATACAGCCGTTAAGTAACTCACAACAGAATGACACAGTCGAATTCTATAGCCTGTTGATGAGATATTGCATCAGGGCCACAGACAAAAGCCTACGACAAACCTCAGAATATCCGTCGGAGGTGCTGGGGGTGTTATTCCCTGAAGAAGTTAGAAGACTGCAAGAACGGAAACAGTTGAATACTAACGATGACATTACATTTAACGATTTAACCCCCGCTATTCAGAGTATACTAAATGATTATAGAAGACGTATATGTGGAACCAAACATAAAATGCAAGACGAGGCGACATTGAAACTTATTGTCTGTGCTTGCGTGTTAAATATACAATCAGAACTCGGAAGTATAAGTGAAAGTAATTGCTCGTTTCCATATGTCTACTATCATAAATATCTCCTGAAACGAAACCTTTTGGATTATTTGGACGAGGTAACGTGGAATGCAGATAATTCCCGAAGCAAAAATGTGATAAATAACTATAAAACAGAAATCCAATTGTTCGCTCCGGAAGGCTATACGTTGGTGCGCAAGAATGAAGCCCACATACGAATGTCATCAAGCACTTGGCACATGGCACAACCATTAAAGTGGATTACAGGACTGACCTCTTTTGTCTTGTTTTTGGCCCTTTTCTCCAATTATCCTTCGTGTAAATCCTGTTCTTTCTGTTGTTTGGGGATTTATACAACTTTTTACGGTTCACTAATATCTTTCCTTCTTCCATTTAGCATATTCCTGTTTTTGTTTTTTATCCAGCATCGTATCACCCATTTCATCCATTACCAAAGGATGAGGGAAATATTCTATACTATCAGCATATACGATGATTACAAAGAAATCATCGCAGACAAAAAGAAGGTGAAAACAAATCAAATCAACTATAATGTAAACATTCATTAATCAAAACTATATTTAGTATGAAACAAAGGCTATTAATCCTAATTGCGTGCTTGCTGACTATAACATCAGCACATGCAGACTATCTCACAATGAAAGTCGGCAGATCTAAGAAGTTAGCATTGTCGCCCGGCTCTGACTATTCCGATCGTTCTACAGACAAGTTAATGGCAGTCTGGGAAGTTGATAATGACAATGTCTCATTGTCAGAGATGGGACTTTCTGGTACAAGCCCTACATGCTGGATTAGAGCTCAGGCTGTAGGTACATCAACTGTAAAATGCACATGGAAACAATTAGTATGGGACATAGGCTCTCTTAGTTATAAAGAAAACTCTGTCAGGACTCGGACTTGGTATATTACGATTGTTGAAGGAAATGGAGGCGGAGATGATGAAGAAGAGGAGCAGGAAGATATGATCGTGTCATTCGTTCATCCAGATTTACATCTTTGGATAACCGCTGATAAAATATCGGGTGAGGCAACAATAGCTAATTCTGCTCTTGATCCTTCTGCTGTAGATGGAAACTCAATAATTTATGTGTATGATGAAAATTATGTATGGGATCATATAAATCATTGGAAGAATCTCGTCATTCCTGATACAATTCGTTATGCAGGATACACATATATTATTACGGCTCTTGGTTATAAAGCATTTAATAGGTCTATCGAAGTTGAAACAATAACACTGCCAGAATCTGTCCGTTCAATTGGTGACCTTGCATTTAACTATTGCGTAAACTTGAAATCCATCAGCATGTCTGACAATGTCAGATATATTGGTTCAAATGCTTTTACATATTGTAGAGAACTTGAGTTCATCCAACTTCCTGATAGTTTAGAGTCAATTGGTGGTGGTGCCTTTGCTGATTGCAAAATGCTAAAAGAAATAACAATACCCCAAAAGTGTAAAAGTATCGGCAATGATGCTTTCATGTGGTGCAGACGGTTACACAAACTAACCATAGAAGATAGTGAAGAACCTTTAGGTTTGGGTTACAACTATAATCTTAGTTGTGAGTATGATGCCAATTTTTATGGTGGTGTACCTGTTGTTAGGGGACCTTTTTACGATAGTGCAATAGACACACTATATATTGGAAGAAATATATGTCTTCCAGAAGAATATAGCGGACTCTCTCCTTTTATGGGAACTGCAGCAAACTTCTTTTACGACGGTAATCCGTCACAATACGTCAATTCTCCATGGAATGTTTTCCTTTTAGGATTCGGAGATAATGTTACAAAAATTCCCGGAAACTTATTAGGGGGGAAGTCAATCGCAAATGAAGTTGTCCTTCCTCCCAAATTAGAGGAAATTGGCAGTATGGCATTCTACCGGGCTTTAAACCAAAGTGAGATAACTATCCCTAAAACTGTAACGACCATCGGTAAAAATGCATTTTACAACTATGCTACTTTTTATAGATATGAAGTTGGGAGGGATAATTATGATTTACAGTGTTGGCCCTTACGGAGGGTATATTGCCAGTCGCAATTGCCACCATCGACCGAAGACAGTCCATTTGGCGATTGCATTGTATATGTGCCGTCGGGTGCAGGAAAAGCATATCGTGAAGCATGGGGAGGAAAGATTGTTGACTCAGAAGATGAGATTGTAACCATTAATGTACGTACACCAGGAACACTTTATAGTCGTTTGCTTGCTCAGGATTTGCAAATCGACGATGTGTATCGGCTAAAACTGAAAGGAAGCCCAAATGAAGATGACTGGAAGATTTTAAATAGCATGCCATACCTTTATGAATGGGATTTATCTGAAGCTAATATAACAGAGTTTCCCAAAGATTTTTTCTGGGACAATACAGAATTACAGTCACTCAAGCTGCCCGATAGACTGACGCATGTATGCGATAGTGCGTTCTATGGATGTTCTTACCTGTCTGGGAATATCGCCTGTCCACCATCCTGCATTTCTATTGGCTATCATGCATTCGAAAACACAGCAATATCAGGAATGACATTTTCTACTACTGTGAATATTGAAAGGGAGGCATTTAAGAATTGCTATAATTTTGAGAGAGTACGAATTCCTTCTGGCTCAAATGTTGGAGAAGGAGCTTTTAGAGGAAGCGGGCTGAAAGAAACAATCATTGAAGACGGAGTAAAAAGCGTGAAATCTTTATATTGCGAGAAGATAGTGTTCGAAGGACTAGTAGATTCCATAAGTGATTTGTCAGCATCAGAGATGTATGTACCAGATTTGTTGACTTGGTTGCAACTCCCAACTCCTAGTGCACCCCATTTGTATATTAATGAGAAACCGGTTGTTGACATCACCATTCCGTCAAAAATAAATCACATAAAGGAAGGCGCTTTTAGGGGATGTGAAACAATGACTTCGCTTAATCTGCAAAATGGAATGAAAAGTATAGGAGATAATGCTTTTAGTGGCTGTGCTAATTTGAAAAATGTGGTTTTCCCCTTGTCTGTCACTACAATCGGTAACAGTGCATTCAGTGGCTGTAAGAGTCTCCAAGAGATAACCTTGCCCTCAAAACTCACAGCAGTTAATAATTCTGCTTTCTCTGATTGCACAGGATTGAATACGATAAATTTCTCTTCAAATCTGGAAAATATAGATGACTATGCGTTTGCCGGCTGTACAGCTCTCACGAAGTTGAAATTCCCTTCCTCGCTCCTTAAAATTGGGGCACAGTCATTCTCTGATTGTTCTGATTTGGTCGAGATCAACATTCCAGAAAGTGTATGTAGTATTGAATCTGGTGCTTTTTCTGGGTGCCCGAATATTAGCACAATCGTTGCTCACTGGAACGACCCGATTACAATAACAGAGGATGTTTTCCCAGAAGTGACCGCTGACTGTCACCTGTATATTCCTATCGGAACCTCTACTAAATACTTCAATGCGGGATGGAATTTCTTACCGAAAATGAAAGAGGCGGGGATCATGGACATTTCATTAAATACTGGTGGAAGAGTCATATACAATGAGGAATCGATTGAGAATGAATCCAAGGAATTCTTTTTCACACCTTATAAGTCATTCACTCTTTCATTTGAACCTTTTGACGGGTATTCGCTGAGAAAGGTTTATCTTAATGGGCAGAATATTACCACGGAGGTTGAAAACAACAAATTCTATGTTGAAGATCCTGAAGAAAACCTGATTGTTAAAGTGGTCTTTGCAAATAATGACATTATTACTGGAGACGTGAATGGAGATGGTACTATCAACGTAACTGACGCCATCTGTGTAGTGAATTTTATTCTTAAGAACACTCCCGCTGATTTCTATGACTACGCAGCAGATGCCAATGACGATGATGTCATCAATGTGACCGATGCCATAAGTATCATTCATCATGTATTAAGAAATCTTCCTTTGCAAGTTGTGAAAAAAGTTCTAAATGCACATGATCCTCAATAACTCAATATTAGTAATTTTATAATTATGGAACGTTTCGTTTTTTGTTCAATATTTTTATTTTTCTCTCTTGTAACTCGTGCTGCATACACGTTTCAATTCTGTACAGAAGAAGGTGTGAACATGTATTTCACCTGTCCTGGTGGTGGCCTTCGTTGTTATGTTGGATATGAATATTACAACATGACAATGCAAGCCATTTCAACATCCACAACAGGAACTATAACAATTCCGTCCGAGGTGGAATACCTTGGTAACAAGTTAACGGTTGTAGGGTTTCTTAAAGAGGCATTTCTTAACTGCACTCAATTAGAAAAAGTAATTATTTCAGAGGGAATATCTGATATTAATAGTGTTGGTGTATTTAAAGGTTGTACAAATCTGAAAGAAGTTGTCCTTCCATATAACTTAAAATCTATACCTCAAGATACTTTTAGCGGTTGTACTCATCTTTCTTCAATCAATTTAAATAATGTAGAAGATATTGCAAGTCGTGCTTTTGAAAACTGTTCGTCTTTAATCTCTCTGGATTTGGCTAATGTAATATCAATCGGTGGTGGAGCATTTTTAAATTGTACGAATTTGAATCAGGTAAGTTTCTCAAATAAAATCATTAACTTGGGAGGCTTTGAAGGATGTACAAACATTAATGAAATTAGCATACCTAATAGTGTGACTTCAATTAGTGGTTTTACTAATTGTATTAATCTAACCTCTATTGAGATTCCTAATAGTGTGAAAACTATTGGAGCGAATACTTTCGCTGGCTGTACTAAATTATCGACAGTTGTTATGGGTTCAAATGTCAATGATTTTGGAAATAGTTCATTCAAAGACTGTTCGTCTTTAAGTACTTTTACTTTCAAAGGCAATAGCAATCTGGAGCGGATTGGCGATTATGTTTTTCAAAATTGCTCTAATTTAAGATCTCTGAACCTGCCTAATAGCGTAAATGAAATAGGCAGGTATGCGTTTGATGGTTGTAATAGCTTGTCAAGTGTATCTATAAGTCCAAGTTTGATTTCTATCGGAGAATATGCTTTTAGAAATTGTTGTTCTCTAAAAGCACTTAATGGAACAATTAATGTTGAGCAAATTGGTAACAATTGTTTTCAAAATTGCGTTTCATTAGAGTCTCTTGTTCTGCCTAAATTAAAGGAAATCACATCCTATGCTTTTTCTGGATGTTCAAAAATAGAAGAATTCGAAATCGGTGAAAACGTAGCATCAATAGGTATAAATGCTTTTGGGGGATGTACATCAATTAGTTCTATCTCTATTCCCAATAGTACTGCTTCTATAGATAGAAATGCATTTGAGGGTTGCAGAAAACTATCTTCTGTTAATATTGGCAATAGAGTAAAATCTATTGGAGATGATGCTTTTAAAGGCTGTACCGCTTTAGAGGATTTAAACATAGTAGACGGCGAATTAACAATAACTCTTGGATATGGGAAGCATAATGATAATACAGATTATGAACCCCTTTTCTATGAATGTCCTTTAAAAAGTGTATATTTAGGACGAAATGTGAGTTTTCTGGGAAATAATATGGATTTTTACAAAAATCCCCTTGCAAATAAGGAAACGTTGGAAAGAATTGTAATAGGAAACAATGTAACAGGAGGCTTGTATCTTAGTGGGTGCCGCTCATTAAAGCAACTGTCTATTGGCGAGGGCGTTTCTTCTATTGAATCTTTGGCCAATTGTACAGAATTAGAGCAAGTAGATATACCAACAAACGTTTTAAGTATAGGAAGTTTTTATAATTGTAGTTCTCTTACCGATATTTTAATACCTGATAATGTCTTATCAATAGAAAGCAACACTTTTGAGAATTGTTCTAATTTACAGTCTATTATTATTGGCGATGGATTATCATCTATAGAATCTGGGACTTTTATAGGATGTAAGAATCTTAGTACTGTTGTTGTAGGTCATTCTGTTCAAGCGATTAAAAGTAGAGCGTTTGAAGGATGTTCAGCTTTACAATCATTGACAATCCCTAAAAACTTGTGTCAAATTGGTGAAAATGCATTTAAGGACTGTACGTCATTAAGTTCTATTACGTGTTGTGACTATTCAATAGCATTTGTCGACTCAAAAGAGAATGATTTGGGAAAGAATGCATTCTCTGGCTGTGTATCCTTGCAATCGGTGGAAATACCACATGGAATTAAAAACATAAAAGAATATGCATTTGCAAATTGTAATAATTTGTCTTCTGTCCTAATTCCTGAAACTATTTCATCAATTGGCAGATATGCTTTTCAGGGGTGTTCTTCTTTAACTTTTATTTCAATCCCCAAGGGCGTTGAAAGTATAGAGGAACGAACATTCCAGGGGTGTTCCTTACTTGAAGAAGCCCTGTTGCCTTCTGGATTAAAAACAATAGGATCCTATGCCTTTGTACAATGTGAAGCATTATCTACTATAAACTTGCCTGAAAAATTAGAAAATATAGAAAGTCACGCTTTTGATGGATGCTATTCTTTATTGTCTCTCATAATCCCCCATAAGATAGAGACCATTAAAGAGAGTGCATTCGAAGACTGTCTTTCTTTGTCAGAATTAAAATTCCAAAGTGGAGTTAAATGCTTAGAACAAAGAGCTTTCCGTGGCTGTGTTTCTTTGAACAAAATTGATTTGCCAGAAGGTACGGAACTAATTGGAGAAAGAGCCTTTGAGTATTGTAATTCTTTAGAAAAAGTAACCATACCATCGACTGTAACAAGCATCGGTGGAATGGCATTCTACGCTTGTCCCGTCCTTGCCAATGTATTCGTTAGAATTCAAAAGCCATTCAATATTTCAGGTTCCGAATTCCCTAAAAACAACGAATTGGTTATATATGTTCCATACAATAAGTTAGAAGACTATAAGAACTATTTTGAAGGCCGTTATAGCAATTGGAATAATTACACATTAAAGGAAATGGCCCCATTGTCAGATGACTATTTCAAAGCAATCGTTTCTTTTGGTGATGTTTCTGTAGAGACAGATGTCCTTGTAACATGCGGTAATCCGCTTGAGGTGCAACTGGGACGTGATGGTATTTCTGCTTTTGCTGAAAATACAGAAATAAGGGACTGTGAGATACCCCATACATTGGTCGGACCAAACGATTCTGTGTTTACTATTAAGAGGCTTGGAGATTATTTATTTGATAATTGTCCATCTTTAACGCATTTGACAATTCCAAGATGTGTTGACTCCATAGGATATGAGTTCGTCAAGTCTTATATGATTAACTCTGTACATGTTAATTGGCGCAATCCATCTGAGGTGGTGATAAATGCAGACAATTTTACTAATTTGTCTCATAATGCCACTTTATATGTTCCTGCAGGCACAAATGAACGTTATGCAGAACATGAGGTATGGGGCAGGTTCTCACAAATCATCGAAAGTGGCCCCATCTCCACTGGAGATATAAGTGCAAGATATGGCTCAAGAGTAGATTTGCCAATATATCTAAAGAATGAAAAAGTGATAGAAGGACTCCAGTTCAAACTAACGTTGCCGGAAGGCGTTTCCGTCGCAGAAGACGAGGAAGGTCTAATCACTTTCACTACAGACAGGACAAGCGGTATGACTATAATGGGAAGTAAAGACCCGGAGGAGGATAATAGTTATATATTTGTTCTTCTGTCTCTTGAAGGAAATGCTATTTCGGGGAATGAAGGAGCGATTATGAACATAAAACTGGACATTGCCCCAGATGTTGCCTTGGGCGACTATGAAATCAAGATGGAGGATGTCTATATGACCACATCTTCATACGAAACCCTTAATCCTGCAGAATCGACCTCCGACCTGATGGTGACTGACATCTTGTTGGGTGATGTGAATAACGACGGAATCATCAATGTGACCGATGCCATCGGCGTGGTGAACTATATCTTGAAGAACACGCCATCCTCCTTTGTCGAGGGTGCCGCCGATGTGAACCAAGATGGCATCATCAACATTACTGATGCCATAGGTGTTGTTAACATGATTCTCGGTAATGGATCATCACCACGCATGATACGCGCAAACACTAACGAACCACAATAACAAACTTTAAACAATAATTACAATGAAAAAGAAATTCTTATTCTTGATGGCAATGCTCACAGGAGTGGGTACTGCAATTGCAGACAATGTCACGGTGGAGAATTTGACTGTTCCCATTGGCGGGCAGGCAACATTGGCCGTGAACTATCAGTTTGATGTGGCCGAGCAATATAGCGGTTGGCAGTTCTCGTTGGTTCTGCCAGAAGGCCTGGCTACGGTTAAAGATGCCAAAGGCAATCCGTCTTTCTCTACGGGCAGTTGCTACGATGCAAGTTACACTTTCACATCTAGTACCGACGGCGAGACGGATGACTTTGTTGCTCTGTCTCTTCAGACAAGCCCTATAACAGGCACATCGGGTGTCCTTATCTCTATCCCTATTGTGTGTGACGACAACTTAACTATTGGTACTACCCTTAATGCCACATTGAAAGGAATACAGTTGGGCAATGTGGACGGAGTGCATACAACATTTATTGATGATGTCGTTTTCACAATCACCATCGGACAGCCTGCAGATACCCGCACTGTGCTTGATGAGAACTCCACTGCAGTTCCTGCCGCAGCTTCGGGTGTGGATGTCCGTGTGAAGCGTACTATCAACGCCAACCAGTGGAGCACTATCTGTCTGCCTTTCTCTATGTCGGAAACACAGGTGAAAGAGGCTTTTGGCGAAGATGTACAATTGGCAGACTTTGACGGAACAGATCCTGAATTTGATGGTGACGATTGTGTTGGTATTAAGGTCAATTTCATAGGTGAAAATGCTATTGAGGCTAATCACCCTTATATTATAAAGGTGTCGCAGCCGGTGTCTGAGTTTACCCTAGACGGCGTCGACATCACCCCGGACGAGGATGAAGCCTATATAGAATTCGACAATGGGAAAACAGGCTCTCGCCGCGTAGTGTACAGCGGATTTTATGGAACTTATCATGCCGGGACAGTGCTTGACGAGTTCACCCTCTTCCTCAACGATAACAAGTTCTGGTACTCTACCGGTCTGACGAGGATGAAGGCTTTCCGTGCCTACTTTGATTTCCTTGACAGACTGACAGACGTGGAGAACGCAGGCAATATTAAAATCTGGGTGAACAGTGACGATGAGGATGGCTTGCAGGCTCTCTCTGGCTCCTCTTTGGCGGACGAGAACATGTATAATCTCGCCGGTCAGCGCGTTGGCAAGCGCTACAAGGGAATCGTCATTGAGAAGGGAAAAAAGAAACTTCGCTAAATGAAGAGTGAAGAATTTGCTACCGCTCTAAATCGTTAAATGGTAAATTATTAAATAGTAAAATGTTATGATGAAAAAGACATATATCATCCCCAGTACAAGCGTTGAGCAGGCAGAGGCCGTGAAGATGCTGGCCGCCAGCATTGTTGGCAAAGTGGACAATAGCGAGGAAATCGGCTATGGCGGTATTGACGAAGACGGCAGTCAGGACCCGTGCGTGAAGGAAGGCATCTTCGAGTTGGATTTCTAAAAGGTAGACTTTAGGTTATTCAATATGGTGAGACTGCCCGCATTGATATGGCACTCAGAGTATGGTCTGATTTCACACAGAAACCACTGAAATCACAGAAAGGGCTACGTCATCAACCATTAGCCATACACCTCCAAACAGCAGGATGCTGTATGGGGGCGTATGGTATATTCTAACCACGAACCAGCACGTTCCGCCTGCGCCTGAGGCATAGCCGAAGAATTACGAATAGGCTACGCCCAGGCCTAATGGCGTAGCCCTTTCTGCGATTTCTGCGGGACAATAATCGTAATTCTTTCTGCACACCAAATGATTTTTTAGTCCCGCAGAAATAGCAGAAATAGCAGAATGGATGAAAAATGGTGTAAATCCTGATGCTTACACATTTTTCTTTTTTCTTTATAGGTCTGGCGTATAATTCGGGAATTTTTGTTATCTTTGCGAAGCGAAGTACCCCTAATTCCCAATCTCCGACCCCCAACCCAGCGCCAATGGCTACCAGCAAATACCTGCTCACACACGCATCGGACCACCAGTGGGGCATCATCACAAAGACAGTGGGACTGCAGGACATAAAGCCCGGCAGCAAGTACCCCCAGGGGGAACATCCCGAGGACTACCTTTTCTTCAACGAAGAAGGACGCACCCTGCGGGAGACGCAGATACTGTATATCATAAAAGGAAGCGGATGGTTCGTCTCGGCCCACCAGCCCCGGACCGAACTCCACGCGGGCGACTCCGTCATCCTCTACCCCCACGAGTGGCACAACTACGCTCCAGACCCCATGACGGGATGGTCGGAAGCTTGGATCGGCTTCACAGGCAGGTTTGCAGGCATGCTCGTGGACAAGTTCTTCCCGGACCGCTCGCACCCCATCCACCACGTGGGCGTGTCGCAGACGCTCTGTGCCGCCTACGAGAAAGCCTACGAGGTGGCCGAGGACCAGATGCCGGCCTACCAGCAGCAGCTGGCTGGATATATCGGACTCATCCTCAGCACCATCTACGCCCGCAGCCAGCAGCTGCCCTTCATCGACAACCCCGATACCGTCAGCATCAACTTCGCCATAAAACGGATGAGGCAGAGCCTGCATGGCAATCTGAGCATGGAGGACATCGCAGCGGAAGCCGGCATGAGCTACTCCAAGTTCCGGAAGCAGTTCAAGAGCCACACAGGGTTCCCGCCTGCACAATACTTCCTCCGGCTGAAGATGGAGCGGGCCAAGGACTACCTGCTCAGCACATCCGTCTCCTGCAAGGAGATTGCCTACCGCCTGGGCTTCGACTCCGCCTCCTACTTCAACAAGATGTTCCGTCTCTATCAAGGGCTGACACCGATGGACTACCGCAACGCGGGAGGCTGAGAACAGGACGAGGATGTCCTGACAATTCGCAGTTTTGACCGTCTGAGAATCGCGTATTTGCAGCCTTTCCGCGCCGAGCTCGCAAATACGCGATTTTCGTGCTGTTTCGTATCTTGCCGTCTGACAACGACTTACAACGGAGCTAAACAAAAATCGGGCCGCAAAACCATGGAAAAGTACCTGTTTTGCGGTCCGATTTGACGTGTGAAATCGCCCGAAAGGACGTGTCGTGATGAAATAAGCGCCCTGCGCTTCCGGCGGAAGCCCCGTGGCGTGTCGGTCGGAAGACCGTGCCGCGACGTCAATTTTGCCGTTTCGAGCGACACGGAAGCACGTTTTCTCTCTATTTTACATCAAAACAGAGATGAACTTTTGTAAAGTTCCTTCCACTTAGAACCTTCCGCCTCGGCCACCGCCGCCGCCACCCCAGCCTCGGCCGCCGCCCCAGCCGCCTTGACCGCCGCCACCAAAGCCTGCGGCACGGGCTTCCTTGTTGCCCATGAGGTTGAAG
Source organism: Prevotellaceae bacterium UBA4336 (assembly GCA_002394305.1). GTDB lineage: Bacteria > Bacteroidota > Bacteroidia > Bacteroidales > Bacteroidaceae > Physcousia. The sequence goes on from DGTM01000044.1 coordinate 29,201, forward strand.
CGGTAGATGAGGTGCACCATGACGTAGCTGTGGATGGCGTTGGTCCATGTGTCGCTGCGGTTCGTGGCGCTGTAGTTGCGGTTGATGCTCGAGCGCTCGCGCAGGATATCGTACCATTGCACGCTGACCGTGGCGTTCTTCTGCTTCAGGAAGTTCTGGCTGAGCTGAGCGTTCCAGATAAGCTCGTTGGTGTTCATCGAGGCGTCGTCGTAGCCGCGGCGGCTCTGCTGCGAGATGTCGCTGCTGAACTGCATGTCCCAAGGCATGTTGATGACGATGTTGCCGCCATAGTTGAAGAACCAGGTGTCGCGGTTGCCGGTCGTCTGCATGTCGTTGCGAGCGTGCTGATAGTTCATGCCGCCGTTCACGCCCACCTCGATGAGGTCGTTGCGGTAGCTGAGCCTGAGGCTTTCGCCCAGGTCGGTGCTCTTGGTGGTGGCCTTGCGGAGCAGTCCGCTCTCGTCCATGTAGCGGAAGAGCCCGCTCATGTCCACCTGTGGCAGCAGATAGTGCATGGCGCCGGCATCGAGGTCGCTGCTGATGTAGCCCACGTTGTTGGCGTGGTTGATGCTTTGGCTCCAATTGAGGTTGACGTGCTTGCCCTTGTCGAGGGCGGTATTAAAGCCCATCCACGTCCTCAGGTTCCAGCCTCCGCTGATGTTCATGGGGCGGCTGTAGCTGATGCCGGATGCGGTGTCGTAGATGGTGGCGTTGGAGATGGCGCGACGCGTCATGCCTCCCCACAGACCGCCGTACCAGCCCATCTGACGCTCGGCGATGTAGTTGTTATACTCGACGTTGAAGTTGTCGTTCCACGAGCTCTTCAGTCCGGCATTACCCGTGCTGATGTAGAGGGGATTGCTGTTGTCCATTACCTCGATAAGGTTAGTCATCGATGGCTCGGACATACGGCCGTTGTAGCGGACGCGCAGCTGGCTGGTGTTCGATATCTTCCATCGGAAGTTGAGGCGCGGGGACCAGTTCTGCACGTGGCGCACCGTGTCGATGTGCACGCCGCGTTTCTCGTACTCCATAGCCGTGCGCTGCGGCTCGAAGTTCACACCCATGTTGAAGTTGAACTCCTGTCCGTTCTCGCGCTTGCTGTTGTGGCGGAGCATGAGGTTGACGCGCTGGTTGAACTCCTTGTACGTGGCGTACTGGCTGTTCTGTGCGTCGCGCGTCAGCTGCGAGAGGTCGATGCCGAGGCTTTGGAACGTCATGCCCTGGTATGTCCCGTTGTAGAGGTCGACGGCCGTAACGTCGGTCAGGCCCTTTTCCTGCAGGGCATCCTCCAGCTTATCGTAGATCATCATCTCGCGGTCGCTGTCCTGGAAGCGGTACTGCCCTTGGTAGCTGAGCTGCACGACGGTTCCCTTCAGTATGGGTTCGGTGTAGCTGACGCGGCCCTGGACGCTGTAGTTCTTCGAGGGCGACATGGTGTTCTGGTAGTTGGCGGTCAGGTTGTCGGTGGCTCGCTGGTAGTACCTCACCATCGAACGGCTGTAGGACTTGTTGTCCGACTCGCTGTACGAGCCTTCCACGTTGAAGGTGAGGTTGCGTCCGGGCACTACGATGCGCCGGTTGACCTGCAGCTCGCCGTTGATGTTGTTGCTGTAGCTGTTGCCGTCGTTCAGGCGCTCGTTGCCGTTCACGCGGATGCCGTTCGGGTCGCTCCACGTTCCGTACTCCTCGACGGGGTCGGTCAGGCCGGCCTCAAAGGGACTCTGGTTGAACGTGACGCTATGGCTGTGCGAGGTGCTGTTGCCGTTGGAGTGGCTGAAGTTGGGACGGAACAGAATGTTGGTCATGCTGTCGGGGAACCACTCGAGGCGGAAGTTGGCATTGACGTTCTGCCCCCAGTTCGTACCCTGGTTCTTGGAGTTGGAGAACTGGCTGACGCCCGAGGGGAGGAACATCTCGCTGTTGGTGCGGGTCTGCGACTCGCTGTCGCTGCTGCTGTAGCGCACGTTGCCGCCCACCTTCAGCAGGCCTGCCGAGTAGTCGGGCTTGCCGTTCTCCCAGGCAAAGGTCACGCCGCCCATCGTACTGGTGGTGATGCCGTTGCCTCCCCCGCCCCAGCGTCCGCCGAAGTCGTTCACGTTGTTGCGGCTGCCAATGACGGACAGGTAGCTGTTGTCCATGAAGCGGTTCACGTTGGCCTTGCCCGAATAGCGGTCCTCGGTGCCGTAGGCTCCGTCGAAATTGCCTACCCAGCCGTCCTTCATGCCCTTCTTGACGGAGAGGTCGAGCACGGTCTCCTCCTCGCCGTCGTCAATGCCTGTGATGCGTGTATAGTCGCTCTTCTTGTCGTACGACTTGAGCTTCTTGATGAGCTTCGACGGCAGGTTCTTCATCGCCATCTTCGTGTCGTTCTGGAAGTATTCCTTGCCGTCGACCATTATCTTCGAGACGCTCTTGCCGTTGATCTTGATGTTGCCGTCGTCGTCAATCTCGGCTCCGGGAAGCTTCTTGACGAGTTCCTCCAGCATCGAACCTTCGGGCAGACGGTAGGCATCGGCGTTGAAGATGAACGTGTCCGCCTTCATCTCCACCTGAGCCAGCTTTGCCGTCACCTCGGCTTCCTTCAGCACCTTGCTGTTCTCCTCGAGGGTGATGCTTCCGAGATTGACAGACTTACCTCCTTTCGGCAGCGTTATGTTGCGGTAATACGTCTGGAAGCCCATGTAGCTGACACGGAAGATGTAGTTGCCGGCCTTGACGGCAGGGAGTTTGAACTTGCCCTCGAGGTCGGACGACACGCCGGAGGCCTGTGCGCTGTCCTTCGGCTGGAGCAGCACGACGGACGCTCCGGCCAGAGGCTCGTTGAGTGCGCCGTCCATAACAAGTCCGCTGACAGTTACTTTCTGCGCCATTGCCACAAGCGAGCATAGGCAAAGTATGATAAGCGTTGAGAATCTGCGTTCCATATTTATTCTGTTTCTGTTTGCTAATACCTGTTCGTACCGTGTTAAACACTTAGACAAGGATTTCTCTAAAAGGTTTATTCCAGATGCCCGAAAACTATGGGTTGCCCTTCGGGAGGGGGCAGGATGGACGTGCCGTTCCATACAAGATGGCCGCCCACCCAGGTCTTCTCCACCTGCCACTTCAGGGTGCGGCCCTCCAGGGGGCTCCACCCGCAGCGGCTCTCGATGCAGTCCTTCGAGGGCGTCCACGGCCCCCGTCTCACCAAGGTCAGGTCGGCCCAGTAGCCTTCGCGTATGAAGCCGCGCTCGGGGATGCGGTAGAGGCGGGCAGGATTGTGGCACATCAGTTCCACTGCACGCTCCAGGCTGAGCACGCCTTCGTCCGCGAGGGTGAGCACGGCCGGCAGGGAGAACTGCACCATCGGCATGCCGCTCATGGCCCGCAGTCCGCCCTCCTTCTCGCTGAGCAGGTGGGGCGCGTGGTCGGTGGCAATGGTGCGGATGCGTCCATCGCTCAGGGCCCGGCGCAAGGCGTCGCGGTCGGCCCGCGTCTTGATGGCCGGGTTGCACTTGATGAGGGCGCCAAGCGTCTCGTAGTCCTTGTCGGTAAAGAGCAGATGCGGCACGCAAGCCTCTGCCGTGATGCGTTCATTCCCAGGTTCGAAGAGGTCCAGCTCCTCGGCGGTCGTGATATGGGCCACGTGCAGACGTGCCCCTTCCTCCTTGGCAAGACGGACGGCAAGGCGCGAACTGTTGAGGCATGCTTCGTGATCGCGGATGAGGGAATGAAGACTCACCGGAAGTTCATCCTTCATTGACTTCGTCGAGCTAAAGCTTCTTAATTCTTCATTCTGCTTGATGCGATTGGTGTCCTCGCAGTGCGTCACTATCAGGGTCGGCGATTCGCGGAAGATGCGGTGGAGCACCTCTTCGCGGTCCACGAGCATATTCCCCGTGCTGCTGCCCATGAAGAGCTTCACACCGGGGGATTGCGTCACGTCGAGCCGACGTATTTCTTCGATGTTGTCGTTTGTGGCACCGAGAAAGAAGCCATAATTCACGTAGCAGCGTCCGCGGGCCATCGCATAGCGTTCGTGCAGGAGCTGGAGCGTCGTGGTCTGCGGCACGACGTTCGGCATGTCGAGCACCGTCGTGACGCCGCCACGGGCCGCAGCGCGTGTCTCGGTCTGCATGTCGGCCTTGTGCGTCAGGCCCGGCTCCCGCATGTGCACATGTCCGTCGATGACGCCGGGGAGGAGCAGCGCACCGTCAGCCTCCACCACCTCGTCGCCGCTCTGGACAGGCAGCTCGCGGCCACACGCAATCTGTGCGATACGTCCGTCCTCGATACGCACGGAACCTTCGCATTGTTTGCCCTCGAGGGCGATAGTTGCCCCCTGAATGACAGTCCCCTTCATATATATATAATATGTGTTCTTTGGGCTGCAAAGTTAGCGCAATGCCGCCACATATCCAAAACTTCCTTGATTATTTAACATTTCTTTGCCCGCCGCGTCTTTTAACACTTCAACCCTTCATCCTTTCAACTCTTTTAACCTTTTAACTTTTCAACCTTTTAACCTTTTTTCGTACCTTTGCAGAAAATTCACGTACACGACACTATGACGGACAAAGCAAAAGTGCTGCTGATATACACCGGCGGGACCATCGGCATGCACCGCAACCCGCACACCGGGGCGCTGGAACCCTTCGACTTCGACGGGCTCCTGCAGAATGTTCCCGAACTGAAGCTGCTGGACACCCACATAGAGGCCTGTCAGTTCCAGCCGCCAATCGACAGCAGCGACATGTCGCCAAAGCTCTGGACGAGGCTGAGCCACGTGATAGCCGACCGCTACGACCAGTTCGACGGCTTCGTCGTGCTGCACGGCACCGACACGATGGCCTACACCGCCTCGGCTCTCTCGTACATGCTGGAGAACCTGACCAAACCCGTCATCTTCACCGGCAGCCAGCTCCCCATCGGCCAGCTCCGCACCGACGGCAAGGAGAACCTCATCACTTCCATCGAGATAGCCTCGGCCCGGGACAGCGAGGGGCACGCCAGGGTGCCGGAAGTGGGCATCTTCTTCGGCGGACACCTGCTGCGTGGCAACCGCACCACCAAGCAGAGTGCCGACGAGTTCAATGCCTTCGAGTCGTTCAACTACCCCCACCTGGTGGATGCCGGCGTGAACATCGTCTACCACAGCGAGCGCATCCTCCAGCCCGACTGGAACCGCCCCATGAAGCCCCACTTCCGCCTGGACAACAACGTCATCATCTTCTCGCTCTTCCCGGGCATCCGCGAGGACCTCATCCGCCACATCATCCACACGCCCAACCTGAAGGCCATCGTCATGCGGACCTTCGGCTCGGGCAACGCTCCGCGCAACCCGTGGCTGCTCAGCGCCCTGAAGGAGGGGACACGCAATGGCAAGGTAATCGTCAACATCAGCCAGTGCATGCAGGGCTGCGTGGAGATGGACCGCTACGACACGGGCTTCCAACTGAAGGAGGCAGGCGTCGTGAGCGGCTACGACTCGACGGTGGAGAGCGCCGTCACCAAGCTGATGTTCCTGCAGTCGCACTACGACGACCCCGAGCAAGTGCGCAGTCTGATGAACCAGAGCATCCGCGGAGAGATAACGTTGGCCTCCTGACACCTGTCCGCTATCGGCATGACGGTTACCGGGCCATGACAGCCGACGGCCTGCGCGAACGATATTGTTCCCTTACTCACCCAGAATCTTCTCGAAGGCCTGGATGAGGATGTTTGCCATCACCTGCATGCCGTCGTCGTTGGGATGCAGGGCGGTGTCGTAGCTCCAGCCAGCGAGCTGGCGCTGGCCGCCTGCCTCGGCAAAGAAGTCGGCGACGGGGAAGGACTCGTAGGCTGCTATCTGGCGGATGACGTCGGCGTATTCCTGGAGGTAGATGCCGTTCAGCGGGTCGTACCAATGGGCGGGCAGATAGTCGCCGAAGCCGTATGCCTTGCGCGGGGTGCAGAGGATGACGCGAGCCTTCTTGTTGCGCTGGAAGATGCGGTCGATGACCTGACGGTAAGTGGCGGCGAAGGTGCCGTTCTTCGTGTTGTTAATGTAATCGTCGATGGTGCCCACGGGTGTGGAATGTCCCCAGTCGTTGATGCCGTGCTCGATGGTGTAGTAATCGGCATAGCCCACGGCAGCGATGGCCGAGGAGAGCGTTCCGCCATTGACGGCCTTGTTGTTGAAGCCCGTGAAGGCGAGCTTTTCCATGACGCGCGTCTGGTAGCCTTTGGTGATGGGGTACGAGGCTGTCTGCTCGTTGAGCCATGAGATGGAGGTGCCGAGCGAGCACCAGCGTCCATCCACCTTGCGCGGCTTTGCGTTGAGAGGCTCTGCTGCCTCCATGCTGAACACAATGCTGTCTACGTCTTCCTGATTGAATCCGTAGCTTTCGTCTTTTTCATGGACAGTGAAGCTCTGCGCCATAGCCACAGAAGCTATGGCGCAGAGGGTGACTGTAAGAAATGCTTTTCTTTTCATTTCCCTATATACATATTTAATATATTCACTTCACCAGAACTTTCTTCTGGCCTACGATATAAATACCCTTTGGCAGCATGCCGTTCGCAGCCTTGGCCACCTTGCGGCCCGAGAGGTCGTAGACGCCGGACGGCTGTCGGCTGCCATCGGCCTGCACTTCGGCTATGGCGTCGGTGCCCTTGTACTTGCCGTCCTCGAAGATGACTATCTGATGGCTTTCGTCGAGGACTGGCACGTCATCCTCGCCGATGGTCTGGTACCAGGTGATGACGCTCTGGTCGCCATTCAGCTTGTAGCAGACCTCGCCGCTGCGGAACTGTTCCTGGGTCATCTGCGTGCCTTGTGCGGCTCCTATGGCGTTCAGGTAGTAGCAGTTGTTGAGCTTTGCGGTGCCGCGGCAGAAGGTGTAGCAGTAGTCGGTGGCCGTGCCTTCGGTGAGGGTGCTGGTGGTGAAGCAGTTGTTCAGCGTGGAAGAGCCGTTACCTGCATATGCCACGAAGCCGCAGTACATGGAGCTGCCGGGGCTGCCCATCGAGCCGAGGGTAGCGCAGTCGTTGAAGGTGACCTGGCCTTCCAGCCGTCCGAACATGCCGCCGTTGCCGGTCACGCCGCTACGGTCGCCCGTGATGTTGACATTCGTCACGACTTTCTCGACGAGCGTCGTGCCGTTCACCCATCCGGCCAGTGCGCCGAAGTGGATGCCCTGCACGACGGCATCGCCCTCTACGCGGAGGTTGCGGATGGTGGCGCCGTCCAGGTAGCGGAACAGGCCGCCGTAGTTGTCGCCCACCTCGTAGCTGTAGGAGACGGTGTGTCCCTGTCCGTCGAACGTGCCGGCGAACTGTGCGTCCTCGCTGCCTATCATGAGGGCGGGGTAGTCGCTCTCGCGCAGGTCGATGTCGGCCATGAGCTTGGCATTGGCCTTCGTAGTGCCTCCGCCGACCAGCCTTGCGAAGATGAAGTAGTCCTTCGGGGTGCGGAGGAGGTAGTAGCCGTCCTCTTCGTCGGGGAAGAAGTTGATGTGGCTCTTGGGGTCGACGGCAAGGGCTTCCTCGGCGGACATGGAGCCGTCGATGTAGCCGTTGATGAGGAGGGTGTAGAGGTCGTCGAGTTCGTTGAACTCATCCTCGGAGAGTATGCTCGAGAAGGCGTCCAGCAGGTTGTTCACCTCTTCGGTCTTGTCCATGAGGGTGACGTAGGCCTGCTTGCACTCGTAGATTTGCAGGAAGAGGCTCGAGAACTTCTCCACGAGCTGGTACTTGGCTTCGGGCTCCGTGGCGGTGGCTACGGCATCGAGTGTCTGCCGGAGCTCGTCCTTGAGGGCCTGGCTGAAGTTGGGATAGGCCGCGTAGTTGTCGGTGAAGTCGAACTCGTAGTCGTTGAGGATGGTGTTGGCGCGGCTGGACTGCGACGCGAGGACGCGGTCGAGGCTCTCGGCGGCTTCGTCGGGCTGTCCGTAGTAGAAGACGCGGATGTTGCCGAAGCCGAGCCAGTCGCCTGAGAGTCCTGTGCCGGGCTGGCGGATGCCGACGGTCAGTGTGCCGTCGGTGACCTTGCAGAGCACGCTGTTTTGGTAGCGGCCGGCCTGGAAGGCGTTGCAGCAGCTCACGATGCCCTGCATCGTATAGCCTGCCAGCTCTCCGTCCTCGTCGGTCACGGCGAAGTCGGCCACGGGGCCGGTGATGTTGCAGTTCACGCCGTCGATGGCTTCCTCCGGGCTAATCATGTCCTCGATGTTCGTCTGGAAGTAGTTGTGGATGCCGTTGGCGTAGAGCGTTGCGGCGTAGTTGACGTTGTAGAAGTCCGTGTAGGGCGACGGACGGAAGGCGCCGTTGACCTGCAGCTCATAGATGCCGTTGGGCAGTCCTGTCAAGGTCTGGTGCATGTCCATCGTTGCGGAGAGACATTCGGCAGCGTGCAGCGTGCTGGTCTCCGACGTGCCCCATCCGGTGGGCAGCTGGCCTTCCCATCCGTCGAACTGGCTGCCCAGGTCGGCATTGGTCAGGAGCATGGTTATCTCTGTTCCGGCAGCCGGTGTGAACGTGATGGCTTCGACGAGTTTCTCATCGATGAAGGCTGTCTCGGCGATGACCTGCTCTTCACTGAGCAGGAGGTTGTCGAGGATGTAGAGGGCAGAGCCGTTGGGGAAGTCCTCGCTGGGCTCGTCGAGTTCGGTCAGGTAGCCCTTCAGGGCCTGGCTCTTCTCGTTGTTCAGTTCGGGGTGCTCCTCGAGGTATTTCTTTGTTTCCTCCACCTTGGCGATGTATGCGGCGTAGGCTGCGGCGCTGCTCTGGATGCTCTGGCGCTGGGCGTCGAGCTCGTTGTATCCGGCCAGGAAGGTGTCGACGTCGGGGCTGTCCGAGAGGGCTTCGAGGGCTTCGAGGTAGGCTTCGACGAGCGTCTTCTGGGCGACGGCCTCTTCGTAGCGTCCCTTCTCTCCGTCGATGACGAGGGAGACGAATTCCCGGAAGCTTGCCTCGTCGGTGACGTTCATGTAGACCCTGCCTGCGCCGTAGACTCTGAGGTGGCTCGCGTCGGGCACGGGTGTCTCGTCCTCTTCGATGTTCTGGTACCAGGCTATCTGGCTCTGGTCGCCATTTAGCATGTAGCAGAGTTCGCCGCCGGCCATCTGTTCCTCGGTGACGGCTGTGCCCTGCGCCCTGCCCACGGTGTGCAGGTAGTAGCAGTTGTTCAGTGTGACGGTGCCGCCGCTGTGCGTCAGGGTGAAGCAGTTGCTGGTGCTGGTGCCTTCGGTCAGGCGGCAGGCGGTGAAGCAGTTGTTCAGCGTGGTGCGGCTGTTGCCGTCCGACCATCCGGAGAAGCTGCTGTACATGGAGCTTACCTTGCCGTCCTCGGCATAACCCATCTCGCCGAGCGTAGCACAGTTGTTGAAGGTGATGTCGGCGTAGTTGGCGCCTACCATGCCTGCGTCGCCGGTCACCTGGTTCATGGCGCCGGTGATGTTGACGTCGGTCACGACGTTCTCCACGAGTATGGTGCCGTCGGCACGCCCTATGAGAGCGCCGTAGTGTATCTGGGTGACGTAAGCGCTGCCCTGCACACGCAGGTTGCGGATGGTGGCGTCCTTGACGAATGCGAAGAGTCCGCGCCACTTGCTCGTCACAGCGGTGTAGTCGTAGGTGATGGTATGCCCGCCGCCGTCGAAGATGCCCCTGAAGGGACGGTTCTCCGTGCCAATCATCAGGTCGGGGTCGAAGCCGTCGTTGAGGTCGATGTCGCTGGTCAGGAGCACCTTCACATCGGCGCCTCCCTCCTGCACCTTCAGGTAGAGCCAGTACATCTGCTCGGCGTTCTCGATGAGATAGAAGCCCTGTTCGTTCTGATGGACTGCGTTGGGGTCGGTCAGGCCGCAGACGGTGCAGATGCCGTCGGTGCCGTACTTGTGGTCGGGCTTGTCGGGGTAGCTCTCGGTATTGGTGTAGGTGAGGGGGTTGTCCTCCAGTTCGGCTCCGTCGCAGCGGACGGTGCCGGAGGCGTATACGCGCTGGCTTCCGGTGCCGGCCTGCGGGGTGCGGTCGGTGCCGATGGTCTGCGTCCAGGTGATAGTGCTTTGGTCTCCGTTGAGCTTATAGCAGAGTGCTCCGCTGGAAACCTGCTCCTCTGTCACCTGTGTGCCCTGGGCCGCTCCGATGGGGCTGACGTAGTAGCAGTTGTTCAGGATGGCCGTGCCGCGGCAGAAGGTGTAGCAGTAGTCGGTGGCCGTGCCTTCGGTGAGCTTGCTTGTGGTGTAGCAGTTGTTCAGTGTGGACGTTACGCCTCCGGTAGCGAAGGCCACGAAGCCGCAGTACATCGAGCTGCCGGGGTGGCCCATCTCGCCGAGGGTGGCGCAGCCCGTGAAGGTGATGTTGCCGTAGAGGGCGCCTATCATGCCGCCGTTGCCGGTCACACCGCTGTGCTCGCCCACGATGGTGACGTCCGTCACGACGTTCTCCACGAGCATCTCGCCGTCGCCGTAGCCGATGAGGGCGCCGAAGTGGATGCCCCGCGTCACGACGTCGCCTTCCACACGGAGGTTGCAGATGGTGGCTCCGCTAACGAAGCTGAAGAGGCCGCCGTAGTTGTCGCGGAGGTCGTAGCTGTAGGAGACGGTGTGTCCCTGTCCGTCGAACTTGCCGGCATAGGGCGTGGCTTGTGCGCCGATCATCAGGTTGGGTGTCTCGCTCTCGCGCAGGTCGATGTCGGCCGTCAGCTGCACTTCCAGCCCGGTGTTCCCTTCGGCGACGGCCTCTGCCAGGGTTGCCAGGTCCTGGGCGGTGCCTATCTGACAGATACCGTCCTGAATCGTCAGACGCTCCAACGCACTGTCCTGTGCATTGGCACTTGCTCCCGTCATCAGCCAGAGGACTGCCGTCAGGAGCATTGAAGGTAACGTTTTTTTCATAGCATTTGTGATTAGGTTAATAATAGTGTTAGTTGGTTTTCCCATGCAAATTTACCCTTTTTCTTGTTTCTCGACAAGGAAAAGAGCTGTTTTTTTCGCTTTTCCTGCTCTTTTTCCGCCCGAAAATCCTCTTAGCGCCGCCCTGTTTCCTTTTTCGCGCCGCCTGCACGACTTTTTCGCCCCGCCTGCACAACTTTTTCGCCCCGCATGCACTTTTTCCTCGCCCCGCAGACACAAATTCCCCGCCCCACGGACACAAACTTTTTCAGTGGTTCTGAAATATATTTCCAAGGCTTTGAAATATATTTTAGTGCTTCGGAAATATATTTCAAAGCCTTGGAAATAGTTTTATCCCCTGCGGCGGAGATTTTTTACCCCTGCGGCGGAGAACTTCCGTCACTGTGGCGGAGAATTTTGTTCTCCGCAATAAAGCTTCCCGCCCCCTGCTCCGAGGCAAAAACGACAAGCCCCGCCAACATCTCACGACGGGGCGGGGCGATAAAACTTAACCTAAAAACTCTAAAAAACAATGTCGCTCATTGTATCTTGTCAAGCTCTTCGATGGCGAGCTTGAGGTAGCGTTCGCAGGCCGGGTCTGTTTCCTTGTTGTACAAGGTTGCCACTTCGTCCTTGAGCTGCCCGAGTTCCTCCTGCGTGCCTTTGACTTTGAAGAATCCGCTTTCGCGTGTCTGTTTGCAAAAGAGATAGATGGAGGAGGCGACGAACCATTTGTCCCGACCCGACTCGTACTGCTGCTTGAGCCCGTCGAAAAGGAGCAGAATCTTGTCGTTGCGCAGCAGGTCTTCGTCGGAAAACCGCCGTCCGAAGGGGTCTGAATACTTCGTCGAAACATTATACTTAACGAATGGCGGCTTGGGAATCTTGGCGTAGGTGATGATGTAGCGCACCTCGATGCTGCCCTTCTCCGATGCTGCCTGCACATCGCGCCACTCCAGGACGTAGGCGTAGCGGTGTGTCTTGGACGTGTCGCTGGCGTCGAGGAGGTTCACGTTGACGTAGTTGTTGTAGTCCTGACCGATGGTGATGTATTGCTCCGGGTTGTCGCCTATCATCATATTGCGCAGGCTCACCTTGTCCGTCAGCTCGTTCATGCTGTTTATGCCGTAGCAGTTCTCGTCCGTCTGGCTCACCTTCTCGAAGGCTTCCTGCAGGCTCGGGAAGATTTTCTCCCGTTGCTTTCCGGTCAGGACGAAGGTGTAGACGTCGCATCGCGACTTGAGCGGACGCCCCTCGCGCAGGACGTCGTGCTCCTTGTTGATGGACTTCTTGAGCGTCAGGCCATACTCTTTCTGCAACTTCGACGGCAGCTCCTCCAGCATTTGGCTCTGTGCGGAAGCACTTGTGGCAAGGAGGAAGAATAGACTTTTGATGATTGTTTTCATAATGATCTGTGTTTAATTAGTTAGATTGCAATGATGTGGATGGTGGTGTCGGGTGCTTCTTCGTCGAAGTTGGCATAGAATGCACGCAACTCTTCCAGCGGTTCCTGCAGCTTGTAGGCTACCTGCAGGGCTTCCTCGGCAAGGAAGATGTCCACGAGTGCCTGCTTTTCGGGCGGGATGACGGGCACGTCGCCCCCCGGCTGCGGCGCGGCCTTGGCAGGACAGGGCTTGGAGGGCTCGTCGGTCTTATGGGCCTTATGGGTCTCATAGGACTTATGGGTCTTATAAGACTTATGGGTCCTATAGGTCATATAGGTCCTATTAGTCCTATGGCTCTCATCGGCCTTCGGGTCCTCGCGGCTCTCTTGGGGCTCTGAAGGGGCGGGCTGCTCGGGGGCCGGACGGGCGGGCTGCGGGACTTCTGCCTGTGCCAGAGGCGTCTCCTTCTCGCTCGTCGGCTGGGCAGAACGCAGCAGGAACGCCACCACCGCCGCTGCCGCAACCACCGCCGCCCACGGCCACAAGGGGATGCGGCGCGAAGGTTTCCGGCGGCTGACGGCCGCGTCGAACGCCGCCTCGGCTGCATCAAGTTCTTCCTCCGACGGGAGCTGAAGGCGCCCGGGGTGCAGAGGCCTCTCCCCCGCAAGGTACTGCTCCAGCCATTCTTCGCTTTTCTCTTTTAACTTTTCACTCATAACGCTCCTCCTTTCTTCAGCGACTCCATTATCCTGCGACGTGCCGAGCTGAGCATCGAACTGACGCTGCGGACGGCTATGCCTGTGGCGGCGGATATCTGCACGCGGTCCATTCCGGCCTCCGAGAACATGTCCCACAACCTGCGCTCGGCAGGCGGCAGGGCGGCAACGGCACGGTCCAAGGCCTGACGGAGCTCGGTCTCGCGCACGGCATCCTCGGCACTTCCTTGCGGAACGTCGTTCATCTCGGCCGACTGCTGCCGTATGTTCTTCCTATAGGCGCTGATGCATGCGTGCTTCGTCAGCCTTACGGCCAGACGCTCGGCATCGGCCACCTCGGGCAGCTCTCCCCACACCTTCCACAGCCGCATCATGGCCTCCTGCACGGCATCCTCGGCGGCAGCAGCATCATACTGCCTTGCCAGAAGCAACAGCCGTGGGCGCAAACGCGAGGCGGTGGGTGTGAAGAGTTCTGCATTCATACACCTTAATAACGCAGAAAGCACGAAAAGTTAAGCATCCATTAAGATTATTTAAGATAAAACCTTCCGCACGTCGCGTTTTTTTCGTACCTTTGCCCGCGGATTAAAGCGCGGTCCGGGAATCGGGAATCAAGGCCCTCCCCTCTCCCCGTTCCTGCCCCCACGTCCCCGAGACTACACATTATATATATAATATAACTTTCGGAAGTAAAAG
>DGTM01000040.1:0-56861 GCA_002394305.1 Prevotellaceae bacterium UBA4336
CCCAAGACCATCGACGGCGACCTGAAGAACGAGCAGATCGAGACAAGCTTCGGCTTCGACACCGCCTGCAAGACCTACAGCGAGCTCATCGGCAACATCCAGCGTGACTGCAACAGCGCCCGCAAGTACTGGCACTTCATCAAGCTCATGGGCCGCAGCGCCAGCCACATTGCCCTGGAGTGCGCCCTCGAGACTCAGCCCAACATCTGCCTCATCAGCGAGGAAGTGGAGCAGAAGGCCATGAGCCTGGACGACGTGGTGACCTACATCGCAAAGATCGTGGCCGACCGCGCAGCTGAAGGCAACAACTTCGGCACCGTCCTCATCCCCGAAGGCCTGATTGAATTCATTCCCGCCATCAAGAAGCTCATCGCAGAGCTCAACGAAGTGCTCACCGACCCTGTGACCAAGGAAGGCCGCGTCTTCGACAGCAAGGACGCACAGGTAGCCTTCGTCAAGAGCCACATCGCACCCGAGAACCTTGCCGTGCTCGAGAGCCTGCCCAAGGACGTAGAGCGCCAGCTCTGCCTCGACCGCGACCCCCACGGCAACGTGCAGGTCAGCCTCATCGAGACCGAGAAGCTCCTCTCGGCAATGGTTGCCATGAAGCTCGACGTGTGGAAGAAGGAAGGCAAGTACAACGGCAAGTTCGCTCCCCAGCACCACTTCTTCGGCTACGAAGGCCGTTGCGCTGCTCCCTCGAACTACGATGCAGACTACTGCTACAGCCTCGGCTACAATGCCAGCCGCCTGATTGCCAACGGCAAGACCGGCTACATGAGCGTCATCAAGAACACCACGGCCCCCGCTGCCGAATGGATTGCCGGCGGTGTGCCCATCACCATGATGATGAACATGGAGCGTCGCAACGGTGCCATGAAGCCCGTCATCCGCAAGGCTCTCGTCGAGCTGGACGGCGCGCCCTTCAAGTACTTCGCCAGCAAGCGCGAAGAGTGGGCTAAGAACACCTGCTACGTTTATCCCGGTCCCATCCAGTACTGGGGTCCCAGCGAGGTGTGCGACCAGTGCACCAAGACGCTTGCCCTGGAACAGGCGTAAGGACATCCCGTATCGTAAACTAAGGAATCAGTACTAAATCATTAGGAATAGATGAAGACCCCTCATCCCCCTTCCGGTGGAGCTCAGCGCAAGACCTCGAGAAAGCGCAAGAAGAAGGCTCCCTCGAAAGGAGGATGGGGGGTCCTCCATTTCTTCCGTCGCTTCCCCACCTGGCTTCTGTGGCTCGGCGGCGTGCTCATCACGGCAGCCTACGTCTGCCTGTTCTACTATCTCTTCGTCAGCCCCTTCAGCTTCCGCTGGCGAGCCATCTATGGCAATCCGACCTATCCCGAAGGCTACGACATTCGCGGCATCGACATCAGCCACTATCAGGAGCGCATCAATTGGGAGAAGCTTCGCAACGCCACCATTGCCGGCGCCCCCGTCCGCTTCGTTTTCATCAAGGCAACGGAAGGCGTGAAACTGATGGACGACAACTTCAACGAGAACTTCTATCTCTCGCGCCAAAATGACTTGATACGTGGCGCTTACCATTTCTTCGTCCCTGGAGCAGATGCCCGTCAGCAGGCAGAGTTCTATCTGCATCAGGTGCACCTTGAGCCCGGCGACCTGCCACCCGTCCTGGACGTCGAGAAGATAGGCAACCTCACGCCGTCGGAGCTGCGTCGTGACGTGAAGACCTGGCTCGACATCGTCGAACGAAAGTACGGCGTCAAGCCCATTCTTTATACAAGCTACAAGTTCAAGCTCGATTACTTGGGCACGCCGGAGTTCGACGCTTACCCTTATTGGATTGCCCATTACTATGTGGACAAGTTGGAGTACAAAGGGCAATGGGCCTTCTGGCAGCACACCGATTGTGGCAAAGTGTCGGGCATCCAAGGCTTCGTCGACTGCAACATCTTCAACGGAGACCTTGCCGACCTGATGCAATTTACCCTTCCCGAACCGGAGTGACCGGCTCAAAGAAGGGTAAACAGACAGTTCGTTTTCCCCGTTACATCCCGGGGAAAAGACTTGTATCCACTTAATGAACAGGAATCTTTGCCACGCGAGCGATGTGCCGACCGCCCTCAAAGGGCGTTGCAAGGAACTCGTCCATAATGGCATCGGCCTCCTCTTCGCTGATGAAACGACCGGGCATGGCGAGCACATTGGCGTCGTTGTGCTGGCGGGCCAGGTGTGCTATCTCGGGAATCCAGCAGAGGGCAGCGCGTATGCTCTGATGCTTGTTGAGCGTCATGCTGATGCCCTGGCCGCTGCCACAGATGGCGATGCCCGTCTCGCACTCGCCCGTCTCGATGCCTCGGGCCAGGGCGTGAGCGAAGTCAGGGTAGTCGCAACTGGCCTCGCTGTAGGTGCCATAGTCGTGGTAGGCAATGCCTTTGGCATCGAGGTATTCCTTCACGTGCTGCTTGAGCGCATAGCCTGCGTGGTCGCTGGCAAGTCCGACGGTATTCATATCATTTTTCATTTTTACTTAGTACCTTCAATGCTTGTTCGTAGACGTTCTCGGCTGTGAAGCCAAACTTCTGGTCGAGCACTTTGTACGGAGCAGAGAAGCCGAAGCTGGTAAGGCCCCAGATGTTGCTGTCGGGGTGTGCGCCGACAAGGAAGCCCTGCAGGTTGACGGGAAGTCCTGCGGTCAGGCCGAATACCTTGCTGCCGGCGGGGAAGAGCTTCTGCTGGTAGCTGACGGGCTGTTCGCGGAAGAGACCTTCGCTGGGCGCACTCACGACACGCACCTTGTAGCCGTCCTTGCGCAGGAGACGTGCACCGGCAATAAGGGTGCTGACCTCGGAGCCGTTGCCAACGAAGATGATGTCGAAGGGATCGTCGCTCTCTGCTACAAGATATGCTCCGCGTGCCGTGCCGCTGTAGTCTGTGCCTTCGGGCAGGTCTTCGATTGCCTGGCGGCTGAGGACAAGGGCTGTCGGCGTGGAGGTGTTCTCCATAGCCAGCTTCCAGCAGCAGGTGGTAGCCTTTCCGTCGGCCGGGCGCAGCACAAGCATCGAGTTGCGGCCGCTGTGGTTCTTCATCTTTTCCATCAGCCGGATCTGTGCCTCCTGCTCTACCGGCTCGTGTGTCGGTCCGTCCTCGCCGACGCGGAAGGCATCGTGCGACCATATGAACTTCACGGGCACTTCCATGAGGGCGGCCATGCGGATGGCAGGCTTCATGTAGTCGCTGAAGACAAAGAACGTGCCGCAGGCTGCTACGATGCCGCCATGCAGCATCATGCCGATGCAGCAGCAGGCCATCGTCAGCTCGGAGACACCGGCCTGCAGGAAGCCGCCGCCGTAGTTGTCGCGCGAGATGACCGAAGCACCGCCCTTGATGAAGCCGTCTGTCTTGTCGGAGTTGCAGAGGTCGGCCGAGCTGACAATCATGTTGGGAACCTTCTTTGCCAGCAGGGAAAGACATGCGCTGGAGGCATTGCGTGTAGCGTCGTTCGGCTTTTGCTGGATGCTGTTCCAGTCGATGTCGGGCAGCTTGCCGGCAAACCAATCGTCCAGCTGTGCTGCTTTCTCTGTGTTCTGTGCTGCCCATGCCTGTTCCTCTTCGTAGCGCGAACGCATGTCTTTCTCCAGTTCCGCAAGGCGTGCCTCGTAGAGGGCAGCCACTTCGGGGAAGATGACAAACGGAGCGTCGGGGTTGCCGCCAAGGTTGGTGACGGTGTTGCGATAAGCATCGCCGCCGAGGGGCGCTCCGTGCGTCTTGCAGCTGCGTTCGTAGCTGCTGCCGTCGGCCTGAAGGGCTCCCTTGCCCATGATGCAGTGACCGATGATGAGGGTTGGTTTCCCCGTGACGGCCTTGGCTTTTGTGAGTGCCTCGCGTATCTGTGACACATCGTTGCCGTCGATGTCGAATACTTCCCAACCAAAGGCGCGGTATCTGGCTGCCGTGTCTTCGCTGGTCACAACGGATGTCTCGGTGGAGAGCTGGATGTCGTTGGCATCGTAGAACATGACGAGGTTGTCCAGCCCCAGGTTGCCTGCGATGCGGGCTGCGCCGGCACTGATTTCTTCCTGTATGCCGCCGTCGCTGATGTAGGCATATATGGTTTCCTTCCGGAAGGTTGGGTTGCCCGTCTTGGCATAAAGGAACTTTGCAGCGATGGCTGCGCCCACGGCATAGGTGTGCCCTTGTCCCAGGGGGCCGCTGCTGTTCTCGATGCCCCGCTCGTAGCATACTTCGGGATGTCCGGGCGTGGGAGAGCCCCATTGACGGAGCTCTTGTAGCTCTTCGAGGGTGAACTTCCCGATGAGGGTCAGCTCGGCATAGAGCATCGGTGACATGTGGCCGGGGTCGAGGAAGAAGCGGTCGCGCCCTTTCCATGTCGGGTTCTTCGGGTCGAACTGCAGGAACTCGCTGTAGAGGACATTGATGAAGTCTGCACCGCCCATTGCTCCACCCGGGTGTCCGCTCTTTGCTTTCTCTACCATCGCTGCGGCCAGGATGCGGATGTTGTCGGCTGCACGATTCATTACAGGAATGCTATTCATAGATGATGTATATGTTATCGTAAAACTAATCTTCCTTGTTGGCAAAGATATAACATTTTAGCCGAAGCGCCAACCTTCAGCCGTTGTTTATTTGCTTAACGTGTCAAATTGCAATCCGACATGCTGAATGTGCCGCCTATCCATTCGGTGAAAGGCTCTTCGCCTTGCAGTTCATGCCAGCCAAGCACTCGTCCGTCGCTGTCCGTTTCAACGACTATCGGGCCTTGCTGCAACGTCCCGTCCGGCAGCAGGATGTCGTGATAGGCACGCTTCGAGGTTTTGGCCTGTTCGTTGCCGTGGTCATGCTTCATCGTCTGGGACGGTTGTTGCGGTTATTGCGGTTTTGTCTTTGTGGGATGCCGCGTTGCGGACGTATGGGATTGGGGTTCTCCTTCACGACGTGAATCCTGTGCTCTCGCGGCTGGCTCTCGCGCATCTGCTGGGGGGTGAGGCGTATGCCTTTGTCCATGAGAGGCTGGGACAGGGAGTCGGTCTCGAGCGAATCGGTGTCGATGGAATCTGTCGGGAGCGGCTTCACCTCCTCCTTCTGCTCCTTGTGCATGCGGATGAGCTTCATTTCGCTTATCAGCAGGGGCTTTGGCTTGTCGCCGGAATTCCCGTCGGGCAGGTAGATGAATCCTGTGATGGATTGCAGGGGAATCGTGTCGAGTTCCTGTCCGGGCGTGTACCGCAGTTCGTTCAGCGGCGCGTTGCGGATGAGTTCAATGGCAGCGACGGCTGTGTCCGTTTCATAATAGAGGACGAGTTGTGCTATGGCTTCGTTGGACATGGTGCGTGACACAAACTGCGACTTGAAGCGCCATACGAAGCTGTCGCCCGGGCGGAACGTGCTGTCTGCCTTCATCTGGAATGTGTAGACCGACTGGACCTGATTGGGGACGAGACAGGTAAAGTCTTTGCCGAGCCAGATGTTGGCTGTGTCGCCTTCGTTGGTGAGGGAGGAGAACTTGTCCCGAGCTGCCTCTGCTTCGAGTCCCATGCGTTCGGCTTGTACACGAACCCGCGTGACCACATCTTTATATATATGGTTCAGCTCCTCGGCGCGGCCGCTGTAGTAGACCATCGAGGAGTCGAACTCGGCCTCGGTGACATGGTGCTTGCGGAAGACGGCCTGTATGTACTTGTAGCGTGTGATGTCGGGGTTTCCGCTCTGGGCTTCTGCCATTCCTTGTGCCAGATGGAAGTCGACGAGCACGTCCGTCATCTTCTTCTTGCCGAGGATGCCTTTTGGCAGGGGCGGGGAGCAGGAGAGCAGGAGAAGGGAAAGAAGAAAGACAGCCCCCATCCAACTTCCTCCAGGGAGGGAGAGTAAGCGGTGTCCTCCCCGTGGGAGGGTTTGGGAGGGGGCTGTCTTTTTCATCGGAACATTTTCTGGTTGTAGAAGAGGAGAAGCATTGCCACTCCGCATGAGATGCAGGCGTCGGCGAAGTTGAAGATGGGACTGAAGAAGATGAAGTGCTCGCCGCCGATGTAGGGTAGGGAGGCGGGCCAGTCCCATTCAACAAGCGGGAAGTAGAACATGTCCACTACGCGCCCCAGCATGAGCTGTCCGTAGCCTGTGCCCCAGGGAACAAATTCGGCCACCAGGGGGGCAGGAGGATTGTTGAATATCATGCCGTAGAACAGGCAGTCGAAGATGTTGCCTGCTGCTCCCGCCGTGATGAGCGTGAGGCAGACGAGGTAGCCCCAGCCGATGCCGCGCCTGATGTTCTTGCAGATGAACCAGACGAGGACGGCAACCGCAACGATGCGGAACGACGTGAGTATCCACTTGCTGAACACCTCCATGCCGAAGGCCATGCCGTTGTTCTCGGTGAAGAGGATGTAGAACCAGTCTGTCACCCTGATGCTTTGGTGCAGGTGCATGCCGGTCTTGACGGCCACCTTGATGGCTTGGTCGATGGCGACGATGCCGAGCGCGGTGGCTGCGGATGTCAGTGCTTGGGCTTGCTGGCGCGTCATTTCTTATTTCCTTTGGTCGCGAGCGTGCTTTGCTTCGATGGAGAGCGTGGCATGAGGCACGGCACGCAGACGCTCCTTGGGGATGAGCTTGCCTGTCTCGCGGCAGATGCCATAGGTCTTGTTCTGGATGCGGACCAGGGCAGCCTGCAGGCCGGTGATGAACTTCTGGGTGCGCAGGCATTCGTTCATGAGCGATTCCTTCGAGAGTGTTTCCGAGCCTTCCTCCAGGGTGTGATAGGTGGCGTGCGGGTCGTCGTCATCGTCGTCGCTTCCGTTGATTTTCTCCATGAGTACTTCATAGTCGCTCTTTGCCACAGCGAGTTTCTCGTTGATGAGTTGACGGAACTCCTCGAGTTCTTCGTCGGAGTACCTTACTTTGTTCTCTTCCATATTAAATATAAATATGTATAGGGGTTAGACTTTGCTTACGGTAAGTTCCTTTCCGAGGCTGATGCTGTCGGCCAGGACTTGTGATGCGATGTAGCTGCCGAACTTGTCGAGGCAGGTGCGGTTGTCGTTGCTTTCGGGCAGGGTGACGCAGATGCGGTCGGTGATGTCGAAGCCGCTGTCCTTGCGGAGCGTCTGTATGCTGCGGATGAGTTCGCGTGCCACGCCTTCGAGCCGCAGGTCCTCGGTGATGGTGAGGTCGAGGGCTACGGTGAGTGTGCCTTCGTTGGCGACGCTCCAGCCCGGGATGTCCTGGCTGAAGATTTCGATGTCCTCCAGGTCGATGGTCACCTCCTCGCCTGTCTCCAGCGTGAGAGGCAGATGTTCCTTGGCTTCCAGCTCGGCTATCTGTTCCTGGCTCATGGCAAGCACAGCAGCGTTGACGCTCTTCATCAGCTTGCCGAACTTCTTGCCCATAGTGCGGAAGTTACACTTTACCTGCTTGACGAGCATTCCCTGGGCCTCAACGAATTGCAGCTCCTTGACGTTCACTTCGTCGAGGATGAGCTGCTGCATGGCTGCGATGCGTTGCTGCTGTTCTGCGTCGATGGCCGGGATGGCGATGCGCTGCAGGGGTTGCTTCACGACAATCTGTTCCTTCTTGCGGAGGGAGAGAATCATGCTGGTCACCTGCTGGGCGAGTGCCATGCGCTGTTCCTGCTCCTGGTCGATCTTCGCATCGTCGTAGACGGGGAACTTCGCCAGATGCACGCTCTTGGCCTCTCCGCGCCCAGTTGCTTCGTTGAGGTCGCGCCAGAGGCGGTCGGCATAGAACGGTGCGATGGGAGCCATGAGGCGTGCCACCGTCTCGAGGCAGGTGTAGAGCGTCTGATAGGCGCTGAGCTTGTCGAGGCTCATGGCTGAGCCCCAGAAGCGTTTCTTCGAGAGGCGCACGAACCAGTTGCTGACGTTGTCGACCACGAAGCTTTGGATGAGACGCCCGGCGCGTGTAGGCTCGTAGTCCTCGTAGCACTGTTCCACCTCGCGGATGAGGCTGTTCAGGCAGGAGAGAATCCAGCGGTCCATCTCCGGCCGTTCGTTCATGGGCACGTCGGCTTCCTCGTAGCACCATCCGTCCACGTTGGCGTACATGGTCAGGAAGGAATAGGTCTGGAAGAGCTTGCCGAAGAAGGTGCGGCTCACTTCCTGCACGCCTTCCTCGTCGAACTTCAGGTTGTCCCAGGGTGCGCTGTTCGTTATCATGTACCAGCGCACGGCGTCTGCTCCGTACTTCTCGATGGCGCCGAAGGGGTCGACGGCGTTGCCCAGACGCTTCGACATCTTCATGCCGTTCTTGTCGAGCACGAGGCCGTTGCTGATGACGGCTTTGTATGCGACGCTGTCGAAGACCATCGTTGCGATGGCGTGCAGCGTGTAGAACCAGCCGCGTGTCTGGTCGACGCCTTCCGCGATGAAGTCGGCAGGGAAAAGGCCCTCTAAATCTCCAGACCCTACCAAACCTCCCCTTAAAGGGGAAGCTTTCTTCGCAGAAGACTCGCCTGGTTTCTCCCCCTTTAAGGAGGAGTTGGAGAGGGTCTTCTGCTCGAAGGGATAGTGTATCTGTGCATACGGCATGGCGCCCGAGTCGAACCAGACGTCGATGAGGTCGAGCTCGCGCTTGAGCACGGCGCCGCTCTCCGAGACGAGCCAGATCTGGTCGACGAAGGGGCGGTGCAGGTCGATGCGGTCGTAGTTCTCCTGGCTCATGTCGCCCGGCACGAAGCCGCGTTCCTTGAGCGGGTTGCTGGGCATCACGCCTGCGCGGACGGCCTTCTCTATCTCGTTATACAGCTGTTCGACGGAGCTGATGCAGATTTCCTCGCGTGTGTCCTTGTTGCGCCAGATGGGCAGGGGCGTGCCCCAGTAGCGCGAACGCGAGAGGTTCCAGTCGTTGAGGTTCTCGAGCCACTTGCCGAAGCGTCCGGTGCCTGTGCTTTCGGGTTTCCAGAGGATGGTGCGGTTGAGCTCTATCATGCGCTCCTTGGCTGCCGATGCGCGGATGAACCACGAGTCGAGCGGGTAGTAGAGGATGGGTTTGTCGGTGCGCCAGCAGTGCGGATAGTTGTGCACGTGCTTCTCGATGCGGAAGGCTGTGCCTGCGTCCTTCATCTCGATGCACATCTTGACGTTCAGGTCCATCTCCTTGGCCGCAGCCTTCTCGTCGTACTTGCCGCCCTCGTTGAACTTCGGGTCGTAGGCGTTCTTCACGTAGTCGCCGGAGTGTGCCCAGTAGCTGTCGTCGACGCATGCCTCCACGAAGGCTGCGTCCATGTCGTCCTTCACGAAGTACTTGCCTGTGAAGTCGACCATGGGACGTGTGTCGCCAGCCTTGTCGATGACGAAGAGGCTGGGGATGCCTGCGTCCTTGGCGACCTTGGCGTCGTCGGCGCCGAACGTCGGCGCGATGTGCACGATGCCTGTGCCGTCCTCGGTCGTGACGTAGTCGCCCGGAATGACGCGGAATGCGTCTGCACTCTTGTCGACGGCCTTGCCGTTCTCCAGTGCGCAGGGCTTCACCCACGGGAAGAGCTGTTCGTACTTCAGGCCGACGAGGTCGGTGCCCTTGCCGCGCCAGAGTATTTCAAGCTCCTTGCCTTCTTCCGGCTGGAAGTAGGCGGAGAGGCGTGCTTCGGCCAGGATGTAGACGGCCTTTTCGCCGCTGTAGGGGTTCTGACCCTTTACGGCTACGTAGTCAATCTTCGGGCCGACGCAGAGGGCTGTGTTCGAGGGCAGCGTCCAGGGCGTGGTCGTCCAGGCGAGGAAGTATACAGCTTCCCCGTCCCCCTTAAAGGGGAGGCTTTCGCCGGTGTTCCCCCTAAAGGGGGTTAGGGGGTCAAGCCTGAACTGTGCCGTCACCGTCGTGTCCTTCACGTCGCGATAGCAGCCGGGCTGGTTCAGCTCGTGGCTGGAGAGGCCTGTGCCGGCAGCGGGAGAGTAGGGCTGGATGGTGTAGCCCTTGTAGAGAAGTCCTTTCTTGTAGAGCTGGCCGAGCAGCCACCAGAGCGTCTCGATGTACTTGTTGTCGTATGTGATGTAGGGGTGCTCCATGTCCACCCAGTAGCCCATCTTGTGGCTCAGGTCGGTCCATTCGCTGGTGTACATCATCACGTTCTCGCGGCACTTGCGGTTGTACTCCTCGATGCTGATGCTCTTGCCGATGTCTTCCTTCGTGATGCCGAGCTCTTTCTCCACGCCGAGCTCCACGGGCAGGCCGTGCGTGTCCCAGCCGGCCTTGCGCTTCACCTGGTATCCCTTCATCGTCTTGAAGCGGCAGAAGGTGTCCTTGATGCTGCGTGCCAGCACGTGGTGGATGCCCGGATGCCCGTTAGCGGATGGGGGACCTTCGTAGAAGATGAACGAGGGACAGCCTTCCCTCTCGGTGATGCTCTGGTGGAAGACGTCCTCTGCGTCCCACTCCTTGAGCACCTCTTTGCCTGTTTCGCTCAGGTTGAGCTTACCTGGTTCAGTGAATTTCTTGCTCATATTCGTCTGTAGTGTCGTTTTCTGTTTTGGTGTGCAAAGGTACAAAAAAACATTCACATAACATAATAATTGGGAAGAAAAAATGCTGTAACCTTTGTTTTGACAGCAAAATAATTTCCTCGCCCTGCGGTACAAAACTTTTTCAGTGGCTTTGAAATATATTTCCGAGGCACTAAAATATATTTCCAAGCCTTTGAAATGTATTTCCAAGCCTTGGAAATAGTTTTTATGCGGGCGGCAAGGGAAAAGTGGTCACGCCGCGGAGCAAAACATGCTGCGGCGCGGGAGAAATGTTGTCTCTCTTGGGGTGGACTAAAAAAGCTTCAGCTTGTTTTCCTGAGCTTGCCGGAAGGACTGGAGCTCCGGCTGGTTGTAGGCCTGGCGACATTCTTCCTGGCTGGCAAGAAGCTGACGGGTGGCGGCTTCGCGGCTGTCCTCGGAAATGAACTGCGCTGCTACGGGGGCGTTCATGCTGGCATCTTTCATCCAGATGACGGGGCCGTGATAGGCGGGCGCTATCTTGAGGGCCGTGTGCATGGCGCTCGTCGTGGCTCCGCCTATCATGACGGGGATGCGCAGACCGGCCTCGTCGAGGAGCCGGACTACGCGCACCATCTCCTCCAGGCTCGGCGTGATGAGTCCGCTCAGGCCGATGATGTCGGGTTGCTGCCTGCGTGCCTGCTCTACGATTTCCTCGGCAGGCACCATCACGCCAAGGTCGATGATGTCGTACCCGTTGCAGGCCATCACCACGGCCACGATGTTCTTGCCGATGTCGTGCACGTCGCCCTTGACGGTGGCAAGCAGGATGCGGCCTGCGCTCTTGCTCCCCGTCGTTCGCTGCGCCTCGATGTGCGGCTGCAAGAGGGCAACGGCTTGCTTCATCGTCCGTGCGGTCTTGATGACCTGTGGCAGGAACATCTTGCCTTCGCCGAAGAGCGTCCCGACGAGGTTCATGCCTTGCATGAGCGGTCCTTCGATGATGTCGATGGCCTTTGGGTAGAGGCGCAAAGCCTCCTCGATGTCTTCCTTCAGGTGTTCCTCCGTGCCTTGCCGGAGCGCTTCCTTCAGGCGCTCGTCTACGGGCACAGCTCCAGCCTCAGTCCCCTCTCCAATCCTTTCTCCTCCTCGGGGGAGAGGCTTGGAGAGAGGGCTGCTGCTGAGGCTTCCCGCCAGCGTGACGAGTCGGTCGGTTGCCTCGGGGCACGGGCGCAGCATGGCGTCCTCGATGATGGCAAGCTGCTGCGCTGGTATGTCGGCATACTGCACGCTGGCGGCCGGGTTGACGATGCCGAAGTCCATGCCATGCTTTTGTGCATGGTAGAGGAAGACGGCGTGCATGGCCCCGCGCAGATAGTCGTTGCCGCGGAAGGCGAAGCTGAGGTTGCTGACGCCGCCGCTGACGTGTGCTCCCGGCAGGTTCTGCCTAATCCATTCGGCTGCGCGGATGAAGGCCAGGGCATAGCCGTCGTGCTCGGGCATGCCGGTGGCGATGGTGAGGATGTTGGGGTCGAAGATGATGTCCTCGGCAGGGAAGCCGACCTTCTCCACCAGGATGTCGTAGGCGCGGCGGCAGACGCTCACCTTCCGTTCGTAGGTGTCGGCTTGTCCCTGCTCGTCGAATGCCATCACGACGACTGCGGCTCCCATCGCCTTTACCTCGCGTGCATGGGCGATGAAGACGTCCTCTCCCTCCTTCAGACTGATGCTGTTGACGATGGATTTGCCCTGGATGCATCGGAGCGCGGTCTGCACCACCTGCCAGTTGCTGCTGTCCACCATGATGGGTATGCGGCAGATGTCGGGTTCGCTGGCGATGAGCTTAAGGAAGTGTTCCATTTCCGCCTTTGCGTCAAGAAGGGCGTCGTCCATGTTGATGTCGATGACCATTGCTCCGTCCTCCACTTGTCGACGTGCAATGGTGAGTGCCTCGGCGTAGTTCTTCTCGCGGATGAGGCGGAGGAACTTGCGGCTGCCGGCCACGTTGCAACGCTCGCCCACGCCCACGAAGCCGATGCCTGCGTCCACCACGAGCGGTTCCAGTCCGCTGAGCCGCAGCACCCGTGGAACGTCCGCCGGAGAGTGCGCCTCGGCTCCCTGCCTGAGCAGGTGGAGCGCGGCGATGTGCTCGGGCGTCGTGCCGCAGCAGCCCCCGATGATGTTCACCAGGCGCTCGTCGAGGAAATGCTGCATCTCGGCCTTCATGATGGAGGGCGTCTGGTCGTAGCCGCCCAGGGTGTTGGGCAGTCCGGCATTGGGATGTGCGCTTATATAATAAGGTGCCTTTTCGGCCAGGAGGCGCAGACAGGGCAGCATGTCGTGTGCGCCGAACGAGCAGTTGAGTCCGACGCTCAGGATGGGGGCGTGTTGGACGCTGGCGAGGAACGCCTCGAGTGTCTGTCCGCTCAGCAGTCGGCCTTGTCGGTCGTTGACTGTGACGCTGAGCAGGAGCGGGACGTTGATGGCTGTCTGCTCGGTGGCCTGCATGAAGGCGTCGATGGCGGCTTTGGCGTTGAGCGTGTCGAAGATGGTCTCCAGGAGTATGCCGTCCACGCCACTTTCGAGCAGGACGCAGATCTGTTCCAAGTAGGCAGCCTGCATCTCGTCGTAACTGACGGCTCGGAAGGCTGGGTCGCTGACGTCGGGGCTCATGGATAGTGTCTTGTTGGTAGGTCCGACGGAAGCCACCACGAAGCGTGGCTGTTCGGCTGAGTTGAAGGCATTGGCCTCTGCTTTGGCGTTGGCTACGGCAGCGCGGTTGATGTCCTTCACGAGCTCTTGGCAGCCATAATCGGCAAGTGAGATGCGCTGGGCGTTGAAGGTGTTCGTGCTGATGATGTCTGCCCCGGCCTCGAGGTAGCGTCGGTGAATCTGCCGTATGGCCTGTGGCTGCGTGAGCGAGAGCAGGTCGTTGTTGCCCTGCTGAATGCCCGGCAAGTGGGCAAACCGTTGCCCGCGGAAGTCCTGTTCGCCGAAGCGGAACGTCTGTATCATGGTGCCCATGGCACCGTCGAGCAGGAGCACCCGTCCGCGGGACAGGCATTCGCTGATTGTCGTGCGGCTCATCTTCAGTAGTTTTTCTTGAATTGGCGTGCTATGTCGCGGCGGTCTTCCTTCTCCTTTAGTGTCTCGCGCTTGTCGTATTCCTTCTTGCCTCGGGCAACGTGTATGTCCAGCTTGGCGCGTCCGTTCTCGTCGATGAAGAGGAGTACGGGCACGATGCTGAAGCCAGGCGACTTCACGGTTTGCTGAATCTTGTGTATCTCTCTGCGGTTGAGCAGCAGCTTGCGGTCGCGTCGCTCCACATGATTGTTGTAGGACCCCTGGTCGTAGTGGGCGATGTACATGTTCTTGACCCACACCTCACCATTATTTATAAAGCAGAATGTTTCCACGAGGCTTGCTTTACCCTTGCGGATGCTCTTTATCTCGGTGCCGGTAAGCACGATGCCTGCGGTGTATTTGTCCATGAGCAGGAAGTCGTGTTCTGCCCGTTTGTTCTTGATGTTGATGGTTGCGCCCTTGTTAGGGATGAGTGATTTGGCCATAGGAATGTGTTCAATGTTCAATGATAATGAACTGTTCAAGGTGTTCGTCGACGTAGTGTGCGATGGTGTCGGTCACCTCCTCTTCCATCTCGACGAAGGCGTCGTCCAGGTCGTCGAACTGCGGGTACTGCTCAAAGAGCGCCATGAAGTCCTCGTCGCTGCATTCGCTGCAGAGCTCGTCGCCGTACTTCTCGAAGAGCTTGCGGCCTTTGTAGACAAGTTTGCTGAACTCGTGAGCGCCCCACAGACGCATGGCTTTTGCGAAGGGATTGAGGAAGATGAAGGGCCCATATCCGTTGTGTATGAGCTGGATGAAGCCGCCGTCCATCACTTCGCTCCGTAGGATGAAGTAGGCCAGCAGGGTTGTCTGTTCGCCATTGAGAAGCTGCAACGTCTCAGCATTCACCTCGCCTCCGACGGCTGCAAGTATGCTGTCGTGTATGAGAGTGAGGAAGGCATCTGTGCCGCTGGCAGCAGCCTCCTGCAGCTTTGATTCTTGTATTTTTACGTCCATCTTAACGTTGTTTTTGCCTGCAAAGGTACGACAAATAATTCAGAAAACGAATATTTCTTGTCGTTTCCTTTGAAAGAATAGAATAAATCACTAACTTTGCAGCGCATTTCGGGTGATGCCTATGGTCTGCAACCATTGGCAGAGAGGGAATCCGGCGAGAATCCGGAACAGTACCCGCTACTGTAGATGCCTGTTATTGAACGTGCCAAGAAAGCCACTGTCGCGAAGCTAAACCGATGGGAAGGTGCATGTTCATGGGCAAAGTCAGGAAACCTGCCCGAATGCGTAACAAAAGTAAAACTGGTTCTGCTACGGGAATATAGCGAACATAACTCTTAATAAATATATCAGATATGCATCAATCAAATCGGGTGCTGCTTGCCCTATTGTCTGCTTTGCCATGCTCTTCAGCATTTGCTCAGACGGCAATATCCGACAGCACTATGCGCAACACAGAGTTGACACAAGTCGTGGTAACGGGTACCGGCACCCACAACAAGGCTCAGAATGCCGTCGTTCCAGTACAAGTGATAACATCAGAGGAACTTCAGCGAATGCACGTCACCAACCTTGAGGATGCCTTGACACGGCTCACTTCAAGCGTTACTTTCATGACCAACGGCATGGGAACCACGATGATGATGAACGGCTTGAACGAAGACTACATCCTCATCCTCGAGAACGGTAAGCGTCTGACAGGCGACGACCGCTATACGCGCATCAACATGGCTAACGTGAAGCGAATCGAAGTGCTCTCGGGTGCCAGCTCTGCTCTCTATGGCAGCGAAGCGATAGGCGGCGTCATCAACATCATCACGACAGCTCCATCTATGACGGCTCCCTCGGCAGAGAAGCATCAGGAAGCCAATGTGGACGTCACCAACAACACATCCTATACCAGCAAAGGCAGGTTCGCAGAAGCCATCGCCGTGAATTTCGAAAAAGGACGCCTCAGCAGCAGTTCCTCCTTCCAGCACAGACAAGCCAACAACTGGCAGGTGAACGACATGGAGGAAGTGATGGGCAAGCTGATGCCAACGGGCAGGGTGATGAGCCAAGGCTTCCACAGCAACCAACTGAACCAACGTCTCACTTGGGACATGGGCAAGGGCGTGACCTTCTACCTCAAGGGTAGCTACTACGACTACAATACCGACCGCCCGCAGATGGCCCGCTACTACAAAGGCTCCACGAAGAAAGGCGAAACGGTCTATACCGAAAAGGACGCTTACAGCTACGACCTGCACCACAGCGACTACATGTACGGCGCAGGAGCCACATGGAAGATGAGCAGCAAGACATACCTCGAGGCAGACTTCTATAGCGACAACCTGATGAGCGAACGCGACTCGTTCGATACCTTCCGACCCGGTGGCACACAACTTACCAAGAAGACACATTATTATAATGGTACGCTGAAGGGCATCTTCCGCCTCGGCAGCTGGAACAAGCTTTCGGCAGGAGCCGAATACGTCCACGAGACGTACAAGAGCTACAACTTCTCTTTCCGCTCGATGTACACGCTCTCCCTCTTTGCCCAAGACGAGATGCGATTCCTGAAGAACCTGCAGGGAGTCGTGGGCGTCCGCTACGTCTACAACCGGCACTTCGGCAGCTATGCCACACCAAGCGTAGCCCTGATGTACAGTCCCGGCAAGTTCCGTCTGCGTGCAGGATACAGCACGGGCTACCGCACGCCCACCTTGCTGCAGATGCACTACGAGAACGACGAGACAAAGAACATCACCATCGGCAACCAGGACCTGAAGCCCGAGAAGAGCAACTACTACAACGTCAGCGCCGAATACAACAACAGCTGGCTGAACCTGAAGCTGGGCGGCTTCATCAACGACGTGCGCGACATGATATCCTATCGCGTGCTTACCGATGCCGAGATTGCCCAGAGCGGCCTGGACACAAAATACCCTACTGCAACGAAGTACCAGCAGCGGGACAACATAGACAAAGCAAAGGTTAAGGGACTCCACCTGAGTGCCACATTCTATCTGCCACAAAACATACGCTTGGGTGGAGCCTATACCTTTACAGACACCGAGGCCGAGACCATAGAGCTCAATGCCAAGACACAGCTTTACGAGACGACCACCGAACCCACCGACCGAAGCGTGAAGCATGCAGGACGCGTGTTTGCCAGCTGGGAACATACATGGGGAAACTATCGCCTGGGCATCGACCTGAACGGCCACATCCAGGGCAAAAGGTGGAGCACAAGCTACGGATGGGCACCAAGCTTTGAGCAATTCGACCTCCACACCACGCATACCTTCTACCTGAAGAAGGTGGAGCTGATTCTCGGTCTTGGCATAGAGAACATCTTCAACAAGCGCGACACACGCCCCTGGAACAGCAACTTCTCTACGCTGCATCCCGGCAGATGCGTCTTTGCCTCGTTCAAGGTTCACATCATTTGAGCATGACACGCCATACATTATTATATATATTATCCTGCTTCCCGCTCCTCATCTTCGGACAGACCGACGGCGACCGCACATCGAAAGTGCGCCTCGGTGATAAGACATCCGAGAAGGAGACAGCGATGAAGGAAGTCGTTGTCACCGCCACCGGAACCCAGCACTCTTTGCGGGACGTGCCCGTGCAGACGGAAGTGATAAGCCGCAAGATGCTGGACAGCTTTGGCGGCAAGAGCATCGAGGAGATACTGGGTTCGCTGACGGCATCGTTTGCCTTCAACGAAGGCGACATGGGCAGTCAGATGCAGCTTGGCGGTTTGGGTAACTCCTACATCCTGGTCTTGGTGGACGGTAAACGTCTGCATGGTGATGTGGGTGGTGAGAACGACCTCGGACTGATTGACCCGCACAACATCGAGCGCATCGAGATTGTCAAGGGTGCACAAAGTGCCCTTTATGGCAGCGATGCGATGGCTGGCGTCATCAACATCATCACGAAGAAGCATGTTGAGGCAGGCGTCTATGCCGACAATACCACGCGATATGGCATGCACAACGACCTGCGGCAACACAATACCCTTGCCTTCAACATCGGCAAGTTCGGCAGCCAGACAAACTTCCAGATGCAACGCAACGATGGCTGGCAGAACACGGCAGAGGAGTTTGCCGAAGGCATGGTGCTGACCGACAGCAAGAACAAGACGGTGAACAAGTTCCGCAACTGGCAGATAGCCGAGCGCCTGACTTACCGTCCGTTGCCCGACCTCGAGTTTTATGCCGACGGCTCGTACTACAGGAAGAACATCTGTCGTCCACAAAACGGCCTTCACCCCAGTTGCGACGTCTATACCTATGACCTCCGCTATAACAACGCCTCGGCTTCCCTGGGAGGCAAATGGAACTTCGGCGATGCAAAGAGGAACAACCTTTCGCTCGATGTTGACTGGAACAAACATGCTTACTACTACGACTATACTGCCCGCACATACGAGTACATGTTGCTGAAAGGAGAGGAGTACGGCGACCTCGATGGCGAGTGGTATTCCGTGCCATACCTGCCCGGACAAAGCAAGTTGCAGAGCGACCAGCAACGCCTCATGACGCAGTTGAAGGGCATCTTCTATCTGCCATACGAGAATACCTTGCACGCTGGAGCTGAATACCGATACGATTATCTTAATGCTCCTGAACGTACTGAGAACGGAACCGCCAGCGACTGGACAACGGCCCTCTATGTGCAAGACGAGTTCGACTGGCTGAAGTGGTTCAACCTCACAGCCGGGCTGCGATTGGTGGGCAATCAGAACTTTGGTGTCAGGCTAACGCCCAAGGTAAGTGCCATGTTCTCTGCCGGCGACTTTCGCTTCAGGCTTGGATGGAGTCAAGGCTTCAAGACACCGACAGTCAAGGAGTTGCATTACCGCTACCTGCATGTAATGGGCAGCAGCACGTTCTTCAACATAGGTAACACGAACCTTAATCCGCAAACGAGCAACTACTACTCGACGAGCGTGGAGTACCGCGGACAGAAGTTCACGGCTTCCGTCAGCGGTTACATGAACAAGCTGGACAACATGATAGCTCTGGTGAATGTTCCTGTAGGAGAGATTCCTGCCGGCATTACCACAGCTTATCTCGGCGACGGAAGCGGCAACGTACAGGCTCGCATGTATAAGAACATGGACGACGCTCGCACTTATGGCGTGGACGTATCGCTCTCATATCAGGTCTTCAGGGACTTGACGCTCACATCTGCCTACAGTTGGCTGAACACGGAAGCTAATCTGTATGATGCAGGCAAGGACCGTATGACCTCCGTCACCATTGACGGGACGGCGCACCACAAGTGGAGTGCCTCGGCCATGTACAGCCATTCGTTCAGTCCCCTATACAAGCTCGGCGTCAACCTCACGACCCGTGGCAGCAGTACGCGTTTCTACCAGAACAACAGGAACGGCAAGCCCTTCCAGATATGGCGCATCAACACAACGCACGACTTCGGCAAGTCTGGCAAGATGCTGGCCTACAGATTGGAAGTGGGCGTAGATAATATCTTCAATTATGTCGACCGTACGATGCATCCCTACCACCTGGGCAACAACACACCTGGTACCACGGTGTATGGCACCTTCGGCATAAAGTTTAATTACGGAAAGAGAGTTAAAAACAACATATTATCAACTAAACAAAATTTCAACAATGAAGAAGATTAGTTCTTTTATCCTTGCTGCCATGACTCTGGCAGCTCCGCTTTTCACAGCCTGCAGCAGCAGCGATGACGACAACAACAAGACTCCCGAGAGCCAGACGGTCAACAACATCGTGTCGGAGTACTCGGTCAACGACCAGATGGTTGCCAACCAAAAGAAGCAGTCGGGCAAGGACGTTGCAGTTCTGCTCGTAGCCTTCGGTTCCACTTGGAACAACGCCTTCAATGCTTTCGATGCCACAAAGAAGGCCTACGAGGAGGCTTTCCCCGAGGCTGACGTCTATGTGAGCTTCTCAAGCGACATTTGCATCAACCGTGCAAGCGTTGGTGAGAACAAAGACGATGCAGGCAATTTCGTGAAGCGTGACTACTACGAGCCCCGCTACCTCCTCCATGCCATCGGTGATGCCAAGTACAGCAAGATTTATGTGCAGTCCCTGCAGGTCATCCCTGGCGAAGAGTTTGCTGCAGTTGTAGCAAGCGTGAAGAAGTTCATGAACAACGGCTACATTGCAGGTTCCCATCTTGATGATAAATATCTGGCAAAGTTACAGGAGGATAAGGCAGTCTTCCTGGGTATGCCTCTGCTGAACGACCCCGATGTGGATGTTCCCGAAGTAGCCAAGCAACTGAACGCTATCTATGCACCTCGAGCAGAGCAGGGCGTGGTCGCTTTCATGGGTCATGGCAACCCCGACACCTACGACACGTTCAAGGCTAATGTGCGTTACACTCAGCTTGAAGAAGCTTTGCAGGCTCTCAATCCCAACTATTTCGTAGGTACCGTCGATATGCCCGACAACTACAAGCAGGATGTTCTGGCTCGTATGCAGGAGAAGAGCGTTAACTCAGGCAAAGTGTATCTGCAGGCCCTCATGTCTATTGCAGGTGACCACGCTCACAACGACATGGCTGGCGAAGGCGAAGAGTATTGGGACGAGAGCGACCCGGAATCAGAGGAGAACAGCTGGTTCGAGTTCTTCGGTCACAAGGGCTATGAGCCTATCGTAGTCAAGGCAGGCAATCATCCTCAGGGTCTGCTTGAGTTCCCAGGTGTCCTGAATGTTTGGATTCAGCACACCAAGAATGCCGAGTTCCTCGAGGACGCTTACCACAGCATGTATCCGGAGGAATAATATGCCTAAGATTCGTTTCAACTGTCTTCGCGATGGCGATGCCCATTAAGCTGATATGAGAAGACTACTCATGTTGCTTCTTTCCGCAACGGTGCTGACGGATGCATACTGTCAAGGAGTCAACGGACGGGACACCCTGTCCGTTGACTCCGTAGTGCTTCGTGGTGTCACCGTCACGGGAAAGTCGAAGGTTCAACGGCTGCGCGAAGGTGCGCTGGCGGTGAATGCTATCGACGTACGCTCGATGGTCAGCTCCATCAGTTCCCTGAGCACATTGGTGGACCGCACGGCAGGTGTGAAAATTCGCGAAGAAGGCGGTGTGGGCTCTGACTTCGACCTGAGCATCAACGGCATGTCGGGCAATTCCGTCCGCTACTTCATTGACGGCGTGCCGCTGGACACAAAAGGCTCGGGCGTGACGCTGGCAAATCTGCCCGTCAACCTCATCGACCATGTAGAGATCTACAAGGGCGTTGTGCCTACGTGGCTCAGCAGCGATGCACTGGGAGGTGCCGTGAACATCGTCACCAACCGCAAGAAGGTGAACTATCTCGATGCAAGCTACGGCATCGGCTCCTTCCATACCCATCGGGGCGACCTCAGCGGACAGTATGTACTGAAGAACGGACTTACCATCCGCCCTACCGTCGGCATCAACTATTCGAAGAACGACTACATGATGCGTGGCGTCGAAGTTTGGGACGAGGAGAGCCGGAAGTATGTCGAGACAGACCGTCGACGCTTCCACGACGACTACTTCTCCGCCCTCGCACAGATGGAAGTTGGCGTCACCGACAAGCGCTGGGCAGACGAATTCTTCGTGAGCGCATCTTACAACAAAGTGGAAAAAGAAATCCAGACAGCCCAGATTCAGACCAAGGTCGTAGGCGAGGCTGAAAGAAAATCTGATGCTTGGAGCATCTCTGCCAACTATCAGAAACACGGTTTCCTGCTGGATGCTCTGAGCGCACGCCTGTCTGTCTCCCATACATGGGACCATGCCGTTACCGCCGATACAGCCTTTCGCAAGTATAATTGGAACGGAGAATTCATCAGGAGTTCACGCAACGAGATTAACGGCCGTGGCCGGACGCTGCGACATTACAAGCGACCGCTCACTATTGTCAGGGCAGACTTCAACTATACCTTAGGCGCGAGACATTTGCTGAACTTGAACTATGCCCTCAACCGTACGGGCAACAACCGGTGGGACGAAGTGGACAATACCTTCGAGCCTGCCAACGACGTGTTGGCAAAGCACATCATCGGACTGGCATATAACCAGTTGTTGTTCGGCGAAAGGATAAGCAACACCTTTTTCATCAAGGATTACATCAATCACCTGAGCATAGAGCAGACAGACATCCCTACGGTGACAGGTTCCAGGGAGGTTATGGGGTCCAATACGAGCAACAACCTCGGAGGCGGTGTGGCAGTACGATATCAGCCGATAGAGCCCTTTGCCGTCAAAGCCAGCTATGAGCACAGCGTACGACTGCCTTTGGCTCGCGAATTGCTGGGAAACGGAACCACTGTCTATGCTAATGTGACACTCAAACCAGAGAAAAGTGACAACATCAACCTTGGTTTTTTTGGCACACTAAAGGACAAAGACCATACGTTCTCGTATGAAGTGAACGGATTCCTGCGCTATGTTGACAACTATATCCAGCCCCAGGTGTCGGAAAAGGAAGGTATGATGCAATATGTGAATGTACCTGCTGTACACATCAAGGGCATAGAGGGCGAATTACGCTACGATTGGCAAAAGCGGCTACAGGTTATCGGTAACATTACCTGGCAGGATGCCCGCGACCGTCAGAAGTTAAAGACAGACGGCAAGCCTTCCGTCACCTTTAACAACCATGTACCCAATCGCCCCTGGTTTTATGCTTCAGCCGAAGCACGCTACCAGTTCCGTCATTTGCTGTCAAAACACGACCGCCTTCAATTAGGTATCGACTACCAGTGGGTACACTGGTTTTTCCTTTCTTGGGAGGGCTATGGCACTTTGGACACCAAGGCGCGCATCCCAGAAAAGAACATTTTGGGCGCCAACATCACCTATTCATGGCATCGGGAGCGATACAACATCTCGCTCGACTGCCAGAACCTGTTCGACCAGACCGTCTACGACAACTATAAGCTGCAGAAACCTGGACGTTCGTGGTTCTTGAAATTCAGACTGCTGTTACAATAATTCAAAAATATAAATATAACGTAATAATAACAAACAAATTAAAAAACTATGAAAAAACTAAAATTCTTTCATACCGCAATGGTGGCCTTGGCATTGACCGCTGCCTTTGCTTCGTGTTCAAATGATGATAATGAAGATCAGGCACCTGTCCCCGAAGAGCAGATTCCTGTCGCTCCGGTGGTTCATTACGACTTGACGGTAACTGTTGACAAGCATGGTGGTATGGGGCGTGACGTAACCACTATCATGCAGAGCCGCGAAAGGTTGGATGCCGGCGATGTGGTGAATTTCGAGAATATCGGTGCAGAGATCAATGCCGACTATACGATGGAAGCCATTACCCGTGGCAAGTACTACTATCAGGTGCCCAACTCGGAAGACCGCTTCGTGAAACTACAGTTCAAGGATAACAAGATGCATGTAGTCCAGGCACAGCCGTTCAAGGAGAACACATACAACAAACGTCAGTACACCCATACATGGTTGAACGACAACACCCTGATTATCATGGCCGCCAATGGTAACAAGAATGCCATTGTATGGACCAAACTGAAGACGGACGACATGACCATCATCAGCGAGGGGACACTTGACTTGGCACTGGAAGGCGACTGGGATTCATTTACCACCAGTGGCATCTTGGCCTATCGTCAGAACGACAACAAGTTGTTCTATTTTTACTATATGAAGAAGGGTACTGGACGTAAGGCTACCAAGGAGACAAACTTCCGTGTGGCCGTCATCAATGCCGAGACGATGGCCGTGGAGCAGAAGAGCCAGTGCCCATTTGCTGCAGAAATGGCAGGTTCTGCCTATGGCGAGCTGCTTCAGCAGACCACCTTCTCCGACGAGCAGGGCAACCTCTATCTGGCTGCGTTCAGCGACACCGAAATTGGCGAGGAAGGCAAACTGCTCCGCATCAAGGCGGGTGAGTATAACATTGATGCCGACTTTAACGGATTCCCCAATAGCGACGGCAAACTGCTCACCACTCAGTATCTTGGCAACGGCAAAGTATTTTGCTATTCCCGTCATGATGACAAAGCGAATCTGGGCACAGATATTGACAGCTATGCCCACTACTATAGCGTTGTCGATATGAACGCCAACACCCGTACCCGTATGAGCTTCGGTGGCACGGAGATTCCCTACAGCAGTGGCCGCTTCTCTCAGCGTTCTGCCTTCAACTCGAAAGAGAACAAAGTCTATTTTGGCGTTAACATACAGACCTCCCAGCCGCAGATTTATGTTTACGACGTGGCAACGGGCAATGTGACCGAGGGCGTCAAGGTGGCAGAGGGCTACCACTTTGAGCAAATCCGTATAATGGAAGATTAAACGGGTAAACCATAGGCGTGTGATGAAATATGTGTATTATTATATATGTATATTTCTGGTGTTCCTGTGCTCGGCTACGTGCCGGGCGCAGGACACTGCTTTGTTGATGGTACATTTCGGTACGACATACGATGAAACACGTGCGAAGACCATTGATGCTATCAACGAGAAGGCCGAGAAGGCATTTTCTAATATGACCGTCCGTGAGGCCTATACCTCGCGTATCGTCATGAAGCGTCTGGCACAGCGAGGCGTCAAGAAGGACACGCCCATCGATGCGTTGCTCAAACTGCGTGC
Source organism: Prevotellaceae bacterium UBA4336 (assembly GCA_002394305.1). GTDB lineage: Bacteria > Bacteroidota > Bacteroidia > Bacteroidales > Bacteroidaceae > Physcousia. Next base: position 24,114 of record DGTM01000040.1, read on the forward strand.
TGAGGGTATCAAGACGGTGAAGATACAACCTTCCTATATCATCGACGGCATCGAGATGGAGCGTCTGCGGAAGGATGTCGAGCAAGTACACCCCTTCTTCGACAGCATTTGGGTGAGTACGCCGTTGCTTTATAGCGTAGAGGATGCCGAGAAGGTGTGTGAGGTGTTGGTGAACCGCCATTCGGCTGACGCCAAGAAACGCGAGCATGTGCTTTTCATCGGTCATGGGACAGAGGGTCCGGCTACGGCACTCTATAGTCAGATTGACTATATGCTGAGAGCTGGTGGTTACGACAACTACCACGTAGCTACCATTGAGGGCTATCCTACACAAGAGACGGCGCTGGCTCAGATCAAGGCGATGAAAGGCAAGAAGGTGACCTTGGTGCCGCTGCTCTTCGTGGCTGGTGATCATGCCAACAATGATATCTCCGTAGAATGGAAGGAAGCCCTCGAAAAGGAAGGCCTCACGGTTGACGTCCGTCTCGAAGGTCTGGGCGAAGTACTGGAGATTCAGGAATTGTATATCAAGAAAATCAAATAGTTGAAGTGACTCGTCGAAAGATTCTTGCAGTCGTTGGTGTGCTGGTGATATTGGCGATGGTCGGCATTGTCGCCTATCGTCACTTCATGGCACCCACACGCATCATCGTTGTGAATGCCCTGAAGGCCCAGCAGGCCGACCTAGTGTTAAGCAACGACCATCCGCAGATCAAAGTGGAATGTGTGGAGGCAGAGGAAATGAAGAGTCTCAAGGACTATGATGCCGTCATCATCTATGCCCGCCGTCTTTTCCTGACACCAGAACAGGAAGCAGAAGTGAAGCGCGTGGCCGAAAAAGGTGTTCCCGTCTATACCAAGACATTGCGTAGCAACGACTTCGTGGAGAGCCACAACCTCAATGAAGAGCAGATAGACACTTTACAAGAATACTTCGACAACGAGAACCGTCAGAACTTCCGCAACGGGCTTCGCTATCTGCGCCATATCGCCACACCTCAGCGCTGGGGCGACCAGACGTATAACAAGCCCATTGAGGTGCTGAAGGATATGTATTATCATCGTGAGTATGGCAAGTATTTCAAGACTCACGACGAACTGACACAATACTTGAAAGAGCGAGGTATCTACCATGAAAGTGCACAGACATTAGCTCTGATATCAGGCATTACCTTCCCGATGGAGGGTAATCGTGAGCATATAGATACACTCATTACGATGCTCACGCAACGGGGATTCAACGTCTATCCAATGACCTGCTCAGGCAGGAAACGTGAGAAGATGCTCCATCAGTTGAAGCCCGACGCTGTGGTGTATATGGCGATGGGACGTTTGGGTAACGATACGTTGATTCAGTGGATGCAAGAAAAGAATGTCGCGCTGTTCTGTCCATTCCCTATGGCGATGACACATGAGGAATGGATGAACCAGGACATCCCGATGAGTAGTGGTTCGAAGAATGCACGCATCGTCATTCCTGAAATTGATGGTGGTACGGCACCGTTTGCCATTGCCACGCAGAATTCTAACAAAGAAGGCTATCACATTAATACCGCTGAGACTGAACGGTGCGACATGCTGGTGGAACATATCTGTCGCAGTATGTCGCTTCGTATGAAAAAGAATAGCGAAAAGCGTATTGCCATCGGTTACTTCAAACGTCCTGGCAAGGATGCGCTCTTGGCAAGTGGTATGGAGGTAATTCCTTCGATGTATAATCTGCTGAAACGGTTGCGGAAGGAGGGCTATGATGTCAATGGCTTGCCTTCTTCGCTCGAAGCTTTTACAAAAGCCATTAAGACGGAAGGGCTTGTGCTTGGCTCATACGCCAAAGGGGCACAAGAGGAATATCTGAAAAAAGGTCATCCGTTATGGCTCAATCGTCAGCAGTATGAGCAATGGGCTAAGGAGTTGTTACCCGCAGAGAAATACCTGGAGGTGGTGAACCGTTATGGCGAGGCTCCTGGGTCACTATTGGCAAAGGGTGACAGCATCGCCATTGCCTGTGTGCGCTATGGCAATGTATTGCTCTTCCCTCAGCCGCGTCCTGCTTTGGGCGATGATGACTTCAAGTTGGTGCATGGGGTCGAGGTGGCGCCGCCTCATAGTTATCTGGCACCTTATTTATATATGCAGAAGGGCTTCCAGGCTGATGCATTGATACATTTCGGCACGCATGGCAACCTGGAGTTTACCTCGGGACGCGATGCGGGTATGCGACCACAGGACTGGAGCCAGCAACTCATTGGTCCTACACCGCATTTCTATTACTATACCACCAGCAATATCGGTGAGGCCATTATTGCCAAACGACGGTCGAATGCCGTTTTGCTGACCTATCTCACGCCACCCTACGCAGAGAGCGGTATGCGTCAGAAATACAACGCCCTGCATAACGACATCCACAAAGCCCTAAATATTGAAACAGTGGTAGCAAATTCTTCACTCTTCTTGGATTCTTTAGAACCAAGGCGCTCTTTTAGTGAGCGGAGCACTCTTCACTCTTCACTAAAAAAGCGTATCGTCAAAGAAGGCCTGCATCGGACGTTGAGTATCGACAGCATACTGAATAAGCCTCTTACCCATGAAGAGTTGGAACGTATCGACAGTCATGTGGAGGAGCTGATGAATGAGAAAATGCAGGGAGCCTACTACATCTTGGGGCAACCCTACACAGAGGAGCAGTTGAACCAGACGGCTCGTGCGATGAACAACGACGCCTCGCAATGGTCTCGCATCAAGCAACTGTTGGCAGCCTCCACGCAAGCGGAAATCGACAATATGCTTTGTGCGCTGAATGGTGGAACGATTGCGCCTGCCCCAGGCGGTGACCCCATCCTCAACGACAACGTGCTGCCGACGGGACGAAACATGTTCAGTATCAATCCTGATAACACCCCAGACCCACAGGCCTGGGAGGACGGCAAACGATTGGCTGAGCAGACTATCGCCAAGTACCGTCAGGAGCATGGAGAATATCCCCGTAAGGTAAGCTACACCTTTTGGGCAGGAGAATTCATCGCCACAGGTGGTGCTACCATTGCCCAGGCGTTATGGATGCTCGGCGTAGAGCCGGAAAGAGATAGACAAGGACGAATCGGTGCTCTTCGGTTGGTGCCTGCCAAGGACTTGGGGCGTCCGCGTATTAATGTGATGGTGCAAATTAGCGGACAGTTGCGCGACATTGCCGACTCGCGTCTGAAACTGATTACAGAAGCAATTCAGATGGCCTCAGCAGCTGAGAAGGAGGACTCAAATTTCGTTCGCGAGGGAACGCTTGCTCAGGAAAAGGAACTTATTGAGAAAGGACTGACGCCCCAACGGGCCCGCGAACTTTCTACTTTGCGTGTCTTCGGCCCCGTGAACAATGGTTATAGAACGGGCATGATGGACTATATTGAGCGGAGTGGTGCATGGAACGACAAGAGCGAACTCGTGGATGGCTACCTTAACAATATGTGTGCCGCCTATGGCGATGAGGCACATTGGGGAATGGCCCAGCGCGAACTCTTTGCAGCCGCCCTCCAAGAGACGGATGTTACCGTTCAACCTCGTCAGAGCAACACATGGGGACCGATTTCGTTGGATCATGTCTATGAGTTTACGGGCGGTCTCTCAATGGCAGTCAAGACGCTCACCGGCAAAGAACCCGATGCGCTGATGGCCGACTATCGCAATCGCCAGAACCGCAGGATTCAGGGCGTGAAGGAGGCTATCGACATTGAAGTGCGTACCACCTTGCTCAATCCCAATTTCGTACGTGAAAGGATGAAAGGCGACGAGGGAACGGCTCAAATGTTTGGCGAGACCTTCAGGAACATCTTTGGTTGGAGCGTCACCCGGCAGTCTGTCCTCGACACTCAGATTTACGATGAACTCTACCAGATGTACGTCACGGACGACCAGCAACTCGGCATCCGCGAATACTTCCAACAGAAGAATCCTGCTGCCTATCAGGCGATGACGGCCACGATGCTCGAGAGTGCACGTAAAGGCTATTGGAGACCAACTGACACACAGCTCAAACAGACTGCCCAGCTTCATGCTGACGTGACAAGAGAGAGTGGGGCGGCCTGTACTGATTTTGTCTGCAACAACGCATCGCTGCAAAAGTTTGTTGAAGGAAATCTGTCTGCTGATGTCTGCCAGGGATATAGCCGTCAGATGTCATTGGTGAAAAGCGGACAGGCTAATGGCAAGGCAACAGTCCTGAAGAAACAAAGAATGAACGGAATGGGAGAACCGTCGTCAAGTCATACACCTGCTTGGCTGGCACTTGTCATCCTGGCGTTGCTTTTGGCGATGATTATCTACTTACGCAAGAGGAATGGAAATCGTCGCTGATACCCTTATCCTGTTGGTTGTGCTTCAGACAGCACTACGACTCAGCCAATGGTCTAACATCTGGCTGCGATTGGCGTATGTTGTTGTTGTTGGGACTATTGTATGGTGGTCAGTTAACTATGCGGCAGAACTGTCAAAACCACAGATGGAAGGGTGGCTACACAATACCTCGATGCTACAGAGCATAGCCGTTGTATGTATCTTGGATGCGCTTATGAGTCGGCTTCGCTATTATCCAAGTTTGCTGATTCTGCCCGTAGCATTCTATGTGCTTTGTCAGATGCTCTTCACCTTAACAGGTGTCGGCTTCCAGACCACAGGACTGTTGTTAGCAGTCGCATTAGCAGTAATACTCCTATTATTATCAAGAGGAATGACGTGGCTGCTGCCGCAAAAGAGCGACCGCAATATCCTTCATACCATCATCACCATCTTGATCTGTCTGACGTGCTTAGTGGCTACCCAGCAAACGGTGATGGTTTATTCTGCAATCAATCAAAATATCATTATGGAATATATTTCAAGAGCCCTCTTCGGAATAGCTAACATCCTGCTTATTCCTGATGTCATCATGCTCATCATCATCTTCTTCAGGTCAATCATCCTGTTGATAACCACATCTATGCAGTATGCTAACAGAAGGAAAGACGGTTATGGTAGTCTCTACACCAAGTATCGCAACCTGTTGTATGCTAAGGAACCCAGTGAGGCATACGCCGACTATCTGGCTGCACAGATGGAGGCTGAGGCTGCGAAGGATGTGAACCTCTCGCGACTGTTGACCAAATTAGGGCCTGTGCTCGGCCTCATCGGTACACTTATCAGTATGTCCCCAGCACTAGTTGGTCTGTCTACGGGCGACATCTCTGGCATGGCCTATAACATGCAAGTGGTGTTCTCGGCTACGGTCGTCGGACTGGTCATCAGCGTTGTAGGTCTCTTTACGCAGCAGTTGAAGTCGCGCTGGTATCAGCTGGACATCAGCCGATTGGAGTATGTGTCAAGCCAATATATTGAGAAGCATGAGAAGGAAACGTAGATACACTTTGTTGACGGAGGACGACGGCGATCCGCTGAGCGTTGTGGTCAACCTATTCGATGTGGCGATGGTCTTCGCTGTGTCGTTGATGGTGGCAATGGTCATGCATATGAATATGGCGGAGGTGTTTGGCAAGGAGGATTTTACTATCGTGAAAAATCCTGGCAAGGACAATATGGAAATCATCCAGAAGAAAGGGCGCGAGATAGAGACCTACAAGGCAAGCGGACAGACGCAAGGCGATGGAACCAGAGGCAAACGTCTCGGCACAGCTTATCAGTTGGAGGACGGACGTATTATTTATGTGCCCGAATAAGCATTATTTCAAAAAGTTTTATTAACTTTGCAGCATGAAGTCGGTATTTCTCATATCAGCACCCACCAGCGGCTCGGGCAAGACAACAATTGCCCGGGGGCTGATGGGATTGCTCGTTAAGAAAGGATATCGCGTCCAGCCCTTCAAGTGCGGACCAGACTATATCGACACCAAGTTCCATGCGGCAGTCTGCGGTCGTCCGAGCATCAATCTCGACACGTTCATGGCCTCGCCTCAGCATGTCCGTGAACTCTTTGCCCATTATGGTGCAGATGCCGATGTGTGCATCGTGGAGGGCATGATGGGGCTCTTCGACGGTTACGACCGCGAGCGTGGCTCGTCGTACGAAATAGCTCGCGAGCTCGGCATTCCCGTCGTGCTCGTGGTCGATGCGAAGAGTGCAGCCTATTCGATGGCGGCTCTGCTCTCGGGCTTCATCGGCTTCAGGAAGGATATCCGCATAGCTGGCGTCATCTTTAATAAGGTAGGGTCGGACAGACATGTGCAGATGCTTCGGCAGGTCTGCGAGGACTTGGACATCGAGTGTCTGGGATGTCTGCCGAAGTCTGCGTCCCTGGAACAAGGTTCGCGCTATCTTGGCCTCGACTTTTCCGAACTGCCCGACGACGAGGAACTTATCATGCAAATGGAGGAACATGTGTCATGGGAACATCTGCTAAGACTTTGATTGCTCGCAACCGCGAGTCGTTCTCGTTTCTTTACCAAGAGACGATAGACAGCCTGGGCGACGTTGCCTTCTTCGACCCCGAACAGGATGTACCCGACTTGGGCTGCATCGGTTTGCTCTACCTGCCTGGCGGCTATCCCGAGAAGCACCTGGAGGCTTTGGTGGCTAACGAAGCATGCCGCGAGGCTATCAAGACATTTGCCGAACAGGGAGGGCGGGTCGTGGCCGAGTGCGGCGGGATGATGTACCTCTGCCGGAGTATCGTTACCGACGAGGCTGAGTTCCCGATGTGCGGCGTACTGCCGTATCGGATAACAGCCCGGAAGGCCGACCGCAAGCTCTCTTTGGGCTACCGTCGTTTTGTACTCGACGGCAAGGAGTATCGCGGACATGAGTTTCATTATACCCAATTCCTTGGCAGGGCTCCCGAGTCTATCGTGCAGGTCTATAATGCCAAAGGCGAACCCGTCGACACGCCAGTGTTCAGATACAAAAACGTCTTGGCAAGCTATACACACCTGTATAAAAGGTTAAAAGGTTAAAAGGTGAAAAGGTGAAAAAAGATGAAACAACTTTACACAAAGACCGGCGACAGCGGCGAGACCAGTCTTCGCAATGGTGTTCGCGTCAGCAAGAATGACCTGCGCATCGAGGCCAACGGAGAGATAGACATGCTCAACTCGCTTCTGGGATTGTTTGCCGAAGGGCATCCGCTCCTGACCGATATCCAACGCGAGCTGATGGTGGTGATGAGCCATGTGGCAACGCCCAAGGGGGAGGAGAATCCCCGGCCCTTGCATGTCGACGAGCTCACGGAGCGAATGGAGCAAGCCATAGATGCTGCCCGTCAGCCCACAGGCTTTGTCGTGCCTCGCGGCATCGTTCATGTGGCCCGTGCCCAGTGTCGCACGGCCGAGCGCCGACTGTGGGAAGCGCATCGGCTTCATCCGCTCGACGAGGGTATCCTGAGAATGATAAACCGCCTTTCCGACTATCTGTTTGTATTAGCACGAGAAAAAGAATGAAAGCACCTCTGCATCCCATTATGCTTGCCGGAACGGGCAGCGATGTCGGCAAGAGTGTTGTCGCCGCCGCCTTCTGCCGCATCTTCCGCCAGGACGGCTATCGACCGGCTCCCTTCAAGGCGCAGAACATGGCGCTGAACAGTTACGCCACGCCCGAGGGATTGGAGATTGGCCGTGCACAAGCCGTTCAAGCTGAAGCCGCGGGCATTCCCTGCCATACGGACATGAACCCTTTGCTACTGAAGCCTCAGAGTGACCATACCAGCCAGGTGGTGCTGAACGGGAAACCCTTTGGAAACAAAGATGCTTACGATTATTGGAGAAGAGGTACTTCTGAAATAGACTTCCGTAAGGAGGTCTGCGCAGCCTTCGACCGCCTTGCCTCGCGCTACAATCCCATCGTCATGGAGGGAGCAGGCAGCATATCCGAAATCAACCTTCGCGACACGGACCTCGTGAACCTGCCAATGGCGCGGCATGCAGGGGCAAGGGTGATTCTCGTGGGCGACATCGACCGCGGTGGCGTCTTCGCATCCGTCTATGGCAGCATCATGCTGCAGACACCCGAGGACAGGAAACTCATCAGGGGCATCATCATCAACAAGTTCCGCGGCGACATGCGCCTCTTCGACGAGGGAAGTCGCATGCTCGAAGACCTGTGCGGTGTGCCCGTGTTGGGCGTCATTCCCTATTATAAAGACATCTATATTGAGGAAGAGGACAGCGTCAGCCTCGAACAGAAACGTCGGCAGCTGGCCGAAGGCAAGGTGAATGTGGCAGTGGTCCTCTTGAGGCACATCAGCAACTTCACGGACTTTGACACCCTGGAGCGTGACCCTCGCGTCAACCTCTTCTATACGAACAATACGACGGACCTCCAGCGGGCCGACATCATCATCCTGCCGGGCACGAAGGCAACCCTCGACGACCTGCTGGAGCTGCGTCGCAACGGATGCGCCCAAGCCATTGTCCGCGCCCATCGCGACGGGAAGATGGTGGTGGGCATCTGCGGAGGCTATCAGATGCTTGGACAGATGGTCACAGACCCCGAAGGCATCGAGGGCAGCATCGCCAGTCTGCCGGGACTTGGCCTCCTGCCAATCAGCACGACGATGTCGCCCGGGAAGACCACGCGGCAGGTCACGTTCGAGTTCGACGGACAGACGTGCACAGGCTACGAGATACATCAGGGCATCAGCGACACAGACCAAGCCGTCGTGCAGGTCGGCCATTGCATCGGCACCTACATTCACGGTTTTCTCGACAATGCTCCCGTCATAGAGTACATACTGGGGGACAAGGCAAAGGCAGCAACCCCCATGCAAAGCTACGCCGACTTCAAGGAGGAACAGTACGACAAGCTTGCCGCCCACGTGCGCCGGCACGTCGACATGGAACGAATCTACGAAATAATGAATTGAAACATGATAGAAGGACACGGCGACGACGCCTACAAATACCAGGACATCAGGAGCGACTTCTCGTCCAACATCTGTGCTCACGGCAGCCACCGGGGGCTGCTGGACCATCTTGCGGCCCATCCCGAACTCATCGACCACTATCCTGAGCCCGAAGCATGGTCGCTCGAGAAGATGATAGCCGAGCGGCACGGCATCAGTCCCCGGCAAGTGCTCGTCACCAGCGGTGCAACGGAAGCCATCTATCTCATTGCACAGACCTTCCGCCTGCGCCATGTGGTTCCCGAGCCCACCTTTAGCGAGTATGCAGATGCGTATCTTCCCTATTCCCTGAATCTTAATTCCCGCACCATCCTATGGCTTTGCAATCCGAACAATCCAACGGGCGAAGTCTACGACCAACTTTACATCGATAGAATGATGGCGGAGCATGAGTTGGTTGTCCTCGACCAAAGCTACGAGAACTACACCGACGCTCCTGTCATGTCGCCGAGATGGGGATGCAGGATGTCAAACCTCATCCAGATTCATTCCATGACGAAGGACTATGGTGTGCCGGGACTGCGGTTGGGCTACATCACGGCACATGAGTCGCTGACCGAGCAGATACGTCGCCACATGCATCCTTGGAGCGTATCGGCCCTTGCAATAGAGGCCGGCAAGTATCTGCTTTGCCATGACGAACTCATTTGCCGCCCAGACTTGCAGGAGGCAAAAAGGCTGGCGGACAGACTGCGGCAAATGGTGGAGATTACAGTTGCACCCACGCAGACCAACTTCATGCTGTGCCGATTGAGGCATTCCTGTGCTGCAGAGTTGAAAGATTACCTCGCCAAAGAGCATCACATTCTCATCCGCGATGCCTCGAACTTCAGAGGTCTTACGCCACAGCATTTCCGCATTGCTGCACAAACCGCTTCAGAGAACGATGACCTCGTTCGTGCAATTGCGGAATTTATAGAAGGAGGGAGATAAATGGACTTTTCACCTTTCATTCTTCATTTTTCACTCATACCTCCATTGTTGATGGGCTGGTTGCTCGACCTCCTGATAGGCGACCCCTCATGGCTGCCTCATCCCGTCGTCGGCTTCGGGAAAATGATTTCATTCGGCGAACGCCACCTGAACAAAGGCAGGCATCGCAAGGCCAAGGGCGCCCTGATGACCGTCGCCCTCATCAGCCTCGTCTACGTCTCGTCGCGCTACCTTCTTTCTCTGCTTGCTGACATCCACCCTGTCATCACGCTTCTCTTTCAGGCCTCCGTCGTGTTTTATTGTCTGGCAGGCACAACGCTTGTTCGCGAGGTGCGCCAAGTGTTTCTTGCCGCGGACCGCTCGCTGGAGGAAGGGAGGAAACAAGTGGCACGCATCGTTGGCCGCGACACATCCGAGCTCAGCGCCCAGGAGGTGCGAACCGCAGCCCTCGAGACCCTGGCCGAGAACCTCTCCGACGGCGTCATAGCACCGCTCTTCTGGTACATGCTGCTCGGCGCACCGGGCATGCTGGCCTACAAAATGGTGAACACGCTCGACTCCATGATAGGCTACCGCACCGACCGCTATCGCGACTTCGGCCAGTGGGCAGCCCGCACCGACGACATTGCCAACTTCCCTCCCGCCCGGCTCACAGCCCTGCTGATGATTTTCGCCTATTCACTTTCTCACCTTTTCACCCTTTCACCTATTCGCCTATTCACCTTTGTCTGCCGGAACGGCCGCAAGCACGCCTCGCCCAACAGCGGCTATCCCGAGGCAGCCCTGGCAGGCATCCTCGACTGTCGGTTCGGAGGCCCGCACCGCTACTTCGGACAAGTCTTCGACAAACCCTTCATCGGCACCAATCCCCGCCCGCTCACCACGGCCGACATGCAGACAGCCGTCCGCGTGAACCGCACCGCCGAGGTGCTCATGATGCTCATCGCTACGGCAACCCTGCTGCTCTTTTAGCACGATTGTCAACACGGCACGTCGCATTCCTCAACACGGCACGTCGTGATTGCCAACACGGCACGTCGCATCCCTCAACACGGCACGTCGTGATTGCCAACACAGCACGTCGTCTTTACAGAAGACAGCGTCGAAGAGTACATTCTTCGTTAGAAGTATTTGGTGATTTTGGCCGACTGGAAGTTGTTCATCTCGTTCATCATGCGGACGGCAGAGTCGACGATGGGGAAGGCGCAGAGTGCTCCTGTTCCTTCGCCGAGGCGTAGGCCGAGGCTGAGTAGGGGCTTGGCTCCCACGATGTCCAGCATCCGCCGATGCCCTGCTTCGTCGCCCTGATGTGCGAAGAGCATGTAGTCCTGTGCGGCGGGGTGGAGGCGGATGGCTGCGATGGCGCAGGCGGTCATGATGAAGCCGTCGACGAGCACGAGTAGTCGCTGCTCGGCGGCGCGGAGCATGGCTCCGATGGCTGCCACCATCTCGAAGCCTCCGTAGTAGGCCAGGATGTCGGTGGTCTCCCGGGGGCTTTGCTGTGCGGCACGCATCAGGATGTCGTACTTGTGGCGGATGCCTTCGTCGGCCAGCCCGGAGCCTGCTCCGATGCATTCCGCCAAGGGTATGCCGCCAAAGAGATGCATCCAGATGCTCGAGGGGGAGGTGTTGGCGATGCCCATCTCTCCGATGCTCAGCACGCGACACCCTTCGGAGAGGCATTCGTCGACCAGGTCGCTGCCGATGCTGATGGCGCGGCAGAACTGCTGGTCCGTCATGGCGGGTTTGTAGAGGAAGTTGCGTGTGCCGCGGGCTATCTTGCGGTCTGTGATGCCAGGGACGGAGGAGAGGTCGTGGTCTACGCCTACATCCACGATGCGGAGCTTGAAGCCGTGCTGTCGGCAGAACATGTTGACGCCGCCTCCGCCGCGGGTGAAGTTGACCATCTGCTGCCAGGTCACTTCGCGCGGACTGATGCTGACCCCTTCGCGCTCTATGCCGTGGTCGCCCCCCAGAAGCAGGTGGCAGGGGTGTGCGAGGCTTGGCGAGAGTGTCTGCTGGACGAGGCATACCTGCATGGCTATCTCTTCCAGCCGCCCCAGGGAGCCTTTGGGCTTGTTAAGGTTGTCTATCTTGTCCTGTATGTCGGCCTGCATGGTGCGGCCTACGGGCTGTATGTGGAATGTCTTCATTTCGTTGTCTTTATTTTTACTTCTATGCCGCTTACCATGAGTATGACTTCGTCGGCCTGCTCTGCGATGTGCTGGTTCATCCAGCCCTGCAGGTCGGTGAACTTGCGCTGGACGGCGTCTGCCGACACCCCGCCCAGGCCTATCTCGTTTGTCACAAAGATGTAGGTGGCGTCTGCGCGGGTGAAGGCGTCGAACTCTGCCTTTGCCTGCCGGAGCGAGGTGTCGACGTCGGCGTCTCGGGCGAAGAAGATGTTCGTGAGCCAGAGCGTCACGCAGTCGATGACGGCGACGCGCCCCGTCATGTCGTGGCGGCTCAGGTGCGTCTCCTCCTCGATGTTTGTCCACTGGGGGCCTCTGCGCTGCTGGTGCCTGCGCACCCGTTCGTGGAACTCTTCGTCCCAGATGTGGGCAGTGGCTACGTATACGGGTGTGGGCGAGAGGCTCAGGGCCAGCTCCTCGGCCCTCTTGCTTTTGCCCGAACGCTGACCGCCCGTAATAAGGATAATCTTTCTCATAAAGCACAAGCCGTTAAATAAACAGAGAGTTCAACCAGCAGGCAAACGGCTCCGCAGCAGTCGCCCGTGTAGCCTTGCAACCTGCGTCGTATAAATATATATAGGAAGCACATCATGATGCAAGGACTGACGACGATAGGCCACCAGTTGAGACTCGTCAACCAGAAGAACAGCGTCATCGGCAACATGCCTTGCAGGGCAAGACCGATGCAAGCCTGCCACCTCATCTTGCGGTACACGACCTTAGCCTTGGCTTCCTCTTCCCTTCGTGCGTACGGCAGGGTGATCAGTCCTGCTGTCAGCATCTTGGCAAAGGGGTCGGCTGCGAGTATGGTCAGGGCGGCCAGACCGGCCGGCATGGAGAGGAGCGCGGAGGCAAGCAGCAGGACGTACAGTACGAGTGCCAGCACGCCGTAGGTGCCGATGTGGGAGTCCTTCATGATGGTCAGGATGCGCGTCCGGTCGGAGCCCCCGCCGCCGAATCCGTCGAAGAAGTCGGCCAGTCCGTCCTCGTGCAGGGCGCCTGTCAGGAGCATGCGCACGCTGGCGGCCAGCAGCACGGCCACTATGTATGGCAGGAACAGGCTACCCACGTAGAGCGTGGCTGCCATCAGTCCGCCTGTGAGCCATCCGGTCAGGGGCCAGTGCTCCACGACGGTCCTATAGCTTTCCTTTGGCGGTTCGTGCAATCGCCATAGCGGGAGCCGCGTAAAGAAGATGAACGAGGCCCAGATTCGGTTGTAGCATGAACATTGTTCCGTATTCGACAGCATATTCTTTCTGATTTGTCTGCAAAGTTACGGAAAAATTTCGTACTTTTGCAGAAGCAAACGGAATAATAACGTAAGAAAATGAAGAAAACACACATCTGCCTTGCTGCAGCGACGGTGCTTTGTGCCTGTTCGGGAGGAAACAGCAGGCGGCAGGCGGCGGGCGGCTCAGCCTGCGAGGATTCGCTCGTGGCGGTCCGGGTGGACTATGCGACGGAGTTCAGGGTGCGCGACTCGGCGAACGTGCGGCTTGTCTGCATCGGGGCGAACGACAGCTTTGCGTTGGTCAGGTCGGCCGACGTGCAGGTGTACGGCGACTACAGGAAGGTGCAGGTGCCCATCGCCCGCACCATCTGCATGACGGCTCTGCAGCTCTCGAACTTCACGGCGCTCGAGGCGCACGACGTCGTGAAGGGCATCACGGGGACCAAGAACCTCTTCAACGAGGACATCAAACGAAGGGTAGGGGACGGACGCATCGTCAAGATAGGCATGGAGGGTGAGTTTGACACAGAGCTGATTCTTGCCGCTAACCCCGACGTCATCTTCATTTCCCCGTCGAAACGCGGCGGCTACGATGCCATCCGCGAGACCGGCATTACGCTTGTGCCGCATCTGGGGTATCAGGAACTGGACCCGCTGGGACAGGCGGAATGGCTGAAGCTGGTGGGCATGTTCATCGGCAAGGAACGCGAGGCAAACGAGGTCTTTGCCGGCATAGAGCAACGCTACAACGACCTGCGTGGAAAGGTGAAAAGGTTAGAAGGTGAAAAGGCACTATATCCGACTGTCTTCAGCGGCGAGATGCACTACGGAACGTGGCATGCCGTCGGGGGCAAGAACTATCTGGCGCAGATATTCAGGGATGCGGGGGCAAGGTATGTCATCGACGACGAGGAGACAGCCGGCGAGAACCTGGAGTTCGAGAAGATGTATGCACTTGCTGCCGATGCCGACTACTGGCGCATACTGAACAGCTTCCCCGGCGAGTTCAGCTACGATGCCTTGAAAGCCTCCGAGCCCCGCAATACGCTCTTCAAAGCCTTCCAGGAGAAGCATGTCATCTACTGCAACATGAAGCAGACACCCTATTACGAGAAATCGCCCGTCATGCCTGATGTGCTGCTGAAGGACCTCATATCTGTCTTCCATCCCGAACTCGTCGAGGAAGACTATGAACCTACATTCTACAGACTGCTTTGAAGAATGAAAAAATGAAAGAATGAAATAATAAAAAATGAAAACCGCGTCAGTCTTCATCGCTTTGCTTGCGGGCATCGTCCTCTTGCTTGCCTGCAATCTGCTCATCGGAACGGTAGAGATTCCCTTTGCAGAGGTGTGTGGCATCCTGCTCGGAGATGGCAGCAACGAGATTTGGACGAACATCATCTTCAATAGCCGCTTGCCGCAGGCTTTGACGGCTATCGTGGCAGGAGCGGGCCTGGCTGTCAGCGGACTGCAGATGCAGACGGTCTTCCGCAATCCCCTGGCAGGTCCCTCGGTGCTTGGCATCAGCAATGGCTCGGCTCTTGGCGTGGCATTCGTTGTGTTGCTGTCCGGTCGCATAGGTGGTGTGGCGCTAAGTCGGCTTGGTTACCTTGGAGATGCTGCCATGAGTGTGGCTGCCATCATGGGAGCCCTGGCTGTGCTGATGCTCATCCTGTGGGTTTCCCAAAAGGTGAGGAGCAGTGTCACGCTGCTTGTCATTGGTGTGATGATAGGTTATCTTGCCAATGCCATCATCGGCGTGCTGAAGTTCCTGTCGCCCGAGGAGGATGTGAAGGCTTTTGTGGTATGGGGTCTTGGCTCCTTCTCGCGTGTCAGTGGCGACGAGATGGTGCTCTTCGTCGTGCTGATGTGCATATTGCTCCCTCTGACCTGCTTGTTGGTGAAGCCCATGAACCTGCTTCTGCTGGGTAATCGCAGTGCTGCCAATCTCGGTCTCAATGTCCGGAGGGCCCGTATGCTGGTCATCGTCTCCAGCGGCGTGCTTGTAGCCATCGTCACGGCCTACTGCGGCCCCATCATGTTCTTGGGTTTGGCAGTGCCACATTTGGCCCGTGCCTTCTTCCGCACGAGCGATCATCGCATCCTGCTGCCCGCTACGGCTTTTTGCGGCTCGGTGCTTGCCTTGCTTTGCAACCTGATAGCCCGCATGCCTGGCTTCGAAGGGGCTTTGCCCGTCAATAGCGTCACAGCCCTCGTTGGCGCTCCGGTTATTGCAATGGTACTCTTCAGCCGTCGCAAAAGCGAAGCACTATAGAATCGCCTTTATTTCAAGCAGCGACGAAACGGTATGTGTCGGGACAGGAGACGGCCCGACGTTCCACCGGTTGAAAAATATCGTGTCGAGACCTGCATCGTGGGCGCCAATGATGTCCGTCTGCAGGTTGTCGCCTATCATCAGTGTGGCGGCGGGATTGGCTTTGGTCTCCTTGAAGGCATAGTCGAAGAAGGTCTTCGAAGGTTTGTTGGCTCCGGCATCCTCGCTTAGGATAACCGAGTCGAAGTAGTCGCGCAACCCGCAAGCTGCCAGCTTCTTGTACTGCACCTCGTGGAAGCCGTTGCTGCACATGTGCATCCGGTAACCCTTGTCGCGGAGGTAGCTCATCAACTCGCGAGCGCCATCTACCAAGCCAGGCTTGTTGGAACAAAACTCGAGGAACCTGTCACTTACTTGCAGGCAGAATGCTTCGGTCACTTCCAAGCCTTCTCCCTTGGAGAGAGGACGGCGAAAGCGTTCCACGATGAGGAACGGACGGTCAATCTCTCCCTTCGCATAGCGGCTCCAGAGGTCGATGTTAGCGCACCAATAGGCATCATAGAACACTTGCGGCTCTGGGAAATAACGCTCCAGACGAAATGCTTCGAAGGTTTCGCGCAATGCGATTACGGCATTGCCATAGGTGTCGTAGAGGGTATCGTCGAAGTCGAGGAAAAGGTCTTTGTACATAATGAAAGAATGAAAGAATGAAAGAATGAAGGAATGAAATAATGAAAGAATGAGGGAATGATAAATCTTTAAATCATAAAATCCTTAAATCTTTAAGTCTTCAAGTCGTAGATGTTTCCGTTGTCGTCAATAAGCAGAATGGTAAGTCTCCCATTGGGCAGGAGGGGTTTGCAATGTCCTAAGCACTTTTGGATTACGGTGTGTGCGAAGCCGTTCAGCTTATCGGAAGGAATCTTTTCCCAAAGTTCCCGTGCCAAGGTGATGTTGCTGGCGTCTACGGAACAGTCGGCCTCGACAAGCAGCCGACCAACGAAGTCCTTGTCCATTATTGTCTTACGGCTATGTGTGTCAAGATGTCCTTGAGCCAGCTTGACCGCCTTCCCGAGCATCACGCCAAGTGTCACGTCGGGCATGGAAAGCTCGTGGGCTATTCGTAGCGTCTCGCCTATGTAGTTGCCGTATTGCACGAAAGCCTGAGCTGGCAGGGTGGGATAGAGGGCTCTAAGGTATTGCTCGCTCTTGAAGCCGCTGTTGATGACAACTCGCTCTGCACCGCTTGCCTTTGCTACCTCCATGCATTTACGGATGGACTCGATGAAGGCCTCCTCGCTGAAAGGCTTCACGATGCCCGACACGCCGATGATGCTGATGCCGCCTTCGATACCCAAACGCGGGTTGAAGGTCCGCTTGGCTATCTCCTTGCCGCCCGGCACGCTGATGGTAATCTTCACGTTCTCCCTGATGTTGGAGCGCATCATTTCTCTTGGCCCCTTGTTGATGGCGGGTTCGCCTGGCGGATAGTCAAAGCCAGGAAGGGTGAAGGTGCCGACTCCTTCGCCGCCAAGTATCTGGAAGGTCTCCGAACGCTCAACCGAAGCGCGTACCTCAATGCCATTCGTCACGTCCGGGTCATCACCTGCCTCTTTCCGGCAATAGGCGTAGTCGCTTATTATTGACCGTTGACCGTTGACCGTCGACCGTCGGCCATCAGAGTAACCGACAGGCACCATGATGGTTTCGCCGTCGGGCAACAACACGGGCACTTCGGCAGGCATTTCTCCATGAAGCAGACGTGATGACTGAGCTATTGCCGCTGCGGTGGCACAGGTTCCTGTGGTCAGTCCGCTGTGCAAGGGGAAGAATTCAGGCAAGAGTTTTTCTACAGCCCGTCGTAATCCATGCGGACCATTAACGGTATGTTCGAACAAGAGGCCTGGTCTCTTGATGGCGATGATGCGCATGCCCTTCGCTTTTGCCGCTGTCACTTTCTCGGGAAAGCCTCCGGAGATGCCGCTTTCCTTCAGAAGGATGGCATCGGCATCGACATTGATGTCTTTGCTGTCCTCATAGTAACAGATCTGTTCTTCTCTTGCACCCTGAGCTTTTGCTAAACGGATGGATGACTCGCGCGGCAGGATGCGGTAGCAGACCTTGATGCCCATTGCTTCAAGTGGCCTCAGCTTGCTGATGCTTTGCACACCGGTTGTGGCGAGCAGCGTATAGCTCCCTTCCTTTCCTTTGGGGATAGGCGAGAGAAGAGCTGGCAGCTCGTCGTAGCTGTCAATCCAGGTGATGCCGGGGTCGCGTGGCGGATAGATGCGTTCGTAGCGGACGATAGGTGCGTGAAGGTCGGAACAGACAGAAACGATGGTCTCATGCAGCTGGGTGGCAAAGGGATGAGCTGCGTCAATGACTAGGCGGATGTCGTGTTCGTGGCAGAACGACTTCATGGCAGCGGCATCCATAGCTCCGCTGATGATTGTGCCGTGATGCAAGACTATGTCCTGCTCACCGGTCTTCGTGCTATAAAAGTATGGCGAACCTGCCTCCTCAAGCACCTCTGCCGCCTTGCGTCCTTCAGTCGTTCCGCCGAATACGAGAACCATCTTGATTTACTATTTGACAATTTACAATTTACAATTTACAATTTAAGCTTTATGGTTTCCCCTTCCTGAACAGATGTGTGAAGTTCTTGTTGTAGAGCTCCGAGAGGCCCTGCCGATTGTCGATGGCATCCCCAACAACGAGCATGGTGGTGAGTGTGAGGTTGTTGTCGTGAACCATCTTCGCGAGGTCTTTCAGCACTCCGCGGTAGATATTCTGGTCGGGCCAAGTGAGGTGATAGCAGGCAGCCACAGGTGTGTCCTCGGGGTACTCCTGCAGGAGTTCGCTCTGTACGTCGTCGACAATGGCGGCGCTCAGAAAGATGCACATTGTGCTTTGACTCTTGGCAAGCAGGTGCAGTTGCTCCCGTTCCGGCATGGGTGTTCGGCCTTCGCCACGCGTCAGGATGATGGTTTGTGTTCGTTCGGGGATGGTGAACTGGCTTCGTAATTCTGCAGCTGCGGCGAGGAAGGACGAGATGCCTGGCGTGATGTGATAGGACATCCCATGCTTGTCGAAGAAAGCCATCTGCTCCTGGATGGCCCCGAAGATGCAAGGGTCGCCCGTGTGCAGACGAACGATGAAGTGTCCCTTGTCGTAGTGTTCTTTCATCAGTTCGCATTGCTCTTCCAGGTTCATGTCGGCCGACGAACGTACCACAGCTCCGGGCTTGTGGCATTCCGTCAATGCCTTGGGTACGAGTGAGCCGGCATAGAGGATGAGGTCGGCCTTCTCGAGCATCTTCCGTCCGCGGACAGAGACCAAGTCCGGGTCGCCCGGTCCGGCTCCGACTATCTCGATGTGGCCTTCCCGGGGAGGTGTATCGCGCAGGTATTTGTAGTCGATGGCAAATGCTGCCGTCCAGTTCTTGCCTTTCACTTTTGGGACAATCAGCTTGCCGTGGTTGGAGCCAAGGATGGCAGCAGCTTCGCAAACACTTGGTGTGCCGACATGTTTCAGGACGGTTGTGCTGGGATTGGGCACCTCGACTTCTGCCAACTCCTCGGCTGAATAGAAGATAACCTCCTTGCCATATTCTTCTTTCACAAAGGAGCAGAACTCTTCGTCCTTTTTTACGTCGATGGTGCAGTAGCGATGGGCGCAGGGCAGAATGCCCCTGCGGGCAAAGGCCTCGTCCATTTCGTCGTAGATAGGCTCGTAGTCGTCGGGATGGTGAGCCAGTCCGAACCCAATCGTCCCCACCATTGGCACGTAGTGCAGTTCGAGCATGCCCGCGGGAGCGTGTCGGTTGTAGGGAGACACGATTATCAGCAGTTTGTATTTCTGCGGGTCGGCTTCCCGGATGTCGTTGATGATGGTGACGTGCTCGGGTTTTGTGGCTTCAAGATAGTCCGTTCCTTCATCGCGAACCTCAAGGAGCAAGGCCGTTGGCTGGTGGCCGACGAAAGTGAAGATGCAGTCGTTCATGTCCTTGATGTCGCTGGCGATGTGCCAGTTGAAACGTCTCCCGAGCGTATCCAGCGCCCAAAGTCCAGCTATGTCGCTCTGGGTGGTGATGACTTCGCGGGCTCCGAGAATGGCAGCCACCTGTCTGGTCAGTTCGTTGGCACCGCCGATGTGCCCGCTCAGGACAGGAATGACGTTCTGTCCCAAGCTGTCGACGCACAGGACGGCAGGGTCTGTGTGCTTGTCGTTGATGTACGGCGCAATGGTCCTGATGCAGATGCCCATTGCTCCGATGAAGACGAAGGCATCGAACATCTTCCATCCGCTGCCAACTTCCGAGCGTTGGATGACAGAGGCATCAAGTTGCCTCTTGAGAGTGGTTGCCAGCGAACGGCCAGCTTCGCTAATCTGGATAATAGCTATCTTCTGCATTTGAGTATTTCTATGGGATGATGGTCGTTAAGGTTGATTCGGGTGGGTGGCTCTTGTGTAAGGCCGAGCTCGCGGCAAGCCTCGTCCCAAAGCAGATGGCTGTCGGTTGTTACCTTCGGGGCTTTTACACTATTCATCACGATGCAGCCACCGGGAGCAATGTGCTGCACGACCTTCTTCATGATGTCCTTCAGGTGTCCGCCGTGACCTCCGATGAAGACTGCATCTGGCTGTGCGCATGTGGCTGTGTCGGGCTGGGTCAGGAAGTCGCCGATGTGTACGCCGATGCCCGGGGCTCCGTGTCTCCTTGCATTCTCCTTGATAATAGCCTCGCATTCGGGACGAATCTCGAAGGCCTCAATCTGGAGGTGAGGAAACAGAAGCCTGGCCTCTATTGATACACTGCCCGTGCAGAAGCCGATGTCCCAGAGGACATGTCGCCGAGGCAGTCCGAGCGCTTGGAGCGCAAGCAGGCGGATGGGCATCTTCGTTATCATCTTCTCTCTGCCGTCGAGCAGGGCAAAGTCCTGGTCGGCAATGCCAAAGGACTGTGCCGGAACATCGTCGGCATGGAGGATGATGCAGTTGGGTGTGGAGAAATTGCGTGCAGAGGCTTCTGCCAGCGATAGCGATGTCACCCGTTCCAGCAGGGGATTGCCCAGATGCTCGCCGACAAACATATTGTAGTATGTGTAGCCATAGTCCATCATGCGGCCGGCGATGGCGGCTGGGGTGTGTTCCCTGTCGGTCAGGATGCCCAGCTTTTCGGCCCTCTCGATGAGCGCTCTGTCGAATTCCTGCCAAGGACGCCCCGTGAGCGACACGATGCGCATGTCGTGATAGGGCATCACCAGTCTGTGGGCCAGTATCTGCAGGGAGTTGAACGCAGGATAGACGGTAATCTCAGCATCGGGTATCTTGCGTTTGATGGTATTGGCAAAGCCGAAGAATAGAGGGTCGCCACTGGCAAAGACGATTATAGATTGAACATTGAGGATTGAGGATTGAACATTGCCCCTTCCTGCGCTCCCTTGGTGCTCAGGCGGCAAGCCGTAAGCCCCTTGCCCCTTGTATTGCTCGAAGACGGCATCCAGAGGCACGGTGATGTCAATCCATCGGGCATCTTCGGGCAACAATGGCGCAACTATCTCATGGTGACGCTTGCCGCCCGAGAACACCTTGCCTGTCCTGATGACCTCCATCACCTCTGGCGTAAACCAAGGCGACGGATTGTCCGTGATGCCTATGACGATGAACTTCTTCATTTTTTCATTCCTTCATTCTTTCATTCTTTCATTTTTTCATTTTTTATAAGTCTTTTCCCGGTTTCAGTTGTTCTGCATCGTCGAAAGTCAGGATAGCGTTGCACAGGGTTGCAGCCAGATTGCTTCCGCCCTTGCGCCCCTCCACGATAATCTTCGGAATCTCCCGGAAAGGCTTTACCATCTGCTTTGACTCCCTGACATGCACAAAGCCGACAGGGGCCGCTATGATGCCGGAAGGACGGGCTTTCCCCTTGCGAATCAGGTCGCAAAGCTCCATCAGTGCCGTTGGAGCATTGCCAAAGACAAAGAGGGCATCGGGATGCTCCTCTGCGGCCAAGCGGATTCCAGCCTGCGTCCTTGTCATGCCCTCGGACGAAGCAGCCATCTCGGCCGCCCGAGGGTCGCCCAGGTAACACTTCGCCTCGACGCCCAAGCGCTGGAGGGCACCCTTGCGGATGCCGCTTACGACCATCGTCACGTCCGTCACAATCGTCCTCAGCTCGCCAGTCCTCACCTTCTCGTAGAGCCTCTCTACAGCCAGCGGGTCGGTGAGAAGGATACGCTCCATGTCGAAGTCGGCAGTGGTGTGGATGGCATGCAGCAGCGCCCATTTGTGGCCGAGCGGCCAGTCCTTCCTGCGCAGCTCGCTCTGAATGGTGCGGAACGAGCGTATCATGATGTCCTGCCCTACCTTCTCCCCACCCGTCGGCTCCTCGCGGTAATAGCCTCTGGGCGTAATCATCTTGCCCCCCGACACAAACGTCTGCGAGTTGCCGATGATGACAACCGTGAACATATTCACGTCCTCCGGGTCGAAGCTGGAGAGCGTTGTCGTCTTCACCTCCTGCTCCTCGCGCCCAGCCTGTCTGACATAGCCCACAGGCGTTTCTGCCGAACGGTACTTTAGGAACAGTTCCTGCAGGCGGTACAGTTGCCAGTAGCGTCCGTGCGACTTCGGGTTGTAGACAGCCGTCACGAAGTCGCCCGCCGCCGCCGCCCTGATTCTGCGCTCTATCACCTCCCAGGGCGTCATCAGGTCGGAGAGCGAGATGAGGCAGAGGTCGTGGCCGATGGGAGCCCCCAGCAGCGATGCAGCCTTCTGGAAGGCAGAGATGCCGGGCAGCACCTCCACGTCGACGTTCCCGCCGCGCTTCTCGCTCATCTCATATATCAGCGGAGCCATGCCGTAGATGCCTGCGTCGCCGCTCGAGACGACCACCACGGTCTTCCCCTCTCCGGCCAGGCGCAGCGCCTCTTCCGCCCGCTCGCGCTCTTTCTTCATGCCTGTGTCGACGCACATACAGCCATCTTTCAGGCAGTGCTCCACAAACTGGAAGTAGTATTTGTATCCGACGATAGCGTCAGCCCCCCGCACAGCCTCCAGCACAGCAGGTGTGATGTCCGCCTCGTCGCCCGGTCCGATGCCGGCCACGATAATCTTTCCCATTCCCGATACTCCTTTCTTTCGTTAACGTGCATGCAAAGGTACAACTTATAATTCAAAATTCAAAATTAATAAATTCAAAATTCAAAATTAATAAGTTCAACTGAAGTTTCGGATGTCAGGTAGATATAAGTATCGCCTGCGCCTGAAGCGAAGCGAAGTTCCGCCTGCGCCTGAGCGAAGTGAAGTTCCGCCTGCGCCTGAGCGAAGCGAAGAAGACATGCCGCTTTCTTGGATGCTCGAGCACCAAGGCGCGATTATAGTCGCGCAGCAACGGCGAAGATAGAGGACAAGACCTTTTCTGCTGCGAGCAGGGTGCAAAATCGAACGTTTTCTATCTCCTTCTATCTTCTTCTATCTACGGAGGAAGCAATGCTTCCGAATCGTAAATTAAATATGGAAAGTCAGGAATATGACAGATAGAGATAGTTTGTTTGGGCTGGGTACTCGGCAGCAAGGGTATCAATCTGGTTGACGACTGGCATGATGCCTAACTCCTGACGCCATTTGCGAATGGCAAGTCCGGCCTGCTCCATATTCATCGCATCGTTCAGGCGCAGGCGGGACATGTCTGCTCCGAGGCCAAGGGCTCTGGCAATCTGGAAGTCGGAGAAGCCGCAAGTCTTTGCTTCAAGCAACAGCGTGGAAAACTCGGGGGCTTCGATGGCTTCAAGAAATTCAGAATACTCTGCGTCAGCATAGTATTCCGCTAACCACGAGAACGCTTTCAGTCTGTCACCAACCTGCATGATGTGTCTGAGCTTCTCAAGGAACCAACGGTCTATCTTTGTCAATTCATGAATCTGTCCTACGGAATACCCCATCGTCATGGCCTTGGCGATTGCGAAGATACGTATGTCCGTAGCATGCTTGAGAGACCCCTCTAAATCTCCCCTTAATGGGAGACTTTCGTTTCCGCTCCTGCCATCCACAAAGCCATGCATGCCTTGTCCTATCATGCGCAAGCCTTTCTGGATGGCCTCTTCGAATGTGCGGCCGATAGCCATCACCTCGCCTACGCTCTTCATGCTGGAGCCTAGTTCGTGGTTCACGCCGTGGAACTTCGAGAGGTCCCAACGCGGAATCTTGCAGACGACATAGTCGAGGGCAGGCTCGAAGAAAGCGCTGGTGGTCTTGGTGACGGAGTTCTTCAGTTCAAAGAGTCCGTAACCCAGCCCGAGCTTAGCGGCGACGAAGGCCAAGGGATAGCCCGTTGCCTTCGATGCCAAAGCAGACGAGCGGCTCAGGCGGGCGTTGACTTCAATGACACGATAGTCCTCGGAAGCAGGGTCAAGAGCGTACTGCACGTTACATTCACCTACGATGCCGATATGTCGGATTATCTTGATGGCGATGGCACGTAGCTTGTGGTATTCGTTGTTCGAGAGCGTCTGCGATGGAGCAACGACAATGCTCTCGCCTGTATGGATGCCGAGCGGGTCGAAGTTCTCCATGTTGCAGACGGTGATGCAGTTGTCGTACCTGTCGCGCACTACTTCATATTCAATCTCCTTCCATCCTTTCAGCGACTTCTCTACTAACACTTGAGGAGAGAAGGCGAAAGCTTCCTCTGCCTGGGTCAGCAGTTCCTCATCATTGTCGCAGAAGCCCGAACCAAGGCCACCGAGGGCATAGGCTGCACGAAGGATGACAGGGAAGCCCAGTCCGTGAGCGGCCTTCTGTACTTCCTCAATGGTATTGCAAGCTTCGCTCTTGATGGTCTTCACGCCAATCTCGTCAAGACGCTTGACAAAGAGGTCGCGGTCTTCGGTGTCGATAATTGCTTGGACAGGTGTGCCAAGGACTTTGACACCATATTTCTCGAAGACGCCTTTCCTGTAAAGCTCCACGCCACAGTTCAAGGCAGTCTGTCCGCCGAAACTCAGCAGGATGCCATCGGGCCGTTCCTTCTCTATGACATGCTCTACGAAATCAGGCGTTACGGGCTGAAAATAGACTGTGTCCGCCACGTCCTTCGATGTTTGGACTGTTGCTATATTGGGATTGATGAGCACCGATCTGACGCCCTCCTCTTTCAAGGCCTTCAATGCCTGAGCGCCGCTGTAGTCAAACTCTCCCGCCTGACCGATTTTGAGAGCACCGGAGCCAAGGAGGAGAACCTTATTGAGGTTTTGAGGTTTAAAGGTTTTGAGGTTTTGAGGTGAAGTCCCCTTATAACCTGAAAGCGAAGCGACCTTATGACCTGAAACCAGACCGACGAACTCATCAAACATCCACTCCGTATCAGTAGGTCCAGAGCAGGCTTCGGGATGGAACTGTGCAGAGAACCACGGCATCGTCTTGTGGCGGATGCCTTCGTTTGAGCCGTCGTTCATGTTGACGAACAGAGGTTTCCATTCGGCAGGCAACGTCGAGGCATCGACGGCATAACCATGATTCTGGCTTGTGATGAAGCAACGGGTGGTGCCCACAAGCTGCACCGGCTGGTTATGACTGCGATGGCCATACTTCAGCTTGTATGTCTTTGCACCTGCAGCCCTTGCCAAAAGTTGGTTGCCGAGACAGATGCCCATGAGTGGCCGCACATGCGGATTGTTAAGGAATGTGCGTATGTGCTCCACGGTCTTATTGCATTGCTCAGGGTCACCAGGACCATTCGCCAGGAACAAGCCATCGAAGTCAAGCCGGTTGAAGTCGTAGTCCCACGGAACCCTAATGACCTCTACGCCTTTATTCACCAAGCAACGGATGATGTTTGCCTTGACGCCACAGTCAACAAGGACAACACGCTTGCCCAC
Organism: Prevotellaceae bacterium UBA4336; assembly: GCA_002394305.1. Taxonomy (GTDB): domain Bacteria; phylum Bacteroidota; class Bacteroidia; order Bacteroidales; family Bacteroidaceae; genus Physcousia. The sequence goes on from DGTM01000040.1 coordinate 49,501, forward strand.
TCCCTCATTGTAGCGGATAACCTTCTCGCAGCTCACTTGCTCCACCCAATTGACCAAGCCATAATCTGAGAGTTCTGAGCAATCTGAATGCTCTGAACGCTCCGAAATGATGATGCGACCTTTCATCACCCCAGACTCCCTGAGCCGTTGGGTGAGCCTTCGCGTGTCAATGCCTGTAATGGCAGGAATCTTTTCCCGCTTTAGCCATTCGGCAAGCGACTCCTTGGCATTCCAATGGCTGTACTTCTCGCTGTAATCTGCCACAACGAGGCCCTTGACGTGAATCCGCTCGCTTTCCATGAACTTGGGCAAAGGCTCGCCTCCTGTTTCAGGCACGCCATAGTTTCCTATCAAAGGATAGGTCGTCACCATTATTTGTCCTGCATAACTCGGGTCGGTCAGGCTTTCCGGATAGCCCGTCATCGCCGTATTAAACACTACTTCGCCCGCGGCATTTGCTTCGTAGCCAAACGACCGGCCACAGAACTCTGTGCCGTCATCAAGTATCAGTCTCGCTTCTTTCTTCATCATGGTTCGTTATATCGTTATATCGTTATGACGTTATATGTCAATAAGCTTGTTCGTGAACCCCCTTGACAGCTCTTCCACTTGGGTCGTTCATGTTCTTGAAAGCAGCATCCCATTCAAGGGCGATGGCTGTCGAGCACGCCACGCTTGCCTCTTGGTTTACGCTTCGCGCAGCAGACTCGCTTGGGAAATGCTCGGCGAAGATGCTGCGATAGTAGTACTCCTCCTTGTTGAGCGGCGGATTGATGGGGAAACGTTCTGCCGCATGTGCCATCTGTTCGTCGCTGACAGTTTCGGAGGTAATCTTCTTCAATGTGTCAATCCATGAATAGCCCACGCCGTCGCTGAATTGTTCCTTCTGCCGCCAAGCAATCTCTGCCGGCAACATATCGGCAAAGGCTTCGCGGAGGATTTTCTTCTCAATCGTTGAGCCGGGGCACATCTTTGCTTCGGGATTAGTACGCATAGCCACGTCGAGGAATTCTTTGTCGAGGAAAGGTACGCGTCCCTCCACGCCCCATGCCGAGAGACTCTTGTTGGCACGGAGGCAGTCATAGTAGTGAAGCTTGCTGAGCTTGCGGACAGTTTCCTCGTGAAAAGCCTTTGCGCTCGGTGCTTTGTGGAAATAGAGATAGCCGCCAAACACCTCATCAGCTCCTTCGCCACTGAGCACCATCTTGATGCCCATCGACTTGATGACACGGGCAAGGAGGTACATCGGGGTGGAGGCACGGATGGTCGTCACGTCGTATGTCTCGATGAAATAGATGACGTCGCGTATGGCATCAAGCCCCTCCTGTATGGTGTAGTTGATTTCGTGGTGTACGGTGCCAATATGCTCTGCCACGAGTCGTGCTTTTGCCAAGTCGGGCGCTCCCTTCAAACCTATCGCGAAGGAATGCAGACGAGGCCAATAGGCTCGTGTCTGCGAGTTGTCCTCAATGCGATGTTCGCTGAACTTCTCAGCTATAGCAGAGATGACAGAAGAGTCAAGCCCACCGCTGAGCAGCACACCATAGGGAACGTCGGACATCAACTGACGCTTCACGGCTGCAGTCAAAGCATCGCGGATTTCCGATACTGAAGCAAGATTGTCCTTTACCGCATCATAGTTGAACCAATCACGCTTATAGTAACGTTTAAGTGAAGTGTGAAGAGTGAAGAGTGAAGAATCAGAGATACTTTTGTCCTCTGAGTTGTTACTTTTATTCTTCACTCTTAGTTCTTCACTCCATAGGTAGTGTCCTGGCAGGAAAGGCTCATATCGCTCGCATTGCCCTTCGAGTGCCTTCAGCTCGGAAGCGACATAGATTGTGCCGTCGCTGTCATAACCTATATATAAAGGTATCACGCCGATGGGGTCGCGGGCTATTAGGAAGGCGTCCTTCTCTTCGTCGTAAAGGGCGAAGGCGAAGATGCCGTTGATGTCCTCCAAGAAATCGATGCCTTTGTCACGATAGAGCGCAAGGATGACTTCGCAGTCGCTGCCTGTCTGGAACTCATAACGGCCTGCATAGCGGCGGCGTATCTCCTGATGATTGTAAATCTCGCCGTTGACGGCCAGCACTTGTTTCCTGTCGGGCGAGAACAAGGGCTGTCCGCCGCTTTCAGGGTCAACGATGGAGAGACGTTCGTGAGCAAGGATGGCCGAGCCGCCACAATATATACCACTCCAGTCCGGACCGCGATGACGAATCTTCTGACTCATGCGCAAAGCCTTATCACGCAGTTCGTGCGTCTGCTGCTTAATATTGAAGATTGATACTATTCCACACATAACGATATTTACTTTTTGAAGATTATTAAATTTACTCTGTAGGGAGTTTCCAGATACCACGTGTGCTTATCGTCATAAGAACGTGTGCTTATCGTCATAAGAACGTGTGCTTATCGCCATAGGCACGTGTTCTTATCGCCATAGGCACGTGTTCCATTTTTCGAACTCACATAGCGTTTGACTTTCAATATGTTCAGATAACGATGCAATGCCACTCGAACTATTCCACCGTTACACTCTTGGCAAGGTTCCTCGGGCGGTCAACGTCTTTGCCCTTGCAGACTGCGATATGGTAGGCCAGCAACTGGAGGGGTATGCTGGCGATGAGTGGCTGGAAGCACTCGAGCGTGTCGGGAAGGGTGATGATGTGGTCGGCAAACCTCTGTATCTGCGTGTCGCCTTCAGTGACGATTGCCGTGACGCGTCCGCCACGAGCCCGCACCTCCTGGATGTTCGAGATGACCTTCTCGTAGAGACTGTCGCGTGTGGCAATGACGAAGACGGGCATCTCGCTGTCGATGAGGGCGATGGGGCCGTGCTTCATCTCTGCGGCGGGATAGCCTTCGGCATGGATGTAGGAGATTTCCTTCAGCTTCAATGCACCTTCCAGGGCCAAGGGATAGTTGTAGCCGCGCCCTAAGTAGAGGCAATTCCGGGCGTAGGTGAAGATGGGAGCAAGCTGTGCTATCTGCTCGTTTGTCCTGAGGGCCTGTTCCATCTTGGCAGGAATCTGCGTCAGTTCTTTCACCATCTGCCGATACAGCTCCTCGGAGATGGTCTTGCGTTCCGCTGCCAGACACAGTGCCAACATCGTTAGCACCGTCACCTGACCCGTGAAGGCCTTGGTAGAGGCAACGCCGATTTCCGGGCCGACATGGATGTACGTCCCCGTGTCCGTGGCTCGGGGAATGCTGGAACCAATGGCATTGCAGATGCCGTAGATGAAGGCTCCTTGCTCCTTTGCCAGTTGGATGGCGGCCAGCGTGTCGGCAGTCTCGCCGCTCTGCGAGATGGCTATCACCACATCGTCCTCCGTCACCACGGGGTTGCGATAGCGGAACTCGGAGGCGTACTCCACTTCACAGGGAATGCGGCACAGGCTCTCGAAGAGCTGCCCCGCGATGAGTCCGGCGTGCCACGAAGTGCCACATGCCACAATGACGATACGCTTCGCGCCAAGCAGTCGCTCGCGATGGTCAATCATGGCCGACAGCGTCACATGGTCGCCCTCCACGTTGATACGCCCCCGCATACAGTTCTTCAGGCATTCCGGCTGCTCGAAGATTTCCTTCAGCATGAAGTGCTCATAGCCACCCTTCTCTATTTGTCCGAGGTCGATGTCCACGGTGCTTACCTTCAATTCCTGCTCCTTGCCAAGAATGCTCAAGACCCTTAGCTCCTCGCCCAAGCGAATGACCGCGATGTTGCCGTCCTCCAGATAGACAACCTTATCGGTATACTCGATAATGGGACTGGCGTCGGAACCCAGAAAGAATTCATTCTTGCCGATGCCCACCACCAGAGGGCTCTGCTTGCGTGCTGCAATAATCTGTCGCGGGTCGCGCCGGTCGACGATGGCAATAGCGTATGCTCCTATCACCTGATGCAGTGCCACCTGCACAGCCTCGAGCAGCGACAGGTTCTTTTTCATCATGATGTACTCCACGAGCTGCACAAGCACCTCCGTGTCGGTGTCGCTCTTGAACTCCACACCCTTTGCCTGAAGCTGCATCTTGATGTCGGCATAGTTCTCGATGATGCCGTTATGGATGATGGCAAGATTGTGGCTTTGGGAGTAATGGGGATGGGCGTTGCGTGCCGAAGGCTCGCCATGCGTCGCCCAGCGCGTATGAGCAATGCCTACGCAGCCCGACACATCTTTGTCGCTGCAATACTCCGCCAGGTTGTCGACCTTGCCTTTGGTCTTATACACATTCAGGTCGCCGCTGTCGCTAATCATTGCCACGCCTGCACTGTCATAGCCGCGATACTCTAGGCGCTTCAGGCCTTTAATCAAAATCGGATAGGCTTTCTTCGTTCCGATGTAACCTACAATTCCACACATAATGTCATTTACTTTTTAATGATTTTACTATTTATGATTTGTTCCCCCTAAAGGAGGATTAGGGGGTCTTCTCCCCCCAGAGGGGGAGTTAGAGTGGCTCTATATTTTACGAAGGCTTGGTTGACGAGCCGGTTGCCGCCCGGGGTGGGGTAGTGTCCGGTGAAGTACCAGTCGCCTTGATGATTGGGGCAGGCTTCGTGCAAGCCTTCGATGGTCTGGAAGACGAACTCCACCTGTGCTTGCATTCCTGCAGGACGAAGCATCTCGGCCATCTTGCTGTTGATTTCTTCTATGCTGAACGGCTCGTAAATGCCACAGACGCAGTTCCGTTGCTCTGCTGTCGGCTTACGGAGCTCGGTAAGGCAAGCTTCGTATGTGTCTGTGATCAGTTGCCACATGCCACGCTCTTCGATGAGAGCGATGGCGGCACGAAAGGCACAGAACTCCTCCAGGCGTGCCATGTCGATGCCATAGTAGTCGGGGTAGCGAATCTGTGGCGAACTGCTCACCATTACTATCTTCCGAGGATGCAGGCGGTCGAGTATCTTGAAGATGCTTTCGCGCAAGGTCGTGCCCCGGACTATCGAGTCGTCGATGATGACGAGGTTGTCCTCGTATGGCCGCAGGGAGCCGTAGGTGATGTCATAGACATGCGAGGCAAGGTCGTTGCGCGAGCCTGCTTCCGTGATGAAGGTGCGCAGTTTGATGTCCTTCCATGCAACCTTTTCGCTGCGCACGTTCAGTCCCTGGCTTCGCAGGCCCTCCATCATGCCGTAGAAGGCAACCTCGGCTGTGTTGGGAATGAAGGAAAAGACCGTATGCTCGGTGTCGCCGTGGATGGCTTCGAGGATAGGTGCCGTGAGTTGCTGCCCAAGTTGTTTGCGCTCACGGTAGATGTCGCGGTCAGAGCCACGACTGAAGTAGATGCGCTCGAACGAACATCTCGTCTGCTTCTTGGACTCCAGGATTGTTTCCAAAGCAGAGGCGCCGTTCTTATGCACGATGAGCGCCTGGCCTGCCGGCAACTCCTGAACGTCATCGCAGGCGAGGTCGAAGGTCGTCTGCAATACGGCACGCTCACTGCTGGCGGCCACAACCTCATCGTCCCTATAGAAGAAGGCAGGCCGTATGCCCCAAGGGTCGCGCATAGCAAACATCTCGCCGCTGCCTGTCATGCCGCACATCACGTAGCCTCCGTCGTAGTCTGCCATCGTGGTGCGCAATACATTTGCCATCTGCACGCCTGCTTCGATGTAATGGGTGATGTCTGTGCCTTCCAGTCCTTTTGTTTTAGCTTCGACAAAGAGGCGTTCCACTTCTCGGTCCAGGCGATGTCCCATCAGTTCGAGTGTGATGTAGGAGTCGCTGTAGATGCGCGGCGACTGTCCCTGCCTGACCATCTTCGTGAATATCTCGTCGATGTTCGTCATGTTGAAGTTGCCGCAAAGACAGAGGTTCTTTGCCCGCCAGTTGTTGCGGCGCAGGAAAGGATGAACGTACTGCAAGCCGCTCTTGCCTGTCGTGCTGTAGCGCAGGTGTCCCATATAAAGAGAAGCCCCCTCCCAACCTCCCCCTTTGGGGAGGCTTTCGAACACTTCTGTGATGGCATCTTTGCCCATCGCCTTCTCACGAAACATGTACTCCGAGCCAACGGGCGCGTCCATGTTCACACAGGCAATGCCAGCCCCTTCCTGTCCACGGTTATGCTGCTTCTCCATCATCAGATAGAGCTTGCCAAGACCATAGGACGCTGTGCCATACTTTTCTTTATAATAGTCTTGCGGCTTCAACAGCCTTATCAATGCCACACCGCATTCATGTTTTAACTGTTCCATATCAGATGCAAGCTTTTATAAACGACATGAACAAGGGATGCGGATGTAGCACCGTTGAGGAGTATTCAGGGTGGAACTGCGTTCCGATGTACCAACGTAGGGACGGTATTTCCACAATCTCGACAAGGTTTGTGCCGGGGTTGATGCCAACGCACTTCATGCCCCCCTTCTCGTATTCCTCTTTATACCGATTGTTGAACTCATAGCGATGCCGATGCCTTTCTTTTATTGACCATTGACCATTGACCATTGACCATTGGCTTCCGTATGCTTCACAGGCACGGCTGCCTTCGGTGAGTTCGCAATCGTAAGCGCCAAGTCGCATGGTGCCGCCCATCTGCGTGACAGACTTCTGTTCTTCCATCATGTCGATGACGTTGTGTTCGGTCTGATTGTCCATCTCACTGCTGTTGGCATCCTCGTAGCCCAGCACATTCCTCGCAAACTCAATCACCATCATCTGCATACCGAGACAGATGCCGAAGGTTGGGATGTTGTGTGTTCGGGTGTGTTTGGCGGCGACAATCTTTCCTTCGATGCCACGCTGCCCGAAGCCTGGGCAGATGATGATGCCTGCCAGGCCTTCCAGCTTCTCAGCCACGTTCTCCTCCGTTATCTCTTCGCTGCTGATGAAGTGTAGCTTTGCCTTTACATTATTATATATACTTGCAAGATGAAGACTCTCGCGGATGCTCTTGTAGGCATCTTGCAGGTCGTACTTGCCGACCAAGCCGATGTTGATTTCACGTGTAGCACGACGCCAGCCACCGAGAAAGTTGCGCCAAGGTTTCATGGCAGGAGTCTCGCCGACGGGTATGCCTATCTTGCGCAGGATGGCAGCATCGAGTCCTTGCATCTGCATACTCACAGGTACTTCGTAGATGCTTGCCATGTCTTCGCTCTGCACTACGCATTCCAGGCTGACATTGCAGAACGAAGCCACCTTCAGACGCAATGCGTCGTCGAGGTGGCGTTCGGTTCGCAGCACAAGGATGTCGGGCTGGATGCCCATGCCTTGCAGTTCCTTGACGGAATGTTGGGTGGGCTTCGTCTTCAGTTCGTCGGCAGCTTTCAGATAAGGAACGTATGTGAGGTGTACGCAGACAGCGTCGCGCCCCAACTGCCACCGAAGCTGACGGATGGCTTCCATGAACGG
>DGTM01000040.1:57002-58172 GCA_002394305.1 Prevotellaceae bacterium UBA4336
TTATCTCGTCCGTGATGTGCGGCACTACCTGAATGGTCTTACCCAGGTAGTCGCCACGGCGTTCGCGGTCGATGACGGTCTTGTAGATGCGTCCCGTCGTGATGCTGTTGTGGCGGGTAGTGCGTATGCCGGTGAACCGCTCGTAGTGCCCGAGGTCAAGATCTGTCTCCATGCCGTCCTCCGTCACATAACATTCGCCGTGCTCGTAGGGATTGAGTGTACCCGGGTCGATGTTGATGTACGGGTCGAACTTCTGGATAGTGATTTTGTAGCCGCGTGCTTGCAGCAGTTTGCCGATGCTGGCGGAGATGATTCCCTTCCCGAGAGAGGAAACCACGCCGCCAGTGACGAAGATGTACTTTGTGTTCATGTGTCTGAAGGTTTTTTATATAGAGAATGATGTGCCGAAGATGATGTAGAGCTTCTCTGCCCTTGGGTTGCCCGTCAGACCTGCAAATACTGGCAGATGCCATTTCTGCTTGATGATGAAATCCTTGGTGGCACGCAGGGAGATGTTCGTGACGCAGAAGCCGTTGGCATCGTAGGATGTTGTGGCATAGGGCACGGCTCCGAAGGTGGCAGTCCAGTCGAGTTTGGCAAGGCGGAAGGGTGCCACAATCTCGAAGTAACTGCTGTAGGCTCGCTTGCCGCTGCGGTTCAGACCGTCGTTGCCGGCAAAGTTCGTGAACCACTGCACGCTGAGGAAGCCGAAGTCGTAGCCGACGTTTGCTTCCCACACATGGGTTGTCTGGTGAGCCTTATAGTTGAAGTAGTTGCCTTCAGAGAACCAGTAGTCGGTCAGGCCCACGTTGAAGCCTTTCAATTCATAGGCCAACGTGAAGTCAAGCTCTTTTGCATCGTCCGAATTGAAGCCGACACTGCCCCAAGAGGTCAGGCTCAAGCCTTTGTAATTGATGCCAAGTGTGGGCTGCAGGCTGACGTTACCGAGCTTCTGACCACGCCAGATGTACTGGCTGACGAAGTCGCAACCTATCGTCGCTCCTACTTTATCTTTTGCTCCCGCCGCAGTCAGGCAGACTGCGGACAGGAGTATCATAATCAATCTTTTCATGTGCTTTTTATGTTTAATGTATGTGTTGCGAATAAACTACTAACGTGTGGTTTGTAATTTACTAATGAGTAAATCGTCATTTACTAACGAGTAATTTG
>DGTM01000059.1:0-4194 GCA_002394305.1 Prevotellaceae bacterium UBA4336
TTATGCGCTTTCAGCGCAGGAAGTAAAGCACTGCGTGCTGGACGATACAATGGGGATGCCAAAACTATCGTCCTGTGCGTAGCATATAACTTCCACGAGCGTAGCGAGTTTACTTCCTTTTTTTTACTTCCTCTTTTACTTCCGAAAGTTAAATGAATCAGGATGTATCTATTAGGGATTATGAATTGACTTGAATGCCAGAGCGTACATCTTCATCTGCTTGAGCATGGCTCCGAGGCCGTTGCTGCGAGTGGGGGAGAGGTGTTCGCGCAGGCCGATTGCCTCGATGAAGTAGAGGTCGGCATCGAGTATCTCTTGTGGCGTGTGGTCGGAGAGCACGCGCACCAGCAGGGCTACGATGCCCTTCACGATGAGTGCGTCGCTCTCGGCACGGAACTGCAGCTTGCCGTCCACCAGGTCGGCCTGCAGCCAGACGCGGCTTTGGCAACCGTCGATGAGGTTCTGCTCCGTCTTGTATTTCTCCTCCAGGGGGGGCTGTTCGCTGCCCAGGTCGATGAGCAGCTGGTAGCGGTCCATCCAGTCGTCGAAGTCGCTGAACTCGGCAATGACTTCGTCTTGCTTCTCGTTTATTGTCATGGGGCTTGTGTGTCTTATAGGTCTTATGTGTCTTATGGGTCTTATAGGTCTTATGGGTCTTATATGTCTTATAGGACTTATAGGAACTTATGGCTTTTGTATGGTTTCGTTGTAGATGAGTTGTGTCACGGTTTGGCCCACGGCTTTGAGCACATTGCGGTCGATGTTCTCGGGTGTGTCCTGTATGGTGTGCCACGTGGGGCCGAAGCTGCTGGGGCCTTCGCTGTAGTATGGGACGATGTCGATGCAGGGGATGCCGGCGATGAGGTTCACGTTGACGTGGTCGTCGGTGATGTGTCCGCCGTCCCTTTGCGGGAAGAACTGCCTGTAGCCCAGTTGTCCGGCCATCTGCCAGACGCGGCTGACGATGGGTCCTGCCAGTTGCATGCTGATACCTTCGCGCGAGAAGGTGGCTCCCCGGCCGCCCACCATGTCGAGCAGGACGCCGTAGCGGGCTTTGTATCCGTCATCCTTGGCGCGTTCCGCCCAGAAGTGTGAGCCGAGGCACCATGTGTCGGCCGAGCCCAGGCGGTCTTCGGCCCATTGTGGTGTGCCAAGGTCTTCGGCATCGAAACAAATCAGGTCTATGCCGACCTGTACGGGCTGTTGCTGCAGGAGCCGGCAGAGTTCCAGCATGAGGGCCACGCCGCTGGCTCCGTCGTTGGCGGCAAGTATGGGCTTGTGCCAATTGGCCTCGTTGTCGTCGTTGTCGGCCCAGGGGCGGCTGTCCCAGTGGGCACAGATGAGGATGCGGTCTGTGTTGGACGGGTTGACGTGGGCTATGATGTTGCGTGCCGGGAGCTGCGAGCCGTCCCAGGTCGTGACGTTGGCTGTCTGTTCCTCCACCTCGGCACCGAACTGGCGGAAGCGCTGGGCGATGTGGTCGCCGCATAGGTTTGCCGCTTCGCTGCCGGTGACGCGCGGCCCGAAGCTGCATTGCTCGTTGATGAAGAGCATGGCGCTGTCGGCCGAGAAGCTTGGGCAGGGTGCCAGTGCGATGGTGTCTGCCGTGGAGGCCTTGCCTTTTGTCTGTCCGCCGCAGGAGGGGAGGGACAGGCATGCTGTCAGGCTCAGGAGGCAGAAGAATGCTTTGTTCATTCTTGTCATGTGGTTCTTTTGTCCTTTCGTTATGAGGTGATGTCGTTATTGTGTTGCTGTGGCTTAGCTTCTGCTGCACGTTTCCATGACCCGCAGGAAGTTGCCGCCCATGATGAGGCGGATGTCCTCCTCCGAGAAGTGCCGGTGCAGGAGGTGCCGCGTGAAGTTGATGACCTCGGAGGCATCGGCGAGTCCGGGCACGCCGCCGTCGCCGTCGAAGTCTGTGCCGAGGCCGACGTGCTCGACGCCCATTATGCGTGCTGCGTGGCAGAGGTGGTCGACGGCATCGACGATGGTGGCCTGTCCGTCGGTGCGCAGGAATCCCTGGTAGACGGTGGTCTGTGCTACGCCGCCATGCTTGGCGAGTGCCCGCATCTGGTCATCGGTGAGGTTGCGCGGATGGTCGCAAAGGGCGCGTGCCGAGCTGTGGCTGCAGACGATGGGGGCCGTGCTCAGTTCCAGGGCATCGTAGAAGCTTGTCTCGGCAGCATGACTCATGTCCACGAGGATGCCCAGGCGGTTCATCTCCTGCACCACTTCGCGTCCGAAGGGGCTCAAGCCGCCGTGTTCGGCATTGCCGCGTGCTGAGTCGCAGATGTCGTTGTCGCCGTTGTGGCAAAGGGTCATGTAGACGATGCCGCGCTGCCGGAAGTGCTCCAGCAGATGGAGGTCGTGCCCGATGGCATAGCCGTTCTCTATGCCGCGGAGGATGGCTTTCTTGCCCTGTGCCTTGAGGCGCAGGATGTCGGCCCGCGTCTGGGCCAGACCTGCGCGGTCGCTGTTGGCTCTGACGATTTCCTCTATCTGTGTGAGCAGGAGGTCCGTGCGTGCTGTGACGGCGCGGTAGGCTTCTTCCGTACGTTCGCCTTGCGGCAGGTAGGCCACCATGATGGAGGCGTCGAGCCGTCCCTCTGCCATCTTGGGCAGATTGACGAGCACTTTGTCCGAGCGCGTGCCGAACATCGTGATGTTCTCCCGGCTGTTGTCGGTGAAGAACATCGGTGTGTCGCAGTGGCTGTCCAGTATGATGGCGTCGCGGTGGATGTGCTTTGCTTGTGCAAAGGTGCGTGCTTCGTCCGTGAGCCAGCGGAAGATGGGCATCATCGTCTCGTCGCCCCGGAGGATGAAGCATTCGGGATGCCACTGCACGCCGAGCAGTGCCTTGTGTTCCGTCGATTCGATTGCCTCGATGATGCCGTCGGGGCTTTGTGCCGTGACGTGCAGGTGCGGCCCCGGCTCGTGTACGGCCTGGTGGTGGAAGGAGTTGACGGGCAGTGTCTCTGCACTGAAGATTTCGCGGAGCAGGCTGCCCTCTTCGAGGCGGACCGTGTGCGATGCGAATTCCCGTGGCATGCTCTGCGAGTGCTTGAGAAGAGCTGGTGGGGCGGGGGAGAGGCTGATGTCCTGCCATACGCTTCCGCCCAGCGCTGCTGCCATCAGCTGTATGCCGCGACAGATGCCGAGCATGGGCATCTGCCGGTGGAAGGCTTCGCGGAGGAGGAAGAGCTCTGCGGCGTCGCGTTGCGGACAGACGCTGCCGAGCTGTGGCAGGGGCTCTTCGCCCAGGAGGAGCGGGTTGATGTCGCCGCCGCCCGAGAAGACGATGCCGTCGAGCCGGTCGAGCAGGTCGGTGAGGGCCTCGCGGTCTTCGTGTGGCGGAATGACCACGGGTGTTCCTCCGGCACGGAGCACCGAGCGGTAGTAGCCGTCGGCCAGTTCGCAGCCCTTTTCGCCGTAGTTGCCCGTGATGCCGATCAGGGGGTGTTGCCTTGTCATGCTTCTTCCAATGTGGAGGGTTTCGTCTCGGCATGATGTGCTCCGATGGGCACTTCCTTCTTGATGCTTTGTTTCAGGGAGATAAGCGTCTCTGTGGAGACGACGCCGTTGATTTCCTGCAGGTGGTCGTTGAGGAGCGTCATGAGGTGTGCGTTGTCGCGTGCGTAGAGCTTGACGAGCATCGTGTAGGGTCCGGTCGTGAAGTGGCACTCCACGATTTCGGGAATCTTCTCGAACTCCTCCACTACGCGCTTGTACATGGAGCCTTTCTCCAGTGTGATGCCGACGTAGGTGCAGGTGCTGTAGCCCAGGCTGGCAGGATTGACGTGGAAACCGGAGCCGACTATCACGCCGGCATCTATGAGGTGCTGCACGCGTTGGTGCACTGCGGCACGGCTCACGCCACATTCCGCAGCAACGTCCTTGAAGGGCATACGTGCGTTGCACGATATCATTTCCAGAATCTTTTTGTCCAGTTCATCTACTTTTTCCATGGTAAAAACTATCGTTTATTGTTAATATGTCAGCAAAAGTACACAAATCTCCTCGTAGTGCAATGAAAAACTCAAAGAAAAAGAGCTTATCGGCACGTTTTTCTTTCAATATGCAAATTTGAGGCGTTATTATGCACCAAAAGTCGCGAAGAATCGGCGAAAGTTCCGTCAAAACGACATCAGCAGGCTGAGCGGCAAAACACAGCGTGCTCTTCCGAAAAAAGCGTTA
>DGTM01000059.1:4320-23779 GCA_002394305.1 Prevotellaceae bacterium UBA4336
AAGCGTTAGGCTCTTCTGAAAAAAGTGTTAGGCTCTTCCGGAATAAGAGCCAGGCGCTTCGGTGGGGGACGGCCTGCGGCCCGACAGGGAGGCAAGTGCGTCGACACATTATATATTATATAGAGGATATCTGTGGCCTGAAGGAAAAAAACAGCCACGTTGTACACTTTTTTGCCCAAAGTCGTTGGATGGTGTGATTATTTTTGCTAACTTTGTGGGCAAACACGATGAAAACAGCAATAAAATAACAACTTTTATGTCAACAAGAAGAGATTTCCTAAAGGGAGTAAGCCTCGCCACGGCAGGCATGACCCTGAACCCGGCCAGCGTCTTCGCCATGACGAGCAAGGAGACCAAGCAGGCCAAGAGTGAAAAAGTGAAGATAGCCTACATCGGCATCGGCAACCGCGGACAGCAGAACATCGATGAGTTCGCCAAGACGAACATGGTGGATGTCGTGGCCCTCTGCGACGTCGACCTGAAGGGCAAGCAATGCGAGAAGGCCCTCAGCATGTACCCTAATGCCAAAAGGTTCACCGACTTCCGCAAACTGTTCGAGGAGTATGGCGACCACTTCGATGCCGTAGCCGCCAGCGTGCCCGACCATATCCACTTCTTCGTAGCCATGATGGCCCTGAAGTACGGCAAGCACATCTATCTGGAGAAGCCCATGGTGCGCACCTTCCAGGAGGCCGAGCTGCTCATCGAGATGGCGAAGCGTCACCCCGAAATCGCCACGCAGGTAGGCAACCAAGGCCACTCCGAGGCCAACTACTTCCAGTTCAAGGCGTGGCAGGAAGCCGGCATCATCAAGGACGTCACAGCCGTCACCGCCCACATGAACGAGGCACGCCGCTGGCACAAGTACGACTGGAACATGATCAAGATGCCCGAGGGCGATCCCATCCCCGAAGGCATGGACTACGACACGTGGCACGGCGGCGTCCGCTACCACAACTTCAGCAAGCTCTACCACCAGGGCGACTGGCGCAGCTGGTACGACTTCGGCATGGGAGCGCTGGGCGACTGGGGCGCTCACATCCTCGACACCGTCCATGAGTTCCTGCACCTGGGCCTGCCCTACGAGGTCACACTGAAGTACGCAAAGTACCACAACGAGTTCTTCTACCCCTACAGCAGCACCATCCTCTTCCGCTTCGGCGCCCGCGACGGCATGCCGCCCTGCGACATCACCTGGTACGATGGCGTCGACAACCTGCCCCCTCTGCCCGAAGGCTACGGCAAGAGCGAGATGGCAGCCAACATTCCTGCCAGCGGACAGAACGACTTCAAGAACGCAGCAGCCAAGGTCAGCCCGGGCAAGATTATCTACAGCCGCGACCTCATCTTCAAGGGCGGCAGCCACGGCAGCACTTTGAAGATTATCCCCGAGGAGAAGGCCAAGGAGATGGAAGGCAAGCTGCCCGAGGTGCCGAAGAGCCCCAGCAACCACTACGTCAACTTCCTGCGTGCCTGCCAGGGAACAGAGAAGACGCGCTCGCCCTTCGAAATCAACGGCGTGCTGAGCCAGGTGTTCTGCCTCGGCGTCATCGCCCAGCGACTCAACACACAACTCTTCTTCGACCCGCGCACCAAGAAGTTCACCAACAACGAGTTCGCCAATGCCATGCTCACCGGCATGCCTCCGCGCCGTGGCTGGGAAGAGTTCTATAAGATTGACTAATAAGTGAGTAGAAGTTAGAGGTTAGTGGTTAGAGAAGGCCCTTGGTTCCTAATAAGCATCCCAAACAATCCTCTAACCCCTAACTTCTAACCCCTAACCCCTAACCCCAAAATATGCAAACGCAATGAAGAAGATAGTATTAGCTATGGCAATGCTGGCTGTGCTGCCCGCATCTGCAAAAGTAAAGAAAGTGGTAACAGAGCCGGCTCCCGCTCCGACGACGGACAACGTGCTCAGCGAACAGGAACAGCGCGAGGGCTGGAAGCTCCTCTGGGACGGCAAGACGACCAACGGATGGCGCGGCGCAAAGCTCCAGACCTTCCCCGAGAAAGGCTGGCGCATCGAGGACGGCGTCCTGAAAGTGGAGAAAGCCAACGGTGCCGAGAGCGGCAACGGAGGCGACATCGTCACGGAGAAGAACTACCACAACTTCATCCTGAAGGTAGATTTCAAGATAACCGAGGGTGCCAACAGCGGCATCAAGTACTTCGTTGACCCCGACATGAACATGGGCGAAGGCAGCGCCATTGGCTGCGAGTTCCAGATCCTCGACGACCTGCGTCACCCCGATGCCAAGCTCGGCGTGAAGGGCAACCGCAAACTCGGCTCGCTCTATGACCTCATCCCCGCTCCCGACCAGAAGCCTTTCGACATCACAACATGGAACACTGCCTGCATCATCGTGCAGGACAACCACGTGGAGCACTGGCTCAACGGCGTGAAGCTGCTTGAATACGAGCGCAATACACAGGAGTGGAACGCACTCGTTGCCTACAGCAAGTACAAGAACTGGCCCAACTTCGGCAACCGCGACGGCCGCATCCTCCTGCAGGACCACGGCGACGAGGTGTGGTACAAGAACGTCAAGATAAAAGAACTGTAAAGGATTTTTTATGGTGGTAAGAGGTGAGGGGTCAGAGGTTAGAGAATACCTTGGGTTCCTTATGGGCTGCTCGAACATTCCTCTTTCCGCCTGCGCCTAAGCGAAGAACCTCTAACCCCTCACCTCTAACCACAAACTAATAGTTAACAACCAAATGAAAAGATTCTTTCTGGCAGCCATTGCTGCACTTTCTTTCACGGGAGCATTCGCGATAGACGACCCTGTGCAGTACGTCAATCCCCTCGTTGGCTCGCACTCCACGCCAGCCCTCTCCACTGGCAACACCTATCCAGCCATCGCCCTTCCCTGGGGCATGAACTTCTGGACACCCCAGACCGGCATGATGGGCAACGGATGGTGCTACTCCTATGATGCCGACAAGATTCGCGGCTTCAAGCAGACCCACCAGCCCAGTCCCTGGATGAACGACTACGCCATGTTCAACATCATGCCCGAGGCCGGCGACGCTCCCATCTTCGATGAGAACAAACGCGCCAGCTGGTTCAGCCACAAGGCCGAGGTGAGCAAGCCGCACTACTACAAGGTTTACCTGGCCGACTACGACATCACCACCGAGATTGCCCCGACGAGCCGTGCCGCCATCTTCCGCTTCACCTGTGCCGAGGGCAAGAACTTCCTTATCGTCGATGCCTTCGACCGTGGTTCCTACGTCAAGGTCATCCCCGGAGAGAATAAGGTGGTGGGCTACACGACGCGCAACAGTGGCGGCGTGCCCGAAGGTTTCAAGAACTACTTCGTCCTGCAGTTCGACCGCCCCTTTGCCTACACGTCGACAGCCGACGAAGGCAAGGAGAGCAAGAACCTCGAGATGAAGAGCAAGCACGCCGCAGCCGCTGTGGGCTTCCTCACGAAGCGCGGCGAACAGCTCAACGTGCGCGTTGCCAGCTCGTTCATCAGCATCGAGCAGGCCGAGCAGAACCTCAAGGAGCTTGGCAGCAAGAGCCTTGAGGAGGTGAGCGAGGCCGGCCGACAGGAATGGAACAAGGTGCTGAGCGTCATCGACGTGGACGACAACACGGACATCGACCGCCTGCGCACCTTCTACAGCTGCCTCTACCGCAGCACCCTCTTCCCCCGCAGCTTCTACGAAATCAATGCGAAGGGCGAAGTCGTGCACTACAGTCCCTACAACGGACAGGTGCTGCCCGGCTATCTCTTCGCCGACACGGGCTTCTGGGACACCTTCCGCGCCCTCTTCCCGCTGGTCAACCTGATGTACCCCAGCATGAGCCAGAAGATGCAGGAAGGCTGGGCCAACGCATACAAAGAGAGCGGCTTCCTGCCCGAGTGGAGCGCTCCCGGCCACAGGGCCTGCATGGTGGGCAACAACTCCGCGAGCGTTGTGGCCGATGCCTACCTCAAGGGCATCCGCGGCTACGACATCGATGCCCTTTGGGAAGCAGTCAAGCACGGCGCAAATGCCGACCTTCCCCGCACCACCAGCGGCCGCAAGCAGTGGCAGACGTACAACAAGCTGGGCTATGTCCCCTACGACAGCATCAACGAGAGTGCGGCCCGTACGCTGGAGTATGCCTTCGACGACTGGAGCATCTACAAGCTCGGTCAGGCCCTCGGCAAGCCCGAGAAGGAAATCAAGGTGTATGCCGAGCACGCCTTCAACTACAAGAACCTCTTCGACAAGGACTACAACCTGATGCGTGGCAAGCTTGCCAGCGGCGAGTGGGCCCCGAACTTCAATCCCTTCAAGTGGGGCGATGCCTTCACCGAGGGTAACAGCTGGCACTACTCCTGGAGCGTCTTCCACGACCCGCAGGGCCTGATTGACCTCATGGGCGGCAAGGACGTCTTCAACCGGATGCTGGACAGCGTGTTCATCTTGCCTCCCGTCTTCGACGACAGCTACTACGGCGGCGTCATCCACGAGATACGCGAGATGCAGATTATGAACATGGGCAATTACGCACACGGCAACCAGCCCATCCAGCACATGATATATATGTACGCGTATAGCGGACAGCCCTGGAAGAGTCAGTACTGGCTGCGCGAGACGATGAACCGCATGTACAACGCCCATGCCGACGGCTATTGCGGCGACGAGGACAATGGGCAGACATCGGCTTGGTACATCTTCACGGCGATGGGCTTCTATCCCGTATGCCCGGGCAGCGGCGAGTATGTGCTTGGAGCGCCTTACTTCAAGAAGATGACGCTGCACCTCGAGAACGGCAAGGACGTAGTCATCACAGCTCCGCAGCAGAGCGACACGAACCGCTACGTCGGCTCCCTGCGCGTGAACGGCACGGCCTACGACAAGAACTACGTGAACCACACCGACCTTATCGCAGGCATGAAGATGGACTACACCATGCAGGCCGAGCCTAACCGCCAGCGCGGCATCTCCGACGAGGCTGCTCCCTACTCCTTCAGCAAAGAGTACAAACCTGCCGCCAAGGGAAAGAAAAGGAAGTAACCCCCATAGGTCTTATAGGTCCCATAAGTCTTATAGGTCCTATAAGTCCTATAGGTCTTATAAGCCCCACCAAAGATAACCTGCAATGAAAAAGCTATCAATCCTGCTCCTCTGCATGCTGGCCTGTACGGCCCCGGCCTTTGCTCAGTTTGCCATCACCTACGACGACGAGGCCCAGTGGAAAGCCTACGAGGCCTTCAACACTGCGTTCCTCGACAAACAGCGCTACATCTACAAGGCGGACACCAAGCAGCCCAATGCCGACCACCGCGGCAACGGCTACCGCGACGGTGACGTCTCGGGCTGTGCCGCCGCTATCTGGTGCCAGGCCATTATGTACGACATGGTCATCAATGCCTATCGCCGTGCCGAAGCAGAGGGCGACGAGGCTCGCATGAAGACCTATAAGACGTTGCACAGCCGCCTGTACAACGGCGAGAAGTCGCACTACGTGAACTTCGACTTCCACGACAGCAACACGAACAACGGCTGGTTCGTCTACGACGACATCATGTGGTGGACCTGTGCCTTGGCACGTGCCTACGAGACCTTCGGCACGGCAGCCTACCTCAGCTACTCCGAGCGGAGCTTCTGCCGCGTGTGGTACGGCTCGGCCAAGGTCGGCGACGACGGCTCCTATGCCGACCCCGCCCGCTTCGAAGGCCAGTACGGCGGCGGCATGTTCTGGGAGTGGCAGCCCATCGACCATGCTAATCCGCATAAGCCCGGCGACTTCCGTTCGGCCTGCATCAACTTCCCCACCGTCATTGCCGCCTGCCTGCTTCACCGGCTTGTCCCCGAGGGCAGGAAGACGCCGACCACAGCCCGTCCTACGCAGCAAACGAAGGAATGGTATCTGGAGAAGGCCAAGGAAGTCTATGCCTGGGCCGACGCGACGCTGGTCAACAGCAGCGGACGTGTGGCCGACGGCATCCATGGCGGCGGACCGGAGTACAGCGACCACCTCTACAACCAGGCCACCTACATCGGAGCCAGTTGCCTGCTCTACCTGCTGACCAACGAGGTCAGCTACCTGACCAAGGCCCAGCGTGCCGCAAACTACGTGATAAACAGCATGTGCACGAGCGGCATCCTCAAGTACGAGAAGGGCTACGAGCAGGGCATCTATGCAGCCATCTATGCCCAGTACATGAAGATACTCATCTACGACTGCGGCCTGAGCGAAGCCCTGACGCGCAGGTACCTGATGCACATCCAGCGCAACATCCAGAAGGCCTACACCAATATGGACGCCGAGCGCGGCATACAGATGGGCGACTTCACGAAGAAGACCGCTGCCGACGACGTGGTGGAGAGCTACGGCGCCAGCGGCATGCCCGCCCTGATGCTGATGTTCCCCGCCAGCGACACAGCCGATGCCGTCGGTTCCGTCAGGGAGAAGCAGACGGAAGGCCCTGCCGACGTCTATACCCCCGACGGCAAACTGGTGATGAAGAACGCCACGCCCGAGCAGGTGCACCAGCTCGACAGCGGCCTCTACATCTTCCAGCGCAAGAAGATATTCGTGCGGTAGCCGTTTTCACCTCGGGCACACAAATTCCTCGCCTCGCGTGTACTTTTCCTTCGCAGCGTGGATAAAAACTATTTCCAAGGCTTTGAAATAAATTTCAGAGCCTTGGAAATATATTTTAGTGCCTTTGAAATATATTTCCGTGCCACTGAAAAAGTTTTATGCCGTGCGGCGCGGTGTTTTGCTCCGTGCGGCGCGGCGTTTTGCCCCGTGCGGTGCGGCGTTTTGCCCCGTGCGGCGCGGCGTTTTGCCCCGTGCGGCACGGCGTTTTGCCCCTTGTGGCGCGGTGTTTTGCTCCGTGCGGCGCGGCACTACGTCCCCAGCCGGAAGCGCTGCTGCCCGCTGTCCGGCCGTTGCTTTCCCCGGGGCGGCCGAAAGGTCGCCAAGGGCTGTGAAGCAGGACATAATACGTTAATCATTTATAATAAATGTGTCGCGATGGTGGGATATTCCGTAAAAAGTCGTACCTTTGCACGGATTTATACATTAGAACAGAATACATGAAACAGTTCAGACTTGTTGACAACCTGATGGGGTGGCTGACGTTTGCCATTGCAGCCTTCGTCTATTGCAGCACAATAGAGCCGACGGCCAGCTTCTGGGACTGCCCCGAGTTTATCACCACAGCATACAAGCTGGAAGTCGGACACCCGCCTGGGGCACCTTTCTTCATGCTCACGGCCAACCTCTTCACGCAGTTTGTCAGCGACCCGACGCTCGTGGCTTACATGGTCAACATGATGAGCGCCCTCTTCAGCGCCGCCTGCATCATGTTCCTCTTCTGGAGCATCAGCCACCTGGCCCGCAAGCTGGTGGGCGAGAACGGGCAGGTGAAGACCCTCGCGCAGCTCATCGTCGTGGAGGCCAGCGCCCTGACCGGAGCATTGGTCTACACCTTCAGCGACACCTTCTGGTTCAGCGCCGTAGAGGGCGAGGTGTATGCCTACAGCAGCCTCTTCACGGCCGTCGTCTTCTGGCTCATGCTCAAGTGGGAGGACCATGCCGACGAGCCCGGCTCCGACCGCTGGCTCATCCTCATCGCCTACCTCACGGGCCTCAGCATCGGCGTGCATCTGCTCAACCTGCTCTGCCTGCCCGCCCTGGTACTCATCTTCTATTACAGGAAGGTCAAGAACGCTACGACGAAGGGTGCCCTGCTCTCGCTTGTGGGCAGCGGCGTGCTCATCGCTGCCGTGCTCTACGGCATCGTGCCCGGCATCGTCAAGGTGGGCGGATGGTTCGAACTGCTCTTCGTCAACACCCTGGACATGCCCTTCAACACCGGCGTCATCGTCTACATCGCCCTGCTCACGGCCATCGTGCTCTGGAGCATCTGGGAGACCATCAAGCAGAAGAGCCGTCTGCGCATGGTGCTCACCTTCCTGCTCAGCGTGGGCATGCTGGGCATTCCCTTCTACGGCTACGGCTGGACGAGCATCCTCTGCGGCGTCGTCGTGCTCGGGCTCCTCTATCTCCTGCTCAGCTGGAAGCGCGACGGCAAGCCCGTCGTCACGGCCCGACTGATGAACACCTCGCTGCTCTGCATGCTCATGATAATGATAGGCTACAGCTCCTACGCAGTCATCGTCATCCGCAGCTCGGCCAATACGCCCATGGACCAGAACTCCCCCGAGGACATCTTCACGCTGGGCACCTACCTGAGCCGCGAGCAGTACGGCGACCGTCCGCTCTTCTACGGGCAGGCCTACACGAGCCAGGTGCTCCTCAAGCCCGAGGGCAACTACTGCGTGCCCGTCAGCAAGCAGGGAGCACCCGTGTACCAGCGCAAGGAGAAGGCCAGCGCCGACGAGCCCGACCGCTACGAGATTCAGCGCTACGACGTGGACTACGTCTACCAGCAGAATATGTTCTTCCCCCGCATGTACAGCGAGCAGCATGCCAAGGCCTACGAGAGTTGGATGGGCGGCGTGAAGGGCAACGTCAAGACCTACGAGCGCTGCGGCGAGATGGTGCAGGTGAAGACACCCACACAGCTCGAGAACCTCCGCTTCTTCCTCAGCTATCAGGTCAACTTCATGTACTGGCGCTACTTCATGTGGAACTTTGCAGGCCGGCAGAACGACCTGCAGGGCAACGGCGAATGGGAGCACGGCAACTGGATATCCGGCATCCCCTTCCTCGACAACATGCGCCTGGGCGACCAGAGCAAGCTGCCCAGCGAGCTCCGCGAGAACAAGGGGCACAACGTCTTCTACTGCCTGCCCCTCCTGCTCGGACTCATCGGTCTGATATGGCAGCTCATGAAGAACGACGCACAGAACAACGGCGAGGGTGAGAAGCAGTTCGGCATCGTCTTCTTCCTCTTCTTCATGACAGGCCTTGCCATCGTGCTCTACCTCAACCAGACCCCCATGCAGCCCCGCGAGCGAGACTACGCCTATGCCGGTTCCTTCTACGCCTTCGCCATCTGGGTCGGCCTTGGCGTGGCAGGTATCGCCTATTCCCTGCGCAAGCTCCTCAAGAACGACATGGCCTGCGCCCTGCTCAGCTGTCTCTGCATCCTCGTGCCCATACAGATGGCAGGACAGACGTGGGACGACCACGATCGCAGCGGACGCTACACCTGCCGCGACTTCGGGCGCAACTACCTCCAGTCGCTCGACCAGACACGCTTCCCCATCATCTTCACCAACGGCGATAACGATACCTTCCCCCTCTGGTATGCCCAGGAGACAGAAGGCTTCCGCACCGACGCCCGCGTCTGCAACCTCTCCTATCTGCAGACCGACTGGTACATCGACCAGATGAAGCGTCCGGCCTACGACTCACCGGCTGTGCCCATCCACTGGAACCGTCTGCAGTACGTAGCCGGCACCCGCGAAGGCGTCTCCGTAAGGCCCGGCACCCTAGAGCATATCATGGAGATGTACAAGGACAACCCCGAAGACCTCCGCGAGATGCTGGGCGACAACCCCTACGAGCTTCGCAACATCATCGACCGCTGGGTGCTCAATGACAATCCCGACCTGCGCTTCATCCCGACCGACAGCATCGTCATCACCGTGGACAAGGAGGCAGTCCGCCGCAGCGGCATGATGATAGCTGCCGACAGCATTCCCGACCAGATGCACATCAGCCTGAAGGGCAAGCGTGCCGTCTACAAGAGCGAGATGATGATGTACGAGATGATAGCCCAATGCAACTGGGAGCGTCCCCTCTACATCGCCATGACCGTAGGCCCCGACAATAGGGCAACACTCGAGAACTACTTCATCCAGGAAGGTCTCACCTTCCGCATCACACCCTTCAACACGAAGCAGAGCGGCCGCGACATCGACACGGAGAAGATGTACGAGAACCTCATGACGCGCTTCGCCTTTGGCGGCATCGACAAGCCCGGCATCTATCTCGACGAGACCGTACTGCGCATGTGCAGCACCCACCGTCGCATCTTCTCGCAACTGGCTGCACGTCTGGTCAAGGAAGAGAAACTCGACAAGGCAGCCCGCGTGGTAGCCAAGGTGGAGGAGGTCATTCCGCCCTCCACCGTGCCCCACTCCTATGCCAGCGGCTCGCTCGAGCTGGCTCGCGTCTGGAACGTCCTGGGCAAGAACAAGGAAGCCTGCGGCATCGCCTATCCTGTGGCTGTGCAGGCCACGGAATACCTGGACTGGTATCTCAGCCTGCCCGCCAAGATGCTCCTGCTCAGCGAGCGCGACTTCATGTACTACCTCTATCAGTTGCACGGAGCCCTGGGCGTGCTGGAAAGCGCCGGCAGCGACAAGGTCATGGAGCTCTCCAAGGAGCTCGACAAGTACAACCGTCTCTTCCAGACCCGCCTTTACGGTGACGTCGGCATGGACGTGCCTGCCGAGGCAGAGGACGAGCCCGTCGAGGCTGAGGCAGAGGACGAGGTAGAGTTTGAAGAGGAGTGACGTCCACTCCTCGCTGAGATAAAGCAAAGTGTTGTGTTCATCGAGCAACCTCCACGCATCTTCCGCTGGTTCTATCCCCACGCCCTGTGGCGGATAGACCGGCACAGGAAGATAGTCTACCTGACTTTCGACGATGGTCCCATCCCCGAGGCAACTCCCTTCATCCTCGACGTGCTGGACCGCTTCGATGCCAAGGCCACGTTCTTCATGGTGGGCGACAATGCCGTCAAGTACCCGCATCTGCTCCAGGAGGTGCTGCGGCGAGGGCATCGCGTGGGCAACCATACGTACAATCACATCTCGGGTGCAAGGCATACGTCGTGGACCTATCTGGCCAACATCAAGAAGGCCGATGACGTGCTCCACTCGAACCTCTTCCGTCCGCCCCACGGATGGATTGGCATGGTGCAGTACCGCGTGTTGCGCTACATCGGCATCAAGGTGGTGATGTGGGACGTCGTGACGCGCGACTACAGCCGCCTGCTCACGGCCGACGACGTGCTCAGCAACGTGAAGCGCTATACCCGCCGGGGCAGCATCATCACGTTCCACGACTCGCAGAAAAGCATCGACAAACTCAAGCATGCACTCCCCGAGGCATTGGCTTGGCTCAAGCAGCAGGGATATGAGTTTGGCGTTATTGAATAGCGAAGAGCTCAAAGCCCGGGCCAAGTGCCTGGGCTTTGCTGCATGCGGGCTGGCGAAGGCCGAACCCGTGGCGGACAGTTTTGCTGCCCACTACCGCCGCTGGCTGGAGCTGGGCTACTGTGCCGACATGGATTATCTGCGTCGGGGCGTGGAGATGCGCCTGCAACCCGACCTCCTGGTGCCCGGCGTGCGGACCATCGTCAGCCTTGCCATGAACTTCATGCCCGAGCGCCATCAGCCCGCCATCAGCCTTTATGCACAGGGCAAGGACTACCACGACGTCATGCGCGACCGCATGCGGCGGCTCATGGACGACATGCAGTTGTCCGGACGTTGCTTTGTCGACACGGCGCCCGTCCTGGAGCGCTACTGGGCGTGGCGCAGCGGAGTGGGCATCATCACGGGGCGTGGCGGCTTCATCAGCGTGCCGGGCTACGGCCCGACAGTCTTCCTGGGGGAACTATTCGTGATGGAGGAGGCGGACAGGTACGATGGCCCGCTGCCCAAACAAGAGGAGAGGTTAGGGATTAGTGGTGAGAGGTTAGAGGATACCAGCAGCCCCAACAATCCTCTCACCTCTCACCTCTCACCTCTCACCCCCTCTTTTTGTCCTGCTCTTACCGCCGAGGGGCTCGACGCCCGTCGCTGCGTCAGCTACCAGACCATCGAGCATCGCGGTCCCTTGCCCCACGGCTTGCGGCTCGGTGCGACCTTCTACGGGTGCGACCGCTGTCTGCGAGCCAATCCGCAGTTCGCCGAGGCGCATCCCACCGACGAGCCTGCCTTCCAGCCTTCAGAAGCCCTGTTGAAAATGACGCCCGACGACTGGCAACAGCTCACGGTGGAGCAGTATCGCACCCTCTTCAAGGGTTCTGCCGTGAAGCGTGCCAAGTACGAAGGCCTCGTCCGCAACATCGCGCGATGGCTGAAGCCGTAGCGTTATTCCAGATACTTGCTGAAGAACGACCAGATTTCCTCGCCCGTGTCGATGTCCTCCTCGAACCAGCTGTGCGAACCGCCCGTTACTTCATAGAGCCAGACCTCGCAGCCTGTCGGTCCGCCCGTGTACTTGTGCTTGATGACGGACCTGCCGCTCTCGGTGTCCCGGCTCGCGATGCGTTCCACCTGTTCCTGCTCGTTCCGGTTCTTGGCAACCCAGTAACCGATGGCAAGGGGCACGGGCATGTAGGCTCCCCAGCCGCCTTTGTCCTCCAGGTCGCCGTTCCACTCGGAGACGTGGTCCGCCGTGCCGTGTATCTCGAACAGCGGCATGGGCCGCGGCGCCTCCATCGTCCGGTAGATCCACTCCATCGTCAATCCCGAGACGGGAGCGACGGCCCGGAACGTCTTCTGCTTGCTGTAGGCCGTCAGGTAGCACATCTCGCCTCCGTTCGACATGCCCGTCATGAAGGTGTTGCGTCGGCTCAGGCCGTACTTCTTCTGTACGTACCTTGCCAGCCTCTCCATGCCTGCCACCTCGTCGACGTGCCATCCTTCCTGGAAGGGGTAGCCGACGTTCCACGAAGGCTTGCCCTTGGGGTCCTTCCATCCGTGCGGTATGCAGACGGCGAACTTGTGCTTCTCTGCCGCGCGGCTCATCCAGTTCTCCTTGTGGCCGGGGTTGCCGTAGCCGTGCAGGACGAACACCAGGGGCGCATCCTGCGGCGTTCCGTCGGGTTTGTAAAGCCAGAAGCGGCGAGTCTGTCCTTGTATCTTCAGGGAGTCCAGCACCGGTTCGGCCGACTCCATATGGCTTGCCGTCATCGCCAGGGCAGCCAGGGCTAAAAGTATCTTCTTCATAGTGTGTTTGTTTTACGTGAGATGTATTCCAGGAAGCGCTCGGTGTCGTAGTTCATGATGAGCCCGTCGGGGAACTCCGTCTCTTGGAGCAGAGGCCCGATGAAGCCGTAGTTGGCGATGTCGAAGCTGATGTGTGCGTCGCTGCCCAGGATGACCGGCACTTCGTAGCGCTTGCACAGCCGCAGTATCTCCAGGTTGTTGGCGTGGGCCGACGCTTTCTTCCGTGCGGGGTTGAGGCTGCTGTTGTTGATCTCGAGCAGCGTCCCCGTCTCCTTCGCCGCCAGGACGATGGGCTCGAAGAGGAGCTCGGCCGTGCCGTCGCCGGGGTGCGAGATGATTTGCGTCCAGGGGTTGCGTATGGCAGCCACCATGCCGTCGGTGTTCTCCTCTCTCGTGCCGCCCTGCCAGCAAAGCAGGTGGATGCCGGCGATGCGCAGGTCGAGCAGTCGGTAGTAGAACTCGTCGAGGTCGAGTGTGCCCCGTGTGTCGAGGATGTTCAGTTCGGCTCCGAGCATCAGACGCAGGTTGCCGTACTGTCGCGGCACGACGTGGAGGTTGCGGAAGTAGATGGGGTGGCACGTGCCGGGGATGCCTGGGGCATGTTCCGTAATGCCGAGGATGTCGAGGTGCTTCTCTTGGGCAGCCGTCACCATTTCCTGCAAGGTGCTGTAGGCATGGCCGCTCATGATGGTGTGGGTGTGGACGTCAAGTTTCAATTCACGGTTCATAGTTCCAATTCATCGTTGAAATTCGTCGAGCGTTTGCTCGTCTGTGAAGGTTACTTCCTCTAAAGAGGCTTGGTGGGGCTCTATTGTAATGGCATAGGCGTGTAGCATCAGCCTTTCTGCAGGCTTGCCGTAGAGGCGGTCGCCGACGATGGGGTTGCCGAGGCCGAGCGGGTGGGC
Source organism: Prevotellaceae bacterium UBA4336 (assembly GCA_002394305.1). Taxonomy (GTDB): domain Bacteria; phylum Bacteroidota; class Bacteroidia; order Bacteroidales; family Bacteroidaceae; genus Physcousia. The sequence goes on from DGTM01000059.1 coordinate 18,120, forward strand.
ACAGTGGACGCGGAGCTGGTGTGTGCGGCCCGTTATCGGCCTGAGCTCCAGCAGGGCATGGCCGTCTCTGTTGCCAAGCACGCGGTAGTGTGTCTGTGCAGGCTTGCCGTGCTGCGGGTCGACCCGTTGGCGCGGACGGTCGTCGAAGTCGGGGCGCAGGGGCAGGTCGATGTCTCCTTCCTCTCCGACAGGCATCTCCCGTTCGAGCAAGGCGTGGTACGTCTTGTGGATATGTCTGCCCAGGAACAGCTCCTGCAGCTCGTGGTACTTCTCTTCCGTCAGGGCAATGAGCATGAGTCCGCTCGTGTCCATGTCCAGGCGGTGCACGATGAGCGGCCCCGTGGCCTGGGGAAACCTTTGCCTCATGGCGTCGTGTACGTTGGGCAGGTCGTCCTTGCCAGGCACCGAGAGCAGCCCCGCGGGTTTGCTCACGACGGCCATCTCCTTATTATTATATATAATGTGCAGGTGCGAGAGCAGCGTCTCGCGGTCGGCAAGCAAGGGATTCGGCTCCACGTCGAGGCCGCGGAGCATGTGGCGCAGGATGGGGCGGCACTTGCTCCGGCAGGCCGGGTAGAAGTGCCCGTCGTGGCGCACCTCGTCGGCTGGCGAAGCGCCCACCCAGAACTCGGCCATGCAGAGCGGTCGCAGTCCCTCGCGGTAGGCGGCCTGAAGCAGTCGCGGGGCACAGCACTCGCCGGCACCTGCAGGCGGAGTGGCCGGGGCAAAGAGCTCGGGCAACGCCTTCTCCTCGCCCAAGGCATCGAGGAACATGAACTGGCGGAACAGCCACTGTTGCAGGGCAATGCTGCGCTCGTGGCGTTCCTCTCGCAGCCGCTTCACCTGCTCGCGGCTCTCCCGCAGCGGCGCTTCGTTGACCTGTATGCGCTGTTCCCAAGCCTGTTTCAGACGGCGATACTCAGCCTTCTGGTGCTGGCTCTCGCGGATGAGCTGAAGCTCCCTGCCGTCCTCCTCCGAGGGGGAGGCGTCTTGGCGTAGGGCATCGCGCTTTGCCTTGCTTCGCTGCATGAAGTCCTTGTATGTCGCAAGCTCTTCCTCCATCTGTCGGCGAAGCACGGCTGCATCCTGTTCCTGCTGCTCAGTTGCGGGCAGGAGCGATGCAATCTGCCGGTTGATGCGGCTGATGGCAGCCTCTTCCTCCTGGAAGTAACAGCCGGGAACCATGAGGTCGAACACCGGCGGAACGAAGTATTCGTGCTGCGTCTTGCCGTCGAGCGTGCCGGAGAAAGCGGCGAGGTAGGAAAGCGAGACCCTCTCTGGCTTCCTCTTGAAGGGGGAGGACACAGGATAAGAAGTCTCCCTTTGGGGAGATTTAGAGGGGGCTATAAGCACGCCGAACATCTTGCCGCGCTGCAACTCGTCGTGCCATTCGGGATGCCGGCTGATGTAGTGGCGCACTTCGTTGGCTGCAGCGATGCAAAACGGATGAGGCTCATAGCAGAAGGGGTAGGTGAACTGCTTGGGGACGGCCTTCTCCCAACCTTCCTCGAGGCGGAGGGGATGAATCGTTACAGCCATAGCACGCCCTCCGGTCCTTCGTTAAAGAGCAGGTCAACAATGCTGAGGTCGGGAAGGAAGCCGTGCCGCGAGGCAAACATTTGGTAGTAAGCTCCCTCCCTGCTCCCCCTTTGGGGAAGTGTTCCCACCTCGTTGGATTGTCGGGAAGTTTTGGCGGCAATGAGGCACTCCCCTAAAGGGGGAGCGGGGAGGGGGCTTGTCGTCCTGCTTACCGGCTTGCTGATGTCAAGCAGCGAGGTAACCAGCGCCATGAGCTCTTCGTTGAAGTCGGCAAGGAACTCCCACTTCTTCTCGTAGAAGGGGGCGAAGTCGTCGGCGTAGTATTCGAAGAAGGGCGACTGCCTGTAGCTGCTTTCAAGGGCCACCCAGTGCTTGTGCCGCCAGTTGCCGTGGTCGCTGATGCGAACGTCGCGCATCAGGGTCTTGCCCTCCGTCTTGCATACAGGAATGGTGAGCGGAAGCGCTCCCGACGGGCTGTCAATCAGGCAGCGGTTGCGAAGCGTCTGCTTTGTGAAGTGGTCGTTGACCTCAAGGCATACTTCGTCGGCACGATAGTAGGCGCTATAGTGCGAAACAGGCGCAAGATAACAGCAAGGCAGAATAGCCCCTCCTAAATCCCCCCAAAGGGGGACTTCCTGTCTTTTTGTCTCTTCCCCTCGGGGGAGCAGGAGAGGGGTTGCCATTACTATTTAATGTTATCGACCAGCGAGAAGAGTCGGCTCCAGCGGATGTGGTGACCGCTCAGCCAGGGACGGTCAACGTCGGTGCTCAGCCAGATGAAGATGGGTTTGCCTACGATGTGGTCTTCGGGCACGAAGCCCCAGTAGCGCGAGTCGGCAGAGCAGTGGCGGTTGTCGCCTTGCATCCAGTAGTAGTCCATCTTGAAGGTGTACTCCGTGGCCTTCTCCCCATTGATGAAGATGTCGCCTTCGGGTGTCACCTTCAGGTCGTTGCCTTCGTAGACGCGGATGGGGCGCTCGTAGAGTGCGATGTTCTCGATGGACAGCTTCAGGGTCTCGCCTTTCTTCGGTATCCAGATGGGGCCATAGTTGTCGCATGTCCAGCCCGTGTAGGCATTCTGCGGATAGAGGCGCTCCGTGTCGTTGTCGGGAACGATTGTCACGCTCTCCACGTAGTCCGTCTGCTTCTCCAGGGCTTCCTTTGCTTCCTGCGTCAGTGGGATGATGCCCGACATATACATGTCCTGCACGTCCTTCATGCTGAGGCCCAGTTCGTAGATAATCTTGTCGGGGAGATAGTTGGTAAGCAGCGTCACGCGATAGTTGAACTGCACGTTCTTCGGTGCCGGGTTCTCTTTGCCGTCGAGGTAGATGACGCGGTCGCGTATCTCGAGCGTCTGCCCGGGCAGGCCGACGCAGCGCTTCACGTAGTTCTCGCGGCGGTCGACGGGGCGCCACCCCACCTTGCCAAAGTCCTGCGGAGCGATGTCGAAATTGAGCCTGTCCCTCACCAGGGCGCAGTACTTGGCCTGTTCTGCGGGTGGCTGGCTGACGAACTGTCGTCCCAGCTCGCTGACGGTGCTGTAGTACTGATACTGTTCTGCCGGCGTCATGTCCTGCGGCTTGGGTGGGGTGCCGTTCAGGGCTTGGTAGAAGATCTGGCCGAAGCTCTTGCAAAGCAGGTAGTATTCCGTCTGGAACTTCGGGTCGCTGACGATGGTGTCGCCTGCGGGATAGTTGAAGACGACGATGTCGTTCAGCTGCACAGGCTTGGGCGTGACGCGCTTGTACTCCCATTGGGGCCATTCGATGTAGCTCTTGCCGCCGAAGGGCAGCGTGTGCTGGCAGAGCGGCATGTGCAGGGGGGTCTGCGGCACGCGGGGGCCGTAGCTCATCTTGCTGACCAGCAGGTAGTCGCCTACGAGCAGGCTCTTCTCGAGCGAGCTGGAGGGGATGGTGTAGTTCTGGAAGAAGAAGATGTTGACGAAGTAGACGGCAACGAGGGCGAAGACGATGGCATCCACCCAGCTCATGACGGTGCGCACGATGGGGTTCTTTGCCTCCTTCCACCATGTCCAGGGTATGCGGCGGGTGACGTAGGCGTCGAAGATGAAGGGGATGACGATGATGCCCCACCAGGCATCCACCCAGTAGAGGAAAGCTATGAAGAGGGCAATAAAGAGGATGGCCTTTGCCCAGTCTTTCTTTGTGGCTTGATATTTCTTTTTGGTCATGTTTTTTATGGGACTTATGGGACTTATAGGACTTATGGGACTTATAAGTCTTATAGGACTTATGGGACTATTGGTTCTGGAAATCAAACAGGTCTGCCATCGTGAGCAGGCCGCTGTGCTCCTTTGTGTACTCTGCGGCGAGGACGGCTCCCATAGCGAAGCCGCGGCGGCCATGTGCGTCGTGGGTGATGCGTATCATGTCCTCGGGCGAGTCGTACGTGATGGTATGTATGCCGGGCACCTCAGCCTGCCGGATGTCGTCGATGCGGAGAACCTCCGGCTTCGTCTCGTGCAGGCCCCAGCGCTCCTTGCGGTCCAGGTTCGCCACGATTTGTTCAGCCAGGGTGATGGCTGTGCCCGAGGGGGCGTCCAGCTTGTGGACGTGGTGGGTTTCCACCATGTTGACGTCGTACTGCGTGAAGCGGTTCATGATTTTTGCCAGGTAGGTGTTGACAGCGGAGAAGATGGCAACGCCTACGCTGAAGTTCGAGGCCCAGAAGAGCGTCTTGCCCTCTTCGGCACAAGCCTTGCGGACCTCTGCCTCGTGGTCCTTCATCCATCCTGTGCTGCCGCTGACGACTTTCACGCCTGCCGCCCATGCCTTGAGGTAGTTGTCGTAGGCTGTCCATGGCGTAGTGAATTCGATGGCGACGTCGGCGCTGGCGAAGGCGGGCGAAAGGAACTCGTCCTGGTTGTCGATGTCGATGATGCTGACGATTTCGTGACCGCGCGAAAGGGCTATTTCCTCTATCATGTGCCCCATCTTGCCGTACCCTATGAGTGCTATTTTCATGTCTTATTTAATAAATTCCATGCAAAAGTACTGCTTTTCGCTTAATTTTGCGTACTTTTGCTTCACAAAATAAGTTAACGGGAGCAAAATAAGCATGGAACGCCTGCTGCACTACGTTTGGAAGCACAGACTGCTGCCTGTGGCGACGCTCACCACGACGGACGGGCAGGAGCTGGAGGTCATCGACCCCGGTCTGCACAATCGCGACCAGGGCCCCGACTTCTTCAATGCCAAGGTGCGGCTGGGCGGGACGCTCTGGGCGGGCAACGTCGAGGTGCATCTGCGCTCGTCCGACTGGTACAGGCACGGGCACGACACCGACCCGGCCTACAACAGCGTCGTCCTGCACGTCGTGGGCGAGGTGGACGGCGAGGTCACGACGGCCGAGGGCAAGACGTTGCCGCAGGTGCGCATCGACATTCCCGAGCGCATCCGGCAGAGCTACGATGAGCTGTGCCGGACAGAGGACTATCCCCGTTGCCACCGCATCATTCCCTCGTTGCCGACGCTGAAGGTGCACCAGTGGATGGATGCCTTGCTCGTGGAGCGGCTGAAGGAGCGGTCGGAACAGGTGGCGGCGCGGGCGGAAAGGACGGGCGGCGACTGGGAGCGGGCCACGTTCGTGACGCTGTGCCGCAGCTTCGGGTTCGGCCTGAACGGCGACAGCTTCGAGCGTTGGGCCATGCGCATTCCCCTGCAGGCCGCAGGCAAGCATCGCGACGACCTGTTCCAGGTGGAGGCGCTCTTCCTGGGCATGGCCGGCCTGACAGACGACGTCGGGACCCTGCGAGGCGAGCAGGAGGCCGAGCGGCTCCGGCAGGAGTTCGCCTACCTGCAGCACAAGTTCAGCCTCGACGAGCCGTTGCAGCGCAGCGATTGGCGCTTCCTGCGCACACGTCCGGGCAACTTCCCGTCGGTGCGCATCATGCAGATAGCCGAGCTCTACCACAGGGGCAAGGTGCAGATGAGCCGCCTCCTGGAGGCCAAGAGCGCCGCCGAGCTGCAGGAGTGCCTCGCCGTCCGGGGGACCACGGCAGGCAGCCGGCGCCTGCTCATCATCAACACCGTGGTGCCTCTGCTCTTTGCCTACGGGCGCCACATCGGCGACGAGGACATCTGCCAGCGTGCCGTCCG
>DGTM01000039.1:0-5864 GCA_002394305.1 Prevotellaceae bacterium UBA4336
AAATAATCGCTAGGCTCTTCCGAAATAAGCGCTAGGCTCTTCCGAAATAAGCGCTAGGCTCTTCTGAAATAAGTGCTAGGCTCTTCCGAAATAAGCGCGTTGAGCTTGATTCTAAGGCATGTGTCGTGGCTCGGCCTTGGGTTCATGATTCTATTCTCCGCGGACTGGTTTTATCTATTCTTTCGTGATGCGCAGGCGCTGGTTGCCAACTTGGATGATGTAGCGCCCGGGCAGGATGCGCATGGCATTCGACTTTGCGTCCCACCACTCGAACGCGGAGTCGGGCAGCTGGATGCTGACGTCTGTGGCTGTCCCCGCAGGGACATCCACGCGCCGGATGGCTCGGAGTGTGCGGACAGGGCCGTCCGTGTCGCCTTCCCGGGTCAGGTAGACGAGCACCGTCTCTGTGCCGTCGCGCTTCGACTTGTTCGCAAGGCGGAACGAAAGCCTGCCGTCCGCATAGCTTGCCTTACCGTAGACGAAACGGCTGTAGCTGAGCCCGTAGCCAAACGGATAGAGCGGTTCGCCACGGAAGAAGCGGTAGGTGTGCCCTTCCATGTCGTAGTTTTCGTAGTCTGGCAGCTGGTCCACATTGCGATAGAACGTGACGGGCAGACGGCCGCTGGGGTTGACACGGCCGAAAAGAACCTCTGCCACAGCCTGACCGCCTGCCTGTCCGCCGTACCAGGCCTGCAGGATGGCGTCGGTCGTCTGCTGTTCCGGTACAAGTCCGATGGCGCTGCCCGAGCAAAGGACGAGGACGACGCGCTTGCCTGCCTCGTGCAATGCGGCCAGGATGTCGCGCTGGGTCTGCGGCAATTCTATCATCGTGCGGTCTCCACCTTTGAAGCCCGGTTCGTCCACCGGCATTTCCTCTCCCTCGAGACGGGGCGAGATGCCGCCGCAGAAGATGACGGTCTGTGCCTCCTTTGCGGCCTCCACCTGCTGCCGGACGTCCTTCTGCCAGGGTATGAACCGTGCGGAGGGACAGATGCTGCGGATGCCTTCTTCCAACGTAATCGTGTGCAGCGGGAAGCCGTTGTAGTTGCCCCATTGCATCTCCTGGTCGGCCGCATTCGGTCCCATGACGAAGAGCGAAGACTGTGAGCCGCCATTTTTGATGGCAGCATACCCGGCATTATCTAGCGGGAGGATGCCGTTGTTGCGCAGCAGGACGATGCTCTTGCGGGCAGCCTCCAGCGCCAGGTCGCTGTGCTCCTGACAGCATAGGCGGTCGTCGGGAATCCTGTTCCAGGGATTGAGCTGCGGATCGTCGAAGTCACCCAGGCGGAAGCGTGCCTCGAGCAGGCGGCAGAGACTCTTGTTGATGGTTTCCTCCTTGATGCGCCCCTCGCGGACTCCGTCCCGCAGACTGCCGTAGCTGCCGCCGCACTCCACGTCCGTTCCGGCAATGACGGCCTGGCTCGTCGCCTCGGTCTTGCCTTTGCTGTAGTGATGTCCGTGGTCCATCCAGAAGTCATCCACCGCGCCGCAGTCGCTGGTCACCAGTCCGTCGAAGCCCCACTCGTCGCGCAGTATCTGCTGCAAGAGGCGGTTGCTGCCGCAGCAAGGCTCACCCTCGAAGCGGTTGTAGGCACACATCACCTCGCTGACCTTCGCTTCCTTCACCAGGGCACGGAAGGCGTAGAGGTACGTCTCGTGCAGGTCGCGGAGCTTGATGTTCTCGGCGTCGAAACGGTGACGGCTCCACTCCGGACCGCTGTGCACGGCATAGTGTTTGGCACAGGCCAGCAGCTTCTGGTAGGGAGCATCCTGCGGTCCCTGCAAGCCGCGCACTACGCTCTTGCCCATCACGGCTGTCAGGTACGGGTCTTCGCCGTAGGTCTCCTGCCCGCGCCCCCAGCGTGGGTCGCGGAAGATGTTGATGTTCGGTGTCCAGAAAGAAAGGCCGTGATACATCTCGCCCTTCGTGCCGAGACGCTGCGCCTGGTTGAACTTCACACGAGCCTCATCGCTGACTGCCGTGAAGATGCGCTCCACGAGCACAGTGTCGAAGGTTGCAGCCAGGCCCATCGTTATGGGGAAGACCGTGGCGTTGCCATTGCGCCCCACCCCATGCAACGCTTCGCTCCACCATTGGAAGACGGGCACGTCCAGGCGCTCGACCGCCCGCGAATGGTTCATCATCAGGCCCACCTTCTCCTCCAGCGTCAGCCGCTGACAGAGGTCCTGCGCACGTTCCTTCGGACTGAGGTTCGGGTTCTGATAGGGATAGCGCTGCGCCTGTGCAGCACACACAACGAGCAGCAAAAGGCCGAGAATGGAAGTCTTCTTCGTCATACCGGGGATGTTTTTCCTGCAAAGATAAACAATCTTTCTCAAATCTCTTTCGTTTTCGTTAAGAAAAGTGTAACTTTGCAAGCACTTAGGTAAAAAGTTGTTCCTTATGTCACGTTTACCGCAAAGAATGATTCTCCTTTTTGCCAGTCTGGTGCTTGCAAGCCTGCCGACACAGGGACAGACCGCAGCCTCCGACACCACGATAATGCGCGAGGTGAGCATCAACGGACAGCGCAGCCGCATCACTTACCGCCTGGACCGCCAGCGCATTGATGCCAGTCAGGTGCTGACGGCACAGGGCGGCACAGCCCTCGACGTGCTGCGTGCCGTGCCCAGCGTCGCGGTGGATGCCGACGGACAGCTCTCCTACCGAGGCAGCCAGAACTTTCAGGTATACGTGGACGGGAAACTCTCGCCCCTGACGGGCAGCGAGGCCCTACGCATGATAAGCGCAGCCAGCATCCGCGACATCGAGATACTGACCACACCCTCCGCCAAGTACAAGACCGACGGGGACGTGGGCATCATCAACATCGTCACCCGCCGCAGCGAGACCGACGGATGGGACGTCGCCGTCAACGGCACCGCATCCACATGGGGCACCCTCTCGATGGATGCCAAAATAAACTATCGCACCGGACACCATAATATATATATAGGAGGCCAAGGCTCCGACATCCACAACAAAAGCCGCTTCGAGCAGGAGAAATGGACAGCCTCCTCCGACCCCTCCCAGGGAGGGGAGAACAGAGGGGTCACCTCCTATGCCGACGGTACGCGCTTCCGCGACTTCCGCACCTTCATCGGACAGGGAGGCTACGAGTTCGACGACGGGATGCACCATCGCCTGGCCGTCGACCTGCAGGGCGGACGCACCATCAATCCGCGGGGAGGCGACATGAAGTACAGCACCTGGACAACCACGTCCCTCACCCCTTCGCCGCTCACCCCTCTTTTGGAGGGGACGGAGGAGGCCCACGACCGCTACAAGCTGACGAAGTATCTCTTCCAGACAGCCGTCGACTACACCTGGAAGATTGGCGAACGTGGCGACGAACTGAACGCGTCGAGCCGTCTCCGCTACGACCGTTTCTCGGAGGAATACACCGAGAGCAACATGTTCACGCAGGACGGCGTGCGGCAGGAAGGCACGCGCGGCTACGAGACGGAGCACCATTGGGACTGCGACGGAGCCCTCTCCTACAAGCTCCACTACAGGCAGGGCGGCACCCTGGAGACCGGATACCAGTACACCACCTACAGCGAGAATGGCGACTACCGCATCTGCTACTGGGACCTGCCCACGCAGGCATTCGTCTGGCAGGACAACCTCTACGCCCCCTTCTATTACCGCCGACAGACACACAGCGCCTACGCACAGCTCAGCGACGGCTTCGGCCACTTCTTGTTCGACGCGGGGCTACGCATGGACCACCTGCGCGACGACATGGATCTGCCCACCATCACCAGCCGCCACCGTCGCTACACGGAGTTCTACCCCTCGGCGCATCTCTCCTATACGGCCGACGAGGCAGGCACTTTCACGCTGGGCTATTCGCGACGCACCAACCGTCCGGGCATCTGGAAGCTGGAGCCGTACATCACCTACGAAGACTATCACACACGCATCATCGGCAACCCCGACCTCGCCTCGGAGTACATCCACTCCGTGGAACTGTCGTGGCGCAAGACGATAGGCACAACAGGGCTGACGGCCACGGGCTTCGCTCGCCGCAGGACCGGCGTGGTGGACTACATCCGGCGGGCCTACGACGTAGGCGTGACGCTGGACAGCATCATCAATGCCGGCAACGAGTGGCGCGAGGGACTGGAGCTGCAAGTCGTCGCAAAGCCGTTCGCATGGTGGCAGCTCACCGCTAACGGCAGCCTGTTCCACTACAACTTCCGCGCCACATACGAGGGCTGCACCAGCGCCCACGGCACGATGGGCATGGCAGGCTGGATAAACAATTTCCGCCTGGCTAAGAACACATCCTTGCAGCTGGACGGACACTTCGTGGGCGGCGAGAACCTGACGCAAGGCAAGGAGTCGGCCTACGTCTACTTCGACCTCGCTGCCCGTCAGTCGCTGCTCGGCGGCAAGCTGCAGCTCGGCCTCGTCTGGCACGACGTCTTCCACACGGCCCGCTACCACAGCCTCCGCACCTCGGCCCTGCTCAGGAGCGAGACCTGGGTGCGCCCCAGCTTCCCCTGCATCGCCTTGAGCGTCTCCTATCGCTTCCGCCAGCCGAACGCCAAGGCAAAGGAAGGAGCCATCAGCAAGGAAGCAGAGTTCGTGGGAAAAGACTTTTAGATTTACGGTTTGACGATTTACAATTTACAATTTAATCCTCGTCATAACGTTATAACGAAATAACGTCACAACGACAACACACTATCACGAAAAGACAACCCAACCATTATGAAGAGACTTATTTTTTTGCTGAGCCTGATGCTGTCTGTCTGCGCGATGGCTCAGAAGGCAGACAGCCCGCTGCGCATCGGAGTCTCGGGCGTGGCTCACGGACACCTCTGGAACCTCATTGGCGCCATGCACCGCGGCGACTTCGTCATCGTGGGCGTGGCTGAGGAGAACGACGACTTCCGCCAGCACAACAACCTTGTGGGCCGGTTGCCGAAGGAGAAGTTCTATGCCTCGCTCGCCGAGATGCTCGACAAGGAGAAACCCGAGGTGGTGGTCGACTACGGGAGCATCCTGCATCATGCCGCCACGGTGGAGGCCTGCGCTCCCCGAGGCATCCACGTCATGGTGGAGAAGCCCCTTGCCACGACCTACAAACAGGCCCTTCGCATGGAGGCCCTGGCTAAGAAGTACGGCATCAAAATCATGACGAACTACGAGACGACCTGGTACGCCGCAAACCACCACGTCAAGCAGCTTGCCGACCGCGGCGGGCTGGGCAACATCACGCGCATCGACGTCTACGACGGGCACGAGGGACCGAAGGAAATCGGTTGCGACCGGATGTTCCTCTCCTGGCTCACCGACCCGAAGCAGAACGGCGGCGGGGCCGTCATCGACTTCGGTTGCTACGGCGTGAACCTTGCCACCTGGATGCTCGGCGGCGAGAAGCCCAAGAGCGTCTACGCCGTCCTGCAGCACAACAAGCCCGATGTCTATCCGCTTGTCGACGACGATGCCACGATACTCCTGGAGTATGAAGGCTGCACGGTGCAGGTGATGGGGTCGTGGTGCTGGCCGTACAGCCGCAAGGACATGTACGTCTACGGCTCCCGCGGCTACGCCTACCAGCGGACAGGAAACCGGATGCAGCTTCTCGTCGACGGCAAGCAGGGCAAAGAGTTCAACGCTCCGAGGCTACAGGCCCCGTACGACGACTCCTATCGCTACCTGAAAGCCCTCGTCCGCGGCCAGATAGAGGAACAGCCATCCGACCTCTCCGCCCTGGAGAACAACGTCCTCGTGGTCCGCATCCTCGAGGCCGCCATCCGCAGCGCCAAGACGGGCAAGGCCGTGAAGCTTTAGGCTCCTACAATAAGAACAGGGCATGTCTGTCAACACAGCGTGCTCTTCCGGGCAA
>DGTM01000039.1:5967-34776 GCA_002394305.1 Prevotellaceae bacterium UBA4336
GGGCAACACAGCGTGCTCTTCCGAAATAAGCACGAGGCGCTGACCAACATTCCAAACATCAAACTATCCATGAAGACAAGAATTATTGCATTACTGTTAGCTCTCCTGCCGGCATACGCCAACCATCGGGCCTGCGACTGGCAGAGCCGTCAGGACAGCCTGTCCGCCCAGACAGACAAGCCCCAAAAGGCAGAGCGCGTGATAACGGGCGACGAACGGACGGAGCTCTATCTGCCTCTCGTCGCCGGAAAGCGTGTGGCACTTTTCAGCAACCAGACGGGACTCGCCGGGGAAGGGCATCGGCATGTGCTGGACCTGCTCGTGGAAAAGGGACTAAGGGTGACAGCCATCTTCTCGCCCGAACATGGCTTCCGTGGCCGAGCCGACGCAGGAGCCCTGGTAGCAGACGAGGTGGACGAGCAGACCGGCATCCCGATTCTCTCGCTCTACGGGCAGAACCGGAAAAAGCACCTCGGCGAGGAAGCGATGGGGATGTTCGACGTGCTGATGGTTGATATTCAAGACGTCGGACTTCGCTACTATACGTACTACGTCACCATGTGCCACCTGATGGATGCCTGCACGAAGTACGGACGGGAAGTCATCGTGCTGGACCGCCCGAACCCCAACGGGCACTATGTGGACGGCCCCATCCTGGACATGTCGCTACGCAGCGGAGTGGGCCACCTGCCTATCCCCGTCGTACACGGCATGACGCTGGGCGAGATTGCTCGCATGGCTGTCGGAGAAAAATGGCTGAACGAGGGCAACGCATGCAGGCTAACGGTAATCCCCTGTCTGAACTACACACACCAGACGCACTACAGCCTGCCAGTAGCTCCGTCGCCCAACCTTCCCAACATGCAGGCCATCTATCTCTACCCCTCGCTCTGCCCGTTCGAGGGCACAGTGGTCAGCATGGGACGCGGCACGGACAAGCCCTTCCAGCAATACGGACATCCGCAGATGCAGGCGTGCCACAGCTATTCCTTCACCCCGCAGAGCTTGCCGGGCGCCACACGCCCTGTGCTGATGGGCGAAAAGTGCTACGGCGAGGACCTCTCGACCATCCCCTATGATACGATATGGCGGCGACAGATGAGCCTGGCCTACGTCATAGGTGCCTACCGATGCCTGAAGGCAGAAGGCAAGGCCGACGGGTTCTTCACCTCCTTCTTCGACAAACTGCTGGGCCGGACCTACGTCCGCGAGATGATAGAGCAGGGATATAGCGAAGACGAGATTCGCGCTCGCTGGAAAGACGAAGTGGAGGCGTTCAAGCAGAAGAGGCAGAAGTACCTGCTATACGACTAACGCCCCATCGAAGAACCCTTGGGTGAGAGCCGCAAGGGTACAAAAAAAGAGGCCCCAAAGCCTCTTTCTTTTGTAACCCGCTTGGGGTTCGAACCCAAGACCCCCACATTAAAAGTGTGATGCTCTACCAACTGAGCTAGCGAGTCAACCTAAACGCAAATCATTCCATTTGCGGGTGCAAAGGTACAACAAAAAGTGAAAAGTGAAAAGTGAAAAGTGAAAAATTTTTCCTTTTCCTCGCTTTTTTACTCTTTCTTGGCCTCTGGAGCATAGTAGGCTGCCGCTTCGCTGAGCAAAACAGGGGCACGGCTGTCGAGCACGTTGAGGCGCAGACGACGTGTCCGAACCGCGGGGAAGCGCAGGATGCGCTTGTAGCCTATCGTAGTAGTCTCCTCGCCGGCATCTATGGTCTGCCAGGCCGTACCGTCGAAATACTCAGCGCTAAATATTTTGGCCCGCTGTCCGAGGGGGATGTACTCCTGCAGGAGGAGGCGGTTCAGCGTTGTCTTGCGAGGCAGCCTCAGCTCTAAGGACTCGCCTGTCCGGAGCACGACGTAGGTGTCGAAGTTGCCGTCCGTCTCGGGTTTCTTCTTGTCGTACAGAAGGTTCTGGCCGAGCTCTTGCTGTATGCGCTTGTGGAAGGCAACGGCCCGAAGCGAGTCGGTGGGATGGATGCGTCCCGTGCGGTCGACGGGGAAGTTGAGGAGCATGGTGCCGTTGTGCCCTACGGAGCGGTAGTAGATGTCCACGAGTTGGTCGACAGTCTTCACCTTGTCGTCCTCCTGTCTGTGGTAGAACCAGCCGGGGCGGATGCTGACGTCGCACTCGGAAGGCACCCAGGCATCGCCCTCAGCATGGCCGGAGGTGAGTTCCCGCGAGCGGTCGTAGCCAGGATAGACCTTGTCGCTATGGAGGAAGGCCCAGTTCGTGGCTCCGGCAAACCCGTTCTCGTTGCCTACCCAGCGGCAGCCGGGACCTCCGTCGGAGAAGATGATAGCCTGAGGCTGCTTGCGTTGCACGAGACTGAAGATGCGCGGATAGTTATAGTATGTGCGGCGGTCTATCTTCCGCTCTTCCTTTGCTCCGCCGTACCAGCCGTTGCCGCCGTTTGCTCCGTCGAGCCATACCTCGAAGAGCTCGCCGTACTGCGTGAGCAGTTCTTCCATCTGCAGGACGTAATACTCGGGGTAGAGAGGTGTGCCGTAGAAGGCTTGGTGGCGGTCCCAGGGCGAGAGATAGAGACCGAGCTTCAGGCCGTACTTGCGGCAGGCCTCGGCCAGCTGTCCCACGATGTCACCCTTGCCGTCGAGGTAGGGCGTGCCACGGATGCTGTAGTCCGTGTATTTTGTGGGCCAAAGGCAGAAGCCGTCGTGATGCTTTGCCGTGAGGATGACACCCTTCATGCCGGCCTCGACGAAGGTTCGGGCCCACTGTTCGCAGTCGAGGGCCGTGGGGTTGAACACCTCCGGAGAGACGTCGCCGTAGCCCCACTCCTGGTCGGTGAAGGTATTCAGCCCGAAGTGGACAAAGGCGTAGGTCTCCATCTGCTGCCAGGCTACCTGATGGACCGTGGGCAGAGGCGGACAGGGTGTGATGGCCTCGTCGCGGGATAGCGCCGGAAGGGCGGCCAGAAGCACGAAGAGGGATGCAGGAAGGATTCTTTTCATGGCTTTCGCGGTTATGCTTTCTGTCCGTCGGCATCCGCTTCGTCCGTTTCATTGAGGACAAAACGCCGGTAATAGGAGATGAGCAGAGTGGTGAGCGGCAGGGCGATGATAAGGCCGATGATGCCCAGCAGACTGCCCCATACGGAAAGGCTGAGCAGGATGATGGCCGGGTTGAGCCCCATGACACGCCCCATGATGCGAGGCGTGAGATACATGTCCTGGATGGCCTGTACGACGGCAAAGACAGCCAGGGCACAGAGCATGATGACCCAGAAGTTCTGCCCCGTATCGGCAGCCTTGACCAAAGCCAATATTATGGTGGGGATGAAGCCGACCAGCTGCAGGTAGGGAATCAGGTTGAGCGCTCCGATGAAGAGGCCCAGGCCGATGGCCATCGGGAAGTCGATGATGAGGAAGCCTATGCTGAAGAGGATGCCGACCAGCAGGGCGATGAGCGACTGTCCGCGGAAGTAGGCGTTCATGCCGTTCTTGACATCCCCCACGACCATCCCTGCAAAGCTTCGCTTGCTGGCAGGCAGGAGGCGAATCCATCCATCGGAAATCTTCTCGTAGTCCAGCAGGATGAACACCAGGTAGAGCATGACGACAAGGCTCCCCAGCAGGCCAATGGCAAAGTTGATGGTGCCGGAGAGGAACTCCCAGGCTTGCAGGACGAAGTTCTCCGCCATGTCCATCACGCTGCTTTGCTGGATGATCTTCATCAGCGAGTCGTCGTGGGCATAGTTCTGGAGCATGTTCATCACATTCAGGAGGAGATCGGAGGAGGCAAACGTGTCGTGGAAATAGACCGTGATAAGTCCGGCCAGGCGGATGCTCTCCTCTACGATGGGAGGCACGACGAGGAAAGCCGTCAGGGTAAGCACGGCAAGGATGACAAGCAGAGCCACCACGATGCTGAGGATGCGGTACTTCAGCCGGCACTTGTTCTGCAGGAATATCACGAAGGGGTAAATCATGTAGGCCAGAATCCAGGCAATGAAGAAGGGCAGCAGGACGCTGGACAGACGGTTGATGAGCAGAATCAGTCCAATCGCCACAAAGGCCACGATGAGCCAGCGCACAACGCGGTCGAAGGTAATCTCACGTTCTAACATCTTTCTTTTTTACGATTTGACGAATTACTATTTACGGTTTTCTACGTTTCTACTGCTGGGACTCTCCCCCCTTTGGGGAGCCTGAGGGGGCTGTTGCCTTGGCATAGCACTCCCGGCAGAGCGGTTCGTACTCGTGCTTCTCGCCGAGCATCACCTGCTTGTCGCCCGCCACGATGCGATGGCTGACGTAGGCCAAGGCGCCGCAACGCACGCAGATGGCATGCACCTTCGTCACCTCGTCGGCTATGGCACAGAGCTGCGGCATGGGGCCGAAAGGCTGCCCCTTGAAGTCGAGGTCGAGCCCGGCCACGATGACGCGGATGCCGCGGCTGGCAAGCTCGTTGCAGACCTCCACGATGTGCTCGTCGAAGAACTGCGCCTCGTCGATGCCCACCACGTCGCTCTCCTGCCCCATCAGGAGGATGCTGGCCGAGGAGTCGACCGGCGTGGAGGGGATGCTGTTACCTTCGTGGCTGACGACATCCCCTTCGCTATAGCGGACGTCGATGGCCGGCTTGAATATCTCTACACGTTGCTTGGCGAACTGTGCCCTGCGCAGACGACGGATGAGTTCCTCCGTCTTGCCCGAAAACATCGAGCCGCACACGACTTCCACGCGCCCTCGGCGCATCATCTCGCCATTCGTTGAACCTACGTCTTTCATCGTTTACATTACATTTTGCAGGGACAAATATACTAATTTCTTCTAATTCCTGCGACGAAAGAAGCAGAAAAACGCTAAAAACCTTTAATTCTTCATTTTTCATTCTTCATTCTTCATTCTTTTTAGTACCTTTGCAGGCGTGTTATTATATATAATAAGGTATGGGGACTCTCTACTTAGTGCCGACTCCGGTTGGCAACATGGAAGACATCACGATGCGGGCACTCCGTGTGCTGCGCGAGGCTGACCTCATCCTGGCCGAGGACACCCGCACGAGCGGCAACCTGCTGCGCCACTTCGACATCAAGAATGCTATGCTCTCCTACCACAAGTTCAACGAGCATCAGACAGTCGAGAGCATCGTAGAGCGCCTGCAGGCAGGACAGACGGTAGCCGTCATCAGCGATGCAGGCACGCCAGGCATCAGCGACCCTGGTTTCCTCGTGGCTCGCGAAGCCATACGGGCCGGCGTGGAGGTCATCACCCTGCCCGGAGCAACAGCCTTCGTGCCAGCCCTCGTCAGCAGCGGCTTGCCCTGCGACCGCTTCTGCTTCGAGGGGTTCCTGCCTCAGAAGAAGGGCCGCCAGACGCGCATCCAGGCTCTTGCCGACGAGACGCGGACGATGATCTTCTACGAGTCGCCCCATCGCATCGTGAAGGCTCTCACACAGTTCATCGAAGTCTTCGGCCCCGAACGTCAGGCAAGCGTCTGCCGCGAGATAAGCAAGATACACGAGGAAAGCGTCCGCGGCTCGCTCCAGGAGGTCCTGGCGCACTTCACGGAGACTGAGCCACGGGGCGAGTTCGTCATCATCGTCAGCGGGAAATGAAGAATGAAGAATTTGCTACCGCACTGCAAATAACTAAATAGTTCAATCGTCAATAAATCGTAAATCGTCAAATCATAAATAACCATGATGAAAAAGATTCTATTATTCGTTGCCTGCGTCCTCGGTTTGAGCGCATGCAACATGACTGGAGAAAAGCAAGACGCAGTCCAGCAGGAGCGTGATTCCCTGCAACGCATCATCAACGAGAAGGATATCGAGCTGGACGACATCCTGAGCACCTTCAACGAAGTGCAGGAGGGCATCCGACGCATCAACGAGGCTGAGGGCCGCGTGACCATCGCAGAAGGCAACCCCGAGAGCGCCAGCAGCCGAGAGGTGATACACGAGAACATGGAGTTCATCCAGCAGGCCATGCAGCAGAACCGCGAGATGATTGCCCAGCTGCAGGAGAAGCTCAAGAACAGCAGCATCCGCGCCACCAAGATGCAGAAGACCATCGAGAACCTGCAGAGCCAGATTGAGGCCCAGGCCGCCCGCATACAGGAGCTCGAGGCAAGCCTAGCCGAGAAGGACGCCCTCATCGAGGCACAAGGCGACGCCATAGCCGGACTGAGCAACGACGTGGCCTCGCTGACAGAAGACAACAAGCAGAAGGCAGAGAAGGTGCAGCAGCAGGACAAGGAGCTGAACAGTGCCTGGTTCGTCTTCGGCACCAAGAACGAGCTGAAGGAACAGAAAATCCTGACGAAGGGCGACGTCCTCAAGAGCAGCGACTTCAACAAGGACTACTTCACGAAGATTGACATCCGCTACGACAGGGACATCAAGTTCTACAGCAAGAGTGCCCAGCTGCTCTCCACGCATCCTGCCGGCTCCTACCAGCTCGCAAAGGACAAGCAGGGTCAGTACGAGTTGCACATCACCGACCCGCAGAAGTTCTGGAGCGTCAGCAAGTACCTCGTCGTGCTGGTTAAGTAGCCTCTCCCCTGCCCTCTCCCGTGGGAGAGGGAGAATAAATGATGAAATGGCTCAATAGTACATAAATATAAATAGTAAATAGTAAATTGTCAAATAGTAAATTGTGAGGACTTCCCGAAGCAAGCACTACAACTCTTCGCGCTCGTCGCTCCCCTTCGAAGAGGGCATGACGGGCACGAAGTTCCATAACGTCATCGACGACTCGCCCGAGACGGCAGTCCTCGTCGGCATCATCACACCCGCTCAGAACGAGCGCAAGACAACCGAATACCTCGACGAACTGGAGTTCCTGGCCGAGACTGCCGGAGCCGAGACCATCCGACGCTTCACCCAACGCATGAACGGCCCCAACAGCGTCACCTACCTCGGCATAGGCAAGCTCAAGGAGATACGCGCCTTCATCGAAGCCGAAGAGGAGGCCGAGCGCGAGGTCTCCATGGTCATCTTCGACGACGAGCTCTCCGCCAAGCAGCTCCGCAACATCGAGAACGAGCTGAAGGTGAAGATACTGGACCGCACGACGCTCATCCTCGACATCTTTGCCATGCGAGCCCAGACGGCTAACGCCAAGACGCAGGTCGAGCTGGCTCAGTACCGCTACATGCTCCCCCGCCTGCAACGCCTCTGGACGCACCTCGAGCGACAAGGCGGCGGCTCGGGCAGCGGCGGCGGAAAAGGCTCGGTAGGACTGAGAGGCCCCGGCGAGACGCAGCTCGAGATGGACCGACGCATCATCCTGAACCGCATGAGCCTGCTCAAACAGCGCCTTGCGGAAATCGACAAGCAGAAGACGACTCAGCGCAGCAATCGCGGCCGCATGATACGTGTGGCACTCGTGGGCTACACCAACGTCGGCAAGAGCACCCTGATGAACCTCCTCTCCAAGAGCGACGTCTTTGCCGAGAACAAGCTCTTCGCCACCCTCGACACGACCGTCCGCAAGGTCATCGTCGACAACCTGCCCTTCCTGCTCAGCGACACCGTCGGCTTCATCCGCAAGCTGCCAACAGACCTCGTCGATTCCTTCAAGTCGACGCTCGACGAGGTACGCGAGGCCGACCTGCTGCTCCACATCGTCGACATCAGCCACCCCGACTTCGAGGACCAGATAAAGGTGGTGGACAAGACCCTTGCCGACCTCGGCTGCAGCGAGAAGCCGCAGATGATAGTCTTCAACAAGATAGACGCCTACACGTGGGAGGAGAAGGATGCCGACGACCTGACGCCCGCCACGGCCCGCAACGTCTCGCTGCAGGAACTCATCCACACCTGGATGTCGCGCCTCGGCGGCGAGTGCATCTTCATCTCCGCCCAGGAGCGCACCAACGTGGACACCCTCAAGCAGGTACTATATAATAAGGTGCGCGAGCTGCACGTCCAGAAGTACCCCTACAACGACTTCCTCTTCGAGCACTACGACGAAACGACCTGACACTTCCTCGGGGAAAACACTTGCAGACACAAACATAATACAGACAACACGTGAGCACACAGGGAATGGACAAGGATCAGGGGAAACGACGTCCGGTCGATACCATGCGGCACCACCGTGAAAACGGATGGGACTACCGGGGGCGTGCCATCTATCACTTCACGTTGCCTGTGGAGACGCGGTACCCGCTGTTCGGAACTTTGGAGGGCGAGAGTGCAGAAAAAGCTTTCGTCAAGCTCAATCCATTCGGTCGGCAGGTGTGCAAGATGCTGGGCGGGCTGGCACAGTTCTACGAACGGAAAGGATATGCCCTGAAGGTGCTGGCACAGATGGTGATGCCCGACCATGTCCATCTGGTGATTCAGGTGCTCGAGCCTCTGCCGCAAAGCATCGGGGCGGTGGTGCGGGGATTCAAGAGCGCATGCACGAAGGTTTACAAGGAGGAGTATTTTTGTAGCGGCGAAAACGCCGCTAAAGTGCACGGGGAGGGGACCCCTGAAGGCGGGAGCGCCGCTAAAGTGCACGGGGAGGGGACCCCTGAAGGCGGGAGCGCCGCTAAAGTGCATGGGGAAGGGGCTTTACCTGAAGGCGAAAACGCCGCTAAAGTGCACGGGGAAGGGGCTTTACCTGAAGGCGAAAACGCCGCTAAAGTGCACGGGGAAGGGGCAAAAGGCGGAAACGCCACTGGGGTGCACGAGGAGGGAGAGAAGGCTCTGGTGCATTTTGCCCGCATTTTTGCGGGCAGGGGCAGCATCTGGCAGAAGGACCCTGCCTATTACCATGAGCGCATCCTTCATGCGCCCGGCCAGTTGCGCCGGATGATTGACTATGTGAAAGACAATCCTCGACGCCTTTGGCTCAAGACCAGGAACCCTGACCTCTTCCGTCTGCACAGACGCACGGAGGTCGCCGGCCTGTCGTTTACCTCGATGGGCAACCATTTCCTCCTCGACTGGCCTGACCGACAGACGGTGGAAATGTCGCGCAGCGCTACTGACGACCAGGTGAAGGAACGGTTGCGGACGGCAATGGCGGCTGCTCACGACGGGACGGTCACCTATACGGCTGCCATCAGCAAGGGCGAGCAACACATTGCCCGGGCTTTGCGGGAGCAAGGCTACCCGATGGTTGTTCTTCTTGGCGACGGGTTCCCCAAGGAAGGCTCGCCCCATGAACGTTACTACAAACCCGGCGGCGTCTATTTCGAGGCATGTTCGAAGGGGCAGCTGTTGCTGTTACAACCCACCGAGCAAGCTTTCCTTGATGCCAGCATCCAGTCTGCCGTCGAAGAGACCTTGCGCCGCAAGGCAGAGGCACGCCATTTGTGTTACACGCCTATCCCGCTGGCAGCCCAGCGTTATCGTTTTGTGGCTCTCAACGAAATTGCCAAACAGTTATCTACAGCATCAATACAGTATTAACACATAAACTGAATAGAATGACAGAATTCAAGTATGCCCCAATGTTCCAGATGGGCGAGGACAAGACAGAGTACCGCCTCCTGACGAAGGAAGGCGTCACCGTGAGCGAGTTCGAGGGAAAAGAGATCGTGAAGGTCTCCCCCGAGGCGCTGACACTTCTGGCCCAGCAGGCCTTCCACGACGTGGAGTTCATGCTGCGCCGCGAGCACAACCTGCAGGTGGCTCAGATACTGAAGGACCCCGATGCCAGCGAGAACGACAAGTACGTCGCCCTCCAGTTCCTGCGCAACGCCGAGACTGCCTGCAAGGGCATCCTGCCCTTCTGCCAGGACACCGGCACAGCCATCATCCACGGCGAGAAGGGACAGCAGGTGTGGACGGGCTTCGAGGACGAGGAGGCACTCTCCCGCGGCGTGTTCAACACGTTCACGCAGGACAATCTCCGCTACTCGCAGAACGCTCCGCTCAATATGTACGACGAGGTGAACACGAAGTGCAACCTGCCTGCCCAGATTGACATCGAGGCCACGGAGGGCGCTGAGTACCGCTTCGTGATGGTCGCCAAGGGCGGCGGCTCGGCCAACAAGACCTATTTCTACCCCATGACGAAGGCCACCATCCAGAACGAAGGCACGCTGCTGCCCTTCCTCGTGGAGGAGATGAAGCACCTGGGCACGGCTGCCTGCCCGCCCTACCACATCGCCTTCGTCATCGGCGGCACGTCGGCTGAGAAGAACCTGCTGACGGTCAAGCTGGCGAGCATCAAGTACTACGACTCGCTGCCCACGACGGGCGACGAGACGGGACGTGCCTTCCGCGACATCGACCTGGAGAAGAAGCTGCTCGAGGAGGCCCACAAGATCGGCCTCGGCGCACAGTTCGGCGGCAAGTACCTGGCCCACGACATCCGCGTCATCCGCCTGCCGCGCCACGGCGCAAGCTGTCCCATCGGCATGGGCGTGAGCTGCTCGGCCGACCGCAACATCAAGGCGAAGATTAATCGCGACGGCATCTGGCTGGAGAAGATGGATGACTGCCCCGGTGAACTCATTCCCCAGGAGCTGCGTCTGCCCGGCGAAGGCGGTAAGGGCGTTGAGATAGACCTGGACAAGGGCATCGATGCCGTGCGCAAGGAGCTGAGCAAGTACCCCGTATCGACGCGCGTCAACCTCAGGGGCACCATCATCGTGGCACGCGACATCGCCCACGCCAAGCTCAAGGCACGCCTGGACGCCGGCGAGGGACTGCCGCAGTACTTCAAGGACTATCCCATTCTCTATGCCGGTCCGGCCAAGACGCCCGAAGGCTACCCCTGCGGCTCGATGGGCCCCACCACGGCCAACCGCATGGACCCCTACGTCGACGAGTTCCAGGCCAACGGCGCTTCGCTCGTGATGATAGCCAAGGGCAACCGCACACAGCAGGTGACGGATGCCTGCAAGAAGCACGGCGGCTTCTACCTCGGCACCATCGGCGGCGTGGCAGCCGTCCTGTCGCAGTCGAGCATCAAGAGCATCGAGTGCGTGGAATATCCCGAGCTCGGCATGGAAGCCATCTGGAAGATTACCGTTGAGGACTTCCCCGCCTTCATCCTCGTGGACGACAAGGGCAACGACTTCTTCAAGCAGCTGAAGCCCTGGTGCCCCGCCTGCAAATAGCCGGCAGCACGGACCATTCCCCTGCGCCGCACGGACACAACTTCCACGCGGCACGGAGCAAAACTATTTCCAAGCCTTTGAAATAGATTTCAGAAGCTTGGAAATATATTTCAAAGCCTCGGAAATATATTTCCGTGCCACTGAAAAAGTTTTGTTCCCCGCCGCTACCGGATTGTGTCCGTGCGAAGCAGCATTTGTTCCACAAGAGAAAAGAGATAACTGCATGAGACCAAACAGAAAAACCCTCCTGACTGCGCTTCTCCTCGCCACAGTCTGCCACATAGCGTGGGCCGCAGGGATGCCCGTCCTGCGCGTGACATTCGACGGAACATTCACCCCCGACATGGCCTACGCGGACGGCACGATGCACCTGACCGACACGGACGGCACCGTCGTACAGCTGCCGGCCAAGTTCCGCATCCGCGGCGCTACGGCCCGCAGTTACCTGATGAAGCCCTCGTTCAACATGAAGCTGCGCACGGCGGACTACACCGAGGAGGCCGACTCGTCGCTGCTCGGCATGCGCAGCTGCTCGTCGTGGATCCTGGACGGCATGGCTATCGACCGCATCTGCATGCGCAACCGCGTGGCCTTCGACATCTGGAACGAGTTCTCGCGGCTGCCCTACGACACCGACTTCGGCGGGCGCAACGGCACGGAGGGCCGCTTCGTGGAGGTCTATGTCAACAGTCAGTACTACGGCATCTACTGCCTCTCCGACCGCATCAACCGCAAGCTGCTGAACCTGAAGAAGGCGCGGGAGCTCAGCGAGGGCGAGTGGGAGGTGCGCGGCCTGCTCTACAAGAGCGGCACGCAGGACATCGCCAACCAGAACAGCCCGGGCTACAACGACGACTACACGGCTTGCACCGTGGAGTGGCACAACGCCTGGGAGTTGACCTACCCCGAGGACTTCGCCAGCCCCGCCGTGTGGGAGCCGCTCCAGACGGCCATCCTGCAGGGCCGCTCGGCCAGCTACGTCAGGAAATACTTCTTCCTCGACAACCTGGCAGAGTACCAGATACACGTCATGGCCCTCAGCATCGCCGACAACTGGGGCAACAAGAATCACTTCCTCTCCATCCGCAACGTCACCAAGGACATTGACGACGCCGACCCCACGGAAGCCGACCGCCGCCGCTTCGTCCTCACCCCCTGGGACCTCGACACCAGCCTCGGCGGAGCCTACGACGGCACCTATTACGACGGCACCTACAGCGACTGGCCCGTCCGCGACATACAGAAGAACTCGCCCTACCCCATCTGCTACGTCAGCGGCGACAGCGAATATCTCGCCCTGCTGCGGCAGAAGTGGGTGGAAGGCCGCCGCGGAGCCCTCTCCGCCGAGAACGTCCGTCGCAAGCTGGAAGCCTACCGCGACCTCTTCCTGCAGAGCGGAGCCTGGCAACGCATGGTCGCCCACTTCGACCAAAGCCCAACCCGCCCCTGCTACGTCAGCGACCTCAGCCGCGAAGTGGAGCTCGTAGCCAAATGGTACGAAGCACGCTTCTGCGAGATGGACGCCTATTTCGGCACCACGGACAGCATCACCGACCGCCTGACAAGCCCCTCGGGAACGACAGTCGGCACAGCCTACGACCTCCAGGGCCGCCCCGCCGTACACCCTGTGCCACAGATTGTTATCCGTGGCGGAAAGAAGTACTTCACTCGCTGAGGCACGCCATTCTGGGTAAAAAGCCCTTCACCTTTAGGAAAATCCTCCCGGCGAAATAGGAGAACACCCTCGCCGGCACTGCAGGAAATTGCGTAACTTTGCATCGTAAACAAGAAGTTGAACCCCTTAAACGAATAGGAGACACAGCTATGAAAAAGATGATGGTTATGGCAATGATGATGGCAATGTCCATCTCGGCCAACGCAATGAGCTACAGCGTAGCAAGGAACGAGGCACTCTTCCTGAGCGACAAGATGGCGTACGAGCTGGGCCTGAACGGCGCACAGTACGATGCCGTCTACGAAATCAACCTCGATTACCTGATGAGCATGAACGGCCAGGGCGACGTCTTCGGCATCTGGTGGAGCCGCCGCAACAGCGACCTCAGCTATGTGCTCAGCGCCTGGCAGTACAACAAGTACATGGCATGCAGCTACTTCTATCGTCCGCTGGTATGGAACGCAGGCAAGTGGCAGTTCGGCATCTACAGGCACTACAGCAACCGAGGCCTCTTCTACATGTCGCGCCCCGCAGCCTATGCAAGCTACAAGGGCGGCAACAACCACAGGAGCGACCGCTACTATGCCGACCGCAGGATATCGAAGTCCGTAGCGAAAGCATCCGTCGCAGACTCCCACAGCATGCACGCCAACAGCAGACTGAGCGGCAGGGCAAGGAGTGGCAGGCAAGTAGCAGGTAGAGGCGGCGTAGTCAGCTCCGGCCGCCGGTAAAGGCGAACAGCCGCCAAAGCAAAGCCGCGACCACGGTCGTTGGTGAAAGCCCAAAAGTAAAGCCCGAGGAAGTCCTCGGGCTTTGCGCTTCAGGATGGGCTTGAACCAACGACCCCATGATTAACAGTCATGTGCTCTAACCAACTGAGCTACTGAAGCAGGTTGCAACCGGAGAACGCTCTGCGCTTCAGGATGGGCTTGAACCAACGACCCCATGATTAACAGTCATGTGCTCTAACCAACTGAGCTACTGAAGCAGGTTTTTTGAGTTGTTCCCTCAATTGCGATGCAAAGGTACAATAAAAACTGAAAAGAGGAAAACGAAAAGCGAAAAATTTTTATTTATATGCAATTTTTTTCTTTTTTGACGCTTCTTTAATCCTTAATCTTTCTTCTTTGAGCTTTATTTAGTACCTTTGCGGAAAAATTGCATCACATGGGGAAAATAATAGGCATAGGCAACGCACTTGTCGACATCCTGGCTCGCCTGACACACGATGAGCTCCTCGGCGAGATGGGACTGCCCAAGGGGGGAATGACGCTAATCGATGCGGCACAGCAGACCCGTCTGCAGGCCTGCATGGAGGGTCTGCCCGTGGAACAGGCCACCGGAGGCAGCGCCGGCAACACCATACTCGCACTGGCGCACCTGGGCAACAAGGTGGGATTTGTGGGCAAGACAGGCAACGATGCGCTGGGACGCTTCTATGCCGAATGTTTCCGGGACGTCGGCATCGATGCCCGGCTGATGCGGTGCAGCCTGCCGACCGGCGTGGCGAACACCTTCATCTCGCCCGACGGAGAGCGCACCTTCGGCACCTGTCTCGGCGCAGCCGCCGCGCTACAGCCCGCCGACATCACGCCGCAACTCTTCGAGGACGCCGAGCTGGCACACATCGAGGGCTACCTGGTGCAGAACCACGAACTGATGGAAGCCATCTGCCGGACAGCCATGGAGGCCGGCACAATGCTCAGTCTCGACCTGGCAAGCTACAACGTCGTGGCAGCGGACCTCGCCTACTTCCGCCATCTGGTGCAGGACTACATCGACATCGTCTTTGCCAACGAGGAGGAAGCCTGCACCTTCACCGGGAAGAGCGACCCGCTGGAGGCCCTGCGGCAAATAGCCTCCATGAAGTGCCTGGCCGTGGTGAAGCTGGGCAGCAAAGGCGCAAGCGTACGGCTCGGCGAGGAAGAAGCGGTGGCCGAGGCACGTAGGATGCCGGTTGTCGACACGACGGCAGCGGGCGACTTCTTTGCCGGAGGCTTCCTACACGCCCTGGGGAGAGGTGCGTCCCTGCAGGAATGTCTCAGCGCCGGAACGCTCCTGGCAGGCCACATCATCGGGGTGGTCGGCACCAAACTGCCCGAGGAGACGTGGAAAGAGATAAGAAAGAATGAAAAAATGAAACGATGAAAGAATGAAAGGAATAAAGACAAGGAGATTTCTTTTTCTCCCCCTAAGGGGGGCCGGAGGGACCCTATTATATATAATAATGTGTGTGCTGCCCCTCGGCCTGGCAGCCCAGAAGAAAGGAAACGCCAACTCTGCCATCAGTCGCAACCTGGAGCTCTTCAACGACATATACAAGCAGCTCGACCTCTTCTACGTCGATTCGCTCAACGCCGACACGGTGATAGGCTGGGGCATACGCTCCATGCTCAGGCAGGTGGACCCCTTTACGGACTATTACCCCGACGACGATGACGACCTGCGGCAGATGGCGACAGGCAAATATGCAGGCATCGGCAGCGTAATCCGCTATCACAGGAAGGAGCAGAGGTGCGTCATCAGCGAGCCCTACGAAGGCACGCCCAGCCAGCAGGCAGGCGTCCGGGCGGGCGACGTCATCCTCTCCATCGACGGCAAGGACGTGAAGGGCATGCTCACGCCCAAGGTGAGCAGCATGCTTCGCGGCGAGGCCGGCACCACGTTCGAGCTGAAGGTGCGGCGCGGAGAGGAGGAGAAGTCGTTCCTCATCACACGCCAGATGATACAACTGCCCGAGGTCCCCTACTACGGGATGCTCGGCGACGGACAGACAGGCTACATCTACCTGACCGGCTTCACCGAAGGGGCATGCCGGGAGGTGCGCAACGCCCTGAACGACCTGCGGCGGCAGGGAGCCCGACAGCTCGTGTTCGACCTGCGGGGAAACCCGGGCGGAGCAATCAACGAGGCCGTCGACATAGCCAATCTCTTCCTGCCGAAGGGCAAGAAAGTGGTTTACACGCGAGGCAAGATGACGCGCACCAACCGCGAGTACTACACAGCCACCGAGCCTATGGACAGCGTGATGCCGCTCGTCGTCCTCGTGGACGGGGCCTCAGCCTCTGCCTCCGAGATCGTCTCGGGCGCACTCCAGGACTTCGACCGGGCCGTCATCATGGGAACACGCACTTACGGCAAGGGCCTCGTGCAAATGATTCGCGAAGTGCCCTACCACGGCAGCCTGAAGATAACCTCCAGCCGCTACTACATCCCCAGCGGGCGCTGCATACAGGCCTACGACTATCGCCACCTGAACGCCGACGGCTCTGCCGGCACGGTGCCCGACAGCCTGACGCACGTCTTCCACACGGCTGGCGGACGCGAGGTGCGCGACGGGGGCGGCATCAAGCCTGACGTCGAGGTGAAGCCCGACAGCCTGCCCTCGATGATTTACGAGCTGGTGGGCAGCGACGAGTTCTTCGACTACGTCACCAGCTACTGCCACGCCCACCCCACCATTCCGCCCATCGGCGAGTTCCGCCTCAGCGACGAGGACTATGCAGCCTTTGCCGACAGCATCCAGGCCAGCGGCTTCGAGGCAGGCAAGCCCTGCCACGAGGTGCTGAATGTGCTGCGCGACGTGGTCCGCCGCGAGGGGTATCAGGAAGCCGTGCAGGCCGAGCTCGACGCCCTGGAGGTGAAGCTCCGGAGCGACGTCCGCGCCGACCTGATGCGCTTCCGCAAGGAGGTGGAGCCCTACATCATGGACGAGATAGCACACCGCTACTACTACCAGCGGGGCGGCGTGCAGCAGCAGCTCATCGATGACCCGTGCATCGAACGCGCGCTGCAGGTGCTTTCCGACAAAGACGAATACAAAAAGATACTTGGCAAATGAAGAACTTTCGGTACATAACAGCCCTCATGACGTTTGCCCTTTGCCTCGTCGCGAGGGCGCAAACAGAGCTACCAGTGGCGGAGGCCGTGCCAGGGGAAAAAGCCACGGGCGGGGACAGCATCGTCCGCGTGCTGGCCATCGGCAACAGCTTCTCGCAGGACGCCGTGGAGCAGTACCTTTGGGAACTGGCCCGAGAGGCCGGCGTGAAGATGGTCATCGGCAATGCCTACCGCGGCGGACAGGGCTTCCACTCGCACTGGATTGACGTGACGGAGGCGAACAACACGTTCGAGTACCGCAAGGTCGTGAACGGACAGCGCTCCAACACGCCCCGCATGGCACTCGCCGACATCATCACCGACGAGCCCTGGCAGTTCATCACCTTCCAGCAAGTGAGCCAGGAGTCGGGACTGACCTCAACCTTCGAGCCCGACCTGACCCATCTGATACAGTACACGCAGAGCCTCCAGACCAACCCCAACGCCGTCTACGGCTACCACCAGACGTGGGCCTACTCGCACGACAGCACGCATGGCGGCTTTGCCAACTACGGGAACCGCCAGGAGGTGATGTACGACAGCATCTGCCGGGCGGTCCAATATGCCACTGCCACGCATCCGGAGCTGCGGTTCGTAGTGCCCAGCGGCACAGCCATACAGAACGCCCGCACCACGTACCTGGGCGACAACATGAACCGCGACGGCTATCACCTGGACCTGAAAATGGGGCGCTACACGGCAGCCTGCGCCTGGCTGGAGGTCATCACGGGCATCTCGCCCGTAGGCTTCAGCTACCGCCCCGAGGGAGTCGACTTCGTGACGGCCCACACCTGCCAGGTGGCAGCCCACGAGGCCGTGGCGCATCCCTACGAACGCACGGTGCTCGACCGCGAAGGCTTCCCCGCCGTCAACGACATCGTGCCGACGGGACTGGTGAAGCTCAACTTCGGACAGGACCACACACCAGACCCTGCCTGGAACGACATCAAGCCGGGCATGCGCACGTACACCGACATCACGGACAGCAACATGAACCCCACCGGCATCCTCGTGACGTTCACGGGCGACTTCGGGGGCGCAAACCGTAACGGCGCATCCTACACCACGACCAAGATGCTCATGCCCTCCGAAGTGTCGCAATCCGCCCTGTGGGGCTACGCGGCGGGCAAGTTCGGCTCGCAGGGCCCGCGGGCCAGCGCCACGCTCCGCCTGAGCCACCTCAATCCGGAGCTGACCTACGAACTGACCATCTTCTCCTCGCGCATGGGCAGCCAGGACTTCCGGCAGACAAGCTTCGTGGTGCAAGGCGAAGACACATGGGCCGACGCCGTGCAGTCCGCCAACAACTCCGGCGAGACGGCCACGATAAAGGACGTGCGCCCCACGGCCGACGGACAGCTCACACTGACCGTGATGCCCGGCGCACGCAACAGCAGCCCCAACAGCTTCTACTACCTCAATGCCATGACAATCAAAGCAAAGAAATAAATGCCCCTCTCCCCCAACCCCTCCCCCAAAGAGGAGGGGAGAGGAAGCAAGAACCATCAAACTGCCATGCCCCTGCACGCAGTTCCCTCCCCTTTGGGGGAGGGTTAGGGAGAGGGGCGATAACTCATGCAACAGAAACAGATTCAGATTCAATTCCGCTTGATGGACGTCAAGCAACTTCAGTTCGTCAACCTCGCCAACGAATGGCCGGAGGGCGAGATGCAAATCAACAACCAGCTCCAGTTCAACAGCGAGACGGACAAACGCATCGTGCGCTGCAACGCCAACTTCGAGTACAAGAAGAACGACATCACGCAGCTCATCCTGGGCGTGCAGACGGTCTTCGAGTTCACACGCGACAGCTGGAGTGCCCTCTATCAGCTCGACGGCGACCAGTGGGTACTGCCCGCCGGCCTGGTGCAGCA
Source organism: Prevotellaceae bacterium UBA4336 (assembly GCA_002394305.1). GTDB lineage: Bacteria > Bacteroidota > Bacteroidia > Bacteroidales > Bacteroidaceae > Physcousia. The sequence goes on from DGTM01000039.1 coordinate 24,436, forward strand.
CATGGCTGACATCACCATCGGCTCGGCCCGCGGCATCATGGCCGTGCGCAGCGAGGAGGCTGGCATACCGAAGCAGATTCTGCCGCTTATCAATCCCGGGCAGATGCTCCGCAACAACATCGCCTTCAAGCGCGTGCCGCAACAACAACAACCCGCTGGCAATGCAATCCCCCTGGACGGCACGCTCGGCAATGCATAAAGCACACAGATGAAAGGCCCCTACCGCTTCGGCAGGGGCCTTTTTTGTGCCACGACACAGCCTGTTTCTCAGAGCGGCAGAAGAAACGCCACGTCTGAGTTCGCAGTTTCGTTCTTCGTTCGGCCGGATTCGCCACACGTTCGGGGCAACAAAAGGAAGAGCTCCCTCGTTTCGCAACGAAGGAGCGATCTGACGCGTCGATGTATTAACTTCTAAAACCAAACATTAGTTCAGGCGGAACATGATGGGCAGGTTGAAGAAGCTACGGACAGCGTTGCCGTCTTTGTCTTTTGCAGGCTCCCACTTCGGCATCAACTCAACCACACGTATGGCCTCTTCGAAGAGCAGGTCGCCCAGGTCCATACCCTCCTCCAGGAGCTCCGTCGCATTGGGATTCTTCTCCTTATAGGAAACCACATCCACTTGCGAAAGCGTCTTGCGCGGAGCCATCATTTTCTCTATATGAGAGATGCTGCCGTCCTTCTCTACAACGAAACGGACAATGACACGACCTTGCACGCCGAAATCGTGGCAGAGCTTCGGGTAACGGATGTTCTCGGAAAGGAACTCGAAGCACTCCGAATCGCCGCCTGGGAACTTTGCAACTTCCTTCACCACATTGTAGATAGTGTCGTTGCTGACTTCTGCCGCGTCGCTTTGCTGTCCGCTGCGTGTCGTGATGACGATGACGCCGTTGGCACCTTTGTCACCCCATATTTTGATGGCTTCTTCGTTCTTCAGCACAGTAATGCTCTCGATGTCCTCCACATTGATATTCAGCAGTTCCGTGAGCTGCTCCTCGTGCATCCTTTTGAAGTTGATACCCTTCGTTTCCTCTGGAATTTCAAAGATTTTGCCGTTGAGGACAAACAGGGGACGTGCGTCGTCACCCAGCTTCTTCACTTCCTCCGAAACGACCTTCCCCACGGGGCTCTGCTTCGCGTCTTTCTGAGCGACAGACTTCTTTTTCTCGTCAGGAACTTGCAAATTCACGGATTTCTCCGTACCCTTGCCCTCAAGATTCGTGACTGCCTCCTCGATGGGAGCGACGAACTTAGGCGTAGCGAAGGCCGAGAGAGCCAACGCAGCCACCGGGATGACGTAGAGCGCACGGGCACGCATCCACGGATTCGATTTTGACTTCTTCATCATCGTGATACGTTTTTTAGTTAAACTATGGTTAAAACTGTTGGCGAAAGCGTAGGTTCCCGAGCCTGACCAAAGGGAAGGACCGGAGCCAACGGCTTTTCTTATAAGCAAAAGCTGATAGCCTTGTGCCGAGACGCCCTGCCGGAGGACGTAGCTGTCGGCCTCGTATTCGTGGACGTCCCGCAGGCTGACGCCCAGCATGTAGCACATCGGATTCCACCACTGCACCATCTGCACGAGGGTGAGCAGCACGACGTCCCATGAGTGGCCGCCCAGGATGTGTCCCTTCTCGTGCAGGACTATCTCACGGCCCGCCTCGTTCCAGTCCCGCTGACTGATGACGACGCTCTGCATCCAGCTGAAGGGTGCCACGTCCTCCGCATGGCAGTAGATGCGGATGCCCCCTTCGTCGCTGTGCCACAGGACGCCCCGCTTCAGACCCAGCTGCAGGCGGCCCATCTGCCAAAGCCTCAGCAAGAGCAGTCCGGCCATGCCTGCTATGTATGTAAAGGTTAAAAGGTTAAAGAGTGAAAAGGTTAAACGGTTGTTCGCAGCTTGCGTCTCTGCGACGACCTGCACCTCGGGCAGGACGTGGACAGGGATGCCCATCTCGAGCAGCTGCAGCTGTGCGGCCTGCACGACGGGCTGGCGGTCGAGCGACAGAGCGGAGATGTTGCAGAGCGGCAGCAACAGCGAGAGCAGCAGGATGCCGAGCAGCATCAGACGGTTGAAACGGTAGAAACTCTCGCGCCGCAACATGAGGACGTAGGGCACATAAAGCATCGTCAGCACCAAAGCGGACTTGATGGAATATAAAAGAAAAGCAGACATCATTGTAATTGCGCCCCTCTCCCTAACCCTCCCCCAAAGGGGAGGGAACTGCTGGCAGGGCTTGGGCAGTTTGATTGCACGTTTATCGGAAGTTATTATTGCGGCGGCGGTTCCCCGCCTCCCCTTTGGGGGAGGAGGGGTTAGGGGTTGGAGAGGGGCTTTATCATCGCCAACATTTCCTTCGCGTCGTCTTCCGAGAGATTCTCTTCGCGGACGAAGAAGCTGAGCATCGACTTCACACTGCCCCCGAAGAGGTCGCGCTTCACCTCCTGCATCGTGCGGCGCGTGTACTCGGCTCGCGTGACGAGCGGCACATAGCGGTGCGTCTTGCCTTGCCCGTCCACTTTGTGGAAGTCCAGGAAGCCCTTCTCGTAGAGCACTTTCAGGTAGGTGGCGACGGTGGTGTAGGCAGGCTTGGGCTCCGGACAGCGTTCCAGCACGTCCCATGCACAGGCCCCGCCCTCGATGTCCCAAAGGATGTTCATTATCTCGAACTCCACCCTGGTCAATGTCTTGTCCTTGCGTTTCATGTTTGGTCGTTTGGGGGATTGGTCGTTTAGCTTTTCTGAGGGCAAAGTTATGTTGTTCCGCTCAATCTCGCAATGTTTAGATATTGGAAAGTTACGATATGAACGGGACTTTAACGTTTATTCTTAGTAATTGAACACTTTTTCGTAGTAATCGGAACAGGGAACGGAGATAAGAAGAAAAACTTAGCCTTTCTTTTTGTATTTCGCGCGGTTCTTCGTAACTTTGCGGGCGATTAGAGAACAGGAAAAATAAGATAAATAGAGAATAGGAAAAGAGGCATGTCGAACATAGTAGCTATAGTGGGACGCCCGAATGTGGGCAAGAGTACGTTGTTCAACCGCTTGACGCAGACGCGCCACGCCATTGTCAGCGAAGAGGCTGGTACGACGCGCGACCGCCAGTACGGCAAGTGCGAGTGGGGACAGCGCGAGTTTTCCGTCATCGACACGGGCGGATGGGTAGTGGGCAGCGACGACATCTTCGAGGAAGAGATACGCAAACAGGTGACACTCGCCACGGACGAGGCCGACGTCATCCTCTTCCTGGTCGACATACAGAACGGCATCACCGACCTCGACGAAGCAGTGGCCGGCATCCTGCGCCGAAGCAAGAAGCCCGTCGTGCTGGTCTGCAACAAGACGGACAACAACGAAACCTACCTCGCCGCCGAGTTCTACGCGCTCGGCCTCGGCGACCCCTGGTGCATCTCGGCAGCCACAGGAAGCGGCACAGGCGACCTGCTCGACCTTGTCATCAGCAAGTTCCCGAAGGAAAGCGACGCTCTGCCCGACGAGGACATACCGCGCTTCGCCGTCGTGGGACGGCCGAATGCAGGCAAGTCGAGCCTCATCAACGCCTTCATCGGCGAGGAGAGGAACATCGTGACCAACATCGCCGGCACCACTCGCGACAGCATCTATACGCGCTACGACAAGTTCGGCTTCGACTTCTATCTGGTCGATACGGCCGGCATCCGCAGGAAGAACAAGGTGAGCGAAGACCTGGAGTTCTACAGTGTGATGCGCTCTATCCGCAGCATCGAGAACAGCGACGTCTGCATCCTCATGATAGACGCCACCAGAGGCATCGAGGCGCAGGACCTCAACATCTTCCAAATCATACAGAAGAACCAGAAGAGCCTCGTCGTGGTGGTCAACAAGTGGGACCTCGTGCCCGACAAGGACACCAAGGTCATCAAGACGATGGAGGATGCCATCCGCGAGCGTATGGCCCCCTTCACCGACTTCCCCATCATCTTCGGCTCGGCCCTGACGAAGCAACGCATCTTCAAGGTGCTGGAGACGGCAAAGGACGTCTACGGCAACCGCACACGCAAAGTCTCCACCCACAAGCTCAACGAGGAGATGCTGCCGCTCATCGAGGCCTACCCCCCACCATCCATGAAGGGCAAGTACATCAAGATAAAGTACTGCATGCAGATTCCCGACACACGCGTGCCCTCATTCGTCTTCTACGCCAACCTGCCGCAGTACGTCAAGGAACCCTACAAGCGTTTCCTCGAGAACAAGATTCGCGAACGCTGGGACTTCTCGGGATGCCCCATCAACATCTACATCCGCCAGAAATGAAGAAGGCCGTCTGCTGTTGTCTGCTGTCGGCCGTTCTGTGGGCCTGTGCCGACGGCTACTATACCCACCAGGCTGCGAGGAAAGCTGCCGAGGAGTACTACATGATGCTCATCCGGGGCGACTACGAAGGCTTCGTCCGGGGCTATGCCGATGCCGAGGACATGCCGGAGGATTTCCGCAGCCAGTTCGCAGATGCCACGGCGCAGTTCATGGCAAAGGACGACATGCGGAGCCTCTGCAGCGTCGAAGCGACAGGCGACAGCCTCTACCAGGACAGCACAGCCTACGTCATGCTGCAGCTGCACTTCAGCGACAGCACCAGCGAACAAATCGGCCTGTCCCTCGTCCTGCATGAGGACGGATGGAAGATGAAATAAGAACAAACAATAAGACCCATAAAACCTATAAGACCCATAAGACCTATAAGACCTATAAGACTCATAAGACCTATAAGACCCATAAGACCTATAAGACCTATAAGACCCATAAGACCTATAAGACCCATAAAACTGCAAGAACAATGATAAAGAAACTCCTTTCACTGCTGGCAGTGGCGCTGTTTGCTGTTGTCGCCCAGGCTCAGCAGATGCAGATGCCGCCCGTACCGCTCGACCCCGCCGTCAAGACCGGCAAGCTCGAGAACGGCCTCACCTATTACATCCGTCACAACGAGTGGCCCGAGAAGCGCTGCGACTTCTACATCGCACAGCGCGTCGGCTCCATGCAGGAGGAGGACGACCAGCGCGGACTGGCACACTTCCTCGAACACATGTGCTTCAACGGCACAACCCACTTCCCGGGCGACGCCCTGAAACAGTATCTGGAGCGCATCGGCGTGAAGTTCGGCGAGAACCTCAATGCCTATACCTCCTTCGACGAGACCGTCTATAATATAAATAATGTGAACGTCGAGACGGCCGGCGCCATCGACTCCTGCCTGCTCATCCTGCACGACTGGAGCCACGACCTCCTGCTCGAGGACAAGGAAATCGACAAGGAGCGCGGCGTCATCGAAGAGGAGTGGCGCATGCGTCGCAGCGCTCAGATGCGCCTCATCGAGAAAGCTTTGCCCGCCATCTGCAAGGACAGCAAGTACGCTGAGCGCATGCCCATCGGCACGATGGACATCGTAAAGAACTTCCCCTACGAGACCCTCCGCAGCTACTACCGCAAGTGGTACCGTCCTGACCTGCAGGCACTCGTCATCGTAGGCGACGTTGACCCCGAAGCCGTCGAGAAGAAGCTGCAGCAGATGTTTGCCGACATTGCCGCTCCGGCTCCCGATGCTGCCGTCCGCGAGGAGTACCCCGTGCCCGACAACAAGGAGCCGCTCGTTTTCGTCGGCACGGACAAGGAGTTCACAGGCATGGAGGCAGCCATCATGTTCAAGAGCGACCCGCTGCCCCGCGAAATGAGAGGCACGATGGCCTACATCGGAATAGACTTCATCAAGGATGCCGTCATGGGTATGCTCAACGAGCGTCTCAACGAGATAACGCGCCAGGCAGACGCACCCTTCTCGGGTGCCGGCCTCGACTACGGCCCGTTCCTCGTTGCCAAGACGAAGGATGCCTTCACCCTCGGCATCAGCATGAAGGAAGGCCGATACACGGAGGGCATCAAGGCAGCCTACCGCGAGCTGCTCCGCGTCGTCCGCAACGGCTTCACCGAGAGCGAGTACCAACGCTTCAAGGACGAGTATCTCTCGCAGATTGATGCAGCCTACGAAGCTCGCGACAAACGCACGAACACCTCGCTGGTGAATGCTTACGTCCGTCACTTCATTGACAATGAACCTGCACCCGGCATCGAGTGGATACACCAGACGATGCAGACGCTTGTGCCCGCCGTTCCCCTGGAAGCCATCAACGCCGTCCTTGCCGACCTCTCGCAAGAGAATCGTGCCATCCTCGTCATGATGCCCGAGAAGGAAGGCCTCGTCATTCCTACCGAGCAGGAAATACTCTCCGCCATGGCAGAAGTCGACGCAGAAGAGATAGCAGCCTTCACCGAAGAGGTCAGCACCGAACCGCTCGTGCCTGAACTGGAAAGCAAGGTGAAGGTCAAGAAGATAACCGACGACGTCTACGGCGCACGGCTCATCACGCTCTCCAACGGCATGAAGATTCACGTCAAGCAGACTGACTACAGCCCCAACCGCATCAACTTCCGCGCGACATCGTGGGGCGGCAACAGTCTCTACAGCGATGACGAGTTCATCAACACGAACAACGTCGGCCTGGTCCGTCAGGGAGGCTGGGGCAGCTTCTCGGCTGTCGAGCTGCAGAAGAAGCTGGCCGGCATCCAGGCCAGTGCATCGCCCAGCGTCGGCACCCGCACCGAAGTCATTGAGGGCAACTGCGTGAAGAAGGACTTCGAGACGATGCTCCAGCTCGCCTACCTTTGCTTCACCTCTCCGCGACGCGACGACGATGCCTTCACCTCGCAGATGGAGCGCACGCGCAACGACCTGAAGAACCAGGAACTCAACCCGCAGACAGCATTCGCAGACAGCATTGTCAGCGTGGTATATAATAATAATGTACGTGCAAAGCGCCTGAAGGAAGCCGACCTCGACCGCATCAACTACGACCGTTTGCTCGAGATGTATCGTGAGCGCTTTGCCAATGCCCGCGACTTCGAGTTTTATCTCGTGGGCGACGTCAATGCCGACTCCGTAGCTCCGTTGCTGGCTAAGTATCTCGGCGCTCTGCCTGCGAAGGGCAAGAAAGAGAAGTACAAGGTCATCGACCAGCGCATGACGAAAGGCGAACGCGAGTGTTACTTCACTAAGGAACAGGACACTCCGAACTCGCTGAACGTCTTTCTCTATCATGCCCCCATGAAGGAGACGCTTCGCAACGACATTCTTGTCGATATGTTGCAGCAGGCCATGACGATGCTCTACACGGAAACCGTGCGAGAGGACGAGGGCGGAGCCTATGGCGTGCCTGTCAATGCCGGCCTCCAAGACTACCCCGAGGAGATAGCCACGGTGCAAATCGTCCTTCCCACAGCTCCCGAGAAACGCCTCGCCATGACGTCTGTCGTGAGCGATGGTATCAAGAAGATGATGGAGCAAGGCCCCTCGGAGGAAAACCTCGGCAAGATAAAGGAATACATGCTGCGCTCTCATCAGGAGAACCTCAAGGACAATGGCTACTGGATGAACAGCCTCATCTCGAAGACGCGCTACAAGCAGGAGTTCGTCGAAGGCTACGAGGAGTGCGTGCAGAGCGTGACCGTCGAGGACATCAAGCAGGTGGCAAAGCAAATCTTCGGCAGCGGCAACCGCCTCGTCGTAGGCATGGAGACGCCGACTAAGTGAAAAGGGAATAGTGAAAAGTGAAGAATTTGCTACCGCCCAGAATGGTTGAAGCGCAAATAAAACGCAAATAAATCGTAAATAGTAAATTATCAAATAGTAAATACGAGAGGTGTTCATCACGAATTGGCTGGCTGACTTTGGCAGGTACTTACAACTGATGGGCAGGGTGCTGAGCCTGCCCGAGCGGTGGCGCATGTTCATGCGGCAGTATGTGCGCGAGATGAGTTCGCTTGGCGTGGACTCCATCGGCATCGTGCTGCTCATCAGTTTCTTCATCGGTGCGGTCATCTGCATACAGATAAAGCTGAACATCCAGAGTGCCTGGATGCCGACCTTCACGACGGGCTATGTGACGCGCGAAATCATGCTGCTGGAGTTCTCGTCGAGCATCATGTGCCTCATCCTGGCGGGCAAGGTGGGCTCGAACATCGCGTCGGAAATAGGCACGATGCGTGTGACGCAGCAGATTGACGCGCTCGAGATAATGGGTGTCAACTCGGCTTCGTTCCTCATCCTGCCCAAGGTGATAGGCATGATGACGATGGTGCCCTTCCTCGTCGTCTTCAGCATCGTGACCGGCTTCGTGGGGGCTTATGCCACATCCCTTGCCGGCATCATCACGCCCGACGACCTCACGGTGGGCCTGCTGCACGACTTCAACCCTTGGTTCGTCTATGCAAGCATCATCAAGAGCACCGTCTTTGCCTTCATCATCAGCAGCGTGGCGTCCTACCACGGCTACTTCGTGGAGGGCGGCAGCTTCGACGTGGGCAAGGCCAGCACGAACGCCGTGGTGTCGAGCAGCATGCTCATCCTCTTCAGCGACATCTTCCTGACAAGCCTATTAGCATAAGAGTGAGTGGTTAGGGGTTAGAGGTTAGAGAATACCTCTGGTTCCTAATCAGCAACCGATACAATCCTCTAACCTCTAACCTCTAACCACTAACCGCCAACCACCAACAATGATTGAAGTACAGCATCTATACAAGAGTTTCGACGGCAGGGACGTGCTGATGGACATCAACATGCAGTTCTGCGACGGGAAGACAAACCTCATCATCGGTCAGTCGGGTTCCGGCAAGACGGTGCTGATGAAGAACATCGTGGGGCTCTTCACGCCCGAAAGGGGCAAGATTCTCTACGACGGACGCGACTTCGTGATGATGACGAAGCGCGAACGTGTGATGCTCCGCCGCGAGATGGGCATGATATTCCAGAGCGCCGCGCTCTTCGACTCGTTGACGGTGCTGGAGAATGTCAAGTTCCCGCTCGACATGTTTTCCGACATGAACCAGGACGACCGCGTGCAGCGTGCGCGTTTCTGCCTGGAGCGCGTCAACCTGAAGGGAGCAGAAGACAAGATGCCGGGCGAGATAAGCGGTGGCATGCAGAAGCGCGTAGCCATCGCCCGGGCCATTGCGCTGAACCCCAAGTACCTGTTCTGCGACGAGCCGAACTCGGGACTCGACCCCAAGACGAGCCTCGTCATCGACGAGCTCATCAGCGGCATCACGCACGAGTACGGCATGACCACCATCATCAACACCCACGACATGAACTCCGTGCTGGGCATCGGCGAGAGCATCCTCTTCATCTGCGACGGGCACAAGGAGTGGGAGGGCTCGAAGGACGAAATCATGACGGCCACGAACGAGAAGCTCAACTCCTTCATCTTCGCCAGCGACCTGCTCAGAAAGGTGAAGGAGGAACAGACCATGCAGACCCCCTAACCCCCTTTAGGGGGAACCATGTTACATATAGAAGATAACAAACTATGGACGAGAAACCAACACAGATAGTAACAGAAACTTCTCTCCCCCTAAAGGGGGTCGGGGGGGCCAGCCTCGGGGGGTCCGACTTCGAGGGGGCCTTGCATCTCCGCAGCGAAGGTCTGGTGAAGATCTACGGCAAGCGGACGGTGGTGAACAACGTCAGCTTCGATGTGCGCCAGGGCGAGATTGTCGGCCTGCTCGGACCGAACGGCGCGGGCAAGACGACGTCGTTCTACATGACGACGGGGCTCGTCCTGCCCAATGCCGGACATATCTTCCTGGGCGACGAGGAGATAACGAACCTGCCCGTCTACCAGCGTGCCCGCCGCGGCATCGGCTACCTGGCACAGGAGGCCAGCGTGTTCCGCAAGATGAGCGTGGAGGACAACATTGCCAGCGTGCTGGAGATGACGGGCAAGCCGCGCGACTACCAGCGCGAGAAGCTGGAGAGCCTCATCAGCGAGTTCCGCCTGGAGAAGGTGCGCCGCAACCTGGGCGACCAGCTGAGCGGCGGCGAGCGCCGACGCACGGAGATAGCCCGCTGCCTGGCCATCGACCCCAAGTTCATCATGCTCGACGAACCCTTTGCCGGCGTGGACCCCATCGCCGTGGAGGACATACAGTACATCGTCTGGAAACTGAAACAGAGAAACATCGGCGTGCTCATCACCGACCATAACGTCGAGGAGACGCTCTGCATCACCGACCGTGCGTACCTCCTCTTCGAGGGGCAGATACTCTTCCACGGCACGCCGCAGGAGCTCAGCGTCAACCCCGTCGTGCTCGACAAATACCTCACGCGCAGCTTCGTCCTTCGCCTCAAGGACTTCCAGCAAATGGAGCAGGAACGCACAGCCACGGCCGAGTAATCCGGAAGAGCCAGGCGCTTATTCCAGAAGACCTAGGCTCTTATTCCAGAAGACCTAGGCTCTTATCTCGGAA
>DGTM01000039.1:34838-44724 GCA_002394305.1 Prevotellaceae bacterium UBA4336
AGACCTAGGCTCTTATCTCGGAAGAGCACGCTGTGTTACCCGACACGGCACGGCGCCCTCGCCTCCTCACCCCGCTAACCCCAAGAAATATGCTTGCACATACATCAAAACACATCCTCCTGGCAGCCATCTTCTGCTTGGCCCTGAACATGTATGCGCAGGAAAACGCCCATCTGCTGTTCAACGAGATTTGCGTGGCAAACATTGACCGTCATCTCGACCCTTCGTACAACTATGGCGGATGGGTGGAGCTCTACAACCCAACGACCAACTATATCGCGATGGGCAGCATGACCCTGCGGCACACGGACGCCGAGGGCAAGCTGGAACAGCACACGCTCACCGATGACTACGGGAAGGTGTCGCCCCACGGATACCTCGTGCTCTGGTTCGACCACAACAGCAAGGATGGTTACTATGGGCCGAATGCCGGCTTGCAAATCCCCTTCAAGCTGGATGCCGACGGCGGGCTGATTGAGCTGCTGGACGCCAAGGGGCAGCCCATCGATGCCTTGGAATATCCGCCGAGCATCGCGCGTTGCTCCTGGATGAGGGAAACGGACGGCGCGGCCAGCTTCGGGTGGACCTCTGTGCCGACCCCCAAGGCGACGAACAACACCAGCCGGACTGCCGACGAGAGACTGCAGGCCCCTCTCGTCAGCACGACGGGCGGAACCTTCGCGGACAGCTTTAGCTTCACGGTCGACATCCCCGAAGGCACAACGCTCTACTACACCACCGACGGCTCTGCGCCACAGCCCGGCACGTCGCCGACGAGCGCCGACGGACAATTCTCCGGCAACGGCACCGCCATCTACCGCCTCATGCTCTCGCAGGAAGGCTTCCTCGACAGTCCCGTCGTCACGCGCACCTTCATCCGGTCCGACGGGCAGTTCACCCTGCCGATTCTCTGCGTCAGCACAGCACCCAAGAACTTCTTCGACAACACGATAGGCCTGTACGTGACGGGCACCAACGGACGCATCGCCAACAACTCGAAGGTGAGGGCCAACCAAAACATGGACTGGGAGCGGCCGGTGAACGTGGAATACTACGTACCCGATGCCCGCGGCGGCTACAGCGAAGCACTCAACCAGGAGTCGGACTTCAGCATCTTCGGCGGATGGACGCGCTTCAACACAGGCAACGATGACTTCGAGTACCGCACGCCCTTCAAGCTGAAGTCGGGCAAAGTCTACGAAGGCCTCAACTACTTCCCCCACCCCATCTTCGGCAGCAAGCCGCACATCAAGATAAAGAACTTCCTCGTCAGGAACGGAGGCCAGGACGGCAACGCCCGGATATGGGACGCAGCCATCCAGGAGCTGCTGCGCACCAGCGGCATCTACCTCGACTGTCAGGCCTGGCAGCCCGCACACGTCTTCCTCGACGGCAAGTACCTGGGCATGATGAACCTCCGCGAGGAGAGCAACAAGCAGTTCGCCTTCAGCAACTACGGCATCGACAAGGACGAGATGGACCAGTGGGAGGGCGACATCATCATCAAGGAAGGCGACAAGAAGAAGCTGGACGAATGGTACAACCTGAGCCGCGACCTTGCCGGCAACCCCGCCGACACCGGCATCTGGAACGCAATATGCCGGCTCGTCGACATCGACGAATACTGCAACTACATGGCCGCCGAGACCTACATGGGCAACCTGGACTGGCTCAGGGGCGGCTTCAAGAACCTCAAGGGATTCCGCGCCAGGGACGACGACGGCAAGTTCCACATCGTACTGCACGACGTGGACGGCGGCTTCGGCGACACCAACATGATACTGCAGGTCCTGAACAAAGGCACCGGCTCGCTGCCCGTCCGGTTCAAGAACATGTTGAGCTACGAACCTTTCAAGAAGCAGTTCGTCGACGCCTACTGCATCATGGACGGCTGCGTGTTCGACCCCGAGCGCTGCGAGCCCATCGTTACCGACATGAAGAACACCGTCAACCGGGCACTGCAGCTGGAAGGACTCACTTCCGACGAGAAGGCCGACAGGCTGATAGAGCGTCTGGGCGACTACGAAGTGCGGCGTCCGGCACTGAAGCAAAGCCTCAAGACGGCATTCGGCCTGCAGGACGAGTACACCGTCTCGCTGCAGACGAACCTGCCCGAAGCCAAGGCTCTTCTGCTCAACGGACAGGAGATACCGACAGGACGGTTCCGCGGCTACATGTTCGCACCCATCACGCTCACCGCGTCAGCCCCCGGCGGAACGGTCTTCCGCGAGTGGAACGTCAACGGCAGGGCCGTGTCCGCCGACTCCATCCTGCACCTCAGCGACGACTTCCCCTCGGGGACATTCCAGATAGAAGCCGTCTTCGAGCGCACCGAGCACGCCGAGCCTCCCATACGCATCAACGAGGTAAGTGCCGGCAACGACATCTTCATCAACGAATACGGGAAGAAGGCCGACTGGATAGAGCTGTACAACACCACCGACCACGACATCGACCTCTCCGGCATCTATCTGAGCGACGACCCGGACGATGCCCACAAGTTCCGGCTCACACCGCCCGGCGAGGTAGACGCCGCCATTCCCGCCCACGGCCACAAGGTCGTTTGGTGCGACGGCAAGGACTCGGCCGCACAGCTGCATGCCGCCTTCAAGCTGAAGAACGACGACGACGCCTACATCTCCATCGTCGCCGCAGACAGCAGCTGGGCCGACGCCCTGCGCTACAGGAAACAGCCCCGCTGGTCGACCTACGGACGCTTCCCCGACGGCAGCTGCAGCATGGCATTGCTCGAACGGCCCACCATCGGCGGCCCGAACCGCCCGTGCACAACCACCGTCCTCGAAACGCCCGACGACATCGGCAACAGCATCGCCGGGAAGACTGCCCAGCAGATTGCAGCCGTCAGGTACTACAACCTCGGCGGACAGCAAGTTTCCGCCCCCGAGACCGAACGTATCGTCATCCAGCACATCACCTACACCGACGGCACAACCCGCTCGCGCAAAATTGTCAATCGCCGGTAGACAACGCCATCAAAACCAAAAACCAACATAACCATGAAACAAATCTTTGTAATCCTCTTTGCCTTGATGCCCTTGACGTCCCTGCAGCTCTCCGCCAGGGGAGACAAGGACAACCGACTCGTCATCATCACCATCGACGGCCTGCGCTGGCAGGAAGTCTTCATGGGAGCAGAAGAGAACCTGCTCGCCGACAAGAAACAGACACGCGACACCGAACTCTACCGGCAGACCTACTGGCGGTCCACTCCCGAGGAAAGGCGGCAGGAGCTGATGCCCTTCGTCTGGAACACCATCGCCAAGCAAGGCGTGCTCATCGGCAACCGCAACGTGAACAGCATCATGCAGCTTGCCAACAAGACCAACATCTCCTACCCCGGCTACAGCGAAATGATGACGGGAATGGCTGACGAAGCCATCACGAGCAACGACCCCGTCGACAACCCCCACCGCAACGTCCTGGAGGCTGCCAACGAGGACGCACGCTACAAGGGCCGTGTCGTCATGTACGGCTCGTGGAAGTCCACACGTTTCGCCATACACAACGAGAAGGCCGGCATCCCGGCCAGCGTGTCCTACGAACCGAACATCGCCAAGAAACAGACCCCCCGCATCAAGCTTGCAGAAAGGATGCTCCAGGGCATGCCGCGCTACTGGCGCAGCGAACACTTCGACGCCTTTACCTACGCCTTCGCCATCGAAACGCTCCTCAGCGACCACCCCAAGGTGATGTGGATATCCTTCGGCGACTGCGACGAGTGGGCACACGCCCGCAAGTACGACTTCTACCTCGACGCTGCCCGTGGCACCGACGCCTTCATCCGCGACATCTACGAGGCCCTCGAAGCCGACAAGTTCTACCGTGGCAAGACAACCTACCTCATCACCTGCGACCACGGGCGCGGCTTCGGCAACGAATGGTCCAGCCACGGCAGCAGCACCAAAGGCTCCGAAGCCACATGGGTCATGCTCCTGGGCAAAGGCATCGAGCCGAAGGGTGAAACACACGAGTGCGGCCCCTACTACACAAAGCAGGTGGCAGCCACCGTCGCCTCCATCCTCGGCATCGACTTCACCCCCGACGACGGAGCAAAGCTGCTGCCAATAGAATAGTCTTTTCTAGGAGAGCAATGCCATTTGTGCTTGTATAATTGCTTTTCTGAGCAAAATACTTGGATATTATTTACTAATTAGTTATCTTTGCAGGCGAAATCATCCAAGATGGCCAAAAGGGAATACGTAAGAAAGGTCGTTGCCTATGGGGAATACTTCAAGGACTTCAAAAAGACAGTCTCGCAGCAGGTAATCGATAAGTTCTATGAAATTTTCCTATACATTATGACGTTGGAAGTTATTCCGAGTGTCTATTTCCGTTCTGTTGAGGGCGTGAAGGGGCTGTTTGAGATTCGTGTTGAAGAAGGTGGAAACATATACAGGGTGTTTTGTTGCTTAGACGAGGGTAATCTGGTAATTCTGTTCAATGCCTTTCATAAGAAAACACAGAAGACACCAAAGGGTGAGATAGAGAAGGCAAAACGAATAATGAAAGCGTATTTTGAAGAAAAGAAAGGAATATGAGTATGTCAAGCGAGGAAATGAAAAAGCTGCGCCTCACGCCTATCACGGACTATATCAAGGAGGATTATGGCGAAGAAGGAACACCATCAAGAACAGAGTTTGATGCGAGAGTGGATGCCTTTATCTTAGGTGAACGGCTCAAAGAAGAGCGTATTAAGGCTGGTTTTACTCAGGAACAGTTGGCAGAGCGCATTGGCACAAGGAAGAGCTACATTTCGCGAGTCGAGAATGGCCACGCAGATATTCAAGTTTCCACCCTGTTCAAGATATTCAATGGGCTTGGCCGTCGGTTGAGTTTGACGGTGCTATAGCTTTTGATTCAGTGACGAAATACAAACTATTATCTTTAACTAATATGATTTCGCCTATGGCATAAATAAAAGGCATATAGACATAATAGATAGAAAGCGTTAGCTTATATTCTTGCTTCCCCGAATTCGCCAAATTTTAAGAAGCAATCAAGAGTAAAGGTTAATGCTCACGTCGTTTGGCGTGGGCTTTTACTCGAATATGATTGCAATGGTGTTTGGCGATACCTGGGAAGCGTAGACGAATGAAGTCCACGTTTTTTGTATTAGAGAGAAGTATCGAATAACACAAACAATAACCATAACAAACAAAACAATGATGAAACCTAAACATTTTATTCTTACTTTGCTGGCATTGCTACCTTGCATTTCCTCTTCTGCCTATGAATTTGAAACTTATGATAATGGTTACCTGTGGACATGTGAGGTAATTAGTGAAAGCGAAAAGACGGTATCTATTATTGATATGGATGGATATGTTACAGATGGAAGTACTGTTACAACACCTAAAACTATAACCGATTCTTCTACAGGAACCACATATTCAGTAATTAGTTTGGGTGTAAATGATGAAAGTTATAGTGTTATCTATTCTGTTTTTGATGGGTATGATGATGAAGAAGCATTTGGCAATGCACATAACTATACAATTGTCGTATCAGAAGGTGTAACATCCATATACCCGCACACCTTTTGGGGACTAAGTAACAATGGGAAAATATACTTGCCTTACTCACTGACACACATAAGTTCCAGTGCATTTTGGTGTGATGATATTACAATATATGTTCCTCTAACCTTTAATCTTACTGTTTCTGATTGTACGGTAAACACATTTATACCATTTAAAGATGAAACTGTCAGAACTCTTTGTGTGGCAAATTGGGATACGAATGGTGACGGAGTAGTAAATGAAACAGAGGCAGCAGCCGTGACAAGTTTAGGTGAAGTCTTCAAGAACAATATGACCATTACGTCTTTCAACGAATTGCAATACTTCACGGGACTAACGGAAATTAATGACTATGCATTCCGTAATACAATAGCATTGACTTCAGTTATTATTCCAGAGAATGTCACACGTATTGGGAAAGGCTCTTTCGGACAGGTGGTAGATATAGGAGCAAGTAATTTAGTTTCTGTTCAACTTCCTGATGGATTGACTGAAATTGATGAAGATGCTTTCTGGGAATGTAATAAGCTCAAAAACATTAATATTCCAACAAATCTGAGAAGTATTGGTGATGGTGCATTCCACTATACGGCTATAGAGTCTTTGATATTGCCCGAAGGATTCTTATCTATAGGAAATGGCGCATGTAACTATTGTAATTCACTTGAATCCATTTACATCCCTTCAACAGTTACTCATATCGTTGATGGCTCCGTTGATTGCACTTTCGGAGGATGTGAGGTTCTCCATTCAATAGTTGTTGCTGAAAATAACCCTGTCTATGATTCAAGGAATAATTGCAATGCATTGATAGAATCTTCAACAAACAGGCTCATTCGTGGAAGCAATCAGACAATAATTCCTTCAGGAATTGTTTCAATAGAAAGGCAAGCATTTGATTTTTCAAATATCAGTCAGATAAATATTCCAAGCACTGTAACAACTATGTGTGATTATGCGTTCGGTGGCTGTCAATATCTTAAAATGGTTAAAGTGAATTCAGAAACACCGATAACAATCACATCTGATGTTTTTAGCAGTGATTTCCGGGGAGGAAGCAATATACATAGTATTACGCTTTATGTCCCTAACGGCTGCAAAGCAGCATATGAGGCAGCGGACTGTTGGAAAGAGTTTAAGGAGATTATAGAAACCAATACCGTTAATGTCGGCAGCACAGGCTTTGCTACCTACTGCTCTCCCAATGCCTTGGACTTCTCTGGCGTTACAGACATCAAGGCTTACGTTGCCAGTGATTTTGACTCAGGAACAAACACATTGACGCTGACTCGAGTGACAGAGGTGCCTGCGGGGGAGGGACTCTACATCGTTGGCACTGCTGGTAGCTATGAGATTCCAGAAATCACAACAGTTGCGGTTTACTCCAATCTGCTGAAAGGCGTGACTCGGGCAACTACCGTTTCTCCGACAGATGGTTCAAACACGAACTTCATTCTTTCTAACGGCTCTCATGGTGTAGGCTTCTATACACTATCTGCAGAAGGTGAGCTGGCAGGAGGAAAGGCTTACTTGCAACTGCCCACGGCAAGTGTGGCTGGTGTGAAAGCCCTGAACCTTGTTTTCGATGATGATGCAACAGGTATAGACTTCAATCCTGTCCTCTCAAAAGAAGAGAGAGTTATATACAATATCGCAGGTCAGCGGGTTAGCAAGGCTCAAAAGGGATTGTATATTATTGACGGCAAAAAGGTATTCATCAAATAAATACACAGAATTATGAAAACTATATATGAAGCCCCAAAGATGATACAGGTACTACTCCAGACGAGGCACCTCTTTTCAACATCCACATTAAACGCACAAGTTTACACAGACGAATCCCAGGATGTAGGCGGTGCTCTGACAAAAGAGAACCGTAGCATATGGGATGATGAGTGGTAAGCGAATGACAATGGATTGACAATATGTCAGAATAACAAAGAAAGTCTCGCTGTCCTTCAGTAGGATGACGAGGCTTTCTTGTATTTGTATGGGATTGCAAATCCCTATATTCAGTAATACGTTATTTCGGGAAAGCAGAGGAAGTGCTATATCCCCATTGCCTTCAGGATGAGTGGGGCAAGCAGAGCTGTGAGCAAGCCGTTGAAGATGAGGCCCAGGGAGGCATAGGCTCCGTAGGTGTTGCCCTTCTCCATGGCTCGCGACGTACCCACGGCATGGGATGCTGTGCCGATGCTGAGGCCTTGTGAATAGGGATTCTTGATGTGCCATACCTCCAGCACCTTGAAGCCGAAGATGGCACCGAACAGTCCGACAGAAACAACGATGGCCGCCGTGAGCGACGGAATGCCGCCCATTGCCTGACACACTTCCATTGCAATAGGTGTCGTCACGGATTTGGGTGCAAGCGAAATGATGGTCTCTCGGGATGCGCCCATCGTTTGTGCAATAACCACCACGCTGGCTACACCGACGATGCAGCCTGCCAGTTGCGAAAGGAAGATGGGCAGGAACTGTCGGCGAATCTGTCCAAAATGCTGATAGAGCGGTACACCGAGTGCAACGATGGCAGGCTTGAGCCAGAACTCGATGTAGTTTCCAGCATGGGCATACGTCTCGTAGCTGACGCCTGTGACCTTCAGTAGCAGAATCAGCGCGACAATAGTCAGGAGGATGGGGTTCAGGACAATCCACCCCGTCCATTTCTGTAGCTGACGTGCAGCATAGTAGATGCCGAAAGTCAGCGTAAGCAGTATGATATTATTCTGCAGCAGCTCCATGCCTTTTCACTTTTTCACCTTTTTCACCTTTTCAGCTTCTGGTGTGTCCATCCCGTGACGATAAGGACCAGAACGGTGCTGACGACGGTTGCCACCACAATAGGTATAAACTCAGCCTTGATGATGTCGAGGTAGAGCATCAGGGCAACGCCTGGTGGCACGAAGAAGAACCCCATGTTGGAAATGAGGAAGTCCGACATACCCTTTACCCATTCCTCCTTGACGACCTTCGTTTGCAACAAGGCAGCCAGAAGGAGCATACCGATGATGCTGCTCGGTATGGCGATGCCTGTCAGCCACACTATCAGTTCGCCGAAGGCAAGACAGCCGAAGATGATGAAGCACTGTCGTATCATAATACGTTCCGTTAACTCGCCGACAAAGGTACGATTATATGAGCTAAATTGCAAGTTAGCTTGCTGAATTTCGGGCATTGATGTCTAAAACCGAAGCAAGGATGCAATTTTGCTTCAACTGTTGAAGTAATTATGTCTTTATTCGTGTTGACTCGCTGCGATATTCGACGCTGCTAGATTGCAAATCCGTCTGGATGGAAAAACTTTCAACTATAAACTTTGAACTTTGAACTATTTGTCGTACCTTTGCACCCGCAAATAAAAAAAACAGTACAATGAATATCACGTTTGAAAACGTCGACAAGGTGAGCGCCCTGCTCACCATCAACATCGAGAAGGCTGACTACGAAGGAAAAGTGACAGCCGCCCTGAAAGACTTCAGCAAAAAGGCAAGCCTGCCCGGATTCCGTCCCGGCAAGGTGCCCGCCTCCCTCATCCAGAAGCGCTTCGGCAAGGAAATCATGGCCGAGGAAATCAACAAACTCATCGGCGAGGAAATCAACAAGTATATCCGCGAGAACAAGGTGAACATGCTGGCCGAGCCGCTGCCCAACGAGGAAAAGACTCCCGCCATCGACTTCGAGACACAGGAGAATTTCACCTTCGCCTTCGACATCGCACTCGCCCCCGAGTTCGACGCAAAACTCTCGAAGAAGGACAAACTCACCTACTACGACATCAAGGTGGACGACGCTCTGGTGGACCAGCAGGTGCAGAGCTTCTGCCAGCGCGGCGGACAGCAGGTCAAGGCCGACAGCTACGAGCCTCGCGACATGGTCAAGGGTCTGCTCCAGCAGCTCGACGACAAGGGAGCCACCCTCGAAGGAGGCATCCAGGTCGAGGAGGCCGTCATGCTGCCCGAATACATGAAGAGCGACGAGGAGAAAGCCAAGTTCCAGGGCGCCAAGCTCGGCGACGTCATCACCATCAACCCGGCCAAGGCCTATGCCGACAACGCCACAGAGCTCGCCAGCCTGCTGCACATCAGCAAGGAGGAAGCAGCCGAGATGAAAGCCGACTTCAGCTTCCAGATCTCCGAGATTCTGCGCTTCGAGCCCGCTAAGCTCAGCCAAGAGCTCTACGACCAGATGCTTGGCAAGGACGTCGTCAAGAGCGAGGAAGAGTTCCGCAAGTTCATCGCCGACGACATCAAGAAGAGCTTCAACAGCGAAGCAGAGTACCAGTTCACTCAGGACCTGCGCAGCTACGTGCTCGGCCGCATCGGCGAGGTAGAGTTCCCCGAAGAGCT
>DGTM01000039.1:44790-75840 GCA_002394305.1 Prevotellaceae bacterium UBA4336
CTGAAGCGCTTCATGAAGCTCCGCAACGCAGACAAGGGCGAGGAGTACGTAGAGAAGAACTTCAAGGACAGCCTGCCCGAACTGCTCTGGCACCTGGCCAAGGAACAGATCTGCGACCAGCTCGAGGTGAAGGTGCAGCATGAGGACGTACTCGAGACCGCCAAGGCATACACCCGCATCCAGTTCGCACAGTACGGCATGATCAACCTCCCCGAGGAGTCCGTCACAAACTACGCCGCCGAGATGCTCAAGAACGAGCAGCAGGCACAGGGCCTCGTAGAGCGCACCGTAGAGAACATGATGGCCGCCAAAGCCAAGGAGGCCGTCACCCTGAAGGTGAAGGAAGTCACGATGGACGAGTTCCGCAAGCTCACGGAAAAGAAGGAAAAGTAAACAGACAAATACTTACGCGCGTGCACGCGTATATATAATATAAGGTATAAGGGACGGCTCCGGTCGTTCCTTCTGCCTAAATGCAGACATACTTACGACAATGAACAACGACTTTCGCAAGTTTGCTACCCGCCACCTGGGTATGAACAGCATGGCTCTGGACGACGTCATCAGCATGCAAAACCAGTACCTCAACCCCTACATCCTGGAGGAACGTCAGCTCAACGTCACACAGATGGACGTCTTCAGCCGCCTGATGATGGACCGCATCATCTTCCTCGGCACAGAGATCGACGACTACACGGCCAACACCCTGCAGGCACAGCTGCTCTACCTGGACAGTGCCGACCCGGGCAAGGACATCAGCATCTACATCAACAGCCCCGGCGGCAGCGTCTATGCCGGACTGGGCATCTACGACACGATGCAGTTCATCTCGAGCGACGTAGCCACCATCTGCACCGGCATGGCTGCAAGCATGGCTGCCGTACTCCTCGTCGCAGGCAAGGAAGGCAAGCGCAGCGCCTTGACGCACAGCCGCGTCATGATACACCAGCCGATGGGCGGCGCACAGGGCCAGGCCAGCGACATCGAGATAACTGCACGCGAGATACAGAAGCTGAAGAAAGAACTCTACAGCATCATCGCCGACCACTCGCACACCGACTTCGACAAGGTGTGGGCCGACAGCGACCGCGACTACTGGATGACTGCCGACGAAGCCAAGGAGTACGGCATGATAGACCGCGTGCTGACACGGAAGAAGGATTAGGGATTAGAGACAAGGGACTACAGACAACAGACTACAGACAACAGACTACAGATTAGGTAATGACAGGAAAGAACAAGAACCGTTGCTCCTTCTGCGGTCGTCGCGAGGACGAGGTGGCGCTGATGCTGACGGGCAAGAACGGATATATCTGCGACGATTGCGTCCGTCAGGCAAGCCAGATTCTTCAGGAGAATATGGGCGAAGATGTCTTTGCCAACGCCGGCAGGACGGGCAAGGCGTCGCACAGCGACCTGAACCTGAGGAACATTCCCAAGCCACGTGAAATAAAGGCCTACCTCGACCAGTACGTCATCGGGCAAGACGATGCCAAACGCTACCTGGCAGTCTCAGTCTACAATCACTACAAGCGTCTGGCCCAGCCCGCCGACGATGGTGGCGTGGAGATAGAGAAGAGCAACATCATCATGGTAGGCCCTACCGGCACGGGCAAGACGCTGCTGGCACGCACCATTGCCAAGATGCTCAAAGTGCCCTTCACCATTGTGGACGCAACGGTCTTCACCGAGGCGGGTTATGTGGGCGAGGACGTGGAAAGCATCTTGTCGCGGCTGCTTCAGGTGGCCGACTACGATGTTGCAGCCGCCGAACGCGGCATCGTCTTCATCGACGAGATAGACAAGATAGCCCGCAAGCAGGACAATCCCAGCATCACACGCGACGTCAGCGGCGAAGGCGTGCAGCAGGGGCTGCTGAAACTGCTCGAAGGTTCGCAGGTCAATGTGCCGCCCAAAGGCGGACGCAAGCACCCGGACCAGGACTACATTCACGTCGACACACGCAACATCCTCTTCATCTGCGGCGGTGCCTTCGACGGCATCGAGCGCAAGATTGCCCAGCGACTCAACACACACGTCGTGGGCTACGACAGCGTGCAGAACCTCCAGAAGATTGACACCAAGGACCTGATGCAGTACATCCAGCCACAGGACCTGAAAAGCTTCGGCCTCATCCCCGAGATTATCGGCCGCCTGCCGGTGCTGACCTACCTCAATCCGCTGGACCGCGAGACGCTGCGAAACATCCTGACCGAGCCGAAGAACTCGCTCGTGAAGCAGCAGATAAAGCTCTTCGCCATGGACGGCATCACGCTCAGCTTCGAGGACGAAGCGCTGGACTACATCGTGGACAAGGCCATAGAGTACAAGCTCGGAGCCCGCGGCCTGCGCTCCATCATGGAAGCCATCATGATAGAAGCTCAGTACAATGCGCCGTCGGAGGACTTGAAAACGCTCACCATCACGCGCCAATACGCCGAGGAAAAGATTGCGAAGAACGAGAGAATGAAAGGATAAAGGCTGCTTTATTCCTTTCATTCCTTCATTTCTTTCTTTTTTAGCTAAAAAGATTTGGTGGTTTGCACATTTCTTTGTATCTTTGTGTGATGCTTTTCTAAAAACCACCTTAAATAATGAACGGGATAAACCTGTCAGAACAACTCAAGCATTACTTTGGCTTCGACTCCTTCAAGGGCGACCAGGAAGCCATCATCCGCAACCTGCTTGACGGGAAAGACACATTTGTGCTCATGCCAACGGGCGGCGGCAAGTCGCTTTGTTACCAGTTGCCGGCACTCATCAGCGAGGGCACTGCCATTGTCGTGTCGCCACTCATTGCCCTCATGAAGAACCAGGTGGATGCCATACGCCAGTTCCTGGACGACGACAGCATAGCGCACTACCTGAATTCCTCGCTTACGAAGGCACAGATTGACACGGTGAAGCAGGACATCATCGGGGGGCGCACGAAACTGCTCTATGTGGCGCCCGAATCGCTGACCAAGGAGGAGAACGTCCGGTTCCTGAAGGGGACGAAGATTTCCTTCTATGCCGTCGACGAGGCTCACTGCATCTCGGAGTGGGGGCACGACTTCCGTCCCGAGTACCGCAACATCCGACCCCTGGCAAACCAGATAGGCAAGGCGCCCATCATCGCCCTCACGGCCACGGCCACGGACAAGGTGCGGGCCGACATCAAGAAGAACCTCGGCATCCCCGACGCCAAGGAGTTCTGCAGCTCGTTCAACCGCCCGAACCTCTACTACGAGATACGTCCGAAGACGAAGGACGTGGACAAGGACATCACGCGCTTCGTGCTCCAGAACAAAGGCAAGAGCGGCATCATCTACTGCCTGAGTCGGCGCCGCGTGGAAGAGCTGGCAGAGATGCTGCGCACCAACCACATCAATGCGCGTGCCTACCATGCCGGCATGGAGTCGGCAGAGCGGGCTCAGACACAGGACGACTTCCTCATGGAGCGCATCGACGTCATCGTGGCGACCATCGCTTTCGGCATGGGCATCGACAAGCCCGACGTGCGCTACGTCATCCACTACGACATACCGAAGAGCCTGGAGGGATATTACCAGGAGACGGGACGCGCCGGACGCGACGGGGGCGAGGGCATCTGCATCACATTCTTCTCGCCCGGCGACCTGCGCAAGCTCGAGAAGTTCATGCAGGGCAAGCCCGTGGCAGAACAGGACATCGGGCGACAACTGCTGCAGGAGACGGCTGCATACGCCGAGACGTCCATCTGCCGGCGCAAGTTCCTGCTGCACTACTTCGGCGAGGAATACACGCCCGACAACTGCGGCAAGTGCGACAACTGCCTGCATCCGCGCGAGAAGGTGGAGGCCGGCGACGAGCTGCTCCTCGTCCTGCGCGTCATCAATGCCGTCAAGGAAGGCTTCAAGGCCCCGCACATCATCGACATCCTGGTGGGCAACGAGACGGACGACGTGATAGCACACCGCCACGAACAGCTCAGCCTGTTTGCCTGCGGCGACGAACACGAGGCGCCGTTCTGGAATGCCGTCATTCGTCAGGCCATGATTTCCGGCTACATCGAAAAGGGCATCGAGAACTACGGCCTGCTCAGCATCACGCAGGAAGGACGCGACTACATGAGGGAGCCCGAGCCGTTCTTCATCACGGAGGACCGCGAGTTCGACGAGTACAGCGACATGGCGGGCGAGGGAACCTCCGTCCTCGACGAGACGCTCTTCGCCATGCTCAAGGACCTGCGCCGCGACGTGGCACGCCGCAAGAACCTGCCTCCGTACGTCATCTTCCAGGACCCCTCGCTCGAGGACATGGCTACCTCCTACCCCACCAGCATCGAGGAGCTGCAGAACATCAAGGGCGTGGGCGTAGGCAAGGCCAACCGCTACGGCGCCGAGTTCTGCAAGCTCATCGCACGCTACTGCGAGGAGAACGAGATAGACCGCTTCGAGGACTTCCGCGTCCGCTCGCTCGTCAACAAGAGCAAGGACAAGGTAAGCATCATCCAGGCCATCGACCGGCAGGTCAGCCTCGACGAGATAGCGAAGGTCAAGGGCCTGACCCTCGACGAGCTGCTCGACGAGATATACACCATCGTGGACAGCGGCACGAGGCTCAACATCGACTACTACATCCGCGAGGTGATGGACGACGATCACATGCAGGACATCTACGACTACTTCCGCGAGGCAGAGGACAACAACGTCGACGACGCCCTCGATGAGTTTGCCGACGACGAGGACGAGTACACCGAGGAGGAGATAAAGCTCGTCCGCATCAAGTTCCTTGCCGAGAACGGGCACTGACGCACGGACTCCTGCCAGCCACCGAGCAACTGAATGCCGTACCGGGAAACTTGCCATTTGGCACATCCCGGCACGGCATTTTCTTTTTTTCCACACAGCACGCTCTTATGGACAACACAGCACGCTCTTATGGGCAACACGGCACGCTCTTATAGTCAACGCAGCACGCTCTTATGGACAACGCGGCACGCTCTTATGGTCAACGCAGCACGCTCTTATGGACAACACAGCACGCTCTTATGGACCACGCAGCACGCTCTTATGGACAACACAGCACGCTCTTATGGACAACGCGGCACGCTCTTTTGCCGGACGATGTCAAAATATTACATCAAAAAGTCAGTTAATTATCTCCTGTCTTACAGGAATTCACGTCCTTTGCACCCGTAAGAAAGCATTTTCACTCACAGACAAAGCGCATAAGAACATGTTTACTTTCATCAGACCTAGCCAACAGCGGCGGAAAGGATTCACGGCCGTGCTGCTCTCTACTCTGGCCTGCTGCCTTTGGTGCACAAGCTGCCAGGCACAGGAAGAAGGGACCACGGTGCTCGAAACGAAGGAATTTGCCAAGCCCTCCATGCCCTGGCGCCCCATTCCGCTCTGGTTCTGGAACAACACACAGATCAGTGAGGCCGAGCTTGTACGCCAGCTTCAGCAAATGGTCGAGGTCGACGGCTACGGCGGGTGCGCCATCCTGCCCTTCGGCAGCGGGTTCCGCCCGGGCTACCTGTCCGACGACTACTTCAGGCTCTACGGCGCAGCCATCGCCAAGGCACACTCGCTGGGAGCTCACATGTCCATCTACGACGAGTACGGCTTCCCCAGCGGCAGCATGGGCGCCATCAACGGCTCGGGCGTGACCACCTTCAAGAACAACCACCCGGAGCACACCGTCAAGCGCCTCGACAAGACGGAGTACCGCGTGGGCAGCGGCGGCACCTTCGACAGGCAGCTCACCCTCAACGGCAAGCTCATGGCCCTGCTGGCATGGAACATGAACACGAAGGAGATTGTCTCCCTGCGCGACAACTACGACGAGGCGACGGGCCGCGTGACGTGGACGGCACCGAAGCAGAGCGGCTGGCACGTGATGGTGTGCCAGTGCGTAGTGGACGGCGACCCGAACGTGGACTACCTCTCCGGCGAGGCCGTCAGCCTGTTCGTGCAGGACACACACGCCGCCTACTACCGCCGCTTCGCCGACCACTTCGGCGGGACCATCGTCTCCACCTTCTTCGACGAGCCCACCATGTACCGCGCACAGGGACGCATGTGGACGAACGACTTCAACGAACAGTTCGAGAAGCGCTACGGCTTCTCGCCCGAGACACTCTACCCCGCCCTCTGGTACGACATCGGCAAGCCCACGGCACGCGCCCGGAACCTGCTCTTCGGCCTGCACTCCACGCTCTACAGCGAGGGCTTCATGAAGACCATCTGCGACTGGGCCACTGAGCACGGCATCCTGACCACCGGACATCAGGACCAGGAGGAGATAGCCAACCCCACCAGCGTGGCAGGCGACCTGATGCTCGTCGGCAAGCACCTCACCATGCCCGGCATCGACAAGATAGGCGGCGGTCGCCCCACCGAGGACTTCTACAAAGTGGTGTCCTCGTCGGCCAACAACTGGGACAAGGCCTACGTCATGTCCGAAACCTACGGCGCCATGGGCAACATCCCCGTCGAGATGCTCTACCAGGTAGCCATCGAGCAGTACACCAAAGGCATCAACCACCTCATCCCGCATGCCGTCTGGTACAACGACCGCGACGTCACCTTCCTGCCCGAACTCTCGTGGCGCAACCCGCTCTACAATGCCGACCTGCCCGCGTTCAACGCCTTCCTCTCGCGCCTGAACTACATCCTGGCACGCCCGGGACGGCACGTGGCCGACGTCGCCGTGCTCTACCCCATACAGACACAGTACGCCGGGCACCGCCTCGACGGACCGAAGGGCTACTACGAAGGCGGCGTCGACGTGGAGGGGACCGACTATCCGCAGATATCGCACTACCTCACCGACGACCTCGGCATCGACTTCACCTATCTCCATCCCGAAGTCCTCGACGACCGCTGCACCGTGGCCGGCGGACGCCTGAACATGAACAACACGGTCAACCACGAACATTTCTCCGCCATCATACTGCCCGGCGTGAAGGTCATCTCGCTGAGTAACCTGAAGAAGATAGAGGAAGCCTGGCAGCAAGGCGTCAGGGTCGTCTTCACCACGCAATGCCCCCAGCAGGCAGCCGACCGCGAGGACGCCGACCAGGAGGTGCAGGACATCGTACGGCGCATGCTCGACGCCACGGAGAACAAGGCGTACTTCCTGCCCATGCCATCGGCCGAGTCGCTGGCAGAAGTCATGGACGCCTGCCTGCCCGACCGCGACGTGCAGTTCTCCGGCGGCACACACCCGTTCAACTACATCCACAAGGTGATAGACGGACACGACGTATGGCTCATCGGCAACATCGATGCCACGTCCGCCACGAACACCGTCCGCGTGAAGACCTCGGCCTCGAAGCTCACCCTGCTCAACCCACACACGGGAACCCTCTCCGACGCCCCCCTGAAGGAAGAAGACAGGTCCTTCTCCCTCACCCTGCGCCCGAACCAGTCGGTGTTCCTCGTCGACGACGCCCTGCTCCTGAAGAACGGCACAGCCGACGTCCCCGTGGACGAACACCTTTCCTACACCATAGAGATGCAGGCACAGATAGAGCAACTCTCGGCCGGCGTCTGCTTCTCCATCGCCGACCAGCAGAACTACTACATGTGGCAGTTCAATGCCTCCGACCCGCAGCATCCCCGCCTGCGCCCACACCAGTGGCTCGGAGGCAGCGCGTCCCTGCTCGGGGAGATTGACCTGCCCGCCGAAGCGGACATACAGGCCGGGCACACCTTCAGCATAAAGCTCGAGATAGAGGACGAGACGTACGTCAAGACCTACATCAACGACGTGCTCGTCGACGAACGGAGCGGACGCTTCACCTTCGGGAACATCGGTTTCCGCCAGGCACACGACGACGCCTACGCAAAGGCAGAGACGGCAAGCTATGACAACGTCCGCATCAGCGTCCGCACAGGAGAACGCACCCGCAGCGTGGTCTTCTCGGAGGACTTCTCCGCGTCGAACCCCTTCTCTGCCGGCACCATCGCAGACGGCTGGCTGAGGGTGGAGGGCCAGATGTCGCACGACGTACTGGCCTGGCTCCGCGAAGTCCCCGATGCCGTAAGCCTCGCCCCCGCCACCTCCGCCAAACGCGAGAGCCGATACCTGCTCGACGGCACTCCGGCCCCGCGCCACGCCTCCGGCATCATCGTCCGAGGCGGGAAGAAATACCTGACAAAGAACTAACACACACCATACATATTAATATTATTATAACCAACACATCCAATCTTATTAACTTAAATCCTTACCAAAATGAGAGGAAAGAAAATTGCTATGCTGCTCGTGGCGCTCATCGTCTGCAGCATGAATGCGTGGAGTTACAGGATTACTGACAACTACACCATCGAGAGTAAGTTCAAGATTAATGCCCTTGGCGCTGGCATTGCCTTCCGTGCCTACGAGGGCTTCGGCGGACAGATCTGCCTGTGGCAGTTCAATGTGGGCACCGACGGCACGAAGTCGCTCTTCCGTCCCCACGACTGGAAGGTGGGCGGCATCCTGCTTGCCGAGATTAACACTGCCGACAAGGGTGTCGCACTGAACACCACCGACTGGTTCGTCACTAAGATTGTCATCTCGAACAACGGACAGCACGCCGACACCTACCTGCGCCGCGCAGACCAGGCAGAGTTCACGCTCATCGACCAGCGCGACGGCAACTTCCGCTTCGGCCTGGTCGGCACACGCCAAGACCATGACGGCAACGTCAACGAGTCGGCCAGCTATGATTACTTCAAGGTGACTGCCAACGAGACAGGCGATGTGCTCTACTACGAGGACTTCGATGCCACGAATGGCGACTGGAGAAACGACCCCATTTGGAACGAGGCCGAGGGCACTCTGACCACCGAGGGCCGAAACCTCCACGAGGTGAAGTACTTCCCCAGCAACATGTTCCTCGATGCCGTGAAGATGCACTACACCGTCGAGGCCGACATGACCATCGAGAGCGGCTACGCCTCCCTCATCTTCGGCCTGAACGAGAGCGGCAGCAACTACATGTGGCAAATCTCGCCCAACTACTACAACGACACCAGCGTCAACAACTACTACCACCTCGACAGGGGCAACGAGAACTGGAAGGCTCATGCTGCCGGTCCGCGCTATCCCGACTACGAGGCCATCGACATCTGGGGCGTGAAGCGCCATGTGATGATTGAGGTAGAGGGCAACGTCGTCAGGACTTACATCGACGGCAAGCTGGAGGACACCTTCACACAGTGCGACATGACGGACCTCGAACTGCTCAACACCGGCAAGATGGGCATCCGCGTGGATGCCGGCAACGGCGTGAGCCACGAGGTTTATATCGATAATGTCAAGCTGACAGAGTACGACAAGGACGGCAACGCCACTGTGGTTATGGAGGACGGCTTCGACGGCGGCGCAGCCCACTACTTCGAGCTGACAGGCAAGAACGCCACCTACGCCAAGGTTGAGGATGTGGAAGGCAACTACATGCTGCACATCACGTGCGACGGCACCACAGACCGGAGCGCCAAGGTGCGCCTCATCCAGACCGACGACTTCGTCTGCACACACAACTACGAGAACGGCATCTGCACCATCTGCGGCGAATACGAGGAGCCGGGCTACGACACGACCCTCAACGCCTACACCATCGGCAACCTCGGACAGCTCATCCGCTTCTCGGAGATTGTCAACGGCGGCGAGCAGGGTGCCAAGGGCTCTCTGACTGCCGACATCGACATGGAATACAGCGAAGAGTTCCAGCCTATCGGCCTGAACAACGACGGCTCTTGGCAGCGTCCCTTCATGGGAACCTTCTACGGAAACAACCATGTCATCCGCAATCTCTTCGTCAAGACAGAGTGCGAAGGCGGCCTCTTCTCGCGTACTCGCGGCAGCAAGATCTACAATCTGGGCCTCGTCAACGCCCACATCGAGAGCACAGCGGGACTGCGCTGCGGCGCCATCGCCGGCGAGCACCACGACAATGCTCAGATAGTGAACTGCTACGCTCGCGGCACCATCGAGTTCGTTACCACCAACGCCCAGAAGGATGCCGTCGCCGGTGAATGTGCAGGCGGTCACTTCGTGAACTGCTACACCACGCTGCCTAAGATGTCCTGCGACTATCCGATGGGCGGAGACATGACGAACAGCTACGAAGGCGTCACCGCAGAGCAAACCGCTACGGGCGAGATTGCCTACAAGCTGGGCGATGCTTTCTTCCAGACCATCGGCCAGGACGCTTACCCTGAGCTCGACAATACACACGGTGTTGTCTTCGTGATGACTGAGGCTGGCTATGCAACCCTCTACAACAGCGAGAAGGCAGGCACGCTTTCCGACAATGTAACCGTCTATACAGGCAAGAAGGGAGACGGCTTCATTGTGCTCACTGAGCAGCAGAACACGATTCCGGCCGCTACGCCTGTCGTGCTGAAAGGCGCAGAGGGCTACTTCAGCTTCACTCCCGCTTCTGCCGCTTCTGCCATTACGGGCGGGAACGACCTGCTTGGCACAGCGGCTCCCCTCGTGGCAATGGGCGGCGAGTATGTGCTGGCTAACGAAGGCGGTGTGGCTGGCTTCTATCTTGCAAGCACAGGTTCTGTCATCCCCGCAGGCAAGGCCTACTTTCAGAGCACAGCCGGCGTGAAGGCCTTCTACTTCAGCGGCGACGATGCTACCGGCATCGACAGCCTCACCCCTGCCCTCTCCGAAGGCGAGGGAGCTATTTACAACCTGGCCGGACAGCGCCTCGGCAAGGTGCAAAAAGGCATCAACATCGTTGGCGGCAAGAAGATTCTGAAGTAAGAACTAACTAAACTAAAAGATATGAAACGCAATTATATTTGTCCTGCCATGCAGGCAGAAGAAGCGCAGGCCACGCAGATGCTGGCCGAGAGCCTCGTCATCAGCAACACTACGGTGGACGGCAGCCAGGCCCTGACGAAGGAAAACAACGGCTGGGACATCTGGGACGAAGAGGAATAGCCAGCGTCCGCCCTGCTCCTGCACGTCGGCAGGAATAGGCAACAGCTGATAGCAGCAAGGGCTGCAGGTCTGAGACATCAGGCTTGCAGCCCTTTTTTTCGATTGCCGAGGACCGCCAACAACCTTCGTAAACTTCCCCGAGGCAAACCATAATCTACCCCGGGACGAGCCACGAAAACCTCAAGTGCGAACCATATAATTCCCCGGAGCGAACCATAAAATTCCCAGCCCCGCGGAGCAAAACTTTTTCAGTGGCACGGAAATATATTTCAAAGGCACTAAAATATATTTCAAAGCTTCTGAAATATATTTCCAAGGCTTGGAAATAGTTTTTGTCCGTGCCGTGAGGAATTTGTTGCCGCGGAGCAAGGATTTTGTGACCGTGGAGCAAGGATTTTGTGACCGTGGAGCAAGGGAGACATGTCCGCTCCACGCGCGCGTATGTTAAATAATGTTATATCTTCAAGGCCGTTCATTGCAGTGTTTCAGGAATGACGTAACTTTACGATACAAAACTGAGAAATAGCTGAACCAAAACGGGTGCCGACGGGAGGTTCCCTGCGAAATACGCCGGACGCACCTGCCAAACAGAAACTATCAAACTGCAAGACTTATGGAAAAGAAATTCGAAGGAGTGGTATTCAACGGTTTTCTGATGCTCTTCCTGGCGCTGGCTCTGATGCTGGGAGGCATTGTCAGCGGCATCAGCGGCATCGTGTTTCTGAACGACGGGACAGGCGACGTCCTCGGGACGGCCCTGCTGTCAGGCGGCATGACGTCCTTCGTCATCTCCATCATCATGATGTGCGGCTTCCTGATGCTCGAGCCGAACGAGGCACGCGTCATCACGTGGTTCGGCAAATACGCAGGCACCTTCACCGAGACGGGCTACTTCTGGATCAACCCCTTCTACTCCGTGAAGAAGCTGTCGCTGCGTGCCCGCAACCTCGACGCCAAGCCCATCAAGGTGAACGACAAGGTGGGCAACCCCGTGATGATTGGCCTCGTGCTCGTCTGGCGGCTGAAGGACACGTACAAGGCCATCTTCGAGATTGACTCGCAGACGATGGCTCCCGGCAATCAGCAAGACCTGGGCGGCGCCACGCTGAAGGGCATCATGCTGGCCCTGGAGAACTTCGTCAAGGTGCAGAGCGATGCGGCCCTGCGGCAAGTGGCCGGGCAGTATGCCTACGACGACACCGACGAGCGGGACAGCCAGGAGCTGACCCTGCGCGACGGCGGCGACGAGATAAACCGTCAGCTCGAGCGGAGGCTCTCCGAGCGGCTCGCCCTGGCAGGCATCGAGGTGGTCGAAGCCCGCATCAACTACCTGGCCTACGCCCCCGAGATAGCCGCCGTGATGCTGCGCCGCCAGCAAGCCACCGCCATCATCACTGCCCGCGAGAAAATCGTGGAGGGCGCCGTCAGCATGGTGAAGATGGCCCTCGACAAGCTCTCCGACGAGAACATCGTGGCCCTCGACGACGAGAAGAAAGCCGCCATGGTGAGCAACCTGCTCGTCGTGCTCTGCGGCGACGACTCGGCCCAGCCCGTCGTCAACACCGGCACGGTGTAGGGCTTCGGAGCGGAGCGGACAGGCCGCGGCAAGCCTGCCAGGGCGGAGACATCCGCAGGACGCAGGGTGAAGATTGTGGGCGGAATACTTGCATGCTTCGCAAAAAAGACGTAACTTTGCAGCGCAAAACAACACATCAAACAACATAACAAAGAGAACATTATGACAATCAATGAGTACAACTTTGCCGGCAAGAAGGCAATCGTGCGCGTAGACTTCAACGTGCCCCTGAACGAGAATGGTGAAATTACGGACGACACCCGCATCCGCGGCGCTCTGCCCACCCTGAAGAAGATTATCGCCGACGGCGGTGCCGCCATCATCATGAGCCACATGGGCAAGCCCAAAGGCAAGGTGAACCCCAAGCTCTCCCTCGGACAGATTCGCGGCGCCGTGGAGAAGGCCCTCGGCTGCCCCGTCAGCTTTGCTCCCGACTGCGCCAAGGCTCAGGACGCTGCGAAGGCCCTGAAGATGGGTGAAGCACTCCTGCTGGAGAACCTCCGCTACTACCCCGAAGAGGAAGGCAAGCCCGTAGGCATCGACAAGGAAGACCCCGCATACGAAGAGGCCAAGAAGGCCATGAAAGCCAGCCAGAAGGAGTTCGCCAAGACACTGGCCAGCTATGCTGACTGCTACGTGATGGATGCCTTCGGCACCGCTCACCGCAAACACGCATCGACAGCCGTCATCGCCGACTACTTCGACGCCGATAACAAGATGCTCGGCCTCCTCATGGAGAAAGAGGTGAAGGCAGTGGACAACGTCCTCTCCAACATCAAGCGCCCCTTCGTTGCCATCATGGGCGGCTCGAAGGTGAGCAGCAAGATCGGCATCATCGAGAACCTGCTGGGCAAAGTGGACAAGCTCATCCTCTGCGGCGGCATGACCTACACCTTCGCCAAGGCACACGGCGGCAACATCGGCAACTCCATCGTCGAGCTCGACAAGCTGGACGTGGCACTGGGCGTCGAGAAGAAGGCCAAGGAGAACGGCGTAGAGCTCGTCCTGGGCTCCGACAGCGTATGCTGCACCGGCTATGACTTCAGCACCTTCAGCGTGAAGCCCGGCGCAGAAATCAAGGTGTTCCCCTCCAACGCCATCGAAGACGGCTGGGACGGCCTGGATGCAGGTCCCGAGAGCCGCAAGAAGTTCGCCGAAGCCATCAAGGGCGCAAAGACCATCCTCTGGAACGGTCCCGCCGGATGCTTCGAGTGCGACGAGTTCACCGCAGGCAGCCGTGCCGTAGGCGAAGCCATCGCACAGGCCACAGCCGAAGGCGCATTCTCCCTCATCGGCGGCGGCGACAGCGTGGCATGTTGCACGAAGTTCGGCCTGACCGACAAGGTGAGCTACATCTCGACCGGCGGCGGCGCCCTGCTCGAAGCCATCGAAGGCAAGGTACTCCCCGGCGTAGCAGCCATCAAAGGATAGGCTAATGAACAAATGAACAGACCCTCCCCCAGCCCCCTCCCTTGCAGGGAGGAGAGAAGACACCATCGGAAGACTATCTACTCCCCTCTCTGCAAGGGAGGGGTCTGGGGAAGGGTCTGTTTCCTTCTACTCTTACTGCTCTCCTCCTGCACTGAGCGACAGGAGGCCAAGCCCTTTCAGACAGACAGCACCGAAGTCGACTCCACCGCCCTGCGAGTGGCAGTCATGCCGACGATGGGCTGCCTGCCGCTATATTATGCCGTCGGCAGCGGACTGGCCGACAGCCTCGGACTCGAGATAACGTTGCTGCGCTACCAGGCACAGATGGACATCGACACCGCCCTCCTGCGCGGGCATGCCGACATAGCCTACACCGACCTCATCCGCACAGCACGCCTCGCCGAGAGCATCGGGCTGAAGCCATTCGCCGCCTGCCACGAGCCGCTCTCGCTCATCTCGCTCAAGACGAAGCGCGTGAAAAGCATCAACCAGATGAAGGAACAGATGATAGCCATCAGCCGCCTCTCTGCCACAGACTACTGGTGCGACCACGTGCTCGACAGCACAGGCACAAGCCACGACGACGTCTACCGTCCGCAAATCAACGACGTACGCCTGCGTGCCGAGATGATGCGCCTTGGCCTCATCGATGCAGCCATGATGGGCGAACCCTTCGCCACATGGATGACCATGCTGGGCCACAAGCGCCTCTTCCGGACACAGCAGGGACACACACGGCTCTACGCATGGGTCGCAGGCGACAAAGCCACCGCCCCCCAGCAAGAAGCATTCCGCCATCTGCTCGACTCCGCCGCCGTGCTCTGCAGCCAAGCCAGCCAGGCAGACCTCGTACGCAACGTCCTGCAACAGGAATATCAGTTGCCCGCCGCACTGACCGACACGCTGGAACTGCCAGCACCCACCCCCACCCTCAGCATCCGCCCAGGCGACATGGCGGAAGCACGCAGGTGGCTCGACAAAGCAAAAGCCATACACTGATGATAGACTCCAAGACGCTCGACTTCATCCTGCAGGACAGCCTGCATGCCTTCGCCGACGGGCACATCCTGGACGGCATTGCCAACCTGCGCATGCTCCTGCCCTACTGCACGGCAGACGCCACCATCAGCGCCGAGGCCGAGAACCTGGAGGAGAACTACAACCACATGCTCTCCTTCCTGCGCAGCGGCGGCAACGACGCCAACCGCCACAGCGTCCAGGAGAAGATTCAGCTGCACGGCATCGCCCTCACACAGCAGGCATGCCGCACCATACGCCTCCACAACAGCGACGACCACTACAGCAAGGCACGGAGCCGCCTGCACGACATCTACGGAGCCAAGACGCAGGAGGCCGTCTTCGCCAAGTGGCAGAGCCTGCTCACACCGGAAGAGACCTGCGACGTGCAGGACGACATCTTCGACCTCCTCTGGACCGCACCGCTCTGGACAGCACAGGACACAGCGCTCTGGTACGACTTCATCACCCGACAGCAGGACATGGTGCAGCAACACCTCGCAGGCGCCCTCTTCCTCTCGGCATGGGAGTACTGCGACACAGAGAAGATACGCCTGCTCACCCTCCTTGCCGACACCAAGTGCCACCGCACACACATCGCCGCCACCACCTACCTGCTCCTGCTCCGCCTCAGGCACATAGGACTGCCGATGCTGATGCCCCCCCTGCCCCACGAACTCCATACGCGAAAAGGCAGGCAGCTTGCCATGCAGGTACAGCACGAAATGCTGCTCATGCTCCTGGCTGAAGAAGACATGAAGCGCGAGACGGAAGAAGCAGAACAGCTCGCCAAAAGCCTCGCCTCCGGAGGGCAAGCCATGAACTTCAACAGCATCAAGGCATACATCGAGCTGAAGGCACGCTACCTGAAGAGACGACTCGAACGCGGGCTGGACCCCAACCTGGCAAAGGTCAGCCTCCTGCACTCATGCAAATACCTGCAACGCATAGCACACTGGTTCCTGCCCCTCGACAAGAGTCACCCGCTCTTCCAGTCGGTCATGATCGACGAGAAGGGACGCGAGAAGCAACACCTCTCGATGCTCGTCGACCTCATCCTGGACTGCGACGTGGACAAGCTTGCCACGCTCTACCTCATCTCCACCGACAAGGACTTCTCCGGCGTGGCACACCAGCTGGACAACCAGGAGCTACCCGATGCCGAGGACCTCATCATCCCCGACTACTCCATCCGCTACATCATGCAGGACCTCTACCGCTTCTTCGTACATTCGCCCCTGAGCCAGCAGACGTCCAATCCCTTCCGCACAGAGCAGACCCTGACCGACATCCCCGAGCTGGCACCACTCTACTCGACCGACGACCGCCTGCATGTCTGCTCGCTGCTCTTCGAGACAGGGCACGAAGACCAGGCACTCGCCACACTGGACAAGCTCATCGAGCACAAGGGAGCCTCCGCCGCGATGTTCTTCCTGAAGGGACAGATGCTGACCCACATGAAGCGCTACCCCGAGGCCATCAGCAGCCTGCAAAGCGCCGACATCCTGCAACCCGACGACGTCGAGACGCTGCGCCTGCTGACGGAATGCTATGCACAGCAGCACCGCTTCGAGGACGAACTGGAGAACCTGCAACGCCTCGCCGAGCTCCTGCCCGACGAAGCATCCTTCCGCCGGCTCATCCCCAAAGCAATGGCCAAGGCAGGACGACACGAGGAAGCCCTGCAGCTCCTCTTCAAGCTCGACTACGAGACGCAGGAGGACGACAAGAGCATCATCTCCGACATTGCCACCACAGCCTTCGCCCTCAGCCGGCTGGACATCAGCCTGCGCTACACGGAGAAGGAACTCCTGCTCTCCGAAGCCAAGGACTGGGCCGCACACCTCCGTGCAGGACACATCAAGCTGCTGCAGGGCAAGTGGAAAGAAAGCATCGACAGCTACACACAGTACATCAACACCTACTGCGACGAGACCCGGCAGGACTCCGAATCAGCCCTTGCCCGGTTCGACGAGGAGCAGGACATCCTTGCCGCCAAAGGCATTGCCCGGGAGGACTTCCTGCTCGTCCGCGACATGCTCCAGGCAGCCACGTCCGGCTCGCTCTGAACACTGCCTTCCCTGCCCGCACACAGAAAAATCACACGAATAAGCAAGAAAGTCAGGGGAAAGCGATGGCTATGTCGGCAAAAAGTCGTACTTTTGAAGGCAAAGAACCCTTATCATTCACTAAAACTAACCAAACATCACCATGAAGAGACTACTTTTTCTGGCCATCGCAGCCTGCATGACCATCGCCTCCTCTGCTCAGGACGTGAGCATCAAGAAGGCCCTTTTCCACAAGGGAGACGACATGAGTTGGGCTAAGCCCGAGACGAAAGATGCCGATTGGAAGACCATCGACATGACCATGAACTGGGACGACCAGGGCTATGCCATCAACAACGCCTACGCCTGGTACCGCATCCACCTGACCATACCCAGCAGCATGCTCAAGGGAGCCGAACAGCAGAAGTTCGTCATCTTCGACCTGCCCAAGGCCGACGACACCGACGAGTGCTACCTCAACGGCAAGCTCATCGGCAAGACAGGCAGCATGCCCGGCGACCAGGGCGGCTACAAGTCGGCCTGGAGCACCGTGCGCAGCTATCCCGTGGAGGTGAAGACGGGCGGCATCCGCTGGGACGAGGACAACGTCATCGCCATCCGCGTCTACAACGGCGGCGAACCCGGCGGACTCTTCGAGCGCCCGCTCTCCGTACGCATCCCGAGCCTCCTGGACGGCCTCTCCATGCACTTCACCGACGTCAACAACGGCAATGCTCACTGCAACCTGGAGCTGCGCAACGCCTATCCGCAGGCCCAGAACGGCAAGCTCGACGTCACCGTCACCGACCGCGAGAGCGGAGCCCAGCTCTCGAAGCTCTCGAAGAAGATGAGCGTCAAGCAGAACAAGCCCGTCGCCCTCACCATCCCCTACGACAAGACCAAGACATGCCTGCTCACAGCCGTCTACACCGACGCGAAGAGCGGCAAGAAGATTACCCAGCGCCTGCCGCTGAAGTACATCCTGACGCCGCCCGCTCCGGCATCGCCCCGCTTCAATGGCGTGCCCCTCTTCGGCGTGCGCCCCGGCTCGCCCGTCATCTACCGCTTCCCCGTCTCGGGCGAACGTCCCATGAAGTTCACGTGTGCCAACCTGCCTCAGGGCCTCAAGCTCTCCGAAGCCGACGGCGTACTGAGCGGCAAGATTGAGAAGGCCGGCGACCTGACCTTCACCGTTGTGGCCGAAAACGCCAAGGGCAAAGCCTCGCAGGACTTTACGCTGAAGGTGGGCGACCGCATGATAGCACTCACCCCGCCTATGGGCTGGAACTCATGGAACTGCTGGGCACTGAGTGTCTCGCAGGAGAAAGTGATGTCCTCCGCGCAGGCTCTCATCGACAAGGGCCTGGCCGACTACGGCTACTGCTACATGAATGTCGACGACGGCTGGGAGGCTCCGAAGCGCAACGCCGACGGCACCATTGCCGTCAACGAGAAGTTCCCCTCGATGAAAGCCCTCGGCGACTGGCTCCACGAGCGCGGCCTGAAGTTCGGCATCTACTCCTCGCCCGGCGACTACACCTGCGGCGGCTACCTCGGCTCCATTGACCATGAGCTGCAGGACGCCGAGAGCTACAACAGCTGGGGCGTGGACTACCTGAAGTACGACTGGTGCGGCTACGGACGTGCACACGCCAAGGAGAAGGACAAGGGCGTGGCCTCGTACGTACGTCCCTACCTGCTCATGCAGAAGTTCCTGCGCGAGCAGCCCCGCGACATCTTCTACAGCCTCTGCCAGTACGGCATGGCCGACGTCTGGGAATGGGGCCGCTTCGTCGACGCCAACAGCTGGCGCACCACCGGTGACATCACCGACACCTGGCGCTCGATGTACGACATCGGCTTCCGCAAACAGGCCGGTCTGGCCCCATACGCCGCTCCGGGCCACTGGAACGACCCCGACATGCTCATCGTCGGCAAGGTGGGATGGAGCTCGAACCTGCGCGACAGCCGCCTCACGCCCGACGAACAGTACACCCACATCACGCTCTGGACACTCCTGGCCTCCAACATGCTCATCGGCTGCGACATCGCTCAGATGGACGACTTCACCATCGGTCTCCTTTGCAACCATGAGGTGAACCTCGTCAATCAGGACATCCTGGGCAAACAGGCCGACCGCATCAGCAAGGAAGGCGACATCGAGGTATGGGGACGACCGCTCTCCGACGGCAGCCAGGCCATCGGCATCTTCAACGTAGGCAGCGAGGACCAGCAGGTCGACATCAAGAAGCTTGCTCCCGCCACAGCCTCGGCCGGAACCGTCCGCGACCTTTGGCGGCAAAAGGATCTCACTGCCGACGAGTTCAAATGCACCATCCCCTCGCACGGATGCAAGTACATTAAAGTGAAATAAAACAGTATGACAAAAGAAATATACCTGGCAGGTGGCTGCTTCTGGGGAACAGAGCACTACTTCAAACAGATAGCGGGCGTAGTGGAGACCGAAGTCGGTTTTGCGGGCGGACACACCGCGAACCCGACATACCAAGAGGTCTATACCGACCAGACAGGCCATGCCGAGACCGTCCGCGTCCGCTACAATCCCCAGGAGGTGAGCCTCGCGTTCCTGCTCAGGATGTTCTTCAAAGCCATCGACCCCACAAGCCTCAACAAGCAGGGGCACGACGAAGGGACCCGCTACCGCACCGGCATCTACTACACCGACGCAGCGGACCGTCCCGTCATCGATAGCGTCTACGCCGAGGAGCAAGCCCTCTACGACCAGCCGTTGGCCGTAGAGCGGCAACCCCTCGACAGGTTCTACGCCGCCGAAGAGTACCATCAGGACTACCTCGACAAGAACCCCGACGGCTACTGCCACCTGCCCCTGTCCCTCTTCGAGTTCGCCAGAAAGGCAAGGGACACGCAGAAATAAACGTCCTCCCTCGCGGAGGCAAACATTTCTTCGTACAGAGGCAAATTCTTCTCCTCGCAGAGACAAATTCGACTCCACGGGAAGAAAACTTCTTCGCGGCGCAGAGAGAAACTTTTTCAGTGGCTCCGAAATATATTTCAAAGGCTTGGAAATATATTTCGGAGCCACTAAAATATATTTCCAAGCCTTTGAAAAAGTTTTATGGCGAGGGGCGAAGACTTTTACGACGAACGAAAAAGAATTTTGTCGCCTGCAGGAACAAATTTTGTTATCTGCAGGAACGTAATCCCCGACCTGCGGAGATGGTCTTGCCTACTCAGTTCTAAACTATTGTGAGCTTGGCGAAGCGAAGCATGAGGACCTTCGTGCCGGCATTCTCGAAGAGGACCTTGGCTTTGGCATCTATGCCGCTGCCTTCGATGTCCTGCACTACGCCGCGCCCGAAACGCTCGTGAAGGACAGTTGCCCCCCTCCCGACCTCAGCAAGAGCCCCTCTCCCAACCTCAGCAGGGATAGCCCCTCTCCCGACCTCCCCCAAAGGGGAGGCCACATTGGCGCTGAGGGGATGCATGAATCCCGTATTGGGCGAAGGGGCCGCGGAATTGTGGGAGGCCACATTGGCGCTGAGGGGATGCATGATTCTCGTATTGGGCGAAGGGGCCGCGGGATTGTGGGAGGCCACATTGGCGCTGAGGGGACGCATGAATCCCGTATTGGGCGAAGGGGCCGCGGCAGTGTGGCCTCCCCTTTGGGGGAGGTCGGGAGAGGGGCTCCTGTGGAGGTCGGAAGAGGGGCTTTGGGGGCTCCTCCTGAAGTACTCCTGCGGTATCTCCCTGAGGAAGCGGCTGGGGCGGGAGTACTCCATCTTGCCGTTGCGGAAGC
Organism: Prevotellaceae bacterium UBA4336; assembly: GCA_002394305.1. GTDB lineage: Bacteria > Bacteroidota > Bacteroidia > Bacteroidales > Bacteroidaceae > Physcousia. The sequence continues at coordinate 65,558 of DGTM01000039.1, forward strand.
GCGACCTGGCACAGGTGAGCACTACCTGACGCTCGGCACGGGTCAGGGCGACGTAGAAGAGGCGACGCTCTTCCTCGAGCTCACGTGGGGATTCGGCTGTCATCTCGCTGGGGAAGAGCCCTTCCTCCATGCCGGCAATGAAGACGACGGGAAACTCCAGTCCCTTCGCGGAATGGATGGTCATCATAGCCACGCAGTCGGCATCGCGGTCGATGCGGGTGCGGTCGAAGTCGGTGGCGAGGCTGGCGTCCTGCAGGTAGTCGGCGAGCAGGATGCCGCGCCCCTGCTCCTGGTTGTCGGCCACGAAGGTGGCGATGCCGTCGAGCATCTCCTGCATGTTCTCCTGCCGCGACACATCCTCCGGCTCGTGCCCGCTGAAGATGTACTGCTGCAAGCCGCTCTCCTTGGCGATGTGCAGGGCCAGGGTGTAGGCATCGTCGGCAGCGACACGCTGGTGGAAGGCGCCTATCATGTCACGGAAGTCCGTGAGGCGCTTCAACGTTCCGGCGTTGAAGCCGAGAGACCCTCCTAAACCCTCCCTTAAAGGGAGGGCTTCCTTTGCGGAAAACTCGCCTGATTTCTCCCCCTTTAAGGGGGAGTCAGAGAGGGTCTTGGATTTAGAGAGGGCTTCCAACACTTCCCAAACTGCCACTCCTGCCTCTGCTGCGGCGGCAAAGAGCTTCCTGACCGTAGTGTCGCCGATGCCGCGGGCTGGTTTGTTGATGATGCGGCGCAGGGACTCCTCGTCGTAGGGATTGACCGAGAGGCGGAGATAGCAGAGGAGGTCCTTGATCTCCTCGCGCTGATAGAATGACATGCCTGCGTAGATGCGGTAGGGGATGCGCCCGTAGAGGAAGCTGTCCTCTATCTTGCGGCTCTGGGCGTTGGTGCGGTAGAGCACGGCGATGCCCTTGTAGGGAACGCCCGAGCGGTGCGCCTTCTGCACTTCCCGCAGGATGATGTTGGCCTCGTCGATGTCGCTGTAGGCTGTGAAGAGTGCCAGGGGGTTGCCCACCTCCTTCTCGCTGAACACGCTCTTGGCTATCTGTTCGCGGTTGTTGCGAATGAGGCTTCCTGCGGCGTTGACGATGGTCTGCGTGGAACGGTAGTTGCGCTCGAGCTTGAAGAGACGGGCGCCCGGATAGGTTTCCTGGAAGTGCAGGATGTTGTCGATGTTGGCACCGCGGAAGCTGTAGATGCTCTGTGCGTCGTCGCCCACGACGCAGACGCGCTGCCTGCGGTCGGTGAGCTGCCGGATGATCTGGTGCTGGGCGTAGTTGGTGTCCTGATACTCGTCGACCAGTACGAAGTGGAAGCGGTCCTGCCAGGCGTCCTTCACCTCGGCATGGTGCTCGAAGAGGAGCCAGGTGCACAGCAGCAGGTCGTCGAAGTCCATGGCGTTGGCCTGCTTGCAGCGTTCCTGGTAGCGCCTGTATATCTCGGCTGTGAGGGTGCGCTTCGAGAACTCGTCGCTCTCGCGGAACTCGCGTACGGCCCGATAGCCGGAGGGCAGGACGAGGTGGTTCTTGGCCGCCGAGATGCGGTTCTGTATGGCACCGGGCTTGTAGACCTTCTCGTCGAGCGCCATCTCGCGGATGATGAGCTTCAGCAGGCTCAGGCTGTCGGCCGTGTCGTAGATGGTATAGTTGGTGTCGTAGCCCAGCCTGTGGCCTTCGACGCGAAGGATGCGAGCGAAGATGCTGTGGAACGTGCCCATCCAGAGCGAGGAGGCCTTCTCGGGGGAGACAAGCGTGGCGATGCGGTCGCGCATCTCGCGGGCCGCCTTGTTCGTGAAGGTCAGGGCCAGGATGTTCCAGGGGTGCATGCCTTGCTCCAAGAGATAGGCTACCTTATAAGTGAGGACGCGCGTCTTGCCGCTGCCCGCACCGGCTATGACCAGCGAAGGCGCATCCGTGCAGAGCACGGCCTCGCGCTGGTTGGGGTTGAGGTCTTCTAAGTTAATCATGTTTAGATGGGGGCGAATATATATTGGATGCACTGCCAGCAGAACGACACGACGATGGCAAAGGGGATGGCCAGCGGATGCCGACGGATGCTGTGCGTGAGCATCTTGGTCCAGGGCTCGTGCTTGCCGTGGCCGTAGCACAGGCAGAAGACGATGAAGGAAAACCAGCCGAGGAAGAACAGGCCGTCGAGCAGGGGACTGCCGACCAGACCGCCCGTGATGCTGAGCAGCGGACTGTCGGGGCTGACGGCAGCAAGCAGGATGCTGACGAGCACGGCGGCATAGACGGCGGCACAGCGATAGAAGCGCGGCTGACGGAAGGTGTTGCCCAGCGGCAGCAGGCTCTGCCTTATCACGCCCTGCATCATCAGCAGGCAGAGGGCAAAGGCCACGAGGCGGCTGTGCAGGCAGTCGCTGGCGTGGCGGAAGAGCCAGCGCAGGCCCTCGTCGTCGAGAAGGCTGCGGCAAGGCACGCCCAGCGCCGCGAGCACCCACGAGAGCAGCGGCAGCAAAGCCGCCACGACAAGCAGGCAGGCGAAGTTGCGCTCGTTACTGCTCATCGGCTACAAGGTTGTCGGGGTCGAGGATATGCAGCTGAATGGCACGGACCACGAGGCGCACGGCATTCACGCCGCTGCGTTCCCGTTCGGAGAACAGACGGTTGGTGAGGTCCACCTGGCGCTTCTCCAGGCTCTTCGTGCTGAAGGGCATCTGTCGCAGTCCGGCTATCATGTCCTTCGTGTAGCCCAGAGCCAGGTGGCGCAGGAAGCGTTCGTCGTACTCGTCTATCTCGTACTCCACGAAAGCGTCGATGGAAGCCTGCTCGCGGCACACGACCTTGCGGAAGCGTGCCATCACCTTCTCCAGGAAGGGCTCGTTGAAGACCAGGTGACGGCCGTGCATCACCTGCATCACATCGTCGCGCTGCAGGAGGTTGCCCGTCTTGAGGATGATGCCGTCGGCTCCTGCACCGAGCACATCCACCCAGAGCCGTTCGTTGAGGATCTCGCCAGTGAAGACGAGAATCTTCATGTCGGCATAGCGCGAACGCAGCTGCCGGCAGATGTCGACGCCGACGGTGGTGCTGCCGCCCAGCCCCAAGTCGAGCAGGACAAGGTCGGGCTGTCCCTCGCGCAGCAGCTTCCAGAACTCACTCTCGCCGGAAGCCGTGCCGATAATCTCTGCCTCCGGCACTTCGGTCTGCAATATCTGCTGGGTGCCCTTCAGCTCCAGCCTGTCGTCTTCCACGATGATTACTTTGAACTTTTCCATATCTTTCCTTTCTTTTTGTTATCGTTGTTTGGCCTCCAGGAGCGAGAAGACTATCCTGCACCCCTCGGCCGTGTCCTCTGCCACAAGGCGAAGGCCGAGGTGGCCGCAGGCAGCATCGTGTTCGCGCACTATCTGCCGCATGACCAGGAACTCCAGCCGCTCCGTCTGAGGCGAGAAGAGCTCCTGCAGCTGCTGAGGCGTGAACGACCGTCCCTTCACATTATATATAATATAGACCATGCCGTCGTGTCGGTCAACTTCGAGCGTGAAGTCGGCCGACATCACAGCAATCAGTTGGTCGAGAAGCAGGCGAAGCAGCATCTCGTCGCCTTGCACCAGGGCATCCGTCGGCTGGCACTCCACGCCTTGCTCCCGGGCGTAGGCGAAGAGGTCGCTCACCCTGACCGTCTGCAAGCGCAGGGGCGACTGGTCGGTCTGCCGCTGGGCCTGCTCGTAGAGGATCATGTAGATGTGGCGGTAATAGGTGACGAGGTCGAGCAGGTTGCGGTGCGTCTCGGCATCGAAGCCCTTCTGCTGCATCTCGTCTATCATCTGCTTGATGCGCGGAGGGAAGTACATCGTCTCGTGCTTGATGGTGCTCAGCGAGCCAGCGAGTATCTGGTTCATGACATACAGGCGGTCGTGCTCGAAGCGAAGCCGCTGCACCTTGTCGCCGGTGTCCTCGATGCAGGCTTCCGTCTCCCGTATCTTTGCCAGGGCTGCGGAAAGCCTCTGCTGAAGTTCCTGGACGGGCTTGCGGAGCTGTGGCTGCTCGAAGCCTTGCATAATGGCCTGCAGCTCGCCGTCCATCGTCGCAGCATTCTCCGGGAAGGAAAGGAGCACAGCAGTCAGGCGCTGGTAGAGGTCGTCGAGCGAAGCACGGTGGCGCAAGCGGTGGCGCAGCACGACGCGGTAGAACAGGGCCAGCGATGCGATGAGCAGCAGGACTATCAGGACATAGAGCACCCGCGAGTCGGCTGTCATCTTCTCCAGCTGCTGGCAGTCCGAGGCAAGCGACTCGTCTGTGCTGTAGAGGCGGTGCAGGCGCACACACTCCGCATTGCTCCGGCGATAGGCATCCCACTTGCCGAGGGCCTGGGCTGCAATGGCCTGCTCGTTGAGGAGCGAGACGAGCAAAGGCGTGTCGAGGGGTTCCTCTATGGCTGCAACGGCATCTTCCGAGTAGCGGAAAGCATCGGCAAACCGACCTTGCAGGTTCGCATTGTAGGTCGAGTCGTAGAGTTCGTAGCACCGGTGCGGCATTGCCTGAGCCACAGCGCTGAGGAACAGGAACACCAGAGGCAGGACCCTGGGCAGGCGGAACCAGAAGCGGCTCCCCTTCCCGAGCTGGCTCTCCACGCCGAAGTCGCAGACATTGAAGAGCGACGAAAGCTTCTTGTAGCTGCCGATGATGCCCTTGCAGTTCATGATGCCGAAGCCGAAGCCCTTGCCGGCATTGGGTGTGCCCAGACGGCTCGGGTCGTAGACCTTGCTGTCGTTCAGCGTCTGCACATCCTCGGGGGAAAGTCCGATGCCGGTGTCGCAGACGCTTACCTCGACGTAGTCGTCCGTCTCACTGAGACAGACGGACACCTTGCCGCCGACCGGCGTGAACTTGCGGGCATTGTCGACCAGGGTGTTGACCATAAAGAGCGTCAGCGGCTTGTCGGCCTTCACGACGAGGTCCGTCTCGGACACCTCGAGCTTGAGCTGCTGCTGCTCGAAGGCATATTGCTGCATCGCGATGACATGCAGGACGTCGCTGAGCGGGAAGCGTGTCACCTGCAGGCTGAGCTTCCCCTGCTGCATCTGAATCCACGAGGTCAGGCGGTCGTTGATGGTCATCATGCCGGAGCAGAGTTCCTGAATGTACGAAAGGTGCCCGGTGACGTTGCCGCCTGCTGCGTCGAGCTTCCTGACCTCCGCTATGACGCGGTCCAGGTAGGGTATGATGGCATAGACTACGGAAAGCTTCGTACGGCCGAAGACGTGGCGCTCCTGCTGCCGGAGGATGCGCTGCTGCATGACCTGACATTCTTCCCTGCTCTCCTCAGCTCGTTCCTCGCCGTCGTGCAGGAGTTCGCTTAGTCTTTTGTTGACTTGCTGGCAGGCTTCGCTGGAGGCAATCTCGCAAATCTTCTGTTCGGAGGAACGCGAATGGCGCTTCAGCTGACGATAGTAAACGGCGGACAGGATGGCGACCGTGGCGGCAAGCAGAAGAAGAAAGAGGAACTGCACCTGTTCGCTGACGGCCTCCTGCTTGAGCAAGGCTTTGCGGCTGTCGAGCTCCCTGTCCTGTCGCGATTCGTCGAGCAGGTCGAGGTAGATGTTGCGATGGCCGTCGGCAAGGGGTTTGTCGCCCAGTGCGCTGTAGGTCAGGCTGAGGTTCTCGTGTATGCCGGCCAGCCAGGGTGTCACCTGATAGGGCGAACGGCTGTGGTCGGCAGCGAGGTGAAGGGCCGAACGGAAGCTGGTGAGCGCCTCGCCGTAGTGCCCTGCCGAGAAATAGACCTCGCCCAGGGTGCGCAAGGCACAGGCCGTCTGGAAGAGGTCGTTGTACCGGCGGAAGAGGGACACCGAATGGTGTGCCATAGCAGCAGCAAAGCGCTGCCGGCCGGAGGGCAGGCTGTCGCTCATCCAGCTCTGGTGCTCGCCATAGAGAAAGGCGTAGGCATCGGGGCGCTGCTGCATGATGTGGCGGGCGCGGAGCGAGTCGGACACCATCGAAGCCAGCGACTGGAGGGCGTTCGCCTCGAAGTAAGTGAAGCGGTTGGCCTTTGCCAAGGTGTAGACACGGAACAGGTGGTTGAACTCCGCGACGGTCACTTCCTGGGGCGTCCCCTCGACGAGTCCGCCGCTGCCCATCATGTAGTGATAGTAGAGCCACTGCGTCGTGTCGGTCTCGAGGTTGACGTACAGGGCCGCATCCTGTATCTCGCTGCGGGCTGCGCTGTCCTGCCCGAGGTAATAATAATAGGTGGAGGCGACGATGTGGAACTCCGTGAGTGCATAGTGCAGGCGGTGCTGCTGGCGGGGGGTAAGGCTGTTCTCCTCGGAGAGGATGCGCCTGAGACGCTTCTGTGCACTGAGGCGGTTGTCGAAGAAAGCTTTCCCGTGGCCGATGCGCTGCATTATCTTCATGGTGAGCACGTCGGAGGCGAGCAGCTCCAGCTGGTTGCGGCTGGTGTCACGGACCTTCCGGAGCAGGTAGAGCGCCTGGTCGTAGCGCATCTGCTGGTAGCAGACGTAGGCCATATTGTTGAGCGCCTCGGCCTGTCCGTCAGAGCCTTTCGGCGAGAGGGAACGGGCGGCCTGGGCTGCCCGGAGGGAGGCGGAGATGTCGGAATAGCGCAGGCGGTAAGCCTCGTCGTTGTACCGTTCTGCCAACACCGATTCGCGCTCTCCGACCGCCGTGCAGGCAGCAAGAGCAAGAAGGAAGGTGAGGAGAAGGGCACTTCGGGCTTTCATCGGTTCGGCGGTTTAGCTTACGAGGTAAAGAATGATGCTCTGACAAGGATGTAGACAAGTGTCAGGGGAAAGACTGCAAAGAGGGGAATGAAGTCCAGCCGCCGGTAGCCGCTGACGGTATAGGCGGACGAATTGGCCGGGACGGTCAGGCGCAGGCGGGTGGCGGCCCACTGATAGAGGGCATAGACGCCCATGCCGCAGCATACGCCCCAAAGCGTGCCGGCCAGGATGTCGAGCGGGAAATGGACACCCAGGTAGATGCGGCTGTAGCTGGAGAGACAGGCCCAAAGCAACAGCACGGGGCTGACCTTCCTGTCGCGGAACAGGAGGATGAAGAAGGTGCTCACGCTGAAGGTGTTGGCCGCATGGCTGGAGATGAACCCGTACAGGCCGCACCGATAGCCGTTCACCAGGTCGATGACGTCGGCAAGGTCGGGGCTTTGCGACGGGCGCAGCCTGTGGAAGAAGGGCTTGCAGAAGCCGCTGGCGAACTGGTCGGCAAGCGTCACAAGCAATGCCACCATGACGATGATGAACAGACTGCCGCGCCAACTGTTGTTGCGGACAATGGCATAGAGCAGGCAGGCAAACAGAGGTATCCACGTAGAGGTCTCCGTTATGGTCATCATGATGCCGTCGAGGTAGGTGGACGACGAGCCGTTCAGGGCAACCAGGAGTGCCTTGTCCCACTGTATCAGTTGTTCTATCATGGCATGGAGAGGAGTGAAAAATTTGCTACAGCCTTAGCTATTATTTTGATTTCGGAACAGTGAATCAGATGACGACGAAGGCTTTCTTGGGAATCCAGCCCACCTTGCCGTCGGCGATGCTCACTTCGCACCACTCCTTGAGGCTGCTGTCGCGAATCTCCACCTTTGAGCCTTCGTGCAGGACGAAAAGGTCGTTGCCGCTGTCGGTCGGCGTGCTCTTGACGGTGACGGAGGGGGCGGTGATGATGCCGCTCGCGTGTGTCTGCTTGAGGTCTTCCTGCCTGGAGGCACAGACATTGGAGAGCACGCACACCAGCAGCAGGACGATGGACGCGGAGAGGGTGGCCTTCCTGACCGACACGCTGCCGGATGCCCAGAAGAGCAGCAGCGAGGCGAGCATGAGCACAAAGCTGAGCAGGGCAAGGGCGGTCCAGGTGCGGAGGCTGAGCCAGTTCGTCATGATGCGGAAATAGGTGAAGAGGATGAACTCGTGCTGCGGGATGATTTTGTCGATAGTCTTCGTGCGGGCGAGCTCGAGGTTGAAGAGGATGTCCTTATCGCTGGGGCTGAGCTGCAGGGCGCGTTCGAACCAGAGGATGCTGTGGGCAATGTCGTCGGTGCGATAGTAGGCGCAGCCCAGGTTGTAGCAAACGTCGGACGTGAGGTTCTGCTCTGCCAGCTGACCGTAGAGCTTGACCGCCGTGGCATAGTCGGCACGGGCGTAGGCACTGTCGGCCTCGGTCTTCACCACCGAAAGGGTGTCGGCTGCCTGCACGAACAGGGCGGTGAGGGCGAAAAGAATGAAAAGGATATTGCGTTTCATCGTGTGCTGAAGGTTATTTGTGCGACTTGAGCAGGCTGTCCATCCGTGTGATGACATCGGAGGCCTGCTGATAGATTTTCTCTTTAGCCATGCTGGGATTGTCGACGGGAGCATAGCGTGCGAACTCGCAATCGCTGAGGACGGCGATGAAGGCATCCACTACCTGCTGCTCCACGCCGCGCTCGGTGAGTTTGCTGATGACGTTGTCCTTCGTGAGTTCGCCCTGGGGCAGCGACAGTTTGTCGCCTGCGTAGCCGACCAGGGCCCGCATGACTTCGTCGTAGAAGGCAGCGTCGCTCTGTCCGCCCTTCCCGTGCATGAGCTTTGCTGCGAGCTTGAGGCGGCGCGATGCCACCTTGCCGGCCTTCTTGCCCTTCACGCTCCAGGAGTTGGGGTTGAGCCTTTGCTGACGCCTCATCCAGAGCACTGCGATGACGAAGGCCACGAGGAGCAGGACGTACGTGAGCCAGTAGGCCGGGGAGCCGAAGAAGTCGTATGCGTCGGCTTTCTTCAGTTTGCCCAGCTTGATGAAGCGTATGTCGTTGCTGAGCACATTGAGGTCCTCCTGCTCGCGGGTATAGGCCACGGCATGTCCCTTAGCCTTTGCCACGGCCAGACTGAACGAGTCGGTCCGGACGGTGTTGTACTGCGCTTTCTCGGGGTCGAAGTAGCAGAACTCGACGGGCGGGATGGAGTACTTGCCTCCGTGGCGCGGCACGACGACGTAGTCGTAGGTGATGTTACCCTTCGAGCCCATGGCCGTGCTGGTCGTCTTGTTGTCCTCCTTGGGTTCGTAGACCTCGAAGTCCTGAGGGAAGCGGACCTGCGGAGCCTTGATGAGCTTCATGTTGCCCTGTCCGCTGACCACGAGTCGCAGGGTGGCGGCATCGTTGGCATTGACCTGCTCGGGCGTCAGTGTGGCCGAGACGCTGAACTTGCCGACGGCGCCCGAGAAGCCCGATGGCTTGGGCGTGGGCAGGGGCAGCACTTCTATCTCGACGGCGGGCGCGGTGATTTGCTTGCGCACCATCTGCGAGAGACTGCCGCCGCCGAAGAAGATGTCGAAGGGGTTCATCGAGTGGTTCTGCACCTCCACCTGTGTGTCGAAGGTGATGCCGGGCACGCGGAGCTTGCCGGTCTTCTGCGGAAAGAGCACATATTGCTTCCAGACGGCGGTGCCATAGTTGCGGCCGTTGACGCGCTCGTACTTCAGCGTGAGCTGTGTCTCGCGGTCCATCTCCTGCACGTGGCAGCCGTCTATCTGGGGCATCTCGCCCGATATCTGCTGGATGTTGACCAGGGTGTAGAGCTTGTAGGTGAGCATGACTGCTTCCTGCTCGTATATCTTCTGCCGGTTGGCAGTGACGGTCATGTAGAGCTCGTCCTTGCTGATACCGCCGCCTGAGGCTCCGCCCTGCCGCTGCCGCGGGTTGCCGCCCTGCTGCTGCGAGCCGCCCTGCTGCTGGCTGGGCGCAGACGATGCCGGGAGCACCTCGATGCTGGCCGTGCCGCTCTTGACGGTCTTTCCGTCCACGACGATGGAGGCCGCAGGCACCTGGAGGGTGCCCTCCTTGGTCGGCACGACGGTGTAGGTGAACGTCATGGTGCTGCTCTGAGTGGTGCGTCCGTTCGTCATCGAGAAGCTGCTGGACTGACTGGTGCTGGGTCCGTAGAGGACGTTAAAGCCCTGGAAATCGCCCACCTGGAAGTTACCCACGTCCGTGGTGTTGGCTACGTAGCTGATGCGGATGCGCTGGCCCACCTCGGCCTGCGAGGGTGCCTGCACCTTGAATGTCACCTGGGCGCAGACGACGCCTGTCATGAGGATTGATAAAAGCAGAAAGCTGTATATTCTTCTCATCGTTTCTTATCGTATGTCTGTTTCGTTTTTGCCAGAGCTCCTGGCTCTGATGGTTGTCTTGTCGTGGAGCATCGCGCGGCGCCGCGTGGCGTGTGGGTCAACACAGCTAGGCTCTTCCGAAATAAGAGCTAGGCTCTTCTGAAAAAAGCGTTAGGCTCTTCCGGAATAAGAGCTAGGCTCTTC
>DGTM01000039.1:75903-125479 GCA_002394305.1 Prevotellaceae bacterium UBA4336
AAAAAAGCGTTAGGCTCTTCCGGGAGAAGCGCGTGCGGCGTTACCACTGCTTCTGCAGGTGTTTCTGCCTGCGCTGCTGCTGTGCCCGCTGTATCTTCTCCTGCGTGGCCTTCTCGTCCTGCATGGCAGCGTTGAGCATCTGCTCGGCATTCTCGCGGCTCATCTGGTCAGGCTGCGGTTGCTGCTGCTGCTCTTCCTCCTTCTGCTGCTGTTGCTGTTGCTGCTGTTGCTTCTCTTCTTTCTCGTCCTTGCCCTGCTCGTCCTTCTGCTGGTCCTGGTTCTGCTGGTTCTGCTGGTTCTTCTTGAGCTGGAAGAGGCTCAGGGCATAGTTGTAGCGCGTCTCGTCGTTGGTCGGGTCGTTGCGCAGCGAGTTGCGGTAGCAGGCCACGGCCTTGTCGAACTGCTTGGCGGACTGCAGCACGACGCCCATGTTGTGGTATATCTGAGCCAGGCGCTGCTTGTCCTTCTCCAGGCGGGCAGCCGTCTCGTACTCTTTCATGGCATCCTCTGCCTTGTTCTGGTAGAGCAAGGCATTGCCCAGGTTGTAGTGCGAGATGGGGTTGGTGTTGTCGCGCTCGATGGCCTTCTGGTACTCCACCTGGGCCTTGTCCCAGACGCTGTCGCGCATCAGGCGGTTGCCGCGGCGGATGTAGTCCCTGTCGGTCTGCGACATTGCCGTGAGGCTGAAGCAGAGCAGGCAGAAGACGAGAGCCAAGGGGCTGACTCCCCTACCCCCTTTAGAGGGAGAAAGGAGGCGGCGCAGCCAGGTGGTCCTGCTCTCGCGCTCGAGCAGAAGGACATCAATGAGCAGGAAGAGCAGACCGATGAGGATGAAGCCCTGGAACTGCTCGTCGTACTCGCTGTATATCTGGCTCTCTATCTTGGCTTTGGACAGGCGGTCGAGCTGCTCCGACAGCTTCTTCTGCGCCGAGCTGCTGTTGTCGACGTAGATATAGGAGCCGCCGCCGGCCGTGGCTATCTCGCGGCACATCTCTTCGCTGAGCTTCGAGACGACGGTGTTGCCCTCCTCATCGATGATGTACTGACCGGTGCCCGGGATGGGGATGGGTGCGCCTCCGGGGTTGCCGATGCCCAGCACATAGACGCGGACACCTTGCTCCGCGGCCTGCTTCGCTGCCTCTACGCCCCGCGCCTCATTGTCCTCGCCGTCGGTGATGACGAAGATGGCACGCGACACGTCCTCCTGTTGGGTGAAGCTGCGCATCGACAGGTTGATGGCCTCCGCTACGTCCGTGCCCTGAACGCTAATCATGGCAGGCGAAATCGTCTCCAGAAACATCTTGGCACTCACGTAGTCGCTGGTGATGGGCAGCTGCACGAAGGCCTGACCGGCAAAGACGACAAGGCCTATCTTATCGTCCTTCATGCTGTTCACCATGTTGCTGACCAGCATCTTGGCCTTCTCCAGTCGGTTGGGCTTCACGTCCTCGGCCAGCATGGAGTTACTGACATCCAGCGCTATGATGGCTTCGATGCCCATGCGCTCGCGGGTGTCGAGGCGCGTGCCGAACTGCGGACGGGCCAGGGCGACGATAAACGAGGCCAGGGCAGCCATCGCCAGCCAGAACTTCACCTCGGGCCGCCAGCGCGACACGCCAATGAAGAGCTGCCGCGTCAGGTCCGGGTCGCCGAAGCGCTTCACCTGCTGCTTCTTCTTATATATAATATAATAATGTATAGCCGTCAGTGCCACGAGCACCAACAGCAGATACAAGTATTGTGAACTTTCAAAGCGAAACATCGAGTTAATTTACGATTTGACGATTTACTATTTACTATTTATTTCTCCCCCTAAAGGGGGACGGGGGGTCTACTTCTATGGTATGCGTTTCAATATCGAGTTCCTCAACAGCAGTTCCAGCAGGAGGCAGAGGATGCTGGCGAGCAGGAACATGCCGTACGCCTCGTAGCGCTTGGAGTACTGCTTCACGTTCATCTTCGTCTTCTCCAGCTTGTCTATCTCCTGATAGACCTCATGCAGCTTCTGGTTGTTCGTGGCGCGATAGAACTCGCCGTCCGTCTTGCGGGCAATCGTGGCAAGTGTCTTCGTGTCTATTTCAACGGGAATGTTTTGATATTCTATGCGACCACCGACTGGAAAGGGATAAGGAGCCGTGCCATTTGTGCCGACGCCGATGGTGTAGACGCGTATGCCGAAGCTCTTCGCGATGTCGGCCGCCGTGTTGGGACTGATTTGTCCGCAGTTGTTCGTGCCGTCGGTGAGCAGGATGATGACCTTGCTCTTGGCCTTGCTGTCCTTGAGGCGCGACAAGGCATTGGCCAGTCCCATGCCGATAGCCGTGCCGTCGTCGATGAGGCCGCGCTGTGCCATGTCGACCTTCATGCCGTTCAGCAGGTTCAGCAGGACAGCGTGGTCAACAGTCATGGGGCACTGCGTATAGGCCTCGCCCGCAAAGAGCGTCAGGCCGATGTTATCGTCGGGGCGACCGCTGATGAACTCCAGGGCCACATTTTTCGCCGCCTCGATGCGGTTGGGCTTCAGGTCCTCGGCCAGCATACTGGTGCTGACGTCCATGCAAAGCATGATGTCGATGCCCTCGGTATGCTTCGTGCTCCAGCTGTTGGAAGTCTGCGGCCGGGCCAGAGCTATCACGGCCAGAGCGTAGCAGGCGAGCCGGAGCAGGAACGGCAGGTGCAGGAGTCTCTGCCGGAGGCTCTTGGGAGCCTGGAACATTGCCTCCGTGCTGCTGACGCGGATGGCTGGCGTCGACGTCTTGTGGCGCAGCCAGTACCATGCCGCATAGGGTATCGCAAGCAGCAGAAGAAGCAGGTATAGTGGGTTTTCAAATGTCATGATGTTCTATGCTCAATGTTCAGTTTTACATTAGCAGGTCTGCCGAGCGCCATATTATCCAAGCCAGCACGGCAAGGGAGAGCACTGCCAGCACACCGATAGCCACGCGCATGATCTTCACCTGCGTGAGTCGCTTCTGGTCGGTCTCCTTGATGATCTCCGGCTCGGGCTTCGCGTTCGGGTCGACTTCTATCTTCGTCTGGTTGACATACTCGATGGCCGAGACGAGGTTGGCGTCGTTCTCGTTGATGAGCGTGCTGTACTTCGCGAACTTCACGAGGTCGGCCGTGCGGAATATCTCGCGCAGCTCGTTGAGTGCCTCCTCGTTGTTCTCCGAGATGAGCCGGTCGATGATTTCCGCGGAAGTCATCTCCATGGCATTGAATCCGTAGCGGTCGCGGATGTAGTTGCGCAGGGTGTCGGTGAGCAAAGTGTAGTATTCCTTGCTGTCCTCCTCGGCCCATTTGCGCTCGCTCTTGATGCGCTCTATCTCGGACATCGCCACCTGATGCGGCGGCAACTTCTTCTTCCGGCGGACAAAGCGCACGATGGGTTTGCCGTGCTTCACGTGATGATAGAGGTAGCCTATGCAGACAAGCATCAGCACGAGCAGCAGGCCGCCGAGCATCACCAGTCGCCATTCCGACCAAAGGAAGGGCAGCTCCATGATGCCGTTCGGCGGGAAGAACTGGTCGAGGTGCAGCGTGTCGACATCCACAGTATAGACCTTCAGCGCAAGACTGTTGGACTCGTACTTGCTCGTGTCGACCATTACCTGCATGGGCGGCAGGAAGTAGAAGGCGCTGTCCCACGCCGTGATGGTATAAGTCTGGCTGACCGTCATGCGTTTCCCCTCGTTGAGGATGGACGTGTCGGGCTTGTCTACCTCCACCACCTCAATGTCCGGGATGAGCAACTGCCCTTTCTTGATGTCGGGCATCTTGAGCTTCTGCTTCGCATCGTACGTGACACTCAGGGTGAGGCCCGTCTGCTGTCCGATGAAGAGCGCCGCCGAGTCGAGCTTCACATCAACCTGCACCTGCGCCCTCACTGCCCCGCCTGTCCCCGTTAGGGGAAGAAGGAGGCAAAGGAACAAAAGCCACTTATTGTTGAATATGTTCATTTATTTCATTCATTTATCATTTACTTTTCCTTCTCACACAGAGAAGCCCCGGGAGAGGCTTTTCCCCTTAATGGGCTTAGGGGGTCTTCCTTTTCGCAAAGAGTCCTCGCAGGACACTCACGTAGTCCTGGTCGGTCCGCACGCTGACGGCGTCCACCTGGCTCCGGCTGAAGGTGTCCTTCAGCCGCATCGTCTGTTGCTTCCACCACCTGGCCTGTGCGTTGCGGACTGCACTGCTGCCGGTGTCGATGACCTGCTCCTGTCCGGTCTCGGCATCATACACCTTCAGCAGCCCCACATCAGGCAGCTCTGCCACACGTCTGTCATAGACCTGTATGGCTACGACGTCGTGCTTATGGGCTGCGATGGAGAGCGGTTGCAGGAAGGAATGTGTGTCGATGAAGTCGCTCAGCACAAAGGCGATGCAGCGACGCTTGATGGCCCGGGTCAGATACTCCAGTGCGAAGGCGATGTTCGTCTGCCTGCTTTCGGGCTTATAGTCGAGGAGCTCGCGGATGATGTACAGGATGTGCTTGCGGCCTTTCTTGGGCGGGATGAACTTCTCTATCTTGTCCGAGAAGAAGATGACGCCAATCTTGTCGTTGTTCTGGATGGCAGAAAAGGCAAGCGTCGAAGCAATCTCGGTCACCATGTCGCGCTTGAACTGCTTGACGGAGCCGAAGTCGAGGCTTCCGCTGACGTCGACCAGGAGCATGACCGTCAGTTCGCGCTCCTCCTCGAAGACCTTGACGTAGGGCTTGCCGAAACGCGCGGTGACGTTCCACTCGATGTCGCGGATGTCGTCGCCGTACTGGTATTCGCGCACCTCGGAGAAGGTCATGCCACGCCCCTTGAAGGCGGAGTGGTACTCGCCGGCGAAGATATTGCTGCTCAGGCCTCTTGTCTTTATCTCAATCTGCCTGACCTTCTTCAGCATTTCAGATGTTTCCATCCTCACGTCCTCCGGGTCAGGGCACTTCGACCTTATTGACGATTTTGCTTACAATCTCTTCGCTGGTCACGTCGTTGGCCTCGGCTTCGTAGGTGAGACCAATGCGGTGACGGAGCACGTCGTGTGCCACACTGCGCACATCCTCGGGGATGACGTAGCCACGACGCTTGATGAAGGCGAAGGCGCGGGCTGCGAGAGCGAGGTTGATGCTGGCGCGTGGAGAGCCGCCGAACTCGATGTAGTCCTTTATCTCCTTCAGTCCGTACTTGTCGGGATAGCGGGTGCAGAAGACGATGTCGGCTATGTATTGCTCAATCTTCTCGTCGAGGTAGACCTGACGGACCACTTCGCGAGCCTTCAGGATCTCTTCGGTGCTGATGACAGGCCTTACGCTTTGCTGCTCGCCCTTTATTTGCTGACGGATGATGAGCTTCTCCTCTTCGAGCTTCGGATAGTCGATGACCACCTTGAGCATGAAGCGGTCCACCTGTGCCTCGGGCAGCGGGTAGGTGCCTTCCTGCTCGATGGGGTTCTGTGTTGCCAGCACGAGGAAAGGCTTCGGAAGCTGGAATGTGGTCTTGCCGATAGTGACCTGACGCTCCTGCATGGCTTCGAGCAGGGCGCTCTGCACCTTGGCCGGAGCACGGTTGATTTCGTCGGCCAGCACGAAGTTGGCGAAGACGGGACCCTGTTCCACGACGAATTTCTCGTCCTTCTGGCTGTATATCATGGTGCCGATGACGTCGGCGGGCAACAGGTCGGGCGTGAACTGTATGCGGCTGAACTTAGCGTCGACGAGCTGTGCGAGGGTCTTGATAGCCATCGTCTTAGCCAGTCCGGGCACGCCCTCCAGCAGGATGTGTCCGTCGCTGAGCAGGCCTATGAGAAGCGACTCTACCAGATGTTTCTGCCCCACGATGACCTGGTTCATTCCTGTCACAAGGTTTGTGACGAATCCACTTTGTCTTTCTATGCGTTCGTTTAGTTCGCGAATGTCAATTGATTCTGCCATTTTTATTGTTTTTTATTGCTTTCGGAGCACAAAATTACGGCATAATCCTTTATTTGCCAAGCGGGAAATGATAAAAAGAGTTATCGCAGTGTTTAATTCTGTTAAATATGTATTGTTTTAACTCTACTACTTTGCTTCCTCCAGTTCGGGCAGCTTGATGGTCATGCCCACGGGCACATTGTCGGGGTCCTTTATGCCGTTGTGGACGATGATGTAGCGTGCAAAGTCCTTGTCGCCGTACTCTTGCAGGGCCATCCGTGTCAGATAGTCGCCCGGCTTCATGACGTGCGTCTTGCGCGTGCCGGTGATGCGGTACTTGCCGCCCGGCACTTGGGCGAGAGGCTTGCGGTCGGTGCTGGCCTGGCGCGTGGAGACATCGGGCACGACGGGAGCGGATGTGGCAGTCGCGGGCACGGCGGGCAGGGTGTCGTTCACGAAGGCCTGTGCCGTTGTCTTCTTGCGAGCCGCCCGCGGAGCCTCGGCCTTCTCCTTCTGCTCCTGCGATGTACGGACTTCTGTACGTGGGGCGTCGGGTATCGGGCTAAACGCGCGATAGTAGCCGGCTGCATAGCTGAGGAGACAAAGCAGGATGATGCCCAGGGTGAGGGCGCCCTTTTCTGCTCCGGTCAAAGCACGTATCTTGACGACAGGCTCAGGAGCCGATTCGGGAGCAGGCTCGTATCCGGGTTCAAGGATGCCGACCAGTTCCGGCTCGGGCTCGGGCTCAGGAACGGCTTCCCGGACGTCGTCGGGTTCCGGCTCTGGTTCCGGTGTGGGTTCCGGGACGCTGTCGGGTTCCGGCTCGGGCTCGGGCTCCGGTTCCGGTTCGGGCTCTGGTTCGGCTTCCTGCGCTGGCTCGGGTTCTGGTTCCGGTACGGGTGCGGGCTCCGGCTCGGCTTCCTGGTCTTGTTCCGGCTCCGGCATGAATGTGTCTTCGCCTTCGTCTTCTACGTCCGGCTCAGGCATGTCCTCGACCTGGTCAATGCGCTCCATGTCCTCGAGGTCTGTGCCTTCGTTGATGATGACGGTCTGGAAGTCGGCGAAGGGTTTGTTGACCAAGTCGCGGAGGGCGGCGTCGGGCGTGAAGGAGAGGCGTGTGTGTCCGGGTATGACGAAGCGCTCGCCGGTGTTGACGTTGATGCTCTCGCGGTCGAGCACCTCGATGAGTTTGAACGTGCCCAGTCCCTTTATCCTGACAAGCTTGTCGACGGTGACGTTTCGGATGATGGCGTCAAAGAACTCGCGGAGGAAGGCTTCGGCATTCCGCTGCGAGAGGTTCTTTTTCGATGCCAGCTTCTTAGCCAGCTGCGAGATGTTTACCTTTGTATCCATAGTCGGCTCTGTTAGTTCTCCTCTTCTTCGTCATTTTGGTTTTGCCTCACACGGTCCTTGAGCGAAGTGTTGGGCTTGAAGCTGACCGTCATCTTCGGCGGCACGAGCATACGCTGCTTGGTGATGGGGTTGAAGAGCACGCGTTCCAGCTTCTTCTTGACCTCGAAGGAGCCGAAGCCCTGGATGGAGACTGTGTTTTCCTCGGTGAGTTCGCCTGTGATGATGGAGACGGCGGCACTGACCAGCGATGCGACTTCGCGGTTGCTGTACGGGGTGCGGCTCGTCAGGTCTGCGATGAATTCCTTATTGTTCATGGTTTGAAGGGAGGTGAGGTGTTAGTGTACGATGTTCAGGGGACGTGCGTAGAGGTCAAAGTCGTCGGCATCTGTGATTTCTGCCAAGCAGAAGTCGCCCGGACGGAGTGTTTGTCCGTTCATGGCGGCGAAGTCGGCGAGGGCGTCCTTCCTGATGAGCACTTCGGGGTCCACTTCGGGGGAGTCGTACTCGGTGCGGCCCACGAGGTAGTCGCCTTCCTCGCGGTCGATGAAGACGAGCATTTGCCGTCCCACTTTTTGCTGCTGCACGTCGGCGCTGATTTGCTGCTGCACGCGCATGAGCTTGCTGAGGCGTGCCTGCTTCACGTCGTCGGGTACGTCGTCCCGGTAGTGCTCTGCGCTGTAGGTTCCCTCTTCCTCGCAGTAGGCAAAGGCGCCCATGCGCTCGAATTTCGCCCAGCGCACGAAGTCCAGGAGCTGCTGGAAGTCCTCGTCCGTCTCGCCGGGGAAGCCGACCATGAGTGTGGTGCGCAGATGTATGCCGGGCACTTCGCGTCGCAGGTCCTCGATGAGGTCGTAGGTCTGGCGGGCGCTGATGTGCCGGTGCATGGCGGCGAGCTGGCTGTCGGAGATGTGCTGCAGGGCGATGTCGAGGTACTTGCAGACGTTGTCGTGGCGTGCCATGACGTGCAGGAGCTCGCGGGGGAAGTCGGTGGGATAGGCGTAGTGGAGCCTGATCCACTTGACGCCGGGCAGGAGGGCCATGCGGTCCACCAGCTCGGCTATCATGCGTCGGCCGTAGAGGTCGGTGCCGTAGCTTGTCAGCTCCTGTGCGATGACCTGGAATTCCTTCACGCCTTTTGCCACCAGTGCCTTGACTTCCTCGAGGATGTCCTCCACGGGGCGGCTCTTCTGCCGGCCCGTGATGATGGGTATGGCGCAGTAGGCGCAGTGGCGGTTGCAGCCTTCGCTTATCTTGAGGTAGGCATAGTGAGGGGGCGTGGTGAGGCGTCGGTCGTTGGCTGCCTCGGGGTGGTAGGCATTGCCCAGGTCGGTGATGATTTGTTCCCAGTCGAACTTGCCGTAGAAGCGGTCCACTTCGGGCAGTTCGGTCTGCAGCTCCTGGAGGTGCCGCTGCGAGAGGCATCCCATGACGATGAGCAGGCGGAGCTTGCCCTGCTGCTTGCGCTGTGCCAACTGGAGTATCATGTTGATGCTCTCCTCCTTGGCGTCTGCGATGAATCCGCAGGTGTTCACGATGGCGATGTCGCCGCGGGGGTCTTCTGCATCGTGCGTCACGCTGTAGCCGCACAGCTCCAGCTGGCGGATGAGCTTCTCGCTGTCCACGAGGTTTTTGCTGCAGCCGAGGGTGATGAGGTCAATGGACCCCCCGCCTGCCTTTAGGGGGCGTACACTTGTATTCAATCGTTTGGTATTTGGTTTCATCTTTCATTCCACCTAATGGGGTTAGGAGGTCTTGAAGAGCGAGTCGACGAATTCGCGGCGGTTGAAGGGCTGCAGGTCTTCGACGCGCTCGCCGAGGCCGATGTAGCGTACGGGTATCTTGAACTGGTCGCTGATGCCGATGACCACTCCGCCCTTGGCGCTACCGTCGAGCTTCGTGATGGCGAGGCTGGTGACGTCGGTGGCGGAGGTGAACTGGCGCGCCTGTTCGAAGGCGTTCTGCCCGGTGCTGCCGTCCAGGACGAGCATCACGTCGTGCGGTGCCTCGGGGATGAGTTTCTGCAGGACGCGCTTGATTTTCGTCAGTTCGTCCATGAGTCCCTTCTTGTTGTGCAGGCGTCCGGCGGTGTCGATGAGCACGACGTCGGCTCCGGAGGCGATGGCGCTGTTGAGGGTGTCGTAGGCGACGCTTGCCGGGTCGCTGCCCATCTTCTGTTTCACGACGGGCACTCCCACCCGCTCGCCCCAGATGCATATCTGCTCCACGGCGGCGGCGCGGAAGGTGTCGGCGGCGCCGAGCACGACCTTCAGCCCGGCCTGCTTGAACTGCCAGGCCAGCTTGCCGATGGTGGTGGTCTTGCCTACGCCGTTCACGCCCACGACGAGGACGACGTACGGCCTCTTGCCGGAAGGAATCTGGAAGCCTTCGGTGTCCTGGGCATTGTTCTCGGTGAGCAGTTGCGCTATCTCGTCGCGCAGGATGCCGTTGAGCTCGCCGGTGGTGACGTACTTGTCGCGTGCCACGCGGGCCTCGATGCGCCGGATGATGTTGAGCGTGGTGTCCACGCCCACGTCGCTCGTCACGAGCACTTCCTCCAGGTTGTCGAGCACCTCGTCGTCCACTTTCGACTTGCCTGCGACGGCGCGTGTCAGCTTTCCGAAGAAGCTCTCCTTGGTCTTTTCGAGGCCCTGGTCCAGCGTCTCTTTCTTCTCTTTTGTAAAGAAATTAAAGAATCCCATGTCTTTGTCGTTCGTTTATTTTGTGCGCAAAGTTAGCAAAAAAAGTCGGATTCATCGCAAATGTCGGGTGATATTTATTCTTAATTAACGCTTTGCGGCACATTTGTGTTGCCTTTGCGGCCGACGCCGGGCGACGGCCTTGCGCACGCCATGGCCGACACTTTGCTATGGATTTTACCACTTTTGCTTACACTTTGGTTTTTCGCCGCCTCGCGTAAATCGCCCGAAAACGCTCCGGACGTACTTTTCCTCCATTTTTATGTTTTTCGCGCTCAGAACGAATCAGAACTGATAACCAGTCCGTTACAAACCAAAGAAAACGCCAGATTTGCTCATTCTGCTAACCGTGGTTGACAAAAACGCGCGTTTTTCGGCCATTTTGGGCCAGATTTTCCACCCTTCGCGCCGTGCCGCAAAATCGGAAGAGCCATGCTGTGATTTCGGAAGAGCCATGCTGTGTTGACCGGCACGGCACGGCGCGAGGCCCGTAAAAGCGCTTTTTGGGGGCTTTTTCGGCGAGGGGAGAAGTGACTATTTGTCGGCGGAACCGACAAATCACAGTCTTTTTGTCAATTCGGCTCGCGCGTCGCACCCGTCGGGCACGCGCATACGTATAATAAACAATGTGCGGCTCTGCCACAAGAAGAAAACACTTTTAGACGCCGTACAGAAAAAATTTTTCATATAAATAATGTGTAGTTAAAAAAATTGCATTACCTTTGCGCCCACAAATCAAACAAAACCTACAATGAAGGAGAATCTGGTAATCGTGGAGAGCCCCGCAAAGGCTAAAACCATCGAGAAGTTTCTTGGAGACAACTACAAGGTCCTGTCGAGCTACGGACACATA
This sequence comes from Prevotellaceae bacterium UBA4336, assembly GCA_002394305.1. Taxonomy (GTDB): domain Bacteria; phylum Bacteroidota; class Bacteroidia; order Bacteroidales; family Bacteroidaceae; genus Physcousia. Next base: position 86,708 of record DGTM01000039.1, read on the forward strand.
CGGGACCTGAAGAAGAAAACATTCAGCGTGGACGAGAAGACGTTCGCTCCGCAATACGAAGTGCCCGCCGACAAGGTGAAGCTCGTGGCACAACTGCGCAGCCAGGCTGAACAGGCAAGCATGGTCTGGCTGGCATCCGATGAAGACCGCGAAGGAGAAGCCATCAGCTGGCACCTCTACGAAGTGCTCGGCCTGCAGCCGGACAACACGCGCCGCATCGTCTTCCACGAGATAACGAAGCCCGCCATACTGGACGCCATACAGCATCCGCGGCAAATCGACCTCAACCTGGTGAACGCACAGCAGGCACGCCGCGTGCTGGACCGCATCGTGGGCTTCAAGCTCAGCCCCGTGCTCTGGCGCAAAGTCAAGCCGAGCCTCTCGGCTGGCCGCGTGCAGAGCGTGGCCGTACGCCTCATCGTGGAACGCGAACGCGAGATTCAGGACTTCCACGGCGAAGAGAACTACCGCGTCACAGCCGTCTTCCAGAGCACCGACGGCTCCGAGGTGAAGGCCGAGCTCAGCCGACGCTTCCACACAGCCGACGAGGCACGCACCTTCCTCGAGAGCTGCCGGGGCTGCCGCTTCAGCGTGCAGGACATCGCCACAAAGCCCGTCAAGCGCACCCCCGCACCGCCCTTCACCACCAGCACCCTGCAGCAGGAGGCAGCCCACAAGCTCGGCTTCACCGTGGCACAGACCATGATGATAGCCCAGCACCTCTACGAGAGCGGACGCATCACCTACATGCGTACCGACAGCGTCAACCTCAGCACCCTCTGCCTGGGCGCAAGCAAACAGGTCATCGCCGAGCAGATGGGAGAGCAGTACGTCAAGACGCGCCAGTACCACACCAGCTCGAAAGGCGCACAGGAGGCACACGAAGCCATACGCCCCACCTACATGGACCAGCAGCAGATAGAAGGCAACATGCAGGAGAGACGCCTCTACGACCTCATCTGGAAGCGCACCATCGCCAGCCAGATGGCCGACGCCGAGCTGGAACGCACACAGGTCACCATCAGCATCGACGGCAAGGAAGAAACCTTCCAGGCCGAGGGCGAAGTCATCAAGTTCGACGGCTTCCTGCACGTCTACAGCGACATGAACAACGACACCGAGGGCGACAGCGAACGCGAGAACCTCAGCATCCTGCCAGCCATGACCGTCGGCGAAGTCCTCACACGCCAGCAGATCACGGCCACACAGCGCTTCTCGCAGCGACCCATCCGCTACAACGAAGCCAGCCTCGTCCGCAAGCTCGAGGAACTCGGCATAGGCCGACCCAGCACCTACGCCGCCACCATCACCACCATACAGCAGCGCGAGTACGTGGAAAAAGGCGACAAGCCAGGCGAGGAACGCACCTACGAGACACTCACCCTGCAGGGCGACGAACTGACCACCGCACAGCACACCACCATCGTCGGGCAGGAACGCGGCAAACTGCTGCCCACCGACACCGGCATCGTCGTCAACGACTTCCTCAAGGAGAACTTCCCGGAAATCATGGACTACAACTTCACAGCCGACATCGAAAAGAAGTTCGACGAGATAGCCGAAGGCAAAATTGCCTGGGAAGGCGTAGTCAAGGAGTTCTACCAGGGCTTCGAACCGCTCGTGGAGAAATCGGTCAACACCTTCACCGAACACAAGGTGGGCGAACGCATGCTGGGCACCGACCCCGCCACCGGAGCACCCGTCACCGTCAAGATAGGACGCTTCGGACCCGTCGCACAGCTGGGAGGCCCCGAAGGCGGCACCAAGCCACGCTTCGCACAGCTCGCCGCCGGACAGACCCTGGAGAACATCACCCTGGAGGAAGCACTCGAGCTCTTCCGCCTCCCCCGCAAGCTGGGCATGTACGAGGGACAGCCCGTCATCATCGGCGCAGGCAAGTACGGCCCCTACGTCTCGCACAAAGGCTCCTACGTCTCCATCCCCAAGGACACCGACCCCATGAAGATCACCTTCGAACAGGCCGTCATCATGATGCACCGCAAGCACATGGAGGAGGCAGAACGCCACCTCAAGTCCTTCAGCGAGGACACCGAACTGGAGATACTGAACGGACGCTACGGACCATACCTCGCATACAAAGGCACCAACTACCGCCTGCCGAAGGCACTCCACGAACGGGTCAAGGACCTGACCTACGAGGAATGTATGCAAATCATCAACGAACAAGGCGAGAAAGCCGCACCTAAGACCACCAAACGACGCTTCACACGAAAATGAAAAGCATCATCCTGGTCGGCTACATGGGCTCGGGCAAGACTACCGTAGGCCGACAACTTGCCGCTGCCCTGGGGCGCACCTTCTACGACCTCGACTGGTACATCGAGATGCGCTACCACCGCTCCGTGGCACAACTCTTTGCCCAACGCGGCGAAGAGGGCTTCCGCGAGCTGGAACGCAACATGCTCCACGAGGCAGCAGAGTTCGAGGACATCGTGCTCAGCTGCGGCGGAGGCACACCATGCTTCTTCGACAACATGGACTACATCTGCTCCGTGGGCGAAAGCGTCTACCTGAAGGCTACGCCCGAAGTCCTGGCGCAGCACCTCAGGATGGGCAAGGTGGAACGCCCGCTCATCAAGGGAAAGACCGGCGAAGAGCTGACCGAATACATCCGCACCTCGCTCCAGGAGCGCGAACCCTACTACCGGAAAGCGCATCACACCGTCGACGTCACCCTGCTCGACAACTACGACAAGCTGCAGACCAGCGTACAGCTCATCCGCAAAGAGCTGGGTATATAACAAAGAGTATTTGAAGTTAAAATGGAAGTTAATTCGCTTTGCTCATGGAAGTTAAATTGGAAGTTAAAATGGACGATTGTTTTCTCGCTGATAACTGTATCGTCCTGCACGAAGTGCTTAACTTCCTGCTGGCAAAGCCAGCTTAACTCCCTTTTATAACTTCCCCTTTTAACTCCTTTAATTATAAAAGAAATGAAAAAGTGGCGCATTGAGGACTCCGAGGAACTCTACAACATCAAGGGTTGGGGAGTCAATTACTTTGGCATCAACGAAAAGGGGCACGTCTATGTCACGCCCAAGAAGAACAGCGTACAGGTAGACCTAAAGGAGGTCGTCGACCAACTGGCTACACGCCACGTCACGGCTCCCGTACTCCTTCGCTTCCCCGACATCCTCGACAACCGCATTGAGAAGACCGACGAATGCTTCCGCAAGGCGGGCAAAGAGTACGACTACAAGGGCGAACACTTCATCATCTTCCCCATCAAGGTCAACCAGATGCGACCCGTCGTGGAGGAAATCATCAGCCACGGCAAACGCTACAACCTGGGCCTCGAAGCTGGCTCCAAACCCGAACTGCACGCCGTGCTCGCCACAAACATGGACTCCGACAGCCTCATCATCTGCAACGGGCACAAGGACCAGAACTTCATCGAACTGGCTCTGCTGGCGCAGAAGATGGGCAAGCGCGTCTTCCTCGTCATCGAGAAACTGCCCGAGCTGGCCATCATCGCCGAGACCGCCAAGAAGCTCGGCGTACACCCCAACCTGGGCATACGCATCAAGCTCGCATCGGGCGGCAGCGGCAAATGGAGCGAGAGCGGAGGAGACGCATCGAAGTTCGGCCTCAACTCCTCCGAGCTCCTCATGGCCCTGCAGATGCTCGACGAGCTCGGACTGCGCGACTGCCTGCGGCTCATACACTTCCACATCGGCAGCCAGATCAACAAGATACGCCGCATCAGCACAGCCCTACGCGAGGCCGCACAATACTATGTGCAGCTCCATGCGATGGGCTTCGGCATTGAGTTCGTCGACTGCGGCGGCGGACTCGGCGTCGACTACGACGGCACACGCTCCAGCAATAGCGAGAGCAGCGTGAACTACAGCATCCAGGAGTACGTCAACGACTGCGTCTACACCTTCGTCGAGGCAGCCAACAAGGCAGACATTCCCCACCCCAACATCATCACGGAGGGCGGACGCTCGCTCACAGCTCACCACAGCGTGCTCATCATCGACGTGCTGGAGAGCGTCTCAGCCCCGCAGATGCCCGAGGACTTCGAGCCCGGACCGGAAGACCACAAGCTGGTGCACGACCTGACGGAGATATGGGACAAACTCTCCTCACGCTCGCTCCTCGAGGACTGGCACGATGCCGAAGACATCCGCGAGGAAGCACTCGACCTCTTCCGCCACGGCATCATCGACCTCAAGACACGTGCCCAGATCGAGTCCCTCTATTGGGCCATCAGCCACGAGGTGGCCGAGCTGGCACACCACCAGAAGCACGTGCCCGACGAACTACGCAAGCTCGACAAGCAGATGGCCGACAAGTACTTCTGCAACTTCTCGCTCTTCCAGAGCATGCCCGACTCGTGGGGCATCGACCAGCTCTTCCCCATCATGCCCATCGCACGCCTTGAGGAACAGCCCACACGAAGCGCCACCCTGCAGGACATCACGTGCGACAGCGACGGCAAAATCTCGGCCTACGTCAACGGCGGACAGCAGACGAACTACATCCCCCTGCACCCCATCCGCCCAGGCGAGCACTACTACATCGGCGTCTTCCTGGTCGGAGCATACCAGGAGATACTGGGCAACATGCACAACCTCTTCGGCGACACCAACGCCGTGCACATCAGCGTGGACAAGGACCAGTACACCATCGAACAGTTCATCGACGGCGAATCCGTTGCCGACGTGCTCGAGTACGTGCAGTACGACCCGAAGAAACTCGTGCGCCGCCTGGAGATTTGGGTCAGCAAGGCCGTCAAGGACGGCAAAATCACACAGAGCGAAGGCAAGGAGTTCATCAGCAACTACCGCGCCGGACTCTACGGGTACACCTATCTTGAGTAGAAGACCCACTTAAAGGGAAAAGGGAATAGTGAAAAGTGAATAATTTGCTACCGCGCTTGTCAAATTGTGAAATTGTGAAATAGTAAAATTGTCAAATCGTAAAAATCGTAAATAAATAGTAAATCGTAAATCGTCAAATAGTAAATACATTTAGAATTGTCAAATAGTAAAATTGTACATAAATTGTACATTGTACATTGTAAATAGTAAATAACAATGATGAATTCCATTAAGTACATCGGCGTCGATGACCTCGACATCGACCTTTTCGAGAGCCAATACGTCGTGCCGGAAGGCATGAGCTATAATTCCTACCTCATCGAGGACGACAAGATTGCCATCATGGACACCACGGACCGCCGCAAAGGCGAGGAATGGAAGAAGAACCTCACGGAAGCCCTTGCAGGCCGCAAGCCCGACTACCTCGTGGCGCATCACATGGAGCCCGACCACGCATCGCTCATTGCCGACGTGCTCACAGCTTATCCCGAACTGCAACTTGTCTGCAGCGCTCAGGCCTTGAAGATGCTGCCCAACTTCTTCCCCACTCTCCCCCTAAAGGGGGCCGGGGGGTCTGAAGGTCGCGTCATCACCGTGAAGGAAGGCGATACACTCTCCTTGGGCAGCCACACACTCCACTTCATCGCCGCGCCCATGGTGCATTGGCCCGAAGTCATTATGAGTTACGAAAGCACAGAGAAGGTGCTCTTTGCTGCCGACGGCTTCGGCAAGTTCGGAAAAGTCTTCGGACCCTCCTCCGACCCCTCCCTTGTAGGGAGGGGAGTATATAGTCTTCCAGAAGTATCTTCCCCCCTCCCTACAAGGGAGGGGTTGGGAGAGGGTCCGGAGACCTGGTCCTGGCCCTGCGAAGCCCGCCGCTACTACTTCAACATCTGCGGCAAGTATGGCGTGCAGGTGCAGAACGTGCTGAAGAAGGCTGCCAATCTCGACATACAAGCCATTTGCCCGCTGCACGGCCCCGTCCTCACAGGCGAGGCCATGAAAGAGGCCATCCGCCTCTACGACATCTGGAGCCGCTACGAACCCGAGAGCGAAGGCGTGCTCGTTGCCTACGCCAGCATCCACGGCGGCACGGCTGCTGCTGCCCAGCGTCTCGGCGAGATACTCAAGGAGAAAGGTGCCAAGAAGGTTGTGGTGAGCGACCTGAGCCGCGACGACATGGCAGAGGTCATCGAGGATGCCTTCCGCTATCCCCGCATCGTGGTCATGGCAGCAAGCTACGATGCCGGCGTGTTCCCCGTCATGCACGACTTCCTGTACCACCTGCAGATAAAGAACTACCAGAAGCGACGCTTCGGCATCGTCGAGAACGGCAGCTGGGCGCCCACCGCAGGCCGCGTCATGCACGAGATGATCGAGGCGATGAAGGACTGCACGATAGTCGAGCCCCTCGTCACCATCCGCTCCCGCATGAAGCCCGCCGACGAGGCGCAGCTCTCTCTCCTGGCCGACGCCATCCTGGCATGATGCCAAAAGGTTAAAGGGTAACTTTTTCACCTTTTAACTTTTTTACCTTTTAACCTTTTAACCCTTTAACAAGTGTCCGCTTCCGAACACACAAAGTGTCCGGAAACGGACACTTCCTTTTTAGCCCCTTCTCGCTTCCAGGCACTTATGCGTTTGGCACGGTTATTGCATATAAATAAGGTGAGCTTTGCTCTGGGTGTCGTAATAACGAAATAACGTCATAACGATATAACGAAAAGAAGACAAGACTATGAATTACTTCCGACAAGCTCTCGCCATGATGCGGGAGGAAAAGCTGTTCTCGGGCATCTACATCGCGGGAACAGCCATGGCGCTGGCCTTCACGATGGTGATGGCGGTGGTCTATTACATCAAGCTCGCCCCTATCTATCCCGAGACGAACCGCCCGCGGACGGTCTATCTGAACATGATTGAGGTTCAGATGGAGAAGGACGGCAAGACGATGGGCACGACAGGCTATTGCTTCAGCGAGAAGGCATTCGAGGAGTGGCTCCTGCCATCGAGAAACTACGAGTATTGCGCCCCGACGCTCGCAATGACAGGGTCGGGGAGGATTTCGGACTTCGATGGCGAATGTGCCGTGAAGGGAAAGGAGGAGTACATCGAGGCCATCACCAACTACACGAACGCCGACTTCTTCAAGATTTATCAATATGAGTTCCTCGAGGGTCGGCCGCTCACGGAGCAGGACGTAGAGAACCGCGAGAAGGTCTGCGTCGTCAGCCATGACTTTGCCGAGCGTTACTTCGGTCGGGGCGTGAAAGCCGTGGGCGGGACGGTGGAGACCGAGAATCGCGAGGCGGTGCGCGTCGTGGGTGTGGTGCGCGGCACGAGCAGTCTGACGCCCGACAGCCATATACAGGTCTTCAAGCCCTACACGCTTCGACAGACCGCACACAGCGACAACCCCTACTGCGGCTCGCTTGGCATCGTGCTGACCGTGAAGGACGGCAAGCAACTGCAAGCCCTCAAGCGCGAACTGGACGAGATTGCGGCGCGGCTGACGCAGTCGGGAGCGATTCGCGTCGGCTGGATGGAGGAAGGCGCAACAAGGACTGTCCGGCTGACAAACGCCATGGAGACGCACCCGATGCACACCTTGCGGAACGAGTGCTCCAATGGTTCGTTGCTCGAGGACGTGTCCACCTGGCAGGTCGTGAAGCACTACGCCGGCCTGCTCTTCATTCTGCTCTTCGTGCCGGCGCTCAATCTGTGCAGCATCGTGGCGGGGCGGATGGAGCGACGCACAGCAGAGATGGCAGTCCGCAAGACCTTCGGCGCCCGTCGCTCCGCCTTGCTCTGGCAGGTCATCATGGAGAATCTTGTGCTCACCGGCATAGGCGGCCTCATCGGTCTCATCGTGGCCTGGCTCAGCATCTATGCTTTCCGCTCGGACCTGCTGGGCTTGTTCTTCGACAGCAGCGCCGTCGGTTCGTCGCCCATCGTCACGGACGAGATGCTCTTCGCTCCGTTGCTCTTCGTCGGAGCCTTTGCCGCCATCCTCGTGCTGAACCTGCTGGCCGCCTTGCTCCCTGCATGGTGGAGCCTGAGGAAACCTATTGTGGAGAGTATGATGGAGAAGAGATAGGAAGGCCCCTCCCAACCTCCCCCTTGTAGGGAGGGGGAAAGTTAGAACTTGAAGATAATTAGCAAACAAACCAATCAATTATGAACAAAACAAACAATAGCAATCAAAGTTCAGCATCCCAATCCCTCCCCTTAGAGGGGAAGGTTAGGAAGGGGCCTTTTCTCCCCCTAAAGGGGGCCGGGGGGTCCAGTTCCCGGGGCGGTTCCTTATGGCTCTTCCTCGAACTCGTCGTGATAACCGTCGTGGCTTGGGTCGTCGTGGACCCGGCTGTCGTGAACCTCTACTACATGAACCAGCCGGCGGGCTACGACAGCGACCGCCTCGTCCTGGCCGAGGTGACGCGGATATACGACACCGACGGCACAGGCTCCGCCGATGCTATTGAGCGTATGAACGAATACTTGCCAAGGCTCGCGGAGAAACTGAAAGCCACGGACGACATAGAGCAAGTCTATGGCTACGAGAACCCTTATTCGGCGATTTCACACAGATACGGCGGCCAGCGGCTCATTTGCCTGGAGCATGACACGATAGGCGTCTACAGCGTCACCTTCTGCGAAGGCTGGCATTTCTTCGAGACCTACGGCCTCAGGACCTTGCCGGGCAGCCCCTCGGCGGAAGAGCTTTCGGAGCTGACAAGGACGTCGCGGCAGGTGGTGCTCTCCGAGTCGGCAGCCAAAGCCATCTTCGGCACGACGGAAGGCGTCGTCGGTCGGAGCATCAGGGAGCCAGGTCAGGGAGAGAACACGCCGGAGCCCATGACGGTGGCCGGCGTGGTAGAGGACGTGCAGCATGAGCGCTTCGGCTCCACCCGCAGCACGCTCTACACCCCAAGCCAGGCCAACTACTATACCAAATACCTTGTGCTTCGCCTCAGGAAAGGCGTGAAGCCGGCGCGATATGTAAACGAACATGCCGGCGACGTCATGGCTCTGGCAAAGACACCCTTCATGCGCATCAGCAAGATCATGCCCTACGAGGACTCACTTCTGGCTGACGACCTGCAGGATGGTCTGCCGCAGGAGACGAACATGAACCTCGCTCTGGCCTTCTTCTTCCTCGTGAACCTGAGTCTGGCCGTCATTGGTACAGTGTGGCTGCAGGCCAAGCGGCGGACCGAGGAATGCGGTGTGCGGCGTGCCTTCGGAGCAACGAAGGTGCGGCTGCTGCTGTCGTTCCTTGCCGAAGGCGCCTTGCTGACCACCGTCGCAGTCCTCATCGGATGCTTCATCTACTTCAACTATGCCTACAGCGGCTACGAGGTGCAAGACGGACTGGAAAGTTTCAAGATGTACACCTCGCAGCTGAACATGCCGCCACGCTCCGACCTTACTTGGGTGGACCACTTCATGCCGCACTTCCTCATCGTCTCCGCCGTGGTATACATTATTATATTATGCACTGTCCTCATCGGCACAGCCATCCCTGCCCTGAAAATCATCACCACGAAGGTCACCGACGCGCTGAGGGACGAGTAAAGGCCTCACCCCCGACCCCTCTCCCGTGGGAGAGGGGAGAAAGGAAGACAATTAACATGCAACAATAATAATTTTAATTAGTACAAATATGAAAACTAACGAGAATGTAACAACGAATCAGAATTCAGCAAGTCTGTCACTATCAACACCCCTCTTCCACGGGAGAGGGGCTGGGGGTGAGGCTGTAATTCGTCTCAGCGAGATCAACAAAATCTATCGCACCGAGGAGGTGGAGACGCAAGCCCTGGAGAACGTGAACATCGAAGTCCGCAAGGGCGAGTTCCTCAGCATCATGGGGCCTTCGGGCTGCGGCAAATCGACGCTGCTCAACATCATGGGCCTGCTGGACGAACCCACGAGCGGCACCATCGAGCTGTGCGGACAGGTCATCGACACACACATGAGCGACAACCGCCTTGCCGAGATCCGCAACCGGACGCTGGGCTTCGTCTTCCAAAGCTTCCACCTCATCCCGACGCTCAACGTGCTGGACAACGTGCAGATACCGCTCATCTACCGCGGCGTGCGCAGCAGCGAGCGGGTGCGGCTGGCAAAGGACATCATCGCCCGCGTCGGCCTCTCCCACCGCATGAAGCACCGGCCCACGCAGCTCAGCGGCGGACAGTGCCAGCGCGTCGCCATCGCCCGCGCCGTCATCGGCAATCCCGAGATACTCCTTGCCGACGAGCCTACCGGCAACCTCGACTCCAAGATGGGTGCCGAAATCATGGAGCTGCTCCACCGCCTCAACGAGGAAGACGGCCGCACCATCGTCATGGTGACGCACAACGAGAAGCAAGCCGCCGAGACCAGCCGCATCATCAAGTTCCTGGACGGACGGCAAATCATGTAGGACCCTCCCCAACCCTCCCTTCTTGGATGCTCTTGCACCAAGGCGTGCTTCTCATGCGCGGAGGTAGGGAGGGCGCAATTACCTTCACTATCTGACAAGATATTTATACTCTTTTATGGATATTATTTCTTTCTTAAAAGACAATCTTCTCCCCTCTCTACAAGGGAGGGGTTGGGGGTGGGTCTCCCATTCTTGTGCCTTGGTGCGTGCCGACAAGCTGTTCTCCACCATCTACGTGGCGGGCACAGCCGTTGCCATCGCCTCGGCCATGGTGGTCGCCATCTTTGTGAACATCCTTTTGGCAGACATCCCGCCCGAGTCGAATCGCAGCCGTACGCTCTACCTCACCAGTTACTACCGCAAAGCATCAATGAGTAACGGGGAATGGCTCTACACGGAGTTTTCCACCGAGGCCATCGACTCGTGCTTCCGCAGGATGGAGTGCGTGGAGGCTGTGGCCGGCTTCATGTCGTACCTTTACTATCTGGACTATAAAGTCAGCGACATGGACGGACAGCACGAGTTGCCTGTCACCTTCACTCCCACCAATCCCGACTTCTTCCGCCTCTACGACTTCACGTTCCTCAGCGGCCGTCCCTTCTCCGAGCAGGAGTTCCAGAACGGCGAGCCTGTCTGCGTCATCACGGAGAGACTGGCAAAAAGCCTTGGCCTCACCCCTAACCCCTCTCCCGCGGGAGAGGGGCAAAACCAGCAACCCACTCCCCTCTCCCACGGGAGAGGGGCTGGGGGAGAGGCTCTTCTTCTGGCCGACAAGCCATTTCGCATCGTGGGAGTAGTCAAGACGGTTAGCTACATGCTGATGAACGCGGCGGCTGATGTCTATATTCCCTACAAGGTGGAAGGCATTGGGCTTCATCCCGAGCGGCAAACCAACATTCCATACAGCGGCAACCTGGATGTCCATATCCTCCTGCGGAAAGGCTTCACGCAGCAGGACTTCATGCGCGAGCTGGAGCCGTGGCGGCAGAGGTATGAAGCCGTGGCGAGCAGTCAGACAGGCGAGGAAACGGGCTGGCGAGTGTGGGCAGACAGTCATTTCTTCAGATACATTACCTTCTTCTACAGTCGCGGCCAGGAGGAGAGCACGACGCTCAAGGTCATGAACCTCATGCCGATTGCCCTGTTGATGCTGCTCTTCCTGCTTCTGCCAGCCGTCAACCTGAGCGGCCTCGTCTCGAACCGCATGGAGGCACGTCGGGCAGAGATGGGCATAAGGAAAGTTTTCGGTGCCAAGCGGCGGTGGCTGTTGCAAGAAGTCATCAACGAGAACCTGGTCTTGACGCTTCTTGGCGGAGCTGCAGGCTGGCTGCTTTCGTGGCTCTTCATCAGCCTGATGCGCCACACAAGGGAGTTCCAAACATTATTCGTCAGCGAGGACTCCAAGAGCTTTGAACTCAGCCTCGACCCCGCCATGTTCTTCACGCCTACGCTCTTCCTCGTCTGCTTCCTTTGCTGCGCCGTGCTCAACCTCATGGCAGCCCTCATCCCGGCATGGCGCTCACTCCGCAAACCTATTGTAGAATCCTTAAATCAGAAGAGGTAAGGACCCCCTAACCCCCTTTAGGGGGAATGGACCCCCTACCCCCTTTAGGGGGAATGGACCCCCTAACCCCCTTTAGGGGGAATTAAGAATGGAAAACTCATGTATATGAACACAAATAAACAAGCATCCACAACATCATCCTCTCTCCCCCTAAAGGGGGTTGGGGGGTCTATGAGTTGGAAAGGAGTTTGGGCGCATCGTGGGCAAAACGCCTTTATATTCGTGGAGATTCTTCTCACTGCCACCCTCAGCTTCTTTGCCCTCGACGCTATTGTCGTCGAAACATACAACATCTACATTGCGCGTGCCAGCGGCGAGTTCGAGAAGGAGCATTTGCTGGTGGGAGAGGTGAATAACACCACAGCCTTGTCCGGCGACATGAGCCCCGACTCCATCTTTGCTCCCATCTATGCCTTGCGCGACCATGTGCAGAGCCTGCCGGAGGTGCAGTCCGTGAGTCTGGTCAATGAAGTCTTTGGCGGGCGCTATCAGAGCAGTGAATGGGACAGCGTGCGCACCGAGACAGACCGGTCGTGCCTGATTGCCTACGAGCACACCTTTGTCTCCGGCGAGCATTTCTTCGAGACGCTTGGCCTGATGCCTGCGCCCGGCAGTCCTTCGGCAGAGGAGCTGTCGGAGGTGAGGGGCGAGGACAATGTCGTCATCACTCGCAGCCTGGCCCAGGCGCTCTTCGGCACCGAGAAGGTAATAGGCCGACGACTCGTGTGGGGCGGGAAGTACCATCGCGAGGAGGACAAGAAGCACCTCACCGTCTGCGGCGTGGTGGAGGACGTGAAGGCCATAGAGAGCCAACGGTACTTCTACAGCATCTTCTTCCCCAAAGGATTGTGGGACAACAGTCCGTTCATGCTCATCCGCCTCAAGCCCGATGCCGACGCCAGGGCATTCTTGGCGCGATACGACATGCCGAATCTGCGTCCGCAGGAAGGCGCGTATCAGTTGATGACATTAGAGACGTACAATGACTACAAAAAGAACCACAGCATGTTGAGCAATGCGCACATGGTGTCAACGATGTTTGGTCTCTTCCTCGGCATTCTGCTCCTCAACGTCATGCTCGGCACACTTGGCAGCTTCTGGCTTCAGATACGCAAACGGACGGAGGACATCGGCATCATGCGGAGCTTCGGTGCCAAGCGGCGCGACATCTTCCGGATGATATGGCAGGAAGCAGCCCTGCTCACCTTCGTGGCTTGCGTCATCGGGCAGGCCATCTGGCTTCAGTTTGCCATGAACGACCTCCTTTTCATGGGGGGAAAACATGGTGCCTTGGAGCATGAGACGGACTGGGTGGCGCAGTTCTGGCCGCACTTCTTCACCGTCTGCGGCATTCAGCTGCTGCTGATGCTCCTCGTCGTCACGCTGGGCATCACCATCCCCACCCTGATTGCCATGTATAGGAAACCCGTAGAAGCACTGAGGCATGAGTAAAGCCCCCTCCCCGCTCCCCCTTTGGGGGAGTGCCTCAATCCCGTTGAAACATAAAATATGAATAGGTTATATACAAAACTGATTACCCTAACGTTGCTTGTCATGTTGCCAATTGCAACTATGGCAAAGGCACTCCCTCCCCCTAAAGGGGGCGGGGGGTCTTGGAGCGGGGAGGGGGCTTTTACTCTTTCCCTCGACGACTGCATCGCGATGGCGCGGCGGCAAAGCGTGGATGCGGCGGTGGCCCTGGGCGAGCTGAAGTCGGCCTACTGGCAGTGGCGCAGCTACAAGGCCGACCTGCTGCCGGAGGTGTCGTTCTCCTCGTCGGGCAGCTACAACAAACGCTACACGAGCTACCAGCAGGGGGACGGCGGCATCTCGTACGTCCGCAACGACTACCTCGGCGCGGAAGGCTCGCTCCATGTCACGCAGAAAATATGGCCCACGGGCGGCACGCTGTCCGTGGAGTCGTCGCTCGACTTCCTGCACCAGTCCGGCTCGGGCGGGGGTAATCAGTTCATGTCGATGCCCATTGCCGTCACGCTGTCGCAACCGCTCTTCGGCGTGAACCACCTGAAGTGGAACCGTCGCATCGAGCCCCTGCGCTACCGCGAGGCACAGGCGCGTTTCCTGACCGCGACGGAACAGGTGGCGATGGAGGCCATCAGCCTCTTCTTCAACCTCCTGATAGCCGGCGAGCAAGTGGGCATCGCCGAGCAGAACCTACAGACGGCCGAGAAGCTCTACGAGGTGGCACTTGCCAAGCGGCAGATGGGAACCATCAGCGAGAACGACGTGCTGCAGCTGCGCCTGGGCGTACTCTCGGCCAGGAGCGACCTGACCAACGCCGAGAGCACCCGCCAGGCCAGTCAGTTCGCCCTGCGTTCGTTCCTCGATGTGGAGGCCGACATCGTGCCTGTGGTGCCGGAGAACGTGCCTGGTCTGCATCTTGACTACGACGAGGTCCTCAGCCACGCCCTCCGCAACAACGCCTTTGCCACGACGATGCGCCGCCGCCAGCTGGAGGCCGACTACAGCGTCGCCACGGCCCGTGCCAACCGCCGCAGCGTCACGCTCTACGCACAGCTGGGCTATACGGGAATGGCCGAGAGCATCGGCGGCGCCTACCGCGACCTGCTGAGCAAGGAGGTGGTGCAGGTGGGCTTCTCCATCCCCATCCTCGACTGGGGCAAACGCAAGGGGCAGCGCAAGATGGCGGAGAGCAACCGCGACATCGTGCAGGGGCAGATACGACAACAGGCGCAGGAGTTCCGCCAGGACCTCTTCGTCCTGACCGAGAAGTTCAACAACCAGGCCGACCAGCTGCGCATCGCCCTGGAAGCCGACACGATAGCCCGTCGCCGGTACCACACGAATGTCGAGACCTTCAAGATAGGCTCGCTCTCCACTCTGGAGCTCTCCGACGCGCAGACCGCCAAGGACCAGGCGCGGCAGAACCGCATCGTGCAGCTCTACAACTACTGGCGCTACTACTACCAGATCCGCTCAGTCGCCCTCTGGGACTTCGAGAAAGGCTGCGACTTACAGGAGGACTTTGAGAAGTTAATCAAATAATATCGTAATCTCGTCATAACGTTATAACGTCATAACGAAAAAAGAAAGAAGAAGGAAAGGAAATGAAGGACGACAGTCAGACAATGGACAGGCAGATACCTGTCAGCGTTCAGCGCAAGCGCAAGATAAAGAGGACAGCCCTGTGGGTGGGCGGCTTCCTGGCCGTGATGGGCGCAGCCACATGGCTCGGCACACAGATGATTCCGACGCTGGACAGGAAGGCACTCGTCATCTCGGACGTCGACCGCGGCACGATAGACGTCAGCGTCTCGGCCACGGGGCGCATCGTACCGGCCTTCGAGGAGGTCATCGTCTCGCCCATCAGCTCGCGCATCCTCGAGGTCTATGCCCACAGCGGCGACAGCGTAGATGTAGGCACACCGCTGCTCCGGCTCGACCTTCAGACAGCCGAGACGGACTACGCCAAGGCCCTCGACGAGCGCGAGATACGGCGGCAGCAGATGGCACAGCTCCGGGCGAACACCGAGACGCAGCTCTCCGACCGCCGCATGCAGATAGAGGTGGAGGAGATGAAGGTGTCGCAGCTGGAGGCTCAGCTGCGCAACGAGCTCTACCTCGACAGCCTCGGCTCCGGCACGCGCGACCGTGTCCGTCAGGCCGAGACAGCCCTCCGCACGGCACAGCTCCAGCTCCGGCAGCTCCGGCAGCAGTACGAGAACGAACAGCGCGTGAAGCAGGCCGACATGCGCATGCAACAGTTGCAGAACAGCATCTTCGAGAAGGGACTCGGCGAGAAGCGTCGCACCCTGGACGATGCCAAGATACGCTCGCCCCGCCGCGCCACCCTGACCTACATCAACTCAGAGGTCGGCAGCACGGTCGGCGCGGGTCAGAAGCTCGCCATCGTCAGCGACCTCACGCACTTCAAGGCCGAGTGCGAGATAAGTGACACGCATGCCGACCGCGTCCGCGTGGGCGGAGCCGTCATCCTGAAGATAGGCAAGGAGATGCTCAGCGGCACCGTCGGCACCGTCACGCCCCTCAGCCAGAGCGGCGCCATCACCTTCACCGCCATGCCCGACGACATGAGTCACCCGCGACTGCGCTCCGGCCTCCGCACCGAGGTATTCGTCATCACCAGCATCAAGGACGATGTCCTGCGCATCCGCAACGGCTCGTTCTACAGCGGCCCGGGGGACTATACGCTATACGTAATTCAAAATTCAAAATTCAAAACCCAAAATGAGAAGGGAAGCGCCGTGCTTGTGCCGCGTCAGGTGAAGCTCGGCGAGTGCAACTACGACTACATCGAAGTGGTGGAAGGCTTGGAGGAAGGCGAGCAGGTCGTCGTCAGCGACATGACAAAGTACAAGGGACGCGAGAAGCTGAAGGTGAAATAGAAAGCAAAGCCTCATCATAATGAAATAACGTTATCACGTCATAACGAAAAAGAACACAACAAATGAACAGACAGAATCCTATTCTCCCCCTAAAGGAGGCCAAGCTCTACTCCACCCTCTACATCCTGGGCACGGCCCTCGCCATCGCCTTCACGATGCTCATTGCCGAGGTCTATTACGTGAAGACTGCCAACATCGCACCCGAAGTGCGTCGCAGCAAGACGTACTATCTGGATGTCATGAGAATGAAAGACAACTCCAGAGGCCTTATCATCCCGCCTGCCCTCTTTCGTGATATGTTCCAGAAGATGCAGACGCCGGAATGCATGACAGCCGTGATGAGTTTCTATACAGGCGATGGAGACTACATGAAGCTGCCCGACGGCATCCACGACCACGAGGTGAAGGTGAAGATGACGGAGCCTGGCTTCTTCCGCTTCTTCCAGTTCCGCTTCACCGAAGGCGCACCCTTCACGCAGGACGACTTCGACAGTGGCCGCCGCAACGTCGTCATCACGGAAGAAGTGCGCAGCCTGCTCTTCCCGAAGGAAGCAAAAGCCGTGGGCTCCACCGTCACCTTCCGCCACCAGGACTACCGCATCTGCGGCGTGGTAGAGACGCCGAGCGAGCTGACGGAGAAGTGCGTGGCAGACATCTATGTGCCCTACGCTGCCGACGGCCTGCTGCAGGAGTACAACTTCAACAGCTACGAAGACGGTTGCGTGGAAGTCTATTTCAGCGTGCCCGCCGCAAAGCGCAAGGCCTTCATGCAGGAGATGAAAGAGGTGGAGGCACGCTACAACGCCATGCACGCCGACGAGCAGGTGGACATGACAATAGACATGGAGTCGCACTACGCCATGGTCTGGAAGAGTCTCGGCTATGTGTTCGATGCCTGGGGCGACAGCATCATCTGGTACGTCCTGCCGGGCGTTCTGCTCCTGCTCGTCGTGCCTGCCGTCAACCTGAGCGGCATGGTGGCCAGCCGCATGGAGCGTCGTCTGCCCGAAATGGCTATCCGCAAAGTCTTCGGAGCCAAGCGTCGCACGCTGCTCTGGCAGATTGTCATGGAGAACTTCATGCTCACGCTCGCCGGCGGCCTCTTGGGTCTGTGCCTCGCATGGCTGGCGCTCTATGGCTGGCGCGACTGGGTGTTCGCCATCTTTGCCACGAATGCGGAGATGTATGCCGACGTGCCGGTGCTCAAGGGCGAGATGTTCTTCGGCCCCGCCGTCTTCCTCATCGCCCTGATTGTCTGCTGCACCCTGAACGTGCTGGCTGCAACCCTGCCCGCATGGCTCAGCCTCAGGAAACCGATTGTTGAATCTATGATGATAAAGAAATAGCAGACCCTCCCCCAAACCCCTCCCTTGTAGGGCGGGGAGTAGTTACCTTTTAAGATGATTATAAGTATGAAAACAACCAGTCAAATACATTTTACTCCCTCCCTACAAGGGAGGGTGAGGGGTGGGTCTTGGCTCGCCCTCGAACTCATCCTCGTCACCTTTGCCTGCTGGTGGGCCTTCGACCCTGTCATCGTCACAAGCTACGTGGCACGCCTGCCCTTAGGCTACGACATCGACCGCATGGTAAAGCTGCAAGTCGCCAGCTCTGTGGGCAGGGAAGAACGGTACGCAGACCGGTACGCCATCATGCAAGAAGAGGAACGTCTGCTCGGGAAGGTGCAGGAGATGGACGGCGTGGAGCAAGCCTATCGCGCCAAATGCGTTCCCATGGGTTTTGGCTCAGTCGGCTCAATAAATTCCCTGTTTAACGACAACGGAGACTCCATTCAAGTTTACGGCTTTCGCTTCGAGCCTGACTCGAAGATGTTCGAGGTCTATGGCATGAAGTCGCTGACGCCAGGCGTGCCGACCAATGAGCTGACGCACAACTGCGAGTGGGACAAGAGCATCATCATCCCGCACTCGCTGGCAATGGGACTCTTCGGCACCACCGACGTGGCAGGCCGGAACGTGCTTGTCTGCTATTATGGCTGGGACGAGGAGAAAATGGAATCAGGCTGGCTCAAGAAGCATTACAACATTCGCGCCGTGGTGGAGGATGTACGCTATCAGTCCTTCGACCACAACTATGCGACCGTATTCCTTTGCAGCGGTGGGGTGAACCTGAACGTCCCCATTATCGTCCGTCTTCTCGAAGGCGTGAATGCCGACCGTTTCGTGCAGGAACATCAGCAGGAGGTGCAGCGCGAGATGGTGACAGAGCATTGCTATGTCCGCCAGATGCTGACGGCTCGCGAGGCGTTTGAGAAAGGTTATGGGGAAGTCAGGATGAAGCGAATGACGCGGCGCAACCTGCTCATCGCTGCCTTCTTTGCCACGAACCTGGCTTTCGGCGTGCTGGGCACATTGCTGATGTACACGCAGCAGCGCAGGGAGGAGGCAGGCGTGAAGCGTGCCTTCGGTGCTACCCGGTGGCGTGTCTTCTGGGACTTCATCCGCGAGGCATGGCTTCTTACGACCGTCAGCGTCGTCATCGGCTGCGTCATCTACTTTCAGTTCGCCGCCTCGCACGGTCTCTTCTTGATGGAGAACAACGACAATCCTGCCGTCCACTTCTGGTTCTACGACTTCGGCAAGCACTTCATCGTCGTGTCCCTCATCGTATACATTATTATATTATGTACGGTCCTCCTCGGCACCGCCATACCTGCCTGGCACATCTGCCGCAGCACCATTACGGAAGCAATAAGAGAAGAATAAGATTTGTGGGGATTGGCGGATTCTTGCGATAAAAACTTGTGGGGATTGGAGATTTTTTATAAAATAAAATTGAAAATTGAAAAGGAAGGGAAACAAATGATAAATGGTAAATGGTTAAATGGTAAATCCGAGCGGCTTGTGCCGCGACAGGTACGGCTCGGCGAGTGCAACTACGACTACATCGAGGTCATTGAGGGCCTGGAGGAAGGCGAGCAGGTCGTCGTCAGCGACATGAGTAAATACAAAGGGAAAGAAAATTTGAAGGTGAAAAGTGAATAATTTGCTACCGCCCCAATTATGAATTATGAATTGTGAATTATGAATTATTTTAGACAAGCCCTCGCCATGATGCGAGAAGAGAAACTTTACTCAGCCATGTACATCTGCGGCACGGCCCTCGCCATCGCCTTCACGATGCTCATTGCAGAGGTGTACTATATTAAGGTGGCCGACATCGCCCCCGAGGTGAACAGGAGCAAGACGTACTATCTGGAACACTTGGGGACGGAAGTGGATGGGCATCACAGCATGGAGAGTATCTACGAAGACACCTTCCGCGACCTGCTGCAGACGATGCAGACACCGGAGTGCGTGATGGCAACGTCATCTATGGGGCTATGGGACGAAGCTTACATGAAGCTTGCCGATGGCATACACGACCGCAAAGTGAAGGTCAAGCTGACCGAGCCGGGCTTCTTCCAGTTCTATCAGTTCACGTTTACGGAGGGTGCGCCTTTCACGCAGGACGACCTCGCTAGCCGCAGCAGAACAGTAGTAGTGACGACGGAGGTGGCAGAACAACGCTTCGGCAAAGGAGTGAAAGCCGTGGGACAGTGCATCTACGTCAACAACCGCGACTTCGTCATCTGCGGCGTAGTTGAGACGCCCAGCTCGCTCACAGAGAAGTGTGTGGCCGACATCTGGTGCCCGTTTAAGGCACGGGGCCTGTTCGATAATCTAAACATCGTTGGTAAAGATGGCAAGGTGGTCAGCGGAGAATACAATATAGACCTGGATCTGTACGTATCCTTCGCCGTGCCTGCCAACAAGCGCGATGCCTTCATGCAGGAACTGAAGGAAGTGGAAGCCCGCTACAACTCCATGCACAAAGACAAGCCCGTAGATATGACTGCCTATCTTGAGACACATTATTCCCAGGTCTGGAAAGGACTCGGCAGCATGTTCCAAGTCTGGGATGGAAACCTGTTCTGGTACGTCGTGCCCTCCATCCTGCTCTTGCTTCTTGTGCCTGCCCTCAACCTGAACGGCATGGTGGCCAGCCGCATGGAGCGCCGTCTGCCCGAGATGGCTATCCGCAAAGTCTTCGGAGCCAAGCGGCGCACGTTGCTATGGCAGGTTATCATGGAGAACCTCGTGCTCACGCTCATGGGCGGTGCCATCGGGCTCCTGCTGGCTTGGACTGCACTCTACGGCTGGCGCGACTGGGTGTTCTATATCTTTTCCAATAACAACAGCCTCTACGAAAGTGTGCCCCTCATCAAAGGCGAGATGTTCTTTGGCCCCGCCGTCTTCCTCATCGCCCTGCTCGTCTGCACGCTGCTCAATGTCCTGGCTGCCACCCTACCCGCATGGCTCAGCCTCAGGAAACCGATTGTAGAGAGTATGATGGAGAAGAGATAAAGGACCCACCCCCGACCACCTTTAGGGGGAATGAAGAATGTAATACTAATACATAATATATAATATGAACATGGCAAAACAAGCATCCACAACATCATCCTCTCTCCCCCTAAAGGGGGTCGGGGGGTCCTCCTCCCCCTTTAAGGGGGAGTTAGAGAGGGTCCGGAGGGGATCTATCTGGCTCGCCCTCGAACTCATTCTTGTCACCGTCGCCTGTTGGTGGGCCTTCGACCCCGTGCTGGTGACAGGGACGGTAATAGGGATGCGACCCGGCTACGACATCGACAGGATTGTGAAACTGAACGTGGCAAGCACCGTCACCCGCCTGGATGTGGAGCAGCAACAGATTACCTCTCTTCCCGACGAAGAGGAACACTTGTTGCAGAAGGTGCTGGAGCTGGAGGACGTGGAGCTGGCCTATCGTGCCTCTGACAATCCCCTTGGCTATGGAATAGAAGGCTGGTCAGGCTATTTCTACCACGACAACGACTCCCTTTACGGCCAGCGCTATAGCTTCGCTAAGGAATCGCGGATGTTCGAAGTCTATGGCATCCAGTCGCTCACGCCCGAAGTGCCAACCAACGAGCTGAGCCACGACTGCGAATGGAACGAGACGGTCATCATCACACGCTCCTTTGCGATGGGCCTCTTCGGTACCATCGACGTGGCAGGACGCGCCTTAATCGGTATGGACTATGGCAACTTGGAGGACGGAGGATATGGCTGGAAGAAGAAGACGTACCGCATCCGTGCCGTGGTGGAGGACGTGCACAATCATGCCTGGGACCGCGACCTTGCCACGGTGTTTGTCTGCACCGAAGGGCCGGACACGTCTGCACCTATCGTCGTTCGGCTGCGTGAAGGCGTGAATGCAGAGCACTTTGTGGAGAGCCACAGGCAGCAACTGCAAGCGGAGATGATGACGGAGCACTGCTACATCCGCGACCTCCAGACGGCCCGGGATGCCTTCCGCGATAGCATTGACCGCTATCAGATAGGGCGGCAGATGCGCCGCAACCTGCTCATCGCTGCCTTCTTCTCGGTGAACATGGCTTTCGGCGTGCTGGGCACCTTGCTGATGTACACACGGCAGCGGCGCGAGGAGGCAGGCGTCCGGCGTGCCTTCGGTGCTACACGCTGGAACATCTTTTGGGGCTTCATCCGCGAGGCATGGCTCCTGACCACCTTCAGCGTCGCCATCGGCTGCGCCATCTACTTCCAGTTCGCCGCCTCGCACGGACTCTTCGACAACTTCACAAACGCGAATCCTGCCGTCTGGCTCTGGTTCGACGACTTCGGCACGCACTTCATCGTCGTGTCCTTCTTTGTATACATTATTATATTATGTACCGTCCTGCTCGGCACCGCCATCCCTGCCTGGCACATCTGCCGCAGCACCATTACGGAAGCAATAAGAGAAGAATAAGATTTGTGGGGATTGGCGGATTCTTGCGATAAAAACTTGTGGGGATTGGATATTTTTTATAAAATAATTTTGTGGGGATTGAAATAAATTGCTATCTTTGCGGCGTAAACGCCGCGAAACTGCTTACGCTCGGCAATTGATGCAAGCATCATTGCTCTCGCTTAATCGCAGTTTTGCAGCCATAAACACATGGTCTTATGGAAGAAAGACTGTTCAAAAGAAAGATTTACAATCAATTGCTAAACTGGAAGCAGGAATCGGACGGCAAGAGTGCATTGCTTGTTGAAGGCGCAAGACGTGTCGGGAAATCGACTATCGTGGAAACCTTCGCCAAAAACGAATATGAGTCCTACTTGCTAATAGACTTCAACAAGGCATCGAAGGCCATCAAGGATTTGTTCAATGACTTGATGGATTTGGACTACCTGTTCCTGTATCTCCAGACGGCATATCATGTGACACTGAAACCCAGGAAATCTGTCATCATCTTTGATGAGGTGCAGAAGTGTCCGATGGCACGTCAGGCTATCAAATATCTGGTGGAAGATGGGCGTTACGACTACATCGAAACAGGCTCTCTAATCAGCATCAAAAAGAACACCGATGGCATCACTATTCCCAGCGAGGAAGATAGGATACAGATGAATCCGATGGATTTTGAGGAGTTCCGATGGGCTTTGGGCGACGAAGCAACGGTTCCGCTTCTGCGTAAATTCTGGGAGCAGCAGCACGCCCTTGGACCGGCTCATAGGGAGATGACACGCAACCTACGGCTATATATGTTGGTGGGTGGTATGCCGCAGGCCGTCAACGCCTATCTTGACACCAATAACTTCAGCAAGGTGGATCAGGTGAAGCGGCGCATACTCAAGCTCTATGAGGATGACTTCCTGAAAATAGACCCATCAGGATGCGCATCGGTCATGTTCCGCTCCATACCCGGTCAGCTAAGCCGAAATGCAATACGATATGTGCCTTACTCGGCTGTAGGAAAGGTGGACGATGAGAAAATGACGGAACTGCTGAAAGCCCTTGAGGACAGCAAGACAGTAAACATGTGTTACCATGTGAACGACCCACAGGTTGGTATGGGGCTTACGAAGAACAAAGACCAGTTCAAGATGTTCGTGTGCGACACAGGATTGTTCATTACACTGGCGTTTTGGGACAAGAGCTTTACGGAGAATATCATTTACGAGAAACTGTTGGCTGACAAGCTGCCTGCCAACCTAGGATACGTTTATGAGAATCTTGTCAGTCAGATGCTGGTGGCCGCAGGGAATGAACTCTTCTACCACACCTGGCCTCGCGATGAGAAACACTATTATGAGACTGACTTCCTGCTGTCTCGCGGAACAAAGATTTGTCCTGTAGAGGTGAAGTCATCGGGCAATAAGTCCCACGCTTCGCTTGATGAGTTCTGCCGTAAATACTCGTCCAGGGTATTATGGCGGTATATGGTATATACCAAGGACTATGCAAAGGAACAGGAGACCATCATGCTACCGGCATACATGGTGCCATTTTTATGATGAAACAGAAAACTTAAGTACATCAAAATGAAGATACTCGTAGTAGATGACGACAAGAACATACGCCACTCGCTGCGGCGGCTGCTGGAGTACAACGGCTATGAAGTGGTACTGACCGAAGAGCCGAAGGCTGCCATACATGCCGTACAGAGCGAGCCGGACATTGAGCTGGTGCTGATGGACATGAACTTCAGCTTCTCCACCGACGGCGAGGAGGGCCTGACACTGCTCAGGCAGGCGAAGCTGTTCCGTCCCGACGTGCCCATCATCCTGATGACGGCGTGGGGCAGCATCGACCTTGCCGTGCGCGGCATGCGGGCAGGGGCCTTCGACTTCATCACGAAGCCGTGGAACGCCGACGTGCTGATGGAAAGGGTTAGGACGGCGAAGAGCCTCACTAACTCCAAGACCCTCTCTAACTCCCCCTTAAAGGGGGAGAAAACAGGCAAGTTGACTTCGTCGAGCGATTGCTTCTCCGCGAAGAAAGCCTCCCCTTTAAGGGGAGGTTTGGTAGGGTCTTTGGAAGGGTCTGGTTTGGTAGGGTCTTCTCTTTCCGGCATTCTTTCCACGGTGGCTCGCATCGCTCCGACGAATGCGCCGGTGCTCATCACGGGCGAGAGCGGCACGGGCAAAGAGCTGATTGCCGAAGCCATACACCGACAAAGTAAGCGGGCAAAAGGGCCGTTCGTCAAGGTAAACCTGGGCGGCATCTCAACATCTTTGTTCGAGAGCGAGATGTTCGGCCACAAGAAAGGTGCCTTCACCGACGCCGTCTCCGACCGCACTGGTCGCTTTGAACTGGCCGACGGCGGCACTATCTTCCTGGACGAGATAGGCGAGCTGTCGCTGGCAAGCCAGGTGAAGCTGCTGCGCGTGCTGCAGGACCAGACGTACGAGGTGCTGGGCGACAGCCGGACGCGCCGCACGGACGTCCGCGTCATCTGCGCCACGAATGTCGACCTGCGGGCGATGGTCAGGGAACATACCTTCCGCGAGGACCTCTTCTACCGCATCAACCTGGTGGACATCCACCTGCCGCCGCTGCGCGAACGCCGCGAGGACATCCCGCTGCTGGTGGAACACTTCCTCCGGAAGGCTTGCGCGGCGGACAATCTTCCCGCCGTGACGGCATCGCCGGACGCCATCGCCTACCTGCAGACGCTGCCCTTCCCCGGCAACATACGCGAGCTGAAGAACATGGTGGAGCGGGCTGTGCTGTTGGCCTCTCCCCTACCCTCTCCGAAGGGAGGGGGAGAAAGGTTACTGACTGCCGCTGACTTTCGGAACGAGGCAGAGACCCTCACTAACTCCAAGACCCTCTCTGACTCCCCCTTAAAGGGGGAAGACTCCCTCCCTTTAAGGGAGGGCTGGGGAGGGTCTCTTTCCTCTGTGGAGCGGAGCACCATCGCAGCCTGCATAGCCCGCTGCGGCGGCAACCTCTCGCTGGCGGCAAAGGAGCTGGGCATCAGCCGCGGCGCACTCTACCGGAAGATTGAAAAATATAATTTATGACGTGATAACGTTATAACGTAATAACGTGATAACGACAACCCGAAACAACGATATTTACTCCCTTGAAACTGAAGCATTACTTCCTCATCCTTGTCGTGGGCATAGCGACGCTCTCTGCCATAGCCATCTATGCGTTGTTCGACGAGCGCTCCTGGCTGTTCTACACGTCGGAGTGCCTTGCCGCCGTGCTGCTCCTCTACCTGAGCTTCTTCTACCGCAAGGTGATACGTCCCTACGAGACCCTCGTGGGCGGCATGGAGCTGGTGCGCGACCTCGACCTGACGACGCGGCTGGCTCCGTCGGGACAACACGAGACGGACGTCATCGTGCGCACCTTCAACAACCTGCTCAGCCGCCTGCGCAGCGAACACCTGCGCCTCGAGGAGCAGTATTCCTTCCTGAGTCTCCTCATCGAGGCCTCGCCTATGGGCGTGGTGCAATGCAACCTGAGCGGCGACGTCAACTCGATGAATCCCGCTGCCAGGCAGATGATGTCGCCCGACATCGAGAAGGCCATGCGGGCGCTGCCAATGGGGGAATCGACGACGGTGCGCCTGCCGGGCGAGCCGAAGCTGTTCCGCGTCAGCCACCTCTCCTTCCCCGACCGCGGCTACCAGCACCCCTTCTTCCTCATCGAGTCGCTGACCGACGAAGTGCGTCGCGCCGAGAGAGCCGCCTACGAACGTGTCATCCGCATGATGGCGCACGAGGTGAACAACAGCGTGGCAGGCATTGCAGGGAGCCTCTCGGACGACGAGAGGGAGCGCCTCCTGGCGCTCTCGAAGTTCGTGACGCGCTTTGCCGAAGTGGTCAAGCTGCCCCGCCCCCAGCTGCTTCTCTGCGACCTGAGCGAGGAGGTGGACGCCTGCCGACCGTTCCTCGAGAGCCTCTGCACATCGTCCGGCATCACGGTCAGCTTCTCCCTGGCCGACGACGCCATCCCCGTACAGCTCGACGTCGTCCTCTTCCAGCAGGTGCTCATCAACATCGTGAAGAACGCGGTGGAGAGCATCGGCAGCCGTGGCGGACACATCAGCATCACGACCTCCGCCCCGGGAAACCTCGTCATCAGCGACAACGGACACGGCATCCCGCCCGAAGTCAGCTCGCAGCTCTTCACGCCCTTCTTCTCCACCAAGCCGCAGGGCCAGGGCATCGGCCTGCTGCTCATCCGCGACATCCTGTCGGCCCACGGCTGCACCTTCAGTCTGCTCACCAGCCCGGAAGACCACCTCACACGCTTCACGATACAGTTCCCTCCCCAACGGCTTTAGCAGGAAGGAATGGATTGTAAAGATTCTTCCCAGAGCCATCCGTTCTGACGGCGTTTTGGGGACGCTGTGGCACTTTCCTACCCTGCGGACAAAATAAGGGCTTAAATCGAGCCGCAACTGGGAACCAACGAGTTACAAGGGCTCATTTTTCGACACAAAGTCAAGAAAGTGTCATTACAGGTGGTGCTTCAGCAAAACTTCGCACACCATGACGACGGAAGCGGTGCTTTTTGCAGGGCGGAAGCGCGGGCCGTGTCAGCCATAAGCGCAAGGCTCTTCCGAAATAAGAGCTAGGCTCTTCCGGAAAAAGCCTGTGCCGTTTCGGCCGAAACAGCGCTTTGAGGCCGCAATTCCTGTAAGGATTTTTCAAGAGAAACGCATCCGCTACTTGCGGACGACAATCTTCCTGACCATTGAGGCGCCGTTGCGCAGCACGATGTGGGCAATGACGGTCTGGCCTGCGGGCAGGGCGTAACCTATCTGGCGGCCCTGGAGGTCGTAGTAGTAGACTGCGGCAATGTCGTCGGAGAGGGACGTGGTCTCCTCGCCGGGCTGCAGGAGGTCGTCCGCCGGAACCTCGTCGATGCCGGTGGCAATGGCTGCCGACGTGGTCTGCCCGAGCAGGCTGTTGACGAGGGCGCTCTTGGGCGTGAGGTAGTAGTTGTCGAGCACCTCGAGGCGAGCGGCACTGGCGGTGGCAGTGCGGACGGGCTGTCCGGCGGCGCTGAAGCCCAGGGCGCGTGAGCTCTCGCGGATGGTGAAGCGCCCCGCCGAGAAGCCGATGTTCAGCTTCACCGGCACGTCGGAGAGTCCGGCCTCGTTCTTGACGGTGAGGTAGTAGCCGGTGCCAAGGTTGTAGAGGCAATAGTAGGTCTCGTCGTCGTGGCGCAGGATAATCCAATGGTTGGCGGGGTCGGTGACGTCGGCCTCGCTGCGCGGTATGCCGACGAGCTCATGGCCGCGGACGGCCAGCACGTTGCTCTCGTCGCCTATCTGATAGGCGCGGAAGGAGCAGAGGTGCTCCATCTTGACGGTGTTGCCGTAGCGCAGGGGGGCGTGACTCTCGGCCATACTGTAGAGCGCCTTCCGCATCTGCTGGACCGTGAAGTCGGTGGCCGCCAGCTCGTGAATGGGCTTCAGGGCCTCGGAGGTATAGCCGTCGAAGCGGTTCTCCTGGTCGAAGAGCTCCTGGACGAGCACCTGCATCTTAGCCAGGGAAGCGTGCGAGTTGAGGAGCGCCTTCATCGAGTTGTACGAGTCGGCCAGATAGGCCGTCTGGAGCGTAGCGACCAGCGAGTCGAGGTTGATGCTCTCCACCACGCTGTGGTCGTCGACGAGCGGCAGGGTGTTGGCCGAGTCCTTGGGCTGTCCGTAGCCTCCGGCCTGCATGTAGTAGGCGCGGGGCACGTCGCTGGCACGTCCGTGGCCGTAGTCCATGCGGCGGTGGCGTGTGGTTATCTCGCCGTCGTTGATGAAGGTCTGGTAGTCGGTCTGCGTGAACGAGGCGCGGTTGATGAAGTACCACTTGCCGCTGCCCACGGAGCGCTGATAGTTGTTGCGGTAGTAGGCACGCCGGAAGAGCTCGCCGCCCGAGTCGGCCCAGTTCTCGATGAAGGAGTACCAGGAGTTCCAGTAGTGCGACTCGCCGCTGTGGCGTATGGTTGCCATGTAGTGCCACTCGGGGTCGTCGACCGTCTTGTACCAGGCCGAGAGCAGCGAGCAGGGGTAGCGGATGATGCTGTCGTTCTTGTTCTTGTCCTTTACCACGACGATGCGTTCCTCCGGACGGGCGCAGGTCAGGAACTGCACCCACTGTCCGGGCTCCCACTTGGCATGCGATATCATGGCCTGGCAGCCCGTCCCTTCGGCTCCGAAGCGGTTGATGGTGACGTCGTCGCCCCAAGCCAGGGCACCGGCACGGAGGTGGGCGGCCAGGTTCGGCGTCTTGTCCACGTCGCCATCGTCCCAGATGGAGAAGAGCGCCTGGTTCCAGTATGAGGAGGGAATGGTGTCGGTCTTCTGCCCGTTCTCGTTCGGCACGGTCTGGCCCGCCTTCTGTATGCCCATGTATCCGCCCGTGATGCCCAGCGTCATGAGGTACGTGTTGATGGTGGCCCACTGCCGGGGCATGAGCACCTCCTGGTAGCACCACTCGTAGGATTCGTTCTGCGGAGCGCCGGCAGCCGTGGAGTGTCCGAACCAGAGATGCGTGGCCGGTGTGGGGAAGCCGCGCAGGTGGGCATCGATGACGGGATTGCTGCCCGAGCGCTCGAAGTCGAGCTCTATGAGGCGCGTGATGCGCTTGTAGCCTTCGGGAGCCTGTATCTCTACGCGATACCACGTGTCGGCCGGGAACGTCATCTCCGGGATGATTTCCATGTCGACGGTTTTGCTTTTGGTGCAAGCCTGGGTGACGCTGTGGCGCAGGAGCACCTCGTCCGTCTCACAGTCCTTGACGAGGATGTTCAGCGTCACGTCGCCCGTCACCTTGGCCTGCAGCTTAGCCGTGGCCGAAACGGTGGCGCGGGGGATGCGCAGGCAGTAGACAAGCGTGATGCGGTCGTCGGTCTCGAAGGTCGTATAGCTCTCCGTCTTGCGGAAGCCTGCATACCGGCCCTCTATCTCGCGATAGTGGCAATTGCCGTAGATAACGTCTGTGGCCTGCATCTGCAATGTGCAGAGCAGCGTCAGCATGGTAAGGATAATGTGATGTTTCATGGCTGTTAATGTTGGTTTTCGTTCGTTTATCTGTTTCGCATGCCTCAGGGGGCAAGTTCGTCCAGTTTGTCCTGCACGGCTTCCCTCCTCTGGGTGCGCGGGTCCTCCCCCGTCTCCGTGTAGTAACCCTTCTGGCCGGGCATGCCATCCACGAAGTCGCGCAGCGACCCCATCTCGTCGGCCTGCTCGTGCCAGAGCTGCTCGTAGTCGCGGACGTAGTCGGCCCGGGGCACGACGTTGGTGTCGAACGACAGCTCGATGCAGGTGGAGTCCTGGAAGTTGCCGTAGCAATAGATGAAGTGCTCCACGAAGCCTGCGTTCTTGATGGTGTTGAAGGTCAAGTTCACAAGGCCCATCTTGTGCGGCAACACGACAATGGGAAGCTCGTCGTGCGGCACGATGCACCCGCAAGTCGTCTGCACCTCCTGGATAAAGAGCGGATTGTCCGATATGTTCTCTATCTCGTAGCTAATCTCCATCATCTCGCCCTGTATGACAGGATAGTAGTGGCGCACGGGGTCAACGACAATGACGGTTGCCGGCTTCAGCTGTTTGTCGCACGAGACAAGGCAGAGCACAGACATCAGCAGGAGTATTACGCAGTTTACGGTTCCCTTCATGATTCTCTATAATTCCTAATCTTTATTCTCTATTCCCTATTCCCTGATCTTGTCAGAACTTAAAAGCCTTCTATCTCATCGAGCGCCATCGTGCGCTCGTCCTTGTTGCGGACAATGGTCAGGACCAGACTTCCCTGGCTGCCGGACGGGACGTCGAACTCCGCCACAGCCCGCTGCAAATCGTCGGGAAGGGGCTTGGGGACGACTCTGCCCAGCTCGCGTCCGCCGATGCTGAGCGACACGCTTTGCGGCAGGGCAATGTGGTAGATGAGGTTCCGGGCCATGCACACACGTATGCGCTTCAGGCCCGTCTGGGCAGGAATTGCGATGCGCAGGGCCGGGTCGGCCGAAGAGAGCATCAGGCCGCAATGGTAGCATGAGGGCAGGCCGAGGAGCCCATCCGTGAGGACGGTAATGTCGTCGTAGTCCTCATCGAGCGCGGTTAGCGGCTCCAGGCGGACACCTTTCAGCCGATTCCTGTTTCCGATGGTTTGTGCATGCCGGAGAATGTAGCGATAGTCGCTGACGTATTTGTCCAGCCCCGCGCCCGACTCGCTATAGGAACGGTAGCCCTGCTGCACGAACTGCTCCAGAGCGTCGAGCATCCGGCTGCAGTCCGTCGTGTCGGCAGCAAGGCGCTTCAGCTCCAGGCGGGTGAACGTCATGGCCTGACACATCTTGCCGAGGCGCTCGCTCTCCTTGCCCTCCGTCATGGGAAGAAGTGCACAGAGCTTGCCATAGAAACGGACGAACTCGTCGGCTGGCAGGTAGGTCTTCACGGCCTTCGACACGCCCTCGTACAACGGGAGGCTCTTGCCGCCGGCCCGCACCATGTCCTCCTGCATGAGGAGGAAGTCACAGACGACCTCTCCCGCCACGGGATACCGCTCGCTGCAAAAGTCGCGCAGCAAGGGGCGCCACTCGACGTCGGGGTCAGAGAGGAGGGCTGCCAGTACGTGCCGCTTCAGGCGGTAGAAGGTGCTGTAGTCCGTGCCGCTGCCATTCATGAAGATGCCGTTCACACCCAAACGGGCATAAAGGCGCAGGCGGTGCTGGAAGACCTCGAAGATGGGCAGCGGCGTGAAGTAGTCGTCGAAGTTGTTGACGTAGTCCCACACGTATATTCGCTTCGTCACTCCCGACCATCGCTTTATCAGGGCAACGAACTCATCCTCCTCGGCGCTGTGGACAGGCGAGAGCGGGAAGTCGATGGCACTGACCAGCACCCCGGCATTGTCGGGCAAGGGGTGGCGGGGCAGGCTGTTCGTAGTACGGTAGCTGGAGGTGAAGAAGATGTGCTTGGGGAAGCGTTCGGCCAGCTGTACGAGCATGTGGTATACGGCTCCGGAAGCATCGCCCTCCTTGTTGCCATGTTCGCGGCAACGGTGGCACAGGCACACGATGGCGTTGTCGTTGGGCAAGATGGCAAAGCGGCAGGCACGCTCCGTGCCGAAGTTCTTGCTGATGTAGTCGCAGATGTAGTCGTACAGCGCATCCGACGAGAAGCAGAACTGGTCGCGGTTGATGCCATTGCCGTCCCGGGCATAGACGCTTGGCGAGGGGCTCTCGGGGAGGGTCGCCGAAAGGTTGTGCCCCCAGATGCCCCAGTCGCGGTCCAAGCTGTTGAGGTGAAGCTGTTCGTCGTCGCCCTGCGCTGTCTCGGGAAGGTATATCTCGCGGTATTCGAAGGGAGAGGAATCTGTCTGCTGTCCGGAAAAGCTGCAGGTGTTCAGCAACAGGGGCCAGAGCATCAGGAAAGTATTCATGAGATGGGTCTTTATCATTGTTTATGGTGAACTGTATTTAGAATGCGACATGCACCTGTGCGGTGAGGGAGAAAATATTCCGGTAGGCAGAGACCAGCGAGCCATCGTCGAGGCGATGAGGGTTGTAGCAGGTGTTCCAGCTTCCCGCCAGCCCGAGGCAGAGATGCCGCGAGCAGAGGTACTGGAGGTCAAGGCCTACCATTGCGTTCGTGTGGGATATGTTGCGCAGGGCCGTCTGCTCGAAGAACGTCAGCTCGGGGAACGAGCCGAAGCCGGTGATGAGTGAGACGGACGAGACGTTGTCTCCGTTGAAGAAGAGCTTTCCCTTCAGGCCGACGTTGTAGTACAGACTGCCGGAAAGGAAGGTGAGGTCGGCATTCGTCGTCAGGCGGATGCGTTCCCAAGCCTTTTCGACGGAAGGCGACACGATAAAGAGGTCATGCTCCTCGTTGGTGGACTGGACGGAATAGCTGCCGTCCAGGTACAGGTAAGTGGGCGGCGTGCGGCGGTAGCCGAGGCGAAGCGTGGGGGTCCATCCCCGGGAGGCCGCATACGAGGCGGACACGTTGGCCCCCACCTTGTTGAAGTAGCGCGTGGAGAGCGCCACGTTCGCCATGCCGCTCCAGCGGGCGTTGAAGACGTGGTCCCACTGCGCCATGAACTCCAGGCCGACGCCGCCCGACTCCTGCTCCCCTTCTTCCGGGTTGTGGTAGCCGTCGATGCCTTTGTAGCTCACCTGCCCAGTGTACGTGTTGCGCTTTGCCACCCGTGCATAGGTGACGGAAGCGATGGAATAGAGATGGCCTACGGAGGACAGCGACCCTTCGCGCGTATCGAAGACGGCACGTGTGTAGGAGGCGTCCACCCTGTTCTTGAAGCCGCGGAAGGCGAGGTAGCGCATGTGGCGCGTAAACTCTTCCTGCTCGGCGTTGCTCGGCTCGTAGTTGCGGCTCTGGAAGTCGTGGGCCTTGGGGAATTCTTTCATCTGCTCGTAGGCAAGGCCCTTGGCGTAGAGCAGCTCGCGGTTGTTGGCGTCGTAGACCAGGGCAGAGTCTATCACCTGGAGCGCAATGTCGGGCATGCGGTTCTTCAGCAGCTGTGTGGCCCACTCCTGGCTGATGCCCGAGAAAGCGGCTGCCAGCTGCGGGTTGACGTACTCATCGTCCTGCCGACGCGGACGGAGCAAGGCCAGGGCCTCGCTGTTGCGCCCCTGCTCCTGCAGGGCAACGGCCTGCTTCACGATGAAGTATGGCGATTCGGGATAGGCCTTGATGCCCATCTCGGCATATCGGTGGAACTTTTCCTTATGCTTCAGGGTCTGGCTCATGTTGATGAGGCAGCGCAGCGCCGTCTCGCTGCCCGGGATGGCATCGAACAATGCTTCAGCCTCGGCC
The DNA here is from genome assembly GCA_002394305.1 of Prevotellaceae bacterium UBA4336. GTDB lineage: Bacteria > Bacteroidota > Bacteroidia > Bacteroidales > Bacteroidaceae > Physcousia. The sequence goes on from DGTM01000039.1 coordinate 119,544, forward strand.
AGCGCGTCCTCGTAGCGTTCCTCCTCGACGAGCATCTTCAGCCTCCCCGCGGCGATGTCCTCGTAGGCAGAGGCAAAGCGGAGCCGCTCGGCAGGCCACTTCTCCGAAGCCCGTCGGCACAGCCGGCTGGCATCCTCGAGGCGGCCCAGGTGGCCCAGCACCACGATTTGCCGGGACACGGCAGAGGGCCAGGCGTCGGCGGAGTCGGGTATGAGGTCGAGGGCACGTAGCAGGTACTCGTGGGCGTCACTCCATTGCTGTTGCGCCATGTTGCGGTCGGCGAGCTGGAGCATCAGGTCGGTGTAGGTTTCCTGTAGCTCTTCGTCTTCGGGCTGTGTATGGTAGAGTTCGGTGAGGACTTGCTCGCACCGCTTGTCGTTGCCGAGGGCTTTCTCCAGCCCGTAGAGCTTCATGAGGAGGGCAGGCGTGCGTCCGTCCAGCTTCATCGCCTCGTCGAGATAGACCCGGGCGTCGTCGTAATAGCCGCGGGTGAGCGAGGTGTTGATGAGGTAGGTCAGGGCGTCGCGGTCGTGAGTGGCGAGGAAGAGGCGCCCGTTTGCTTCGTAGGGGTCGCGCATCCGTGCATCGGTTGCCACTTCGGCAAGGAGGTTGTTGTAGATGGTGCTGCTCACCTTCTTGCTCTTGGCGAAGGCCAGCGCCTGGGTGTAGAGCCCGAGGTCGACCATGATGCCCACTTCCTTGTTTATCAGTTCGAAGTCGTTGGGGAAATGGACCAGTCCGCGATTGGCTGCGCCGATGGCTTTCTCGTACTCGCCCAGCTTCACGTACGTCTGCACGAGCTCGAGGTAGTAGTCGCGCACGTTGGGGTCCTGGTCAATCCACTGCTCCAGGTTGTCGGCCGTCTCGCGCAGGGAGTTTTTCTTCAGTACGTTGTCCCAATTCTCGGAGTTTCGCCTCCTGACGTCGGCAATGACAACGGAGTCGTTGGGATAGATGTGGGAGAGGCGCTTGAGCGCGGCGTCGGCCTCCACGTTGTTCCCTATCTTGCGGTAGAGGGAAATCTTGCGCCGCCAGAGGTCGCGGTCGTAGGGCTGGAACTCGAGCAGCTCGTTGATGTAGCAGATGGCGCTGGAGTAGTGGCGGAGGTTGTCCTCCACGTCGACCAGGACGCGTTTTGCCTTGAAGTGCATGTCGTCCTCCTGTGTGGCCTTGACGAGCTGGTAGCGTGCCTCCTTCATGTCGCCGATGAGGTAGAAGTAGCGGCCGTTGAGGTACCGCAGGTCGGGGTCGTCGGGGTAGGCCTTCAGGCCCTCGTCTATCTCGCGCTTGGCCGTGTTCCATGCATTGGTGCTGATGTAGCCCTCTGCCTGGCGGACATAGTAGCGGGACGAGTGCAGCTCTTCCTGGGCAAGGGCCGGGATGCAGGCCAGCAGGAGCAGTGCGAGCAGCAGAGGCAGCTTATTCTTCATTGACCATTGAACATTGACCATTGACCATTGAACATTTTTCATTGAGCATTATTCACTTTTCGCCTTCGCTTTTCTTTCTCTTCTTGACGCCGCGGCGCTGTATGGGTTTCCAGACGGCGGCCGAGCCCTTGATGAAGCGCCAGTAGCCCACGTTCGAGCAGTAGGTGATGATGGGGTGATAGATGAAGGGTTCGAGCAGGGCGGCCAGCATGAGCTTGGCATAGCTGAGCTTCGAGTTCTTCCAGCTGACGGCCTTCGTGTCGTAGTCGAAGAAGATGACGAACACGGCCATGAAGATGGAGAAGAGGTAAATCATGCCGAAGAGCACGAAGGCGGAATCCCAGTTCACGCCGCCGATGAGGATGAGCCAGACCATGAAGATGAAGCCCACGAGCTCGAGGACGGGGGCGATGAACTCGAAGATGAAGAGATAGGGCAGCGTGAAGGCGCCTATCGGTCCGTAGTGCGGATTGAAGAAGAGCTTGCGGTGGTTCGAGATGATTTCGAAGAGTCCGCGTGCCCAGCGGAACCGCTGGCGGGTGAGGGCTTTCAGGCTGCTCGGGCCTTCCGTCCAGCAGCAGATGGTGGGCACCTGGGCCAGACGGAAGTCCTGCCCGGTGTTCCTCATGTAGGTGACCATGCGCAGCAGCATGTCGACGTCCTCGGCCATGCTGGTGGGGTCGTAGCCGCCCGACTTGACGGCGATGTCGGTGTCGAAGAGTCCGAAGCCGCCCGAGATGTTGGGCAGGGCATTGATGCGCGACCATCCGAGCTTGCTGATGAGGAACGAGCGCAGGTACTCGAGCTGCTGGAACATGGGGAGGAGCATGTTGGGCACTGCTGCCTCCACGACGCGGCCGTCCTCCACGATGCAGCCGTTGCTCATCAGCATCGTGGCGCTGATGCCTATCATGGGCCTGTGGCTGTTCACGACGAGCCACATCATGCGGTAGAGCGCCATGGGCTCGATGATGCAGTCCACGTCGGTGCAGACGAAGTACTTGTTGCTGCACACGTTGATGCCGGCGTTGGAGCCGTCGGCCTTTCTGCCGCCGTGCTCCTTGTCCACGACGACCAGCTTGCTGAAGCGCTCATCGGTGGACTTGAGCACACGCTTGATGGGCTTCGACTGCACCTTCATGGCGATGTCGTAGGGCACCTCCACCAGCTTGTACTCGTTGATGAGGAGCTCCATCGTGCGGTCGGTGCTGGCATCGTTGACGATGATGATCTCGAAGTTGGGGTAGTCTATCTGCATGAGGGAGTTGACGTTGTCGATGATGGTCACCTCCTCGTTGAAGGCCGGCGCGATGATGGAGACGGCGGGCGTCAGGGGCGAGCCCTGCAGGAAGTACTTTATCGTCTCGTCGTCGGGCAGGTTGATGCTGAGCTGCTTCTGGGCCTGGCGGCTCATGAAGACGAGGTAGAGGTAGCTCGCCATGAGCATCAGGGTGTAGAAGAAGACGAGATAGCTGAAGATGTAGTATAGGATAGCCCACATAGCCGTGTTCCTTTCTGCTTTTTTCTGCGTTTAATCGTTATAGACTGTCTCGACCGACGGATGGTAGGCCTGCTCTCTGTCGAGGCGTATCTTCTCCAAGGTGATGGGATTGTTGAAGAAGCCGAAGAAGCGGCGGTCGGCCTCCGTTGCCTCCTGCTCCAGTTTGCGGAACAGGGCCCGCCCCTCCTCGCCGTAGTTGTACAGGCAGCGCAGCGCCTCGAAGCGCACGTGCGGATTGGTCGTGTTGTGGTAGCCCTCCAGCAGGGCGTCGATGCCCTTGCCGGTGGCAAAGCGCGTCAGGGCGTGCATGATGGCTACCTTCGTGTCGTCGGGCTGCGTGAGGAGGGTTTCGATGAGCAGGTCCTCGCCGTCCACATAGTGCAGGTAGCCCCACGTGCGCGATATCTCCTCTATCAGCTTCTTCTTCCTGGTCTGCGAGAAGAGCGGGCGGAGCTGCTCGCAGTACTCCTTCTCGTCGAAGCGCCTCATCAGCCGGACGAAGAGGCACTGCGCCTGCTCGTTCTTCTGCATGTTCGCCCACCGGGCCAGGTTGGGCAGCTTCAGTCCGGCCTTGCGGCGGCGCTGAAGCGAGTAGGCCAGCTCTATCTCGTCCTTGATGCAGCAGTGCTTGTCGAAGAAGTCCGTCTCGAAGTAGTCCAGGTCGCTGTCCGAACTCAGCGATATCTGCACGTACATGGCCGTACGCTGCACGCGCAGGTACTTGGAGTTGAGCAGCTTGTTCAGCACCCAAGGGCTGACGGGGAGCTTGAAGATGCGTATGACGTTCATCGCGTTCACCTTGTGCTTCATCCCCCTGAGGCTCACCTCGCGCTCCAGGAACTCGGGGATGCCGAACATGTAGAGCGCGGTACGCAGGTTCTCCTTCTTGATGTGGCCCGAATGGCGCGTAATGAAGCTCTTGTAGAAGAACTGGACGAAGGCCTGCTTCTCGCGCCGGTTCTTCAGCAGAGGCTTGCCGAGCTCCTTCGCATCGATGCCGAACACCTCGGCTATGTCCGCCTTCGACATGTGCTCCGGAGCATCGCCCGACATGAGGTACTCCACCCCCGCGCCGTACTTCTCCTCGATACGCCGCGTCTGCTTCCTGTGCCCGCGCTCGCTCGCCACCATCCAAAGCAAGGCTATCAGCATGATGACAATCAGGATGAACGACAGCTCCGACACCAGCACGGCGACCTGCACCTCCAGGGGATACCCCCTGAACATGTTGAAGCCGTACGTCAGGTAGTACGTACTGTAGGCCAGGAACAGATGGAATAAATACTGTATAACCGGAATCGTACTCACTTTGTGTCTTCCATTACATGTTGTAGCCGGAGTCCGGACTCGCCATCATTTTGTCACGATGGCACGCCCTACTCTTTACACCTATTCAGCCGCAAAGATACAAACTTAATCTGACATTTCAAAGAGAAGGCCTTTATTTTGTCTTTTATCTTCAAGACATTGCCCTCTGTCAGCGCACGCGGAGCAGTCCCAGGCTTCGGTTTCATGTCTCGCGGAACATGAATAATTATTCTCCGCGCAACGGCAACAAATTCCTCACCGCAGGGTATAAAACAATTTCAGTGGCTTTGAAATATATTTCAAAGGCACTAAAATATATTTCAAAGGCTTGGAAATAGATTTCCGAACCACTGAAAAAGTTTTGTCCCGCGCGGCATGGAACTTGGATAAAGTCCACGGACAAAATATCCCCATCGCCGCGAAGGTTTATCCTGCAGCCACAGGAACGTCCGGGAACTTGTGTGAGGGACGATATCACCTTTTCTTCGCGATTTTGTGCTGATTTCTGCCTTTTCGTTTGGCTGTTCTGCATTTTCTTCCTAACTTTGCAACACAAAGAAACGCAGGAGACAACACCTGCAGAGCTTAACAAGGAGGTTACTATGGCAAAAGACAAGTATGTACGATTCGACTGGGCAGCCAAGCGAATGCTCCGCAACAAGGCCAATTTCGGCGTGCTGGAAGGACTTATCACCGTGCTGACCAGACAGAAGATGCAGATTGTCGAAGCCATTGAAGACGAACCCAAATCTCAATTCGACATTATTCGCGATGTACAAGACTCTCAAAACCGTGTCTCCTTCATTGTAAAGAATGTATACAACGATACATTTGTGATTGAACTGCACTTTGTTCGCCTTCTCTACTATTACGAGCGCATCCTCTACGGCGTGGCAAAGTCCATTACCGAACACATACAGCTCGGCGACAAGTACGACAAGGTGAAAAAAGTCTATAGCATCAGCATCCTCTACTTCGACCTCGGCAAGGGGGCCGACTACCTCTACCACGGACAGACCACCTTCACTGGCGTCCACACCGGCGACACGCTGCAGATAACCACAAAGGAGAAAGACATCATCGAGATGAAGACACCCGAACAGATCTTCCCCGAATACTTCCTCATCCGCGTGAACGAGTTCAACAAGGTGGCAACGACGCCATTGGAGGAGTGGCTCGACTACCTGCGCTCCGGCCACATCAAGGACGACACCACGGCCCCTGGCCTGCAAGAGGCTCGCCGACAACTGCAATACATGCAGATGCCGCGCGAGGAGCAAATCTCCTACGACCGTCATCTGGATGCCATCATGATTCAGAACGACGTGATATCCACAGCACAGAAAGAAGGAAGGGCTGAGGGAAGGGCCGAAGGAAGGGCTGAAGGAAGGGCTGAAGGAAGGGCTGAAGGAAGGGCTGAAGGAAGGGCTGAAGGTATTGCTATAGGCAAACAAGAAGCAACCCTCGCCAATGCAAGGGCCCTGATAGAAAAGGGCGTCTCAAAAGACATCGTGATGCAGGCGCTCGGCCTCACCGACGAACAGATAGCCGAGCTGTAGCAATACCCCTGCAGCCACCACATCTCGCAGGGAACATTCTACCTGCTCTTCATAAACTATCCGAAAGAAGGCGGCCTTTGCCGTCTGTGCCTTTGCCCTTCGGACAGTTATCAGAATCGAGTAGGAGGAAAATGAAAT
>DGTM01000018.1 GCA_002394305.1 Prevotellaceae bacterium UBA4336
GGGGCGGAAAAGGTTTCTTATCATCGTGGGCAGCATTGTGAACTGCACGCCACGCAGGTTCCATGTGAAATAGAGCGCACAGCCCACGAGCATCGTGATGACAACGTAGGTCCACAGCCAGTCGCTAAGCGTATTGAAGAATTCCATAGGTGAGATAATTATTTTATACAGCCACGCCAGTCCGCATCACTTCGCGGTAGATGTTAATTGTTGTTGTTTAATGTGGAAAGCACCACGGCCTCCTTCTTGCAGCCGTCCACCTTGATGGTGAGTGGGGCGGACAGGCGGATGTGGCGGACGTGCTCCGTCTCCTGGACGGCGGGCAGGGCATCGAGGACGTCCTGGCGGTAGATGCCGTCGCCGCGGAAGGCGTTGATGGTGAGGTAGCAGACGCCGAGCGAGGTGAGGTTCTGGAAGAAGTGGGTACCCTGGCTGGGGTCGACCTGGAAGTTGTCCAGGCCGGCTTCTACGATGACCTGCGCGGCGCTGATGTGCGGCCACTTGACGGGGATGCCCAGCCACGGGTCGCTGCTTCCCCAGCGGCCGGGGCCGACGAGGAGATAGGAAGCAGCCTCCCCCTGCCCCTCCAAAGGAGGGGTGAATCTTCCCGCTGCCACGCCGTTCTCCCCTCCTTTGGAGGGGCAGGGGGAGGCTTTGGGGGCAAGGAACGTCCTGTTTATCCTCTCTATCTCTTCGGCGATGGCGGGATTGCTTGAGGGCGTGTACCCATCCGTCTTGACGTAGACGATGTCGCAGATGTCGCTGTAGATGCCGTGCCCGATGGCGTTGTGCGAGCGCAGCAGGCAGTTGTCGTCGGGGACGGCGGTGAGGTCTTCGTCGAGCTCCATGCGGTTGTCCACCATGGGGCGTATCTGCAGGAGGCGGAACTCGCCGGTGCGGTCTGCATGGAGGTTGATGGCAAACTCTATCTCGACGGGGCGTTTCATCTCCTCCTGTCCGTACTTCAGGACCTTCTGCATCAGTTCGGGCAGGGGGAAGATGCCGTTCTGCAGGACGCCCGCAAAGGAGATAATCTTGCGGTTGCGCCCTTCGTAGAAGCCATCGTAGATGCACTGGTCCATGGGGTCGTAGGTGGAGCAGATCCATTGGAGCGTGCCGTCCTTCTCTGCTTCGCGGACGGGCACCTTGATGAGGTTGAAGCCATCGTTGATGCTCATGGCTCCTGCTTCCTCCGAGCTTTCGGCCGGGAGCGCCAGGAAGTGTGTCTGTGTGTCGCGGAGTGCAATCTCCATCTCGCTCATCTGCAGGACCTGATGCGGATGGGCGGGGCAGACGCGCAGGCTCGTGCCGCCGTCCACGATGTACTTGCCCAGGCCCATTGCCAGCGAGACGGTCCCTTCCTCGGCTTTCTCGTCGCCTATGGGGTAGTAGTTGATGCTGCGTGCCACGCCGCTGATGACGGGGTAGAACCTGCCGTTGTGCTCTTCGCCGACTACTTCCTGCAGGATGACGGCCATCTTCTCCTGGTCGATGACGTTGCTCGTGGCCGTCATGTAGTCCTTGCTGCTGCGGTAGAAGACGCTGGCGTAGACGGCCTTGATGGCTTCGGAGAGCATCGAGAGGCGTTCATAGTGGTCGTGTGCCGAGGGTATCATGTAGGTGCTGTAGACGCCGGCGAAGGGCTGGTAGTGGGAGTCCTCGAGCAGGCTGCTGGAGCGGATGGCGATGGGTCCGTCCACGACGTCGAGGAAGGCCTCCAGGTCGCCGACGAGCCGCATGGGGAGGCGTGCGTGGAGGAAGTGGGCGAGGATGTCCTCGTCGGGGATGTCGCTGAGGGCGAGCTGGTAGAGGTCGTTGGTGTCCATGAACTCGTCGAAGATGTCGGTGCAGAGCACGACGGTCTTGGGGATGCTGACGGTGACGCCTTCCTGCTCGTTGAGGTCGGCGTGGCGTCCCAGCAGATGGTCGATGAAGGCCAGGCCGCGACCTTTCCCTCCGAGGCTGCCCTCGCCGATGCGGGCGAAGTTGCTGTACTGGTCGAAGCGCTCGCGCTGGAAGACTGCCACGACGCCCTGGTTCTTCATCCTGCGGTAGGCGACGATGGCGTCGAGGATGATGGCGCGGTGGGCGTCGATGTCCTGCAGGCTGTCCCAGGTGATGCGCTTCAGGAATTCGGAGATGGGGAAGAGGGCACGCGAGGCAAGCCAGCGGCTGACGTTGTTGTGCGAGATGTGGTAGAGCAGGCTACGCGTGGGCAAGGTCATGATGTTGTCCTGCAGGTCTTTTAGGTTGTGCAGTCGTGCCACCTCCTGCATCGTGTCGGGGTCGCGGAAGATGAAGTCGCCGAAGCCGAAGTAGTCGCGCAGGTGGTCGCGCAGGTCGACGTCGATCTTCTTGGAGTTCTTGTCGATGAAGCTGGCGTGACATTCCTTCGCCAGGCGTGCCTTGTCCGTCTCGCTGGAGTCGAGGATGAGGGGGACGTAGGGGTCGCGGGCCCGTATGGCGCTGAGCAGCTTGAAGCCGGCCTCCTCGTCCTTCTCTCCGCCGGGCACCATGGGGAAGCGGCAGTCGCTGATGACGCCCAGCGTGTTGTCGGCGAAGCGGTTGTAGAGCAGCCATGCCTCCTCGTAGTTGCGGGCCAGCACTATCTTGGGCCGCCCTCGCATGCGCAGCATCTCGAGGCTTGTGTTGAGGGCCTCGGTGGCGAACTCCAGGCTCTGTTGCAGCACGAACTTGTAGAGCGTGGGCAGGATGCTGGAGTAGAAGCGTATGCTGTCCTCCACGACGAGCAGCATCTGCACGCCGGCCGACCGTATGTCGTGCTCCAGGTTCATGCGGTCCTCCATGAGCTTGATGATGGAGAGCAGCAGTTCCGTGTTGCCGAGCCAGCAGAAGACGTACTCGAAGATGCTCAGGTCCTCGTTCTGCATGCGGCGTGTGATGCCGTGGCTGAAGGGCGTGAGCACCACGATGGGCACGGTGGGGTAGTCGAGCTTGATGTCCCGGGCGATGTCGAAGACGCTGTTGTCCTCGGCGGCAGGCATGCAGATGACGAGGTTTATCTGTCCGCCGGCCATCGTCTCCTTGGCTTCCTTGCCGCTGTGCACCTGCAGGAAGCGTGGCGGGAAGCGCAGTCCCAGTTTGGCGTATTCCGAGAAGATTTTCTCATCCACGCGCCCGTCGTCCTCGAGCATGAAGGCGTCGTAGGGATTGGCGATGAGCAGGACGTTGTAGACGCGGTTGAGCATCAGGTCGACGAAGGAGGTGTCTTTCAGAGTCATCTTGTTAATTTACTATTTGACAATTTACAATTTACAAATTACTATCTGACGATTTACAATTTACTATCTGACGATTGTCGATTTGCTATTTGATAATTTACGATATAGCGGTTTACTATTTACTATTTGCTTCACCTAAAGGGGAATAGGCGACCCTTCCCGTTAGGCGAGGCTCCGGGAGGGGCTTGGCGTTTATCTGCTGCAAAGATACAAATAAATCGCGGCATGGCAATGCTTCCGCCACGAAAAATGCAACAAAAGTCCGAAAGGAAGGCTGCATTTTCCCTTGCCCCGCGGATAAAAACTTTTTCAGTGCCTCTGAAATCTATTTCAAAGCCTTGGAAATATATTTTAGTGGTTCAGAAATATATTTTCAAGCCACTGAAATTGTTTTGCACCAGGCGGCTGGGAAAAAGTGACCGCGAAGCAAGGAAAAAGTGTCCCCGCCGCTCGGGAAAAGGTGTCACGGCAGGAGCAGTTTCACGACGGCTTCCACTTCCTCCCGGAGCGTCATGCGGCTTGTGTCGAGGCAGAGGTCGGGATGCTCTGGAGCCTCGAAGGGGGCGCTGATGCCCGTGAAGTCCTTCACCTCGCCCCGGCGGGCACGGGCATAGAGGCCCTTCACGTCGCGCCGCTCGCACTCTTCGAGGGGTGTGGCGATGTAGACCTCGCGGAAGTCCTCTGCGCCGATGATGTCGCGGGCCATCTCTCTAAGTTCTCTTGTGGGGGAGACGAAGCAGGCTATCGTCACGATGCCCGTGTCGACGAAGAGCTTGCCTATTTCGGCTATGCGGCGGATGTTCTCGCGTCGGTCCTCGGGCGAGAAGCCGAGGTTGCTGTTGATGCCTGCGCGGATGTTGTCGCCGTCGAGGATGCGGCAGAGGATGCCCCGGCGGTGCAGCTCGCGCTCCACGCCTATTGCCACCGTGCTCTTGCCGCTGCCGCTCAGACCGGTCATCCATATCATGGTGCCGCGCTGGCCGAGCAGCGACTCCTTGTCCTGTCGGCTCATCATCTTGTCGAAGATAGGGTATATTATCTTATCGGCCATATTATTGGTATTACGAAAACGCTTATGATGAATACGATGATGTTCAGCGGCAGGCCCACCTTGACGTAATCGGTGAAGCGGTAGCCGCCGATGTTCTGCACAAGCAGGTTCGTCTGGTAGCCGATGGGTGTGCTGAAGGCTGCCGATGCCGCTATGCAGATGCAGATGAAGAAGGGCATGGGGTCTACGCCAAGCTTCTCGCTGGTAGCCAGCGCCAGCGGGAAGGAGAGCGCAGCTGCTGCATTGTTCGTGATGAGCTCGGTGAAGATGTTCGTGATGAGGAACAGGATGGCGAGCATGGCATAGGGACCATGTTCGGTCTGCCCGATGGCATCGGCACAGACTATGATGCCGTCGGCGATGAAGTCGGCAAAGCCCGAGTTCAGCATGCCCTTCGATATGGCAAAGGCACAGGCAATGGTCACGAGCACGTCCCACGACATGTACTTGCTGTACTTCCGGGCATTGAAGATGCCTGTCCAGGCCATGATAACCGTGGTGATACAGGCGAAGAAGAACATGTCGAACCTGAAGCCCGGCACAAGCTCGCGCACGATAGGCAGTTCGCCGATGGTGGCTCCCGCTATCATGAAGACAAGCAGGACGAGGGCCAGGTAGCGCTTCCTGTGGCAGAGGGGCTGGCTGTCGTCGTCGTAGCTCGAGATGAGGAACACGGACGATTCCCTGTACGTCTGCACGAACTTGTCGTCCGTGTCGAGCAGCAGTGTGTCGTGGTGCATCAGGGGCATGTTCATCCAATCGCCGCTGAGCATCTCGCCGTTCCTGCGAATGGAGTGGACGTGAGCTCCGTAGTGGCGGTAGAAGTCAAACTGGTTGAGACTCTTGCCAAGCCCCGGGAAACGGCTTCGCAGGGCTATCTCTACCAATTGCATGCCGTCGGGCTTCTCCATGAAGTCGGTTTTGCTCTCACGGTTGTCGGGCAACAGGTAGTGGCTGTAGAAGATAAGGTACGCAAGGCCGGCCAGACAGATGAAGATGCCCACCTTCCCCAGCTCGAACATCGATATCCCTTCGCGCCCCGTCTCCTGTATGAGGCCGTCCACGACAAGGTTCGTGCTCGTGCCGATGAGGGTGCAGATGCCGCCCAGGATGGTGGCGTAGCTCAGGGGAATGAGGAACTTCGTGTGCGGAAGGCCGACCCTTCTGGCCCAGTTCTTGATGATGGGTGCAAAGATGACCACTACGGGAGTGTTGTTCAGGAAGGCCGACAGGACTGCGATGGTGGGCAGCAGCCTTGCGTTGGCGTCTGTGGCTGTCGTCTTCCCCTTGGGTAGCATGCCCAGAATGATGCGCTCCAGGATGCCGCTCCGGCGCACGCCCTCGCTCACCTGGAAGAGCAGGGCAACCGTTATCATCCCCTTGTTGGCGAACCCTTCCAGGCACTCCTTCGGCGACAGGATGCCCGCACACAGCATCATGACGACGCATGTGAACAGGATGAACCCCGGCTTCAGCTTGTCGGCAACCAGTGCCCACATCATGAACACCAGGCAAAAAGCTACAAATACTATGTTAAATGTCATTATCCAAACAATTCTCTTACGGCTTCCACCACCCGGCGCACCGGCACAAGCTCAATTTCATACTGCTTCTGCGAAAGTCCCTTCATGTTGTGCGACGGGATGAGGATGCGCTTGAAGCCAAGCTTCTGCGCCTCGGCAATGCGTTGCTCGATGCGCGACACGGGGCGTATCTCGCCGCTCAGTCCCACTTCGCCCGCCATGCAGACGTCGCCCTCGATGGGCATGTCGCCGTTGCTCGACAGCACGGCCGCCACCACGCTCAGGTCGATGGCCGGGTCGGTGACGCGCAGGCCGCCTGCTATGTTCAGGAACACATCCTTCTGTGCCAGCTTGAAGCCTACGCGCTTCTCCAGCACAGCCAGCAGCATGTTCAGGCGCCGGCCGTCGAACCCCGTCGTGCTGCGCTGGGCGGTGCCGTACGCGGCGGTGCTGACCAAGGCCTGCGTCTCGATGAGGAACGGGCGGACGCCCTCTATGGAACAGGAGATAGCCACGCCCGAGAGCCCCTCGCGGTTCTCCGTCAGGAGCAGTTCGCTGGGGTTGCTCACCTGCCGCAGCCCGTCGTGCCGCATCTCGTAGATGCCCAGCTCGCTGGTGCTGCCGAAGCGGTTCTTGATGCTGCGCAGGATGCGGTAGAGGTAGTGCTGGTCGCCCTCGAACTGCAGCACGGCATCCACGATGTGCTCCAGTATCTTCGGCCCGGCCAGCGAGCCCTCCTTGTTGATATGTCCGATGAGCAGGACCGAGGCACCGCCGCCCTTGGCATACTTGAGCAGGGAGGCCGCACACTCGCGAATCTGTGCGAGCGAACCGGCCGAGGACTCCACGCTCTCCGTCTGTATCGTCTGTATGGAGTCGATGACGACAAGGTCGGGCTGCATCTCTTCGATGTGCTGGTATATCTGTTCGAGCGACGTCTCGCAAAGGACGTAAAGCCCTTCGTTCGCCGGCCCAAGCCTGTCGGCCCTGAGCTTGATTTGCCTTGCGCTCTCCTCACCGCTGACGTAGAGGATGCGGCGCCCCGTCAGCCTGAGCATGGTCTGCAGCACGAGCGTGCTTTTGCCAATGCCCGGCTCGCCGCCCAGCAGGACCAGGCTTCCGGGCACCATGCCGCCGCCCAGCACGCGGTTCAGCTCGGCGTCGCCCATGTCCATGCGCGGCTCGGCATCCACCTCTATCTCATGCAGAAGCCTGGCTCTTGCTCCCTCCAGGGGGGCGGGAGACAGGCCAGGGCGGTTCGTCCCTTGTCCCCGGGGGCTGGGCGAGGCTGCCACCTTAATCTCCCTCATCGAGTCCCAGCGCCCGCAGGCAGGGCACTTGCCCATCCACTTCACGCTCTCCTGTCCGCAGTATTCGCAGACGTACATCGTCTTGTCCTTTGCCACCTTACTTACTGTTTAGTCATTTATGGTCTCACGCCCAGCTCCTCTCCGGGGAGAGGGACGCTCCGCCGCTAAAGCCTCTCCTCCCCGGGGGAGAGGCTTGGAGAGGGGGCTGTTTTTCATGCTCAGCGATATTCTCTCTCTCTGCATGTCGACCCCCACGACCCGCACCATGACGTGCTGCCCGAGGCTGACCACCGTGGTCGGGTCCTTCACGAAGCGGTCGCTGAGCTGCGAGACGTGGACGAGCCCCTTCGTGTGAACGCCGATATCGACGAAGGCGCCAAAGTTAGTGATGTTCGTTACGATGCCCGGCAGGACCATTCCCTCGCGCAGGTCGCCGATTTCATGCACCGTCTCGTCGAAGGCAAAGGTGTGCAGCGGCTCGCGCGGGTCAAGTCCGGGCTTGTCCAGCTCCGACATGATGTCGTGCAGCGTGGCGGGGCCTACATCTTCGCTGATGTAGCGGCTGACGTCAATCTTCTCGCGCAGGGACTTGTCTGCCATCAGCTGTGCCACGGTGCAGTGCTGGTCGCGTGCCATCTGCTCCACCAGCTCGTAGCGCTCGGGGTGCACAGCACTGTTGTCAAGCGGCTGAGTGCCGCCCTTGATGCGCAGGAAGCCGGCCGATTGCTCGAAAGCCTTGGCTCCGAGGCGCGGCACCTTCATCAGTTCCTTGCGGGAGCGGAACGGGCCATTCTCCTTGCGGTAGTGCACGATGTTCTGTGCCAGCGAAGGCCCGAGGCCGCTGACGTAGGTGAGCAGCCACTGGCTGGCCGTGTTCAGGTTCACACCGACACGGTTCACGCAGGCCACCACCGTTTCCTCCAGGCTCTTCCGGAGCGCCGTTTGGTTCACGTCCTTCTGGTATTGCCCTACGCCGATGCTCGAAGGGTCAATCTTGACAAGTTCTGCCAGCGGGTCCATCAGTCGGCGGCCGATGCTCACGGCGCCGCGCACCGTCACGTCCTCGTCGGGAAACTCCTGTCTGGCAATGTCGCTGGCGCTGTAGATGCTTGCCCCGTCCTCGCTGACGCTATAGACCTCCACACCATCGGGCAGGTCCAGGTGTCGCACGAAGTCCTCTGTCTCGCGGCCAGCCGTTCCGTTGCCGATGCTGATAGCCTGCACGGCATACTTCTCGACGAGGTTCTGCACCGTCAGCATCGCCTTGACGCGTTCGGCACGGGGCGGGTGAGGGAAGATGACGTCATGGTGCAGCAGGTTGCCTTCTGCATCGAGGCACACCACTTTGCAGCCCGTGCGGAAGCCTGGGTCGATAGCCATCACGCGCTTCTGCCCGAGGGGAGATGCCATGAGCAGTTGCTCCAGGTTGCGGACAAAGATGCGGATGGCTTCCTCGTCGGCTTTCTGCTTCGACGATGCCCCGAACTCGTTGCTGATGCTTGGCTCAAGGAGCCGCTTGTAACCGTCCTCGACGGCTTCCTGTACGGCACGGCTGCTTTCGCTGTGCCCCCTGACGAACTGCCGCGCAATGCGTTCCATGGCAGGCCCGTCGTCCACACATATCGAGACACGCAGGATGCCCTCCGCCTCGCCTCGGCGCATTGCCAGCAGCCGATGGCTGGAACAGCGCTTCAGGGGCTCCTTCCAGTCGAAGTAATCGCGGAAGTTCTGCCCTTCGGCATCCTTGCCCTTGATGACTTTGCTCTGTATCATGGCATGGAGGGTGAAGGTCGTCCGCAATGTCTGCCGTGCATGTTCGTCTTCGCTCACGCGTTCGGCGATGATGTCCTTTGCCCCTTGCAAAGCTTCATCCTCACTGAGTTGAGCTTTGAACTTTGAATTTCGGATTAACACCTTCAGGGGCGTGTCCGATTGCTTCATGATGGCATCGGCCAGCGGCTCCAGTCCTGCCTCGCGTGCCACTTGAGCCCGGGTACGGCGCTTCTGCTTGTAGGGCAGGTAGATGTCCTCGAGCGTAGTGGCATCCCAGCAGTCTTCCAGTCTGCTGCGCAGTTCCGGCGTGAGCTTTCCCTGTCCGTCGATGGCGGAAAGGATGTACTCCCGGCGGTGCTCCAGCTCGATGACGTTGTCCAGCTCTTTGGCAACCAGTGCCACCTCCACATCCGTCATGCCGCCGGTCGCTTCCTTGCGATAGCGGCTGATGAAGGGAACTGTGGCACCGTCCTGCAGCAGGTCCACAACCTGGCGCACGTATTTCTCCTTGAGTCCTGTGCGTTGGGCAATCAGGTCGTAATTCATGGTCTCTGTTTTGTCTTTCCTATTTGAGTATCTTCTTGCCGCCCATGATGTAGATGCCGCGAGGCAGTTTGTCCGTCTTGCCGGCTGCGACCTTGCGTCCGCTGATGTCGTAGATGCTTTGGTCGGCCTGTTGTGGGCTGAAGGACTCGGTACTGCGGATTGCCGTTCCGTCCTCTTCGAGGTGAAGCAGCTGGAGCTCGCCTATCTGAATCTGTGTGGCGCCTGCTGTTGCGGTGACGGTGAGGCGGTAGTTGCTGTAGGGTTCTGCTGCCCCCACAGCGTAGAATTGTGTGGCATAGCGATGGGAGAAGCTCTGTTCGGAGCGGCTGTCGAGCAGTGTCCATGTGTCGCCATCGTTGCTTCCCTCCAGTGTCCAGGTGGCCGGGTCGCGTGTCGGCTCGTTCTTGCTGGCAGTGATGCCGTAGGTGTTGATGCTGACGGGCTGGTCGTAGTTCACGAAGATGCTGACCGGTTCGCTGAACTCTGCGTGATAGCAGGTGGTGCGGTTGCCGTCGTTGAGGCGTCCGATGAGTTCCGTGCTGGCAAGGCCGACGGCTGTGGCATCGACAGAGGCCGGGGCGGTGAAGCTCGGGTCGTCCGCTTCGGCAATGGCAGCTCCATAGAGTTCGAACTCGGCCAGGCGGACACTTGCGGAGGCGGCTTCTGTGACTTTGAGGCGGAAGTGCTTGAAGAGCTTCGTTGTGGAAGCCGTGGAGGTGAGCCGCCAGCCGCGGGACTGGAAGGTCAGTGCTTTTGCCGAAAGCTGCGTCTCTGTGCCGTTGTCATCAACGCCATAGATGACGATGCTCTGCGGGTCGAGCTCAGCATCATCCGCATTGAGGAGTGAATAGCCGACGAGCTTCACGGGAAGCGGTGTTTGGAAGTCCCAGTAGAGGCCGTCGCCGCTGACGGTGGAGAAGGTTGTGCCGTCGTTGTCGATGAGTGCCGATGCGTCGCTGCCGTCGCTGGCCCTGACAGAAGCTATCTCGGTGATGTCGGCGTAGAAGGTGCCGTAGTCGGGTGTGCCGAAGAGCTGCCATTGCGCAATCTGTGCATCCTCGTCCGTGATGGTCAGGCGGTAGTAGAGGTATGCCGCCCCGGGATTTGTGCGATAGACGTTCGTGCAGCCGTCGTAGGGGAAGTCTGCCTCAGTCTGCTGGTCGATGACTTTCCAGTTTGTTCCTGATGTCGTGCCTTCCAACTTCCACGACGTCGGTGCCTTCGCCTTGTCGCCAATGGTGATGCTGTAGGCCGTGAGTGTGTTGTTTCCCGTTGTCTTCAGCGTGGCAGTTAGCGGAGTGGTGAAGACAGTCGTTCCCACATGGTCTGTGAGTGCCTCGTAGCCTTCGGTAATGTCTTCAATGCCTGTCGTCAGGTCGTGGTCGTCGATACAGCGGCCCAGCAGCTGCCATTCGGAGAGGGAGAACTGCGTCTGTGTGTCGTCGCAGTCAAAGAGCAGGCGATAATAGGTGTAGTCTTTTGTGGTTGGCACTTCGGCGAAGTATCGTTGTCCGCGAACGCTGAAGGTCGTGTCAGCTTCTGTGTGCAGTGTCTCCCAGCTCTGTCCGTCGTTGGAGGCTTGCAGCGACCATCCCTTGGGATTCGCGTCGGCGTTGCCCGAGAAGAGCTGATAGGCATAGATGCGCATGGGCGACGGACTCTGATACTGCACCCAAGTCTCTGCTTCGGCCTCTCGGTTGGCGGTGCAGAGCGTTGTCAGGTCATCGTCGACGAGGGCCTCTGTCTCCTCTGTGCCGAGGGATGCCGTGATCTTTCCGCCTCCGTTGGTCAGGTCGGCATAGACGGGATTGAGGCTCTGGAACTGCCACCAGTTGATGGAAGTCTGGCCTGTGCCGGAGGAAACGAAGTAGATGTCGTGGACGCCCGTGACGGGCTGGTTGATCATCTTCCGTATGGTGTCCCATGTCTTGGTTGCCGTGAGTTCGCTGCCCTTGATGGTGCAGAGCAGTGTGCCCTTCTTGGCTGTGGGCTGGTCGAGGAAGACGTTGACGCTGGTCGTGCCGAGGGTTATTTTCAGTCGCAGGTCGATGTGCGAGGCAGGCTTGTCGCCGAAGTCTACCCGGCGATAGCCGACGTAGTTGCTGCTCCTCATGCCGTTCACCATGCCGCTGCCGTCGTCGCCGTTGTCGCTGTAGACAATGGGAGCGTTGCGGACGTAGTTGAAGTCTTCGGCCTGGTTCTGTGCGTAGGCATCGTGACTGTCCACGGCCCCGATGTGGCAGTTGAAGGCTGCCGAGACGCACGTCATGTTGCCGTCGTTGCCGAAGTTCTTGTACTCGCTGCCTTCAAGGTGCTTGAAGTCTTCCTCCGCTTTGGTGAGCCATGCGGAGGAGGTGATGCCGGCGGAGTTGCGGTTGTTCCAGGCATGGTAGGCGTTCTTGGCTATCCAGGCATAGTGCTGCGGAGCGTTGAATTCCTCGGCGTACTTGCGGATGTAGCGGAGCATGATGCCCTTGAAGTTCGTGAGGTCGCCGCTTACTGTCTGGCAGACGTGTATGATGCCTTTCGAGTTCGCCATGTTGGCTTCCGACCATTTGATGATGGCGTCGGCATCGTCCTTGAACATCTGGTCGCCGTAGTGGTTGTAGAGCATGATGGCGGCGCCGAGGCATGTTCCCTGGTTGTATGTTGAGGCCCAGTAGTTGTAGCTCTTGCTTCCCTGGTCGTAGCTGTCCCAGACCTTTCCCGTGGGTTTTCCGCCCGACATCTCGAAGAGAGTGGCACGCTCGGCGAGGTAGGTCTTCTTTGCCTTCTCGTAGTAGCTGTCGTCGGCCTGCGCGATGGCAAGATAGCAGGCGCAGACTGCTGCCGGGCCGTTGATGCAGGAATTGGTTCCCTTGCTCGTGGAGCTGTGCTTCCATTGCAGGAGGTCGTTGCCGTAGCAGTCGGCGCGTTTGAACATGCCGTCGAAGTTCGTCTTGGCGGTGGTCCGGTATTTAGTCTGCCCGGTGAGCAGGTAGGCCCGGACGCATGCGATGCACATCCATGCGATGTCGTCGTTGTACTCGTTGTAGCCGCTCACTCCCTGCTGATACCATGTGCCCTTGTTGCGGGCGATGAAGTTCGTGTAGAGATTGTCGAACATGGTGGCATACTGCTGGTCGCCTGTCGTCTCGAGGGCGTCGAGCACGATTTCGAACATCTCGGCGTCGCCCCACCAGCCACCGTTGCCGATGACCCACCCTGTGCCGGCTTTCTTGTAGGCGCGGGCCTTCCACTTTTCCATCATGTCGTCGCGCTTGTCCTTGGTGAATTCCTTCGCCATAGGCTCGACCACCTCTACCGTCCATGTGATGCGGGCCGGGTCGATGTTGGTCGAGGAGGCCGTGTTGACGATGGTCAGGTTGCTGCCTTCCGTGGCGTCTGCAGCTGCGGCAAGGGCATACCTGCGTGTTGTGCCTTGGTAGATGTAGTATTGGTCGGTCGTTCCTTCCACGGGGACGAACTCCCAGGCGCCGCGTGAGTTGGCCGTCGTCTTGTTCGTCTGTCCGACGCTGCCCGACGTTCCTGAGCTGAGGCCAGCCAGGTAGAAGCCGGTGTAGTCGTTGGTCAGGAAGAAGGTGGAGGTGCCTTTTGCACTGAGCGTCCAGCGTTGCGAATTGACGTTTGTCTCGGTCCAAAGGACAACATTGGCGTTCTCGTCGAGGGAAGAGTTCTTCACCAGGACAGACTTGCCGCTGTTGACGAGACGAACGGTCTGCCCTGCTTCGAAAGCCTCGGCGCTGATGGCCGTCATCATGAGGGCAAGGATGAGAAGGAGTCGGTTGAGCGTTTTCATTTATTTCTTTTTTGATTGATTAGACAACATAATGCGCACAAAGATACACTTTTTTTCGCAAAAGGATGGCACGGCGAAGCAAATTTATCTGTTTTCTGCTCCACAATGCGGACATTTGCCCAAGTTGTGAAGCCTTTCGCCGCACGAACCGCACAGGAACCGCACCCTGGAGTGCCGGATGTAGCGCACGATGAGGATGACGACGAAGGCGGCAAAGAGCATGTAGCTTACGGCAGGGCTGAGGGCTGCCAGGGTGAAAAGCAGGTAGCACGTGATGCAGCACCCCAGCAGGGACAGCAGGTAGAGCACGGCCTCGGCTGTGGGCAGTAGGCGGAAGGCTTCGTCGGCCGTTGTCAGGAGTAGTACGAACAGGACCCAAACGGAGCAGAGAAAGATGCTCAGGACGAGGGGCAGGCCGAAGGGATTGAGGGTGGGATGGTAGTAGTAGAGCACCCATGTCTCGGGCACATAGTGCTGGATGCCGGCATAGAGAAGTGCCGATGCTGCGAGGACGATGAGCAGGAAGGTGGGGTAGGGCGAGGGGATGTCGCGCAGGAAGAAGACGTGCGGCTTCCTGCGGCTGAGGAGTTGCCAGAGCAGAGCGGGCAGCGAGAGGACGATGAGAATGGCGAAGAGCCACGGATGGCGCATGCTGAAGAGGTGGATGAACTGCGAGATGGGGTCGTCGGGGACGATGCTCTCCAGGAAGTCGCGCTGGTGTGTCCACCCCATCGTGTGCTGGTCGTGTGCCAGCTTCACCCAGATGCTGTCGACGGTGTCCTCGGGGATGACGAGCATCTCGGCCACTACCAGCGGGTCGTCCATGTAGACGCAGAGCCTTTCGCCCAGCGTGTCGACGGGCATGTTGTGCAGGGGGCGCTCGTCTTGCAGCGGGAGGCTGTCCACGGCTACGAGGAAATTGTCGCCCACGGCATAGAGCGTCGTGTCCTCGTCGTGGTAGTAGCAGGAGGCGAGCAGGAGCGAGAGCAGCAGCAGGGGGAGACGTTTCATCATGGTCCGGGCGGGGATGCTATATTATATATAATGTGTGTCAGAGGGAGAGGACGGTCATTTCGCATTTCTTGCAGTTGAAGCGGAGGCGGAAGCGGCGTCCGTCGCCCATGACGAGGAAGAGCGGGTCTTCCCATCTGTCGCCCGTCTGCCGGCCGTCTGCCGCCTTGCTTCCGGTGGCGGGTTTCTTCTTTTTGCATTGGCCCCAGGCATGGCGGATGCAGAAGCGGCAGGTCATGAGCGGCAGACCGGCCGTGCCTGCTGACGGTGTCGCCACTTCGAGAGCCCGTTCCTTCACTTCACATTGTAGTTTCTCGTAGAAGTATTCTGCATCGTTGTTAGAGACGTTGAGCTGGAAATTCTTGTAGGGAATGGCGGCGGGCAGGGCAGAACAGAGTTGAGAGGGGAAGGTGGATGGATGGAAGTAGATGTAGGACGGCTCTGCCTGCCTGTCTTGTATCAGCTGCTCGACCTCCGACATGATGTGCCGTCGCCAGTCGGCCAGTGTGCTGCGGGGAATGAACCAGGGCTGGGAGAAGTCTGTCCTGACGTCTGTGCAGACGTAGGGTGTGTCGCCGAGCTTGCTGAGGACTTCGGAGATGGAGGCTGTCTGGTCGGTGCGTGCGGGCTGGTGTTCGGCGGGGAAGTTGCGGATGCACCTGATGCCGTCGTCTGCTCTGAAATCCAGCTGGAAGCCCTGCTCGGTTTCTTGCAGCGTGAAGCGTGCGGCAATGCGTCGTTCGGCGGTCCGTCCGCTCAGGAGGTCCTCCCACTGCTTGTCGTAGCTGCGCCAGAGGCGGTCGCCCTTCCTGATGTCCGGCATCACGGCGGGATAGAGGTGGTTCCCCTCGGCACGGTTCACGCGGAAGCCGTCCAGACGGCCTGTCGGGTCGATGAAGCAAAGCCCGTCGCCGTTGGTGAAGGCCTCGGTCGTGCTGACGATGATGCAGTCGCCGCGCACCTCCTTGACGTGCCCCACCTCGCGTCCGCGGCTCTTGGGCGTGTCGGGCGATGCGAGGTCGTCTGTCCTGCCGTGCAGGAAATAGTCTGTGCTGCCGCGCGAGAAGCTGCGCGAGAGGTCGGGCTGGAAGGTGTAGGTCGATGTGCCGAAGGAGGAACGGACGAACTCCGGCCGCCGCTTCATGATGGCATCGAGCGCCTGGCGGTAGGCGGCGGTGACGTTCTTGACGTATGCCACATCCTTCAGACGGCCTTCTATCTTGAAGCTGCGCACGCCTGCATCGAGCATCTCTTCGAGGTTTTCCATGCGGTTCATGTCGCGGAGCGAAAGCAGGTACTTGTCGTCCACGAGCGTTCTGCCCTCGGCGTCCTGCAGCGTGAAGGGCAGGCGGCAGAACTGTGCGCACCTGCCGCGATTGGCCGAGCGGCCAAAGCAGAACTGCGAGGCGTAGCACTGTCCGCTGTACGAGACGCACAGTGCGCCGTGGACGAAGGCTTCGAGCCTGACGCCGGGCACGGCCTTGTGAATGTTCCGTATCTGCCTGAGCGAAAGCTCGCGTGCCAGGACGACTTGCTCGAAGTCGTGTTCGGCAAGCAGCGCCACCTTCTCCGGCGTGCGGTTGTCCATCTGTGTGCTGGCGTGCAGGGGAATGGGCGGCATGCCGACTCCATGGGCTCCGCGAGGGCTTACGCAGAAGGACATATCCTGCACGATGAGTGCGTCGACGCCGACGTCGTAGAGTTCCCACGCCAGGCGGTGAGCCGACCTCAGCTCGTCGTTGTAGAGAATCGTGTTGACGGCTGCGTAGACCTTTGCTCCGTAGCGGTGGGCATAGTCGCAGAGGATGCCGATGTCCTTGGTGGAGTTGCATGCGACGGACCTTGCTCCGAAGCGCGATGCCCCGATGTAGACGGCGTCGGCCCCGTGGTCGATGGCTTCGAGGCCGCAGACGAGGTCGCGTGCGGGGGAGAGGAGTTCGATGGGGTGGCTATCTGATTTCATTGATGTCGTAGGGCGTTTCCTGGTAGACGTAGTAGTTGAGCCAGTTCTGGAAGAGCAGGTTGCCGTGGCCGCGCCATGTGACGAGCGGTCCCTTCTGCGGGTCGTCGTCGCGATAGTAGTTATATGGCATCTGTATAGGCAGTCCTTTGGCGAGGTCGCGGCGGTACTCGGTGTCGAGTGTCAGCGGGGAGTATTCGGAGTGGCCTGTGATGAAGATTTCGCGTCCGTTGCGTGCCATGACCATCGAGACGCCGCTCTGCGGGCTCTCGGCGATGAGTGTCAGCTCGGGCCGGGCCAGGATGTCTTCGCGCCGGATCTCGGTGTGGCGGCTGTGTGGCATGTAGAAGACGTCGTCGAAGCCGCGGAAGATGGGCAGCCTGGGCAGGAGCGGCACCTGCGGGAAGATGCCGAACATCTTCTGCGGAAGCGGGTACTTGGGCACTCCGTAGTGGTAGTAGAGCCCGGCCTGTGCAGCCCAGCAGATGTACATCGTGCTGGTGACGTGCGTCCGGGCCCAGGAGAAGATGTCGGTCATCTCGTCCCAGTACGTCACGTCCTTGTAGTCAAGGTGTTCCACGGGTGCTCCGGTGATGATCATGCCGTCGAACTTCTCGTGCCTCATGGCCTCGAAGTCGCGGTAGAAGGCCTGCATGTGTTCGATGGGCGTGTTCTTGCTTGTGTGTGCCTTGACCTTCATGAGGTGCACGTCGAGCTGCAGGGGTGAGTTCGAGAGCAGGCGGACGAGGTCTGTCTCGGTGGTTATCTTCAGGGGCATGAGGTTGAGGATGACGATGCGCAGGGGGCGTATGTCCTGTGCACCGGCACGTTCCTCGCCCAGCACGAAGATGTTCTCCTGGCGGAGGAATTCTATGGCAGGGAGTCTGTCGGGAAGTCTTAGGGGCATAGTCGGTTTTTGTTTCTTTCGGGTGCAAAGTTACGATTAAACGAGCGAAAAAGCAATAGAACAGCCGATTTTTCTTTTGGCTTTTGCCGGGCGGCGGCAACTTTTCCCCGCCACGACGCGTGCCGGGTACCGTAGCGGCACGCGCTTCTGCCGGAAGAGCCTAGGTCTTATTTCGGAAGAGCCTAGGTCTTATTTTGGAAGAGCCTAGCTCTTATTTCGGAAGAGCCTGGCTCTTGTTTGGGACACAGCACGCTCCTCGCGGCCGGGCACCGTTGCGCGAGCGCCGCGCCTCACTGCGACGTTACGCCCCCCGGCGTGCCTTTTTAGCTAAATTTCACATTCAGGATTTGCGCCTCTCAGTTTTTTTTTGTACCTTTGTGCCCAAATTAATAAGCAAATCTAAAGAAGGTTTCAGCAGACCTACAAACCGAATCTAATGGAAGATCAAGAACGAATTATCAAAGTCGATATTCAGGAGGAAATGAAGAAGAGCTACATCGACTACTCGATGAGCGTCATCGTGGCTCGCGCTTTGCCTGATGTCAGGGACGGATTCAAGCCCGTCCACCGCAGAATCCTGTACGGAATGCGCGAACTGCGCAACTTCCATAGCAGCCCGTACAAGAAGTGTGCCCGTATCGTCGGCGAAGTGCTCGGCAAGTACCACCCGCACGGCGACAGCTCCGTCTACATGGCCCTCGTCCGTATGGCCCAGGAATGGGCTATGCGCTATACGCTGGTCGACGGACAAGGCAACTTCGGCAGCGTGGACGGCGACAGCCCGGCAGCCATGCGTTACACCGAGGCTCGCCTCAGCCTGATGGGCGAAGCCATGATGGACGACCTGGACAAGGAGACCGTCGACATGACCAACAACTTCGACGACACACTCCGCGAGCCCACCGTCATGCCAACGAAGATTCCCAACCTCCTCGTCAACGGAGCCACAGGCATCGCCGTCGGCATGGCTACGAACATACCGACACACAACCTGGGCGAAGTCATCGACGCCTGCGTGGCATTCGTAGACGACAACAACCTCACCGTCGAGCAGCTGATGCAGTACGTCAAGGGCCCCGACTTCCCGACCGGCGCCTACATTATGGGCATGCAGGGCATCCGCGACGCCTACGAGACGGGACGCGGACGCGTAGTGCTCCGCGCAAAGGCCGAAATAGAGAACGGCGACACACACGACAAGATCGTCGTCAGCGAGATACCCTACGGCGTGAACAAGCAGCAGCTCATCGAGTACATCGCACAGCTCGTGGGCGAAAAGAAGATAGACGGCATCAGCAACGTCAACGACGAGAGCGACAGCGAAGGCATGCGCATCGTCGTAGACCTCAAGCGCGACGCCAACGCACGCGTCGTCCTGAACAAGCTCTTCAAGATGACACCCCTGCAGACCAGCTTCAGCGTCAACAGCATCGCCCTCGTCAAGGGCCGCCCCCAGCTGCTCACCCTGCGCGACTTCATCAGCAACTTCGTGGAGCACCGCCACGACGTCACCATCCGCCGCACCAAGTACGACCTGCGCAAGGCAGAAGAGCGTGCACACATCCTGAAAGGGCTCATCATCGCCTCGGACAACATCGACGAGGTGGTGCAGATTATCAAGAAGAGCCAGACCCCTGCCGACGCACAGCGCGCACTCGAGGCCCGGTTCGGCCTGGACGAACTGCAAAGCAAGGCCATCGTCGAGATGCGACTGGCACAGCTCACCGGACTCAACCAGGAAAAGCTGCACGGCGAGTACGACGAGCTCATGGAGAAGATAAAGTACTACAACCAGATACTCACCGACGACCAGCTCTGCCGCAAGGTCATCAAGGACGAGCTCATCGAGATAAAGCAACAGTACGGCGACGAACGCCGCACAGAGATACTGCCCAGCGCCGAGGAGTTCAATGCCGAAGACTTCTACGCCGACGACGAAGTGGTCATCACCATGTCGCACATGGGCTACATCAAGCGCATCCCCCTGGCAGACTTCAAGGCACAGGGCCGCGGCGGCATCGGCGTGAAGGCAAGCTCCACGCGCGACAATGACTTCATCGAGAAGATCTATCCCGCCACGATGCACAACACCATGCTCTTCTTCACCGACCGCGGACGATGCTACTGGCTCAAGGTCTACGACATCCCCGACGGCAACAAGCAGGGCAAGGGGCGTGCCATACAGAACATGCTCAACATCGAGCCCGGCGATGCCGTACGCGCATGCCTCTGCATCCGCAAGCTGGGCGACGCCGAGTTCTGCCAGAGCCACTTCGTCGTCTTCTGCACCAAGCAGGGCATCATCAAGAAGACATGCCTGACCGAATACAGCCGCGTCCGCACGAACGGCGTCAACGCCATCAACATCCGCGAGGACGACCAGGTGATTGGCGTAGAACTGACCAACGGCCAGAACGAAATCATCATCGCCAACGCCGGCGGCCGTGCCGTACGCTTCGACGAGAGTCAGGTTCGCTCGATGGGACGCACAGCCACCGGCGTGCAGAGCATCGTCCTGGACGACGACCCGCGCGACGGCGTCGTTGGCATGTGCATCATCAACGACGCAGAGACCGAGAGCATCATGGTGCTCAGCGAAAACGGCTTTGGCAAACGCACGGACGTCGAGGAGTACCGCAAGACAAGCCGTCACGCCAAGGGCGTCAAGACACTCGCCATCACCGAGAAGACCGGCTACCTCGTTGCCATCACCGTCATCAGGGACGATGACGACCTGATGATCATCAACAAGAGCGGCACAACCATCCGCCTGCATGCCGACGCCATCAAGGAGACAAAGAACCGCGTCACGCAGGGCACAAAGGTCATCGAGCTCAAGAAGCGCAACGACGTCATCTCGCACCTCAGCGTCGTGCCGCGTGCCGACGAAGAGCCCGAAACCACGGAGGAAACCGAAGCCGACGGCCAGGCCGACACCAGTGAACAGTAAACACACATAGTATACATATTTATATTATATTCGCTATGAAAAAACTCATCATTTCGATGGCACTGCTCATGAGCATCAGTACCATCACCATGGGACAGGTCGACAAGGCCGCCCTCAAAGCTGCGCAGAAGGAAGCCAAGGCACAAATGAACGAAGCGCAGAAAATCTATGATGCCCTCTCTGCTAAGATAACCGAGAAGACAGCCACGGAAGACGAAATCATGACCGAGTGCAAGAAGGGTCAGGCCATCATCCGCAAGGCCCTCAAGAGCGGAGCCCTCGCAGAGAACAAGCTCGGCGAAGCCTACAAGCTCAGTGCCGACCTTGCCCTCCAGCCCCACAACGCCATGCTCACACACGCCGCCAACAACGAACCGTTCGACACGGCTTTCTTCTACACCAACCTCAAGATCATGACCGACGCCCTGCAGAAAGAACTGCAGAACACCAAGGTTACCAAGGGCGAGACTGGCAACGAGAACTACCTCAAGGGAAAGAAGTTCAACCTGGCCCAGTGCGGCGACTACTACATCTACGCCGGTCAGTTCAACAGCAACTGCCAGAAGTACGACAAAGCCCTGGAGGCTTACGAGACAGCCATGAACTATACAAAGATCTACCCCGAAGTGGCCGACATCGCAAAGCTCCGCATTCCCGACGAACAGATAGCCTACTATGCCTATCATGCCGCACACGAAGGCAAGCTCTACGACAAGATGGATGCACTCTACGACACAGCCATGAAGTTCCAGGAAGGCGCCCTCGGCACAAAGCAGGTGAAGATTATCTCCTTCCTGGAGCGCGGCGACTCCGTCGCATGGGCTAACTATCTCCACGAAATGACCGTGAAGGAACCCAAAGCCAACGAGGACTACATACAGATGCTCATCGCCTACTACCTGAAGAAGGACAAGGAAGCAGGCCCCGAAAGCAGCCAGCTGATTAAGTATGTCGACGAGGTTATTGCCGTCGACCCCAACATCCTCATCGCTCACTACGGCAAGGCATACAAGTACTTCGAATCCGAAAAGTACGACGAGGCATTCGCCGAGTACGTCAAGTGCACGGAGATTAAGCCCGACTACTACGATGCCTGGTACCAGAGCGGACTCTGCAAGTTCCGTCAGGCACTGGCCCTGAACTCCACCATCAGCAGCATCAAGAATCAGGTAGAAGCCAAGAAAACCCTCGAGAAGACAAAGGGCATCTTCGGCGAGGCCATTCCTTTCTTCGAGAAGGCACGCGAATGTGCTCCCGACGAACCGCAGAAATGGGCCTTCGAGCTCCGTCAGTGCTACACCGTGACCGGCCAGGCTGCCAAGGCCGCCGAGATGGACAAGCTGCTTTGACCCCCAGAATCCCTTTAAGGGGAACTTGGGAAACTGAAGATGACAGTATTCAAGATTCATAAAGCACCGAGACCCCTCCCCCTTAGCGTGGGCGGGGGGTCTCTTTTTTCCCTCCTCCTCCTCTTCCTCCTCTTGCCTGCATTCCTGAGCGTAGACGCAGCCGAGAAGAAGCAGAAGCAGCCGAAGCAGGAGAAACTCTCTGTGCTTCGGAAGAACGCCAAGACTGCCCTCAAGAACCAGGCGAACCAGGATGCAGCCCGCAATGCCCTGCTCGGAGCCGTCAACCGTGAAGGGCTGAAGAACAGACAGAAGGCCGACATCTACTACACGGCTGCCTTGCTCGAAGAGTCGCTCAACGGCGTGGAAAACAAGAAAGCCTACCTCAAGCAGGCTTTCGACACGGCGCGGTTCTTCAACAAGCTCCGCGACATGTATGCCCAGCTGCGCCTGTGCGACAGCGTCGACCTTGCCCCCGACGACAATGGCAGAATACACCCGCGCCTGCAAAAGAAGACGCGAGCGCTTCGCCTCAAGCACCGTCGTAACATCATCGGCGGGGGAAAATACTTCCTGGCAAGGCAAGGCTTTGCCCCTGCCTATCCCTTCTTCGACCTCTACAGCACCTATCGCTACGACGAGCCCGTAGATTCCCTCTTGCAGCAGGCGGTCTGTCTGGCTGCACTCACAGCCTTCCACATGGACAACTACCCCGGGACCGTCAAGCATGCCGACGAGGCCATTACCTACTCCGACTCCTCCACCGCTGCCATCCTCCTCGAATATAAGGCACGAGCCTATGACCAGATGAAGGACAGCGACATGTGGGTCGTCACGCTCCGACGCGGCGTGCGTGAATACCCGCAGCACGATTTCTTCTTTGTCTACCTGGCCGACTGGTATCACGAGCAGCGACAGTTTGCCGAAGAGCGCAAGCTTGCCGACGAGCTTATTGCCGCCACCGGGGGCAGAGCCATTCACTACTATGCCAAGTCGAAGAGCTATCTGGCCGAGAACAACTACGAATCGTGTGTCGTCTATGCCGACAGTTCCATCGCCCTCCAGAAGGATTATGCCGATGCCTATTACAATAAAGGCATCGCCTACCTCAATATGGCAGTCATCTCGCAGGAGAACAGCTGCAAGGACGTGAAGGCTCCGCAGTATATGGCCGACAGGGAACGGACGCGCAGCTTGTACCGGAAGGCTCGTCCGTGCATGGAAATGGTGCGCCGCCTGCAGCCGGAGAAAGAAGACCGCTGGGCGTCGCCCCTCTATCGTATTTACCTAAACCTGAATCTCGGAGAAGAGTTCGTCGAGATAGACCGCATCCTTAATGCGCAGAAGAAGTAGGGGTCAGTCGTTATTGTGGACGATGACCTTCACTTTGACAATGCGGCGTTGGCTGGCTTCCTGTACCTCGAAGGTGAAACGCTTGTAGTCTATGCGTTCGCCCTGGGCAGGGAAGTCGCCCTTAATCTCAAGCAGTAGCCCTGCCAGTGTCTCGGCTTCGCCCTCAACCATCTCGAAGTATCCGTCGTCGAGGCCAAGGATTTTCGTGAAGTCCGACATGAGTGTCTTGCCCTCGAAAATGTAGGTGTTCTGGTTGAGGCGTTGGTAGGACTTCTCTTCGTCGTCGTATTCATCGTTGATCTCGCCAACGATTTCCTCCAGGATGTCCTCCATTGTCACGATGCCGCTGGTGCCTCCGAACTCGTCCACAACGATGGCAATATGCACTTTGTTTGCCTGGAAGTCGCGCAGCAAGTCATCTATCATCTTTGTCTCTGGCACGAAGTAGGCGGGACGTATCAGGCTCTGCCAGCGGAAGCCTTGCGGCTTGCCGAGGTGCGGCATCAGGTCCTTGATGTAGAGCACGCCCTTGATGTTGTCCTCTGTGCCCTGATAGACAGGGATACGGCTGTAATTGTTGGCTACGATGCATGCCAGCACGTCGCTGAACGAAGCCTTCACGTCAAGGTCTACAATGTCCACGCGGCTCGTCATGATTTCCTTTGCCATCTCGCCGCCGAAGCGTATGATGCCCTTGAGCATGCCGGCCTCCTCCGCAATGTCCTTCTTGTCGGTCAGCTCCATTGCCTTCTCCAGATCGTCGACGGTGAGCATCTCTGTCTCGTTGGCCGCAAACCTCCGGGTAATGACCTTGCTACGTATGAGCAGGCAGCTCATGGGCCAGAAGGCTTTGTTGAGTATCTGTAGCGTCGGCGCAGCAAGGCGGCAGAAGGCAAGCGTGTGCTGACGGCTGTATATCTTAGGGATTATCTCGCCGAAAAGCAGGAGCAGGAAGGTGAGCAGGACGGTCATGACGAGGAACTCCAGCCAGCGTGCCTGACCGAAGTCGATGGTCTTGTCGAAGCAGAAGTAAAGGATGGTGATGACAGCCACGTTCACCAGATTGTTGCTGATGAGGATGGTGGCCAGCAGGCGCTCGCTGTCGAGGAGCAGGGCTGCTACCTTTTTGTCGGAGTGATGCTTGCCTTCGTCGATTGTGCTCCTTTCGGCAGGGGTGAGGCTGAAGAAGGCTATTTCGCTTGCCGAGACGAATCCGGAACAGAAGAGCAGGAACAGAACGATGGCGAAGGCAATCCATACGTCGAGTGTGGGCGACTGGGTGCTGACGGTGCAAATGGAGTCTACAAGCTCCTGCCAAAGGTTTATGAGGCTGTTTGCCATTTATGTGTGTGCGAAGGGTTATTTGTTAGCTGTGGCTTCGTCGGCGCTTGGCGCTTTGGGCGAGAGCATTTCGAGTGACTCGGCCCAAATCTCTGTGACAGTGCGACGGATGCCGTTGCGGTCCTCATAGGTGCGTGTGTGAATCTGTCCCTCGATAAAAAGCTTGTCGCCTGTGTGAACATACTTCTCAACGACCTCGGCCAGCCCTCGCCACAGCACGATATTGTGCCATTCTGTGCGTTCGGGCACTTCCGTTCCGTTCTGCAGCGTGTAGCCGCGTTCGGTTGTAGCCAGCGTCAAGCTTGCCACGCAGACACCACGGTCCAAATACTTCACCTCAGGT
Source organism: Prevotellaceae bacterium UBA4336 (assembly GCA_002394305.1). Classification (GTDB taxonomy): domain Bacteria; phylum Bacteroidota; class Bacteroidia; order Bacteroidales; family Bacteroidaceae; genus Physcousia. Next base: position 24,456 of record DGTM01000018.1, read on the forward strand.
TCCTTCCCGACGTTGCCTATCAGCATTACTTTGTTCATCTCTGTTGCTACTTTTTGCGTTTAGCTGCGCAAAGATACAATAAAAATAAGAATTAGTGGTTATGATTCGAGAATAATTTGTAACTTTGTACTAAACTAACAGGAGAAACTATGAAGAAACAACTGCTTTTAATGCTTACCGTCCTTATGCCGATGATTTGTATGTCTGCCGGAAAACCGAGCTCCGAGCCGGCGAAGCTTCGCTGGGGAACGTTCAATATCCGCTTGCAGACGCCCGTCGATGATAAGGAAGGGTGGGGATGGAATGTACGTCGCGACCGTGTGGCAAACTATATCAGGGAGAAACATCTCGACATCGTCGGTATGCAGGAAGTCCTGCACGCTCAGCTCGAGGACCTGCTTGAGCGTTTGCCGGAATACGATTATGTGGGTGTTGGCAGAACGGACGGCAAGACGAAGGGCGAATACAGCCCGGTCTTTTTCCTTAGGGAGAAGTTCGAAGTACTGGAAAAGGGTAACTTTTGGCTAAGCGAGACTCCCGATGTGCCAGGCTCCGTCGGTTGGGATGCAGCCTTGGAGCGTATCGCCAGCTATGCAAAACTCAGGGACAAGCAGACTGGCAAAGTCTTCATGGCTGTCAATACGCACTTCGACCATGTGGGCGTGACGGCTCGCAGGGAGAGTGCCAAGCTCATTATGAGGAAGATTCAGGATATTGTGGGAGACAAGCCTGCCGTCGTGACCGGCGATTTCAATGTCACGGAAGATGATGAAGCCTACCAAACAATGACAAGCAGTCAAGTCGTAAATGGGAAGACGTCAGGCTGCAAGTTCAACGATGCCTATCACATGACGGCCTACCATACCGGTACGACCTATACGTGGCACAACTACTGCCGCATTCCACCGCTCAAGTGCGAGAAGATTGATTTCATCTTCATCACACCTTCCATTCGCGTCACACATTCACACATCGAGGTTCCCAACCCCGAGGCAATGCTCTCCGACCATAATCCACACTGGGCAGACCTGGAGTTCTAAGCTTATCTGTACTCAAACAGGTTGATGAAGCCGGTCATGGCAAAGACCGAGCGGATTTCGTCGCCCAGCCCCTTGATGTAGACGTGGCTGCCCTGGGCTTTACCCTTCTTCAGAACACCAAGGAACAGACGTAGTCCGCTCGACGAAATGTACTCCAGCTTGGAGCAATCGAGCACGATGTCGTGCCCGCTGCATTCTGCGAGCGGCTGCAGTTCTTTTTCCACCTTTGCAGCCTCGGCTGTGTCGAGGCGTCCCTCAAAGTACATGACGTAATCGTTGTTCTCTTCTTTGAATATAGTTTTCATTGTCTGCTTGTATTATTATATATATAATGGATAAATCTGGTTGACAAGCACGAAGCACACGACGAGAAGTACCACATGCATGATAATCCCAAGGCGAGCGAAGTCGCTAAAGCGGAACGCCCCGGGACCGTAGATGAGTATATGTGTGCTCGAGCCTATAGGCGAGGCGAAGCTGATGGTGACGGAAAGCATCAGCGACATGACGAAGGGCATCGGGTTGCATCCAAGCAGTTGGGCTTGTTGCCAGATGATGGGGAAGAAGACTGCTGCGCTGCCCACGTCGCTCACAAACTCTGTGAAAACAGAAGCCAGCAGGCACATCACTGCCATCACGACGTAGGGGTTGGAGCCACAAAGGTCGAGTATGCCGGAGGCTATCGCATCGGTAATACCTGTCTTCGCGATAGCCGAAGAGAACACTACCGTCGAGCCCAGTATGAGCAGAATATCCCACTCGATATACGTCAGCACGCGGTCCATGCGACAGCAGCGGAACAATATCATGGCGCCTGCGGCTAACATCGTTGTAGCCATCAGCGGCAGTACATGGAAAGATGACAGCAGGAACATCAACACGAGCACAACGGTAGCTGTGATAGAGCGCGAGCTGGTCTGCGGAACAAAGTGTGAATCAAAGAACGTCAGTCGGCGGCGGTTGTCCTGCTCAATCTTGTTGTCATTGTTCCGCGGGCACTCCAACAGTAACGAGTCGCCTGCCTGCAACCTGATTTCACGAGGCTGCCCCTCCACGCGTCTGCCTTGACGGGCCACTGCCACCAGCACGACGTCGTTTTCACGCTCGAAGTCGCTCTCCGTCATCTTTGTGCCAATGAGGTCGCTTCCGAAGTTGACGTAGGCTGTGCGCATCTTTCGCTTGGTATCAATATCGTTGATGCTCCACACATGATGGTCGGCAGCCACGAGACCATGACTGCGTTTCAGCTCCAGTATCTCGTTGATTTGACCGGCATAAACCAGACGGTCGCCGCCCATCAAAGGTTCGTCGGGGCTCACGGGCATGATAATCTCTTTGTCGAAGCGCACTATCTCAACAAGGGAGCCGCCCTTGATGTGGTACAGGCCGGCTTCCTCCACCGTTTTGGCAATGGCAGGGTGGTCGGTCGGTACAAGCAGCTCGGCTGTATAGTCAGAGGTGGTCTCAAAAGACTGTTCGGGTGTTTCTCGCGAGGGGATGAAGCGTTGCATAGCCACGACAGTCAGGATACCCACGACGGTGAGTATCAGTCCGGGCAGCAACGGCTCGAAGATGTAGAGCGATTGTCCCGTCTGTTTGTAATAAAGACCTGCGATGACCAGGTTCGACGAGCTCCCCAGCAATGTACACATGCCTCCCAACGTGGCCGCATAGCTCAGTGGCAACAGAAGTTTTGAAGCCGGGATGTCAAGCTTTCGTGCCCAAATCTTCACTGTGTCGATGAATAGAGCCACGACGTTTACCGAGTTAAGCAATGCTGCCAACAGGCTGATGGGTGCCATCAGTCGGACAATGGCATTTCGGAAATTCCTGGGATTGCCCAGCACATGCTTTGTGAGCCAATAGAGCACGCCGGTCTGCATCAGTCCTGCAATGACTACAAAGAAGGCCGCATGGACAACAACCGGCTCAGAGCCAAAGCCAGCCATGCCTTCCTCCTCGGTTACCACTCCGGTGACGAGCAAAATGGTGAGAGCTCCAAGGAATGTCACCTCGGCAGGTACACGCGTTCGTGCCATCATCAGGAAAATGCCAAGCAGGGTGACTATCGTTATCCAGGCGTTGCCATTCAGCCCTAAGAACATTATGCTCTCCATTACTGGTTGTTTATCTTCTTTCTAAGTGTCAGTACGTTTTTATTGCGGGTTCGCTCGTAGTTAATGGAGTCCATTATCTTCCTTACCAGATGAATCCCCAGTCCGCCGATGGGACGCTCCTCGGCAGAGAGCGTAGTGTCTACCTCGGCTTTGGCTGTGGGGTCGAAGGGCGTGCCATTGTCGCTGATGACAAACTTCAGGCGAACATCGCTGGCTTGTGCCTCGATGTGGATGTTGCCAACGATGCCGTGTGGATAGGCATACTTCATTACGTTGACCACTGCCTCCTCAAGGGCCAGGTTCATTTGCATAGTCGTAGACATGTCGAGGCCAATCTCCTCACACACCTCTTCGACAAATTGTGCCAGCAGCGGAACTTGCGCAATGTCATTTTGGAGAGTCAGGTCGCGCTTCAGTCGTACGTCAAGTTGTTTCTTTGTGTACCGCACAGCCAGCATTGTCAGGTCGTCGCTCTGCTTGGCATCACCCACGAAAGCGTGGACGGCGGCGGTCACATGTTCGATGAGGTCTTGTGGTTTGCTTGCATCAATTTTCTTCATTTGCGTCATCATCCTGTCCTCTCCATATTGAACGTGCATGGAGTCTTCGGCTTCGGTCAGGCCATCGGTATAGAGAAAGACGGTACTTCCTGTGTGGACGAAAAGTTCCTGCCCCTCAAATTTGTAGTTAGGTATGATGCCGATGGGAAGGTTAGAGACACAATTGATGGTTGATAAGCGCTGATTGTCCTGCGCCTCTTCCTTCATGGCGGCAGTCTCAGGTTGCTCGCTGTCGATAAGCAATGGCGAACAGTGTCCTGCGTTACAGTAGCGCAGGCGGCCTGTCGGAAGGTCGAGCACGCCAACGAACATCGTGACAAACATGTTCGTATCGTTCGTCTGTGCCATCGAGTCGTTCATCTGTGCTACGATACGCTCTGGGCTGGCTTCGTGGGCCGAGACGGTGCGGAACAGACTTCGTGTGACTGCCATCACCAACGAGGCAGGAACACCTTTCCCGCTGACATCGCCGATGCAGAAGAAGAGCTTCTCGTCTCTGATAAAGAAATCGAAGAGGTCGCCGCCCACTTCTTTGGCGGGTACGAGCGAGCCGTATATCTCAACATCGTCCCGTTCCGGATATGGCGGGTAGATTTTGGGCAGCATGCTCTTCTGTATTTCGCTGGCAATGTGCAGCTCGCTGCCTATCCGTTCCTTTTCGGTGTTTACAGCCTGCAAGCGTATGGCATTCTTTGTGGCACGCCAGATGATGTAGCCCAGCAATGCCATGCCGATGAGCATCAGCAGAAAGAGATTGAAGCGCACTTGGCGGAGGGTATAGTAGATTTCATAGTCGGAGCACACGATAGCCATCGACCAGCCTGTGTCGTCGTCCATCTGGGCGTAGAACACATAGTTCTTCTTGCCATCGTCGTCGTGCACTGTGGCCTTCCCGCTGTGGCCGGCCATCATCTCGCGGTTGATGTAGTCTATGGTCGTGTCGCTCATGTCTGCCGTCACTTGTTCTATGTTCCGGCGCATCACAAGGCTTTCCACGGGACATGCCATAATCTGGCCTGTTCGCGACAGGAGGAGGTTGAAGCTGGAGGGATAGATTTGCTTTGCATTGATGAGCTCCGACAGCCAGTCGAGCGATACGTCTGCTCCCAGCAACGCCACGACTTGTCCGTTCTGATCGTGGACGGGGGCAAAATATGAGCAAAGCGTCATTCGTGCTCCCTTCTCGTCGTAGTAGGGGTCACTCCAGTATCCTTCATTGGCGGCTATGGCTCCTGAGAACCAGCTCGATTGCAGATAGTCGTGGTCCGGGCCGCCTATCTGTTCCGCCTCAATGTCTCCGTTGCTGCGACGGGCTACATACAGTTCGCACCAATGCCCGTACTTGGGGTAGTAGTCGGCTACGAATGTCACGCCAGCACCTACGATTTGCTCGTTATTCTCCAAGAGCATGCGTGTGATGTTCGGGATGTTTTCTGGGTTGGCAAGTTCAGCCTCCACTGCCCACACCATATTGTTGACAGCCACTTCTATTGCCGTCGTCACATTTTCTATTTCCAGACTTTTCGCCCTCAGCTCGCTCTTGGCACGATGTTCCACTTCATTCTGGATGCCTCTCTTGGCAAACAGGTATTGCACGCCGTTGGTTAGTTCCACCAGAACGGCAGCGGTGAGGATGATTGCCAGGCTTGACTTCGAGCGCAGGGTCTTTGGTATTAGCCTTCGTAGTATTTTCTTCATTGGTGAAAGACTTTGTCAATCAAATCAATAAACTCTTGGTATGCAAAGGTGTCGCTCAAATCACTGAGGGATTCTGCAAGTTTCCGGTAGTGCCATTCATGTGAGGCTTTGTCGGTGACGTGGAAGATTTGCCATAGCGCGTCTCCTTGTGTCATGTAGTCACGATAGATGGCACGCATGTTGCTGAGCTTGTCGCCCATCGCTACAATCTTAGCATCGCGGGAGGCTCTGTGCAGCCGGTCGATGGCCGCTTGTTTGCGTTCGTGCCAGGTGTCTTCTTCTGGTAAGCCTTCGGTGAGCTGGTCGCTTTCTGCCTCCACAAGAGATGCTATCCGCTCGCCAAACTCGTGCCGTATGTCGTCCAGCGTGACATCGGTATCCTCCACAGTATCATGCAGGGCTGCTGCGGCCAGCAGCTCTTGGTCGGGAGTGATGGTGGCCACTATCTCCACCGCTTCCATCGGGTGAACAATATACGGAAACCCTTTCCCTCGGCGTTCAGAGTTGTGATGCGCTTTTACTGCAAAGATGATGGCGCGGTCGAGCAGGCCGGTATCCATGTATTTGTTTGCCATTCCTTAGGGGTGTTTGGTCAGTAAACGGTTCCTTCGAGCATCGCACGGAATTGTGGCATAGGGCGGTGGGTGTCCCGTTCTATGATGAGGGTTTTCAGTCCGGCATAGATTTTCACTTCGTTCGTGATGGCTTCCATGTCGGCTTCCGGTCCGAAATATTCCGGTGCGAAGGCGTCCCAGAAACGAGCGGCCGTGGCGTTTGTCATGTGGTTGAACTCCATTGTCCATGCCTCGTCGTTCAGGCAACAGCAGAGATAGACCATTCCGATGTCGAACATGGGGTAACCATAGCAGAAGTCGCCAAGGTCGATGAAGTAGGAAGTGCGGACGCCGTCTTTCTCCGTGAATATCCCATTGCCAAACTGCAGGTCGCCATGGATGGCAGTGTCGGCATCAGGCGCGTTGGCAATGAAGTCGTATATTTTCTTCTTTTGCTCCTGTGTGAAATTTGGATTGGCGTAGAGCAGCGTGTGGAGACGGCTCTTGACATTCTCGAACTGTGAGGTATCGACATGTACGGCATGAAGACGTTTGCACATCTGTGCGAACTCGCGTGCATATTCTTCTGTACGTTCGGGATTGTTGCCGCACGCACGGGAGTAGGAACATTTGCCTTCTATTCTCTTGAAGCGAATGCCCAGGCGCTTGCCGTCCGTCACGAGGCAGCCAGGCTCGGGAGTGGGAATCCCCATTTGGTAGACCTTCTTTGACAATTCCAGCTCCCTTTCTGCCGTGTCGAAGTTCCGGAAATAGAGCTTGAGCATGATGCTTGGGTCATGCTTGTGGTTGTAGCTCTCGCCATTAGCTCCTTCGCCGGTATGGACATAGTCATTGAGGTCGATGAGTACAGGTTCCATGCGTCGTCTGTTATTTTTTCATGAATGGTAATGTCTTTGTCTGTTCATACGTCATGGCAGCAAGTGTCGCATTATACGCGTTCTTGCCGTTGATTGCATCAAAGAGCCGCTCAAGGCCGGTCTTTCCGCCCCCAGTGGAGAGGACGTATACGATACAGACGTTTTGCAATCCAATGGAGGAGGATATGATGTCCAGGTCGGTGTTGCCGAGTTGGTGGCGTGCCAGCAGGTAGGCGTCTTCCTCATACTGTCTGATGAGCCGGTCTACATCGCCGAGTGTATTGCAGTTGAGTGTCTTGAAAACCTGCAGATAGTTGTCGAGGGGGGTCTCCTGTATCTCTGCCTGATTGATGGCTGCAATGTGCTTGTTGAGGGAGTTGATGGGACCAGCCTGGAGGTAGGAGCGAAAGGTGTCGCCGTCCAGCAGTACGTCGTCCAGCTTGCCGTTCTTCACCAGGGTCTGTACGCGGCGGCGGTAGTCTGTGAGTTCCGAGCGGATGCGGCTGAACTCGTCGTCCGCCATTTCCAGCATGCCTGCCAGACGGTTCATACGGCGCAGGTATTCACGTGGAATCTCGATGTCGGACTTGTATCCGTTGTCGTGGTTGATGGCTGCCCATGCATGCTGAAGCGTTGTGCGCAGCTGGAGTTCGAAGCGAAAGTCATCGCCCGGCATGCGGCAGATGTAGTGGAGCGAGTTGTAGCCGAAACTGTCAAGCTGGTGTAGCTTGCGCTTGTCTACGGAGTTAGCCCAGTCTATCTCGAACAGCTTCTCCGCTATGGATGCGATGCGGTCTACGTCGTCGGTGTAGAATGTGATGACGCGTGCTCCGACAAGGTCTGTGATGTCTGTCAGCGAGGTGTACTTGGCGCCCTTTTGTGCCAGTTTGCCTACCAGGGATTTCTCGGCCTTTACCCGTGCTTCTATGGCTGTAACGGTGAGTCCGCTGCTGTCCAGCGCCTCATGCAAAGCCTTGAGCACATCTGATTTCAGTTGCTCAAGCTCTGGCAACGCCTCGCGGTATTTCTCCAGAATCATCTGCTGATGTAGGTCTGGCGCGTTCACGGTCGGGGGCTAAGAAGAGGATAAAGGCGATGTTAATATTGCAGGATGATGTCGGCCAGCTCGTCTTCCGTCTTGCCGTCGGCGCGGAGGACAAGGTCGTAGTTGCGGGTGTCATAGCGCGATGTGCAGCAGTATTTCTTCACATAGTTCTCACGCATCTGGTCAACCTTCTCTATCACCTTGCGAGCCTCGTCCGGGGTCATGTTCTGTTTGCTTGCCAGACGCTCTATGCGGAAGTCCATGGAAGCCTGTATGAACACGCTCAGATGGTTGGGATGCTGGCGCAGAACGAAGAAGCCGCAGCGACCGGCCACGACACACGACTCGTCGGCCGCGATGCCCTGCAGCAGTTCTTTTTCCATGCGGAACATCATCTCCGTGGTGGGCTGACAGAGTTCGCCGCCGTAAGAATCAGAGAACTGCAAGGGTATCAATCCTGCGCCGATGCCTTGAGCGAATTTGAAGTCGTGCCACCAGTGATGGCTTTGTCCCTTCATCTTCTCTATTGTATCCTCGCTCAGCTTCAGTTTCTCGCTTAGGGTCTTCATGATGGCCTTGTCATAGAACTGAACTCCCAGCCTTTCGGCCACTTTGCGGCCAACAGTTCGGCCGCCACTACCTACTTCACGGTTAATCGTGATGACAAAGTTTTCGTTCTTATTCATTGGGGATGCTTTTAATGTTCGTGTTGATTCGCCGTCAGTGTTGTCTTCTGTACATTGGCGTCGCCTTGTTTGTGCGTTGCCTTTTGTTATCCGAGGGATTTGATGGTTTGTTCGAGGGCTGCAATCTTGCTCTGTGCGTCGGCCAGCTTCTTGCGTTCCAGTTCCACGACCTGAGCCGGGGCGTTCTGCACGAAACGCTCATTCTGCAACTTCTTCTCGATGCCTGCCATGAAGCCTTGCAGACGCTTGATCTCAGCCTCGGCCTTCGTGCGCTCTGCTTCGGTGTCAATCAGGTTGCCCAGGGGAACGGCATATTCATCGGTGCCGACGAGGAAGGCCTGTGTGCCCTCACCCTTTTCGGGAACAGCTTCGATGCAGCTCAGTCCGGCCAGCTTTTCGATGATGGCAGCGAGTGCGGGAATGCAGGTCACACCCTCTTTTGCCTTACCGATAACCTGGAGTGCCAGCGGTTCGCGGGGTGAGATGTTCTTGCTCTGGCGCACGGCACGAACGCCGCTCACGATTTGCTTCATTTCCTCGACCTGAGCGATGAGCTCGGCTTCACTCTGCGTGGGCTCTGCTGTCTTGAAGACCGACACCATCAGCGACTCGCCGTCCTTCCTTTCGGCGATGTGTTGCCAAAGTTCCTCCGTGATGAAGGGCATGAAGGGATGGATGATGTGCAGGAGCTGGTCGAAGATGTCGAGTGTAGCACTGAGCGTCTGGGCATCAATCGGAGCCTGGTAAGCGGGCTTAATCATTTCGAGATACCAGCCGCTGAACTCGTCGGTGAAGAGCTTGAAGGCAGCCATCAGGGCCTCGTTCAGGCGATACTTGCTGTAGAGGTCGTTTATCTCGGCGTATGTGGCGTTGAGTTTTGCCTGCATCCACTGGATGGACGTCTTATTGGCCTCGGGCTGGGCGATGTCTCCGCTCACCTCCCATCCCTTGACGAGGCGGAAGGCGTTCCACATCTTGTTGCAGAAGGCAAGGCCCTGGGCACAGAGGGCATCGTCGTAGAGGATGTCGTTGCCGGCAGGAGCGGCGAGCATCATGCCCATACGCACGCCGTCGGCTCCGTATTTGGCGATGAGTTCGAGTGGGTCAGGCGAGTTGCCGAGGCTCTTGCTCATCTTGCGGCCGAGCTTGTCGCGCACGATGCCTGTGAAGTAGACGTTCCTGAAGGGGATGTCGCCCATGTACTCCTCGCCAGCCATTATCATGCGGGCCACCCAGAAGAAGA
>DGTM01000058.1:0-2368 GCA_002394305.1 Prevotellaceae bacterium UBA4336
TGCTACGCACAGGACGATAGCTTTTTTGCATCCCCATGGTATCGTCCAGCACGGAGTGCTTTACTTCCTGCGCTGAAAGCGCATAACTTCCTATTTAACTCCATTTTATAACTTCCGAAACTTATATTAACTGTTTCTTCGCCCCTTGCTCCCGGCTCACTTTATTGTAAGGTGGCAGTCAGGATGCAGTCCACGGTGTCTGGACGCTTGGGCAGGAAGATGCGGTAGCCGCTGCCTTCGCGTTGGAACTGCAGCTGGGAGCCGTCGCTACGCAGGGTGACCTTTGAGAGGCTGTGTCCGCTGAGGGGTAGCAGGAAGGAAAGCGGTCCGCCGTTGATGCGTTCCAACCCTTCGTTGACCACCTTGCCGTCTTTCTCCTTGTTCAGGATGTGTATGAAGAGCGTCTTGCCCTTCTGTGTTGTCACGCCCCAGTCTTGCGGAGGTACGCATCCGCCTCTGGTGTCGTAGATGGCTGAGCCGTTGAGGTCCATGAAGGCCCCGATGTGCTTCAGCCGCTCGACGGCTTCGTCGGGCAGTTGTCCGTCGGGGCGCGGACCGATGTTGAGCAGGAAGTTGGCATTCAGGCCGGCTGCCGTCACGAGCCGGCGGATGAGCTCGTCTCCGCTCTTGTAGTTCTTGTCCGTGATGTTGTAGCCCCAGGTGTTGTTCATCGTCATGCACGTCTCCAGGGGGAGCTGTGCCACCTTCTGTTCTCCGGAGAAGCCGGCGGTGTTCTGTCCCGGCAGGTCTTGCTCGAAGAGCTGGAAGTCCTCGAGGCCGATGGGCGAGCCGTGATGGTTGTTGCCGATGAGACACTTGGGCTGCAGGCGCTTGATGAGTGCATACTGCTCTTCCAGGCGCCAGTCGAACTCCTTTTCCTTGTGGTCCCACATGCCGTCGAACCAGATGGCGCCAATCGGTCCGTAGTTTGTCAGGAGCTCCGTGAGCTGTTGGTTCATGAAGGCATAGTAGCTGTTCCAGTTGGTGGTAGCTTCGTCGTGCGGGCAGTTGCGGCAAGTCCCTGTCGGGTAGTCTGTCCTCTGCCAGTCCATGTGGCTGTAGTAGAGGTGGAGCTTGAGGCCGTTCTCGCTACATGCGTCAGCGAGTGACTTCAGCACGTCACGTCCGTAGGGCGTGGCCTCGACGATGTTGTATGGGCTTGCCTTCGTCTCCCACATCGAGAAACCGTCGTGATGCCTGCTGGTGAAGGTGACGTACTGGGCACCGGCCTCCTTGAAGAGCTGCACCCATTCGCGGGCACTGAACCATGACGGGCAGAAGCCGCCGGCGAGCTTGGCATATTCGTTGCGGTCGATGTGGCGGTTGTGCATCACCCATTCTCCGTCGGCCAGCATGGAGTAGATGCCCCAATGGAGGAAGATGCCGAACTTGCGGTCCTGGAAGTCCTCGCGGATGCGACGTGTCTCGTCGCTGACGACAAGGCCTTGTGCCAATGCCTTCAGCACAAGAAGAAATACAAAAGAGGAAAAGACGATGCGTCTCATATCAAACTGCTATAATCAATAAAACCACGAATTACACGAATTGCACGAAAAAATGAAGTTGCCAGTTATCATGCATTCTTTAATTCGTGCAATTCGTGTAATTCGTGGTTGAAGTGGAAGGTTTAGAACATCTTGTCGGGGTACTGACCAGCCTTGTGCAGGGCGGCGAGCTTAGCGACAACCTCAGGACGGTCCTCGGGATAGGTGACGCCGAACCACTTGCTCGTCGTGTCGAGCACTTCGCACGTTGCCTTGCCGTTCTTGATGAGGTAGTCCACCATGAGAGGGATGAAGAACTCGCTCTTGAGGTTTGCCTGGTTCTTCGGGTCGGAGAGGAACGTCTTGAAGTAAGCCTCGCTGTACTCGAAGTAGTCGGGCGTGAAGCCCCAGAAGTTCATGCTGACAGGAGTGGTGTCGGGGATGCTGACCCACTGGTCGTTCTCGTCGAGGTACTGCACCACGCCGTCTCGGCGCTCAATCTTCGTGCGCTCTACGACACCTGTCAGCAGGTGTGTCTGCTCGTCGTTCTCGCAGATGCCGCGGCTCACGGTGCCGCTTTCGCTCAGGGTGTTGTCTACGCGGAAGCCTACCATGGCATATTTGCCTTTACTGCCTTCGGGCAGTTCGCTCAGGAACTTTGCCATGACGCGGAAGGCGTCGCGGTCGTAGAAGTCGTCGCAGTTGAGCACGGCAAACGGTTCTTTGATGACGTCCTTGCCCATGAGGACGGCGTGGTTCGTGCCCCAAGGCTTCTGTCGGCCTTCGGGAACGGTGAAGCCTTCGGGCAGGGCATCGAGGCTCTGGAAGCAGAGTTCGCAGGGAACATGACCCTCGTACTTGGCGAGAATCTGTGTGCGGAACTG
>DGTM01000058.1:2430-3890 GCA_002394305.1 Prevotellaceae bacterium UBA4336
TCTTCGAAGTCACGACGGATGACCCATACAATCTTGCCGAAGCCGGCCTGAATAGCGTCGTAGATGCTATAGTCCATGATGCTCTGACCCTGAGGGCCGAGCGTGTCGAGCTGCTTGAGGCCGCCATAGCGGCTTCCCATACCTGCAGCAAGGAGAAATAGTGTTGGTTTCATGTTCTCTTGTGTCTTTAGAGGTTAGTGTTTCTTACAGTGCCTGAGCTGTCAGGATGAGCACGAGCAGGCCGAGGATGGCATAGAGCTCGGGGAACACGGCGAGCACCATTGTGGTACCGAAGGCGTTGTGACCTGCACCAATGGCGCTGATGCCGTTGGCACAAACCTTAGCCTGACGGATGGCGCTGAAGAGAGCCACGAGACCGAGGGCAAGACCTACGCCGAAGATGGCACAGGCGGGGCCCATCGTGATGTCGGGAGTTACCTTGCTGTTGAGCATGAAGAAGCCGACGAAGCCGTACAGACCCTGAGAAGAGGGCAGGGCGGACAGACCCATGTAGGAGCCGCTGGCCGTGGGGTTCTTCTTGAAGGCGCCGATGGCAGCGTTGCCGCAGATGGTCACGCCGTAGGCACTACCGATACCGGAGAGGGCTACACAAAGTGCTACACCCAGATAAGCTAATAAGATTTCCATAATGTGTTTTGTTTTAATTCATAATTCATAATTCGTAATTCACAATTGAGCGATGCGACGTTGGGCTTTGCAACCTTATTATATATAAAATATGTAGCTTGCTATTTTAGACCTCGCTTGCTTTCGTCGTGAATCAGGAACTATGTCTTATGAGGGATTAATAATTATTTTGGTTAAACTTCTTTTTTACCTTTTCACCTTTTAACCTTTTACCGTCCTGAAAGGATTGTACTCCTTGCCTCCGCCGCTGAAGTCGGCGTTCTTGAAGAACTCGACGAACGTCAGTCGCATGGGATGGACGAAGGCGCTTATCATGCTCAGGGCGAAGGTGATGCCATGGCCTGCAAGCAGGATGACCACCATCGGAAGCCAGCGGACGAACCAAGGCAGGCTGGACGTGAGGTCGAGAGCCAGCGAGTTGAACACACCGCCAAGCACGCCGCCCGTCAGTCCGAGGGCGAAGAGGCGGATGTAGCTCAGCAGGTCGCCCAGCAAACCGGTCGACATGCCGTAGGTTGCCCACACGCCTCCGCCGATGTTGAGCAGCGGACCGGTGATGGGGTTCTTGTAAGCCGACGGGTTATTGTACAGGAAGATGCCAATGGTGCTGATGCCGAGGATGCCATAGGGCAGGTATCTCAGGTACTCGGGCAGGCTGCTGTCGGAGGGCATGCACATCAGGGCGATGATGGACAGCAGGGCCGCTACCCAGGAGAACGTGCCGATGGAGTAGGCGAAGCCGTAGTTCTTCCAGGCCTTGCAAGCCTTCAGCACCATGCCGAGTAGGACTTGCACGAAGCCGATGATGACGG
>DGTM01000063.1:0-10629 GCA_002394305.1 Prevotellaceae bacterium UBA4336
TTGCAGAAAAGTAAATAAGTATAACTTTCGGATGTAAAAGAGGAAGTAAAAATGGAAGTAAACTCGCTGACGCTCGTGGAAGTTATGTGCTACGCACAGGACGATAGCTTTGGCATCCCCGTTGTATCGTCCAGCACGCAGTGCTTTACTTCCTGCGCTGAAAGCGCATAAATTCCTATTTAACTCCATTTTATAACTTCCGAAACTTAAAGCACGAAATAAACGAAAAAGGCTGTGTCTTTAGTGCCTGACACATTAGAGCATTTCGTGTCTTTCGATGTTTATATGACTTGACACAAAAAGAAATACCGCGTTTCCTTTTGTTTTTCGCTCGCTTATTCGAACCTTTGAGATAAACCTCGAAAGTACTCTCGCTCGGAAAAACAAAAAGAAATACTCCTTTTCCTTTTGTTTTTCGCTCGCTTATTCGTACCTTTGCACTCTGGTACAGAAGAAACAACATTACATACTCAACTTTCGGAAGTTAAATTGGAAGTTAAATTGGAAGTAAACTCGCTTCGCTCATGGAAGTTATAAAAGGACAATACAATATGGAAGACTGGCTTCCAAAGCTATCGTCCAGCCAACTTGTTGGCTTAACTCCCTGCGCGAAGCGCATAAATTCTTATTTAACTCCATTTTATAACTCCCGAAACTTAAATACATATTTTATATATTATGAAAAAGAGAAACCTTGAGACCATCTGCATCCACGGCGGATGGAAGCCCGGGAAGGGCCAGCCACAGCAGCTTCCCATCTACCAGAGTACGACATACCGCTACGAGACGAGCGAACAGATGGCACGCCTGTTCGACCTGAAGGACGAAGGCTACTTCTACACACGCCTGGCTAACCCGACGAACGATGCCGTGGCCCGGAAGATCGCGGCCCTGGAGGGCGGCGTGGGCGCTGTGCTGACCAGCAGCGGACAGGCAGCTAACTTCTACGCCATCTTCAACATCTGTCAGGCCGGCGACCATTTCATCACGTCCAACACCATCTATGGCGGCACGTTCAACCTCTTCGGCGTGACCCTGAAGAAGCTGGGCATCGAGTGTACTTTTGTTGACCCCGACTGGGACGACGAGCGCATCGAAGCCTGCTTCCGCCCGAACACGAAGTGCTTCTTCGGCGAGACCATATCGAACCCCGGCGGCAACGTGTTCGACATAGAGCGCTTTGCGAAGATGGCGCACCGCCACGGTGTACCCCTCATCGTGGACAACACCTTTGCCACACCTATCAACTGCCGTCCCTTCGAATGGGGCTGCGACATCGTGACGCACTCCACGACGAAGTACATGGACGGCCACGCCACGCAGGTGGGCGGTGCCGTGGTCGACAGCGGCAACTTCGATTGGGAAACATGTACGCACAGACCCACCCCCAACCCCTCCCTTGCAGGGAGGGGAGAAGATAGCTCTACAACAGAAATGGTAACCACTCCTCTCCCTACAAGGGAGAGGTTGGGAGAGGGTCGGTTCCCCGGCCTCTGCACGCCCGATGAGAGCTACCACGGGCTGACCTACACGAAGGCTTTCGGCAAGATGGCCTACACGACGAAGCTTGTGGCACAGCTGATGCGCGACCTGGGCAGTATTCCGGCACCGCAGAACTCCTTCCTGCTCAACCTCGGGCTGGAGACGCTGCACCTGCGCATGGCCCGCCATTGCGAGAACGCACAGAAGGTGGCCGAGTGGCTGGAGAAGAACCCGAAGGTGAGCTGGGTGAACTATGCCGGCCTGCCCTCAAACAAATACTACGCCCTGGCTCAGAAGTACATGCCGAATGGCACTTGCGGCGTGATAGCCTTCGGGCTGAAGGGCACGAAGGAGGAGGCCATCCGCTTCATGGACAGCCTGGAGTTCATCAGCATCGTGACACATGTGGCCGACGCGAGGACCTGTGTGCTCCACCCCGCCAGCCACACCCACCGGCAGCTCAGCGACGAGCAGCTCCGCGAGGCAGGCGTTGCTCCCGACCTGGTCCGCCTCAGCGTCGGCATAGAGAACGTGGAGGACATCATCGCCGACCTGGAACAGGCGATGAAGAACATCGAAGGTTAAATAGTCTTAATTGTTTTTGCCGTTTGCTCAGGAATGCTTATCTTTGCCTTGCTAAAGAGCTGAAAACTGCAATGAACAAACAATTATACTTGTTAATGCTGGGGCTGCTGACTCTCTTTTCCTGCAGGAGTCAGTACGCCGTGACGGGTTCGTCGAGCGTAGATGAGCTTGAGGGGAAGATGCTGACGCTGAAGGTCTATGCCGACGGCGAGATGAAGAGCATCGACTCTACGCGCGTGGTACACGGCAAGTTCACCTTCGGCGGAGGCATGGACTCTACGATGCTTGCCAACCTCTTCCTCGGCGACCTGAGCCTGATGCCCATTGTCTTGGAGGAAGGCGAGGTGAGACTCAGCATCGGCGAGACACAGCAGACAGCCACCGGCACGCCGCTCAACGACACGCTCTCGGGCTTCATACAGCGCAAGACGCAGCTCGACGCGCAGATGGCCGAGCTGCCGCACCTCGAGGCACGGATGATAATGGACGGCACGAACCACGAGGACATCGCCTACGAGCTGGGCAAACAGTCGCAACTGCTGGAAGCCGAGAACGACAGGCTCATCACCCGCTTCATACGCGACAATTATAATAATGTACTGGGCCCCGGCATCTTCATGATACTGACCAGCAGCCTGCCCTACCCTGTCCTGACGCCGCAGATAGAGGAGATTATCACCAATGCCACGCCTTACTTCCTGGGGCATCCCTACGTCAAGGAGTACATCAAGAGAGCGGAGGAGAACAGGGAAAAGGAGAAAAACTACTGACGCCATGCACATTCTGTACCGACTCTATCAGCTCTGCGTCGCCGCGCCCCTGCTGTTGCTTGTGACGATTGTCACGATACTGATCACCATCGTGGGCTGCACTTTTGGCAAGGCACGCTTCTGGGGCTACTATCCGCCTATGGTGTGGAGCCGCCTGATGTGCTGGCTGATGCTGCTGCCCGTCAGGGTGGAGGGGCGCGAACTGCTCGACACGAAGCAGTCCTACGTCTACGTTGCCAACCACCAGGGCTCCTACGACATCTTCCTCATCTATGGTTTCCTGGGGCGCAGTTTCCGCTGGATGATGAAGAAGTCGCTCCGCAACATACCGCTGATAGGCAAAGCCAGCGAGAGCGCGGGGCACATTTTTGTGGACAAGAGCGGGCCGAAGGCTATCCACAAGACCTACGAACAGGCACGCCAGGTGCTGAAGGACGGCGTCTCGCTGGTGGTTTTCCCCGAGGGGGCACGCACCTTCACGGGCCACATGGCGAAGTTCCGCCGCGGTGCCTTCCTGCTGGCCGACGAGCTGCAGCTGCCCGTGGTGCCCGTCACGATAGACGGCAGCTTCGACGTCCTGCCGCGCCAGCGCGGATTCTTCTTCCTCACATGGCATCCCCTGAAGCTCGTCATCCACGCACCCATCATGCCGGAGCAAGGGGCAGAAAGCAAGGAGCAAGGAAGCAAGGAGCAAGCCGAGAGGAACGAGGCTGTGCACCGCATCCTGGAGCAGAGCTACGACATCATCATGCGCGACCTGCCCGCCCGTCACCAGGGCTTCGTGCCCAATCCCGACCAATGACACGCACCACGCACTTCACCATACCGGAGCTCCTGCCGCTGGTCAGCTGGGGCTACTTCTTTCATGCCTGGTCGCTCGGCACGAGCTTTGCATCCATAGCGCAGGTGCACGACTGTCCGGCATGCACGGCGGGCTGGATCCGGAGTTTCTCCGGAGAGCAGCAGAAGCAGGCACGGACGGCGCTGGGCCTGTGGCACGACGCTCAGGAGCAGCTGCGACGCTGGGCCGCAGAGGGGCGCACGGCCAGCTGCCGGGTGATGATAGAACGTGCGTGGAGCGAGGACGAGGACATCGTGCTGCCCGACCTCAACGCCCGTCTGCCCCTCCTGCGCAGCCAGCAAATGGCGGCGGGAGAGCCGAGTCTCTGCCTGGCAGACTTCGTGGCGCCACGTCAGTCGGGCATCGACGACCGCATCGGCCTTTTCGCCAGCACCACGGAGCCCGACATGGAACAGTGCTTCGCCGACGACCCCTACCGTCACCTCTTGGCCCAGACCCTGGCCGACCGCCTGGCAGAAGCTGCCGCCGAACTGGCCCACATGAAGGTGCGGCGCGAGTGGTGGGGCTATGCTGCCGACGAACGGCTCACCATCCCGCAGATGCTTGCCGCCCAGTACCAGGGCATCCGCCCCGCCGTGGGCTACCCTTCCCTACCCGACCAGAGCCTCAACTTCCTGCTCTCCGAACTGCTCGACTTCCCGTCGCTGGGCATCCGCCTCACCGAGAACGGCGCCATGATGCCCCACGCCAGTACCAGCGGCCTCATGCTGGCACATCCCCAGGCACGCTACTTCAGCGTAGGGCCCATCGGCGAGGACCAGCTTCGCGACTATGCCCGCCGCCGCGGCATGGAGCCAGACGCCCTGCGCCGCTTCCTCGTCTGATGTCATTTCGTAAGCGTTTCAGCGCTTTCCTTGTCATTGTGTCAACTTTTGCACACGTCAGAAAGTGCCCTGGAAGGGCATTTCACACGGCGTTTCGGGCATCGTACCACGCCGTGCAGGAAATAAGAGCGTGCTGTGTTGACCAACGCGGCACGCTCTTCCTGTTGAAACACCGCACCGCGACTGCCGATTCAGCAGACGAAAAAGTGTGCAAAAACGAGCAAAAAGCACTCATTCTGCAAGGTTTAGTTTGCATTTCGGCAGCAATTATCGGGCGACAGGAAACAGAGAGGAATCGGTAAACACCTGTAACAGAAGGCACTCCAAAACACCTTTCGATTTAAGGCCCTGTTTTTGTCTCATGGCCGAAAAGCGAGGCTGAAGCCATTTCAGGCGATTCTGGAGGGAAGGCGAAAATTCGGGGTGTAAGCGATTCAAGCGATATACTGACAAATTGTCAACAGCATTTTTATTCTGTCTGCAGAAGATATTTATACCTTTCCAGCGCAGTCACAAGGCATATTTGCAGGACTTTTGTTCTACAAAGCAGCGAGAAACAGAAAAATTCTCTTTAATTTTACATTTCCTTGGCTATTTTCTTCTATTGTCGTAACTTTGCACCCGGATAAACATTACAGACAATGCCTATGAAAAAGCTGTTTACATTATTATTATTAGGACTGACCTGCGCTTTCACCGCAAAGGCACAGGACGACTTCCCCCTGCAGTTCGCCTACAGCGACGGGACAATCATCCCCGACGGCACCGTCCTGACCCTGGACGATGCGGAGGAAGACATCTTCGGAGACGTGCAGATTCCCTCCGGCCTGTTCGTCAAGAACACGTCGGGGAGCGAGGTGCGGGGCGGCGCGACATACGTCATTAGGTCCATCCCGGGCGGAACCTTCCAGACATGCTTCCCGTCGAACTGCACGCAGCAGACGCGGCCGGGCGAGTACACCACGCAGAGCGACGTCCTCGCCGCAGGCGAACTGAAGAACATGCAGACGGAGTGGTTCCCGGGAGACAAGGAGGGGACGGCCGTCGTCACCTATCAGCTGCTCACATTCAAGCAGAACGTCATCACAAAGAAATGGAACAAAGACAAGGAAGGGCCGACGGTTACGCTCTCCTTCGTCTACGGCACAAGCGACGGCATCGCTTCCATCCAAGGCTCAAAAGGCAAAATACAGGATGAAAGCTACCTGGACATGCTGGGCCGGACCGTCCGCATGCCCCGCCAGGGGCTCTACGTCAAGAGGACCGTCCTCAGCGACGGGACGGTCGTCACAAGGAAAGTCGCCGCAAAATGATTCACTCCGAAGACAAGAATCTTCTTTTCCGAACAACGGATTTAACGGATTAAGCGGATGCTTTTCCCTGCGAAAGAGGGGGTCATCATCCGCCGAATCAATCAAGTCCGTTGCCCGGGACAAAAATATCGAGATTATTAACAACAGAAATAAAAAAGGTATTAGAATGAGAAACTTTACACTATTCGTACTGGCTGTCCTCGTGTCGGCAG
Organism: Prevotellaceae bacterium UBA4336; assembly: GCA_002394305.1. Lineage (GTDB taxonomy): Bacteria > Bacteroidota > Bacteroidia > Bacteroidales > Bacteroidaceae > Physcousia. The sequence goes on from DGTM01000063.1 coordinate 6,049, forward strand.
TCGGCAAGGCGCAGACAGCCGAGACGCTGCCCACGCTCAAACAAAAGTCCGCGAAAGTGTCTGCACTGCAGGCCTCGAAGAACATCAAGGAACAGCCCTCGCAAAAGATGCAGCAGAGGCAGGTCAACATGGAAGCCAAGCAGGGCGTCAGGGCAGCCCTGACCGGGCACGGCAAGGTGGCAGCAAAGGCTGGGAAGGCCGTCAAGTCGACCCGCAAGCGTGCTGCCGGCGAAGCCATCTACGAGCAGCCCGAAGGCGAACAGGTGCTCTACAGCCGTAGCGGCAGCGCATACTACACCACCTGGGGCTACGTCTTCAACACCACGCTGTCCGGAGCTGTGGGCAACGTCGTGTTCGGCGACGGCGGCAAGGTCTACATCAAGAACCTCGTCTCGCAGGCAGGAGCAAACACTTGGGTGGAAGGAACCCTTGTCGGAACCTCGAGCATACAGATTCAGCTGCCCCAGGTGGCATTTGAATTTCCCGAAAACGGCTACAACCTCGTCGTGGCAAAGCTCAAGTATGACTCCGCCGAGCAGTGGTACGTCAAGTCGAGCAACCAGACCCTGACGCTCAGCTACAACAGCACGACGGGAGCCATCTCCTATACGAGCACACAGGAAATCATCGGCCTCATCTACGACGACGACGAAAGCTGGTCGGGCTACGCCGACTGGAACATCTCCTTCAAGAAGGTGACAGACCAGCTCACCGAAGCGCCCGAAGGACTCGAGACCGAGACGTACTCGCTGACAGCCGACGGCTACGACGGCTCGCTGGTACAGGTCGGCTTCCAAGGCAGCGATGTCTACGTGCAGGGCCTCGACGTCAACCTGCCCGAGACATGGGTGAAGGGAACCATCAGCGGCGACAAGGTGACATTCACAAACAAACAGTACATCGGTGCAGACGAAGTGTCGGGCTACCATCAGTACCTCGTCTCGGCCACAGCAGAAGAAGTGTACGACCAGGAGTACGACGAATACTACACCCAGTACACGCTCGCCGACGGCGACATCACCTTCAAGTACGATGCCGTCACGAAGACGCTCTCCGAAAGCTCCACCTTCCTCATCAACGGCGGAAAGACTGTCGTTAACTACCTCTCGGCCCTGACGAACGCCAGGATTGCCCCCTTCACGGAAGTGGCAGCAACACCCGCTACGCCCGTCGTCAACGAACTCTTCGAGGGCGGCTACGGCTACTACCAGTCGGACTACGGCTGGGGCTACCTCGACTTCGACGTGAAGACCGCCGACACCGAGGGCAACTACATCCTGCCCGAGAAACTGACCTATCAGCTCTGGGTAAAGGTGAACGGCGAGGAGCGCCCGCTTACGCTCTCAGGGTGGGACTACACACGCCAGGAAGACGAGACGCTCACCGAACTGCCATACAACTACTCGGACGACTGGGACATATACAGTATCGGCCAGAACAAAAACGTCTACTACTACGTTGTCGGCCCCGAGGCATACGGCGTGCAGGCCATCTATCGCGGTGCAGGCGAGGAACACAGGTCGGAGATTGCATGGGCAGAGGTGCAGACGATTGGCGCCGAGGTGCAGCCCGACGCTGCTTCTCCCGCCTATCCCGATGCCACGATTGGCGAGACAGACGGCAGAATCGACTACAGCCTCTATACAGGCGACGAGGAGCTCAACACCGTGACGAACAACTCCAAGCCCGAGACCTACGACATCGCCATAAAGATTGACGACCCGTCACTCGTCGGCACACTCATAGAGAGCATCACCTTCCCCCTGCAGGAAGTGGAGGGAGTCTCCAACCTCTCTGTCTTCCTCAGCTCGCAGCTTCGCGTCGAAGGCGGCAAGAACGCTGCCGACATCGTCGTGAAGGCCGCCAGTCCGGAGGAACCCGGCTTCGTCACCGTCACGCTCGATAAGCCCTACACCATCCCCGAGGGCGGTGTCTACGCAGGCTACTCGCTGACCGTCGACGACGTTGAAGCGGTGGAAGCCAACGAGGCGCCCGTCGTCGTCACCGACCAGGCCAGCGAAGGCGGCCTCTACCTCCACACGTCCGACGGCTTCCTGAAGTGGCTCGACCTGGGCGACCTGTTCGGCGGCAGCGCAGCCATCACGGTAGGACTGGCAGGCGAGAGCATCAAGGCCAACGCCGCAGCAGTGGCAGACGGAGAGACCACCTACGCCCTGAGCGGCCAGCAGACCACCGTTCCCGTCACCATCGTCAACCACGGCTCGAACGGCATCCAGTCGGTTGAGCTGAGCTACACCGTAGCAGGACAGGCAGGCTCACAGACGTTCGACGTCGACGTCAGCGCCATCTACGGCGGAAAGACAAGCGTCTCGCTCACCGTTCCCGCCATCAGCGAGAAGGGCAACCACGAGCTTGCCATCACGGCTGCAAAGGTGAACAGCCAGGCAAACGAGGATCCCAATGCCGGAGCCACACAATCCCTCATCGTGCTGAACACACTGCCCAAGAAGCGTGCCCTGCTCGAGGAGTACACCGGCTTCTGGTGCGGATGGTGCCCGCGCGGATATGTCGGACTGGAACAGCTTGCCGTGCAATATCCCGACGAGTACATCCTGGCCAGCTACCACAACGGCGACGAGCTGGAAATCATGTCTTCCGGCAGCTTCCCCTCTCAGGTGGACGGCTTCCCAGCAGCATGGATGGACCGCGCAGTCAGCCTCGATGCCTACTACGGCACGGGCAACAAAGACTTCGGCATTGCCGACGACCTGGCACAGCGCAACAAGCTCTTCGGACAGGCCGACCTGACGCTCACGCCCAAGCTTAGCGACGACGGCAGCTCCGTCGGCATCACCACCGACGTCACCTTCCCCTACACACTCGAGGGCGGCAACTTCACCGTGGAATACCTGCTCCTGGCCGACGGACTGACCGACCCGAGCTGGGGACAGAGCAACTACTATGCCGGCGGCAATGCAGGCAATCCCGAGTACATGGACGCGTTCACACAGACAACCGACGAGACAGTCTACGGCCTGCCCTTCAACGATGTCGTCGTGCTCACCTCCGAACTCCTCTACGGCTCGGGCAACAACATCACAGATGCCGAAGCCGACACACCCGTCAGCCTCAGCTATTCCTTCAACCTCAGCGATGCCTACAACACGAGCAACCAGTCCGTCATCCAGGACACAGACAACCTGAAAGTCGTTGCCATCCTGATCAACAAGGAGACAGGCGAAGTGGTGAATGCAAACAAGGCAAACGTCGCCATCGCAACAGGAATATCGGAGATTCCGAATCCGAAGCTCCAGGTGCAGGGCTCTGAAGGCATCTACAACCTCTTGGGTGCACGCCGGCAGAAGGCCGTACGCGGCGTGAACATCTTCAAGCAGGCCGACGGCACAGTCCGCAAGGCCGTCGTCAAGTAACCGCTCATCGCAGCATCATCCGGCACGAAGCGCCCTGTCTCCCCAAGCGGAAGTCAGGACGCTTCTCTTTTCACCGGCACTTCCCTCTGTCCCCCTCGGGGAGAAGCCGTGTAATCACAAAAAAAGCTAATTTCTTGGCGCTTTGCGTGCTTTTTCGTACCTTTGCACGCGAAATAAAAGAAAAAGTACATGTCAGAATACCGTTTGAGCCACCTCCAGGAACTTGAAGCCGAGTCCATCTACATCATCCGCGAGGTGGCAGCTGAGTTCGAAAACCCCGTCATGCTCTACAGCATCGGCAAGGACAGCAGCGTGATGGTGCGCCTGGCGGAGAAAGCATTCGCCCCGGGCAAAGTGCCCTTCCCGCTGATGCACATCGACAGCAAGTGGAAGTTCCGCGAGATGATAGAGTTCCGCGACCGCTACGCCAAGGAACACGGATGGAACCTCATCGTGGAGAGCAACATGGAGGCCTTCCGCGCAGGCGTGGGCCCCTTCACGCACGGCAGCAAGGTGCACACCGACCTGATGAAGACGAAGGCCCTGCTCGATGCGCTGGAGAAGTACAAGTTCGACGCAGCCTTCGGCGGCGCCCGTCGCGACGAAGAGAAGTCGAGGGCCAAGGAACGCATCTTCAGCTTCCGCGACCAGTTCAACCAGTGGGACCCCAAGAACCAGCGCCCCGAGCTCTGGGACATCTACAACAGCCGCATACACAAGGGCGAGAGCATCCGCGTCTTCCCCCTCTCGAACTGGACGGAACTCGACGTCTGGCAGTACATCCGCCTGGAGAACATCCCCATCGTACCCCTCTACTTCGCCAAGGAACGGCCCTGCGTGGAGATTGACGGCAACATCATCATGGCGGACGACGACCGGCTGCCCAAGGAGCTGGTGCCGAAGATTCACATGCGCATGGTCCGCTTCCGCACACTCGGCTGCTGGCCCCTGACGGGAGCCGTGGAGTCGAACGCCACCACCATCGAGGAGATCGTGGAGGAGATGATGACCACCACGAAGAGCGAACGCACCACACGCGTCATCGACTTCGACCAGGAAGCCAGCATGGAGCAGAAGAAACGCGAAGGCTACTTCTGACGCAGCCCCCCCGACAACATCGGCACAACGTCAAAGAATCGCCGTCATAACGTCACAGAATCGTCATCATAACGTCACAGAATCGTCGTCA
>DGTM01000063.1:10709-18323 GCA_002394305.1 Prevotellaceae bacterium UBA4336
TCACAGAATCGTCGTCATAACGTCATTTCGTAATAACGTTATAACGAAAAAAGAATGCCGCAATAACGAAAGAAAGATTGCCGCAACACCAAAAGAAGGAATGAACATGGAAGACAAAAAGCAAAATATCTCCGCCTACCTCGATGCCGACGAGCGCAAGTCGCTCCTGAGGCTGCTTACGGCCGGCTCCGTGGACGACGGCAAGTCCACACTCATCGGGCGACTGCTCTTCGACAGCAAGAAGCTCTACGAAGACCAGCTGCAAGCCCTGGAGCGTGACTCCAAGCGCGTGGGCAACGCCGGAGCCGGACAGATAGACTACGCCCTGCTGCTCGACGGACTGAAAGCCGAGCGCGAGGAAGGCATCACCATCGACGTGGCCTACCGCTACTTCTCGACAAACCTGCGCAAGTTCATCATCGCCGACACGCCGGGACACGAACAGTACACACGCAACATGATAACTGGCGGCTCCACAGCCAACCTCGCCATCATCCTCGTCGACGCGCGCAACGGCATCATCACACAGACACGCCGGCACACATTCCTCGTCTCGCTGCTCGGCATCAAGCACATCGTCCTTGCCGTCAACAAGATGGACCTCGTGGACTTCTCCGAGGACGTCTTCTGCCGCATCCGCGACGAATACCTCGCCCTCACCTCGCAGCTTGGCATCGAGGACGTCACCTGCTTCCCCCTCTCCGCAAAGGAAGGCGACAACGTCGTGGAGAAGAGCGGACGGACACCCTGGTTCCAGGGCACCTCGCTCCTGGAGTTCCTCGAGACCGTCCCCATACACCTCGACCGCAACATGCAGGACTTCCGCTTCCCCGTCCAGTACGTGCTGCGCCCCGACCTGAACTTCCGCGGCTTCTGCGGCAAGGTGGCAAGCGGCATCATCCGCAAGGGCGACGAGGTCATGGCTCTGCCCAGCCGCAAGACAAGCCGCGTGAAGGAGATCTACAGCCCCCTCCCCGCTCCCCCTTTGGGGGAGTGCCACAATCTCGCTGAAAAGGGAAGCACAAGCGGCAATGCAGCACTCCCCCAAAGGGGGAGCGGGGAGGGGGCTGAATACGCCTTCTGCCCCCAAAGCATCACCATCACCCTGGAGGACGAGATAGACATCTCGCGCGGCGAAATGCTCGTCAAGCCCGACAACCTGCCCTGCATCGGGCGACACATACAGGCCAAACTCGTCTGGATGGACGAAGAGCCGATGGACCGCCGCAAGCTGTTCTTCCTCAAGGCTGGCACCAACACCACCCGCGCCACCGTCAGCGCCATAGACTACCGCATCAACGTCAACACCATGGAACATCTGCCCGGGCAAGACTTCAAGCTCAACGAAATCGGCCAGGTGCAGATAACGACGGCCAAGACACTCTTCTTCGACCCCTACGCCAAGAACCGTGCCACCGGTGCCTTCATCCTCATCGACCCCATCACGAACAACACTTGCGCCGTGGGCATGATAGACAGACAGCTCGACGAAGCCAGCCTCCAGCAAGAAGACCTGCCGACGCTCGACCTGCCCCGCCTCGGCATCGGCCCCGAGCACTACGAAGCCATCGGGATAGCCGTCAGGGAACTCAGCAGACAAGGAATAGAAGTACGAATGAAGAAATAAAAAGAATCACAACATGGGACTCCTCAAGTTCAGCGACCTTCCGGTCACGACTCTCGTCGGCGCCGACTGGAAGACCTTCCGGGAAATAACCCGGGGACACCGCGTCGACCCCGACAAACGCGTGAAGTACTGCCTGACGAAAGCCATCTGCCGCCTGCTCAGTCCTGCCGCCGTCCTGCAGAACCGCAAGTACAGGAAGCAGCTCGCCGACAAGCCCCTGGAACACGACCCGCTCTTCATCCTCGGGCACTGGCGCAGCGGAACGACCTTCGTCCACAACATCTTCGCCCAGGACAAGCACTTCGGCTACACGACGACCTACCAGACCGTCCTCCCGCACTGCATCATGGCCCTGCAAGGAATCTTCAAGCCCGTCATGCGCCTCGTCATGCCAGACAAGCGTCCGACGGACAACATGGAGCTTGCCCCCGACCTCCCGCAAGAGGAGGAGTTCGCCCTGAGCAACATGTGCCCCTACAACTACTACAACTTCTGGTTCTTCCCCGACACGATGCAGGAGTATTGCGACCGCTACCTGACCTTCCGCGACATTCGCGACGAGGAGCTGCAAGCCTTCTTCCAAGCCTACGAGAAGCTCGTCAAGATAAGCCTCTGGAACACCGGCGGCACACAGTACCTCAGCAAGAACCCGCCGCACACCGGAAGGGTGAAGGCCCTGAACGAACTCTTTCCTCGCGCGCGTTACATATATATTATACGCAACCCCTACACCGTCTTCGAGAGCACACGCTCTTTCTTCATCAACACCATCAAGCCCCTCCAGCTGAACGCCATCACCGACGAGGAAATGGAGCAGAACATCCTGCGCAACTACATGGAGCTCTATCACGCCTACAAGGAGCAGAAGCAATACCTGCCCGAAGGCAAGCTCTACGAAGTGCGCTTCGAGGACATCGAACAGGACGCCCTTTCCATCACCCGCGACATTTACGAAAAACTGGGCATCCCCGGGTGGGAAGAGGCAGAGCCAGCCATCCGCCAATATGTCCTCAGCAAGAAAGGATACAAAAAAAATCAGTACAATTACGACCCTCGGACCATACAGCTCGTAAACGAGCATTGGGCCGAAGTATTCGACGATTGGGGGTACGAACGCTTATAAAAAGTTTAACGAATGTGAAGAAATAACAATTTACTGAAAAAAATTACGTCCGATGCTTGCTTGAAGTCGATAAAATATGTACCTTTGTACAACAATTAAACGAAAAGGACTATTAAATCATACAAAAATGACCAAAATCGAACTTGTAAAGGCTGTTGCCGAGAAGACCGGCATTGACCAGTCGACAGCTATGGCTGCCGTAGAAGGTGTTATTGATACGCTCAAGGAATCTCTCATCAGCAAAGAGAGTGTCTACATCCGTGGCTGGGGAACTTGGACGCTGAAGCACCGTGCACAGAAGACTGCACGCAACATTTCCAAGAACACCACCATGATTATTCCCGCTCACGACATTCCCTTCTTCAAGCCCTGCAAGGACTTCATGGAAGCCGTGGCAAAAGCCTAAGGACAACGTATCACAAAACCTCCCCCGCTTTGGGGAGGCTTACCAAGCTTCCCCGCACGTGGGAAGCTTTTTCGTTTATAGGCAGCTCTTCCGATTATCAACAAAACAGTATATTATGAACTACAGACTCTTTACGACCTCTCTGCTTGCCCTGATTCTTACCACCCCGCTAAAGGCACTTGCCGGAGAGGAAGCGGGCAGGCCCATCGACTACGTCAACCCTATCATCGGCACGAACGGCATGGGACACACCTTCCCCGGAGCCTGCGCCCCCTTTGGCATCGTCCAGCTCAGCCCCGAGACGGACACCATCCCGCACAACGTGGACGGCCGCTACCAGGGCAAGGTCTACGAATACTGCGCCGGCTATCAGTACCGCGACAAGACCATCGTCGGCTTCAGCCACACACACCTGAGCGGCACAGGACACTCGGACCTGGGCGACATCCTCATCATGCCGACCACCGGAAAGATTCGGACCAACCCCGGAACCGCCGAGACTCCCGATGCCGGCTACCGTTCGCGATACAGCCACGACACAGAGCATTGCTCGCCGGGATATTATGAAGTCCGCCTGCAAGACTACGACATCCTGGCACAGCTCACCGCGACGCAACGTGTCGGCGTACACCGCTATACCTTCCCCACGGAGCAGGCACAGTTCATACTCGACCTGGGGCACGGCATCTACAACTACGACGGGAAAACGCTCTGGTCGTACCTTCGCGTGGTGAACGACACACTCCTGACCGGCTACCGCATCACCAACGGCTGGGCCCGACAGAACTATACCTACTTTGCCATCTCGCTCTCCGAGCCCATTCAGCAGTATGGTTACAACGACCAGCAACGCATGAAGTACTCGGGCTTCTGGCGCAAGAACGACATCCACCACAACTTCCCCGACATGGCCGGACGCGAGATAGCCGCCTACTTCAAGCTGCAACTGCCTGCCAGCCGTCAGCTTACCATCAAGGTGGCACTCTCTGCCGTCAGTCAGAGCGGAGCCCTCGCCAACCTGCAGGCCGAGGCTGCCGGGCTTTCCTTCGACCAGCTGCGCCAGCAAGCCACGGACCGTTGGGAGGAAGAGCTCCTGGGACTGGAGATAGAGGGCAGCGACGACCAGAAAGCCCTCTTCTACACCTCGCTCTACCACACGATGATTAACCCGTCCGTCTACATGGATGTCGACGGCAAGTACCGCGGCGGCGACATGGAGATCCATGAGGCCGACGGCTTCACCAACTACACCGTCTTCTCCCTTTGGGACACCTATCGCGCCGAGCACCCGCTGCTCAACCTCATCAAGCCCAGGCAAGGTGCCGACATGGCAGAGAGCATGATACGCATCCAGCAGCAGAGTGCCCTGCATCTGCTGCCCATCTGGTATCTGATGGCGAACGAAGGCTGGTGCATGAGCGGCTACCATGCCGTGGCAGTCCTCTCGGATGTCAGCAAAAAGCTCGGCATCAAGGACAAACAGGCAATGCTCGAGGCAATGAAGGCCACCGCCAATTCCAAGTGGATGGAAGGTCTGCCCGACTACATTCAGTACGGCTATGTCCCCTACGACCGTTGCGGAACGAGTGCCAGCAACACCCTGGAGTATGCCTACGACGACTGGACCATCTATCAGGCCGCTCTCGATGCAGGCGACAAGCAGACGGCCGAGACTTTCAAGAAGCGTGCCATGAACTATCGGAACGTCTTCAATCCTGCCATCGGACTGGCCTGCCCCAAGTACAAGGACGGCTCGTGGAAGAAGGACTTCTCGCCCCTGCAGACCTACGGCGAAGGCTTCATCGAGGGCAACAGCGCCAACTATTCCTTCCACGTTCCGCACGATGTGAAGGGCATGATAGAGTGCTTCGGCGGCGACAAGAAGTTCATCGAGCGCCTCGACAATCTCTTTGCCGAACCACTCGACAAGAAGTATTACGCGGACAACGAGGACATCGAGGAGGAATGTCTGCTCGGCGGATATGTCCACGGCAACGAACCGAGCCACCACGTCCCCTACCTCTACGCCTGGACCTCGCAGCCCTGGAAGACGCAGTACTGGCTGCGCGAGATCATGAACCGCATGTATGTGAATAACATCGACGGCCTGCACGGCAACGACGACTGCGGGCAGATGTCGGCCTGGTACATCTTCACGGCTATGGGCTTCTACCCTGTCTGCCCGGGCAGCGACCAGTACGTACTCGGAGCACCGTACGTCCCTTCCTGCAAGCTCACCCTGCCCGGCGGGAAGACCTTCCTCATCACGGCTCCGGGCGTCAGCGACAAGAAGCGATACGTCAAGGCAGTGCGGCTGAACGGCAAGCCCTATGACAAGCTCTACCTGACGCATGCCGACATCATGGCAGGCGGCACCCTGGAGTTCGTCATGAGCACGACACCCAACAAGAAGCGCTGCATCACTAACGGCAAACCTTATTCACTGAGCGACAAAGACTAAGATTATGAGCAAAAAGCACAACGAGACACACGACATGAATCGTCGGCAGTTCCTGGGGCGATTCGGATTGGGCTCCGCATCAGCCTTTTCGCTGATGACGCTGGGAAGCCTCCAGGCTCTCTCGGACACTTCGAAGAAGGGGCAGAACGCCTTCCCCGACATGGAGGGGCAAGACTCTGAGCATTCAGGTGGGCAGATGACCTACCGCGTACAGAACGGCACGGGCGAGAAGATTTCGCTGCTGGGCTTCGGCATGATGCGTCTGCCGCGCGAACAGGAGAAGGTGAACGAGCTGATCGACTATGCCCTGGCACACGGCGTGAACTACTTCGACACCGCTCCCATCTACGGCGGCGGTCAGAACGAAACGGCTACCGGACTGGCCCTGAGCCGCCATCCGCGCAACAAATACTACGTTGCCACCAAGATGTCCAATCAGAACGAGGGCCTGTGGAGCCTCGAGAAGTCGAAGGAGATGTACGAAGAGTCGTTCCGCAAGCTGAAGGTCGACTACATCGACTACTATCTGCTGCACAGCGTGGGCGGCGGCGGGATAGACAACCTCCGGAGGCGATTCCTCGACAACGGCTTGCTCGACTTCCTCATGGACGAGCGCAAGGCCGGACGCATCCGGCATCTTGGCTTCAGCTACCACGGCGACGTGAAGGTGTTCGACTGGCTGCTCGACCACCACGACCAGTATCACTGGGACTTCGTGCAGATACAGATGAACTACCTCGACTGGCGGCATGCCGGCGGACGCGGACGGCGGCGCGGCGATGCCAACGCGGAGTATCTCTACGGTCGGCTCGAGAAGCTGGGCATCCAGTGCGTCATCATGGAGCCGCTTCGGGGCGGCGGGCTGGCCGGCGTCTCCGACGACATACGCCAGCAGATGGCCCGTGCGCACAAGGACGACACGCCGGCCCGGTGGGCCTTCCGCTGGGTGGGCTCGCATCCCGACGTGCTGACCACCCTGAGCGGCATGAACCGCATGGAACACCTCAAGGAGAACCTCGACACCTTCTCGCCCCTCATGCCCTGCACCACCGTGGAGAACGAGCTGCTGGCACGCATCGCCGACAAGATGGCCGGCCTGCCCACCATCGGCTGCACCACGTGCGCCTACTGCATGCCCTGCAAGTATGGCGTGGACATCCCGGGCAACTTCGCCTTCTACAACAAGGCGGTGACCGAGGGACGCCTGCCTCTGCCCGACAGCTCGGCGCCCGACTTCGAGGAAAAGCGCAAGGCATACCTCGAGGCCTACCGTGCTGCCATCCCCACAGCGGCAAGGGCCACGAAGTGCCAGGACTGCGGCGAATGCCTGAAGAAGTGCCCGCAGGAGCTGCCCATCCCCACGCACATGAGCCGGCTCGTTGAGATGACGAGGAAGAAATGAAAGATGAAAAATGAAAAGTGAAAAATGAAAAATGAAGAATGAATGAAGAAAGAAAGCAAATGAAAAACATGATATTGAAAGCCGCTGCTCTCTGCGGAGCATTTCTCCTTCTGACAAGTCAGACAGAAAACACCCCGATAATGACGAAGGAGAAGAACGTCACCATCATCAACACCACAGACCTGGCCTCGGACATCGAGGGATATGCAGGCTGCACGCCGATGAAGGTCTACATCCAGGGCGGGAAGGTGCTGCACGTGGAGGCTTTGGAGAACGAAGAAACGCCCAAGTACTTCGACATGGTCGAAAAGGGGCTGATGAAGAAGTGGAACGGGAAATCCGTAGCCACAGCCGAAAAGCTGAAGGTGGACGCCGTGAGCGGAGCCACCGTATCGTCGGAGGCTGTCATCGAGAACGTCCGCCGCGGCATCAGCTACTACATTTTCGCCAACAAGAAGAAGTAAGGGCTGACGGATGCCGCCGGGTGCGGCGAAGGCAAACAGGAAGGGGTTGTGTCCGGACAGGCACAGCCCCTTCTCCGTAACACGGCACGCGCTTATGCCCAACACGGCACGCTCTTATACCCAACACAGCA
>DGTM01000063.1:18392-23096 GCA_002394305.1 Prevotellaceae bacterium UBA4336
CCCAACACAGCACGCTCTTATACCCGACACGGCACGCTCTTATTTTGGAAGAGCCTGGCGCTATCGGAGAATCTTCCGCGTCCTTCCGTCGGCATCCCGATGGATGAGGATGCCGCGGGGCGACTTCTCGTCGGACAAGCTGCCGTTTGGCACCCGGCGGCCGCTCAGGTCGTAGACGGCGCCTGCGCCTTCGGAAGGGGCCGGAGCGAGGCTGATTCCCACAGCTTCCTCGTCAATGTCCTCCAGGATAAACTCGCCCGCTGACGTCTTGTCGGCATAGATGTAGCTGCCCACGCTCCTGGAGTCGAAGCCCACGAGACGGCTGTTCTGCCACCCGCAGCGCAGGTGGGCATTGCCGTCGGGCAGGCGCTCCACCTGTATGTAGCCGTTCTTGTCCGTCGGAGTTGTCGTCGTGGAGACGATGCGCCAGGCAGCACTGCTGTCGTACGACATGTAGTGCGTGCCGGCCTTGAGCCGGTAGAAGGCTGTGAAGCCTGGGGCCTGGGTGAAGGTAAAGACGTAGGAAGCGTCCTTCTCGTCGAAGCGCCCCAGACAGAAATGCCCTTCGTTCGTGTTCGTCTGGTAGTGCAGGCAGAGCCCCGACTGCTTCTCGCGGATGCGATAGCGATGGGAGGTGACAATGGGCGAAATCCACCATCTGGTGGGCTTCACGATGGCTTCCGCCTCGATGCCGAGCTCAGCGGCCGAGGCATAGGCCCTGCCGTCGACCACCGTGCGCACGAGGAACTTCATGTAGCGGGCCTCGGGGCGAGAGGGAATGTTGACCGTCTGCTTGTCGGACGTATTGCTGAACGTCCCCGCAGCCGCCGGTTCGCCCCACAGATAGGGCGACGGCGAGAAATAGACTTCGTAGCGGAGCACGCGTCCGTTGCTGCCGTCCTTGCGTCCCTGATAGTAGAAAGCCGTGATGCGGTACGTCTGCTTCATGTCGACAACCAGTTCGTGGGGGCACTCCGGAGGCGTCCCGGAGTAGCTGGTGTGCCAGATGCTGTTCTCGTCGCCGTCGATGGCATAGGCGGCACGCTCGTTGCCTCCCTGCTGACTGTCGTAGCTGAAGATGGTCCACTCGCTCTTGTCGATGAAGAGTCCGTACGTCTTCGTGGCGACGATGCCCGGCGCCAGGCCGTCGGCTTCGGCGTAGGCACGGATGGTTCCGCCCTGCCGCATGTCGATGGGCCCCGTGTAGACTTGGTATTCGCCGCCGTCGATGCTGTAGTGGATGACCGTCCCCTCGGGGCCGTCGGAGCTGAGAAGGGCATTGCCGCGGCCGTCGTCGGAGAAGAGAACAGGCTGGCAGACAGGCATGCCGATGCTTCCCCGGCGGGTGAGGGCGCTGTCGGACGCTGCCTCCGCTATGGGCAGAATCATGAAGCAGAACGGTGTCTGCCTGAGCTTACGCTCGTATCTGTCGAGCACATCGGGGCCGCACGACGCATTGCCCAGGGCGCGGTTCCAGGCGTCGAGCGAGACGATGGTGTTCCGCTGGAAGGTGACTTCGTAGGGATGCCCCTTGCGGTTGCCAGGGTTCGTGTAGACCTCTTCGGCCCGCCAGTGCCCTACGGTCGTAGCCATCCCCGAGGGTGCTGCATACATCAGCCCCTTGCCTGCGTTCGTGGTGACCGCCAGCCACCGCACGTCCTCCTTGTTGCCAGTCTCCTGCGGACGGATGTGGTTGGTCCACTGCTCCGTAGCAGTGCTGTGCCAGATGCCCAGATGGGCGGCGTAGTTGCGGTCGCGATAGCTGTCGAAGGGACCGCGCCCGAGCCATGTGATGTTCTCCGCGGCAGGGGGCATCTCCAAGCGGAAGCCGAGTTTCGGCAGGACGGCTCCCTCGGTGCTCGGTGTGGTCAGGGTGCTCACGCTGACGGCTCCGTCGGGATAGACACGGAACTGCTTGCTGACGGCGAACGTCAGGGCCGACGTACTCGTCTTGTAGGTGTCGGTAATGGAGAGTTGCACCCAGTGGCCCGCCGTGTCCTGTTCCACCTCCCAGGTGCCGCTTGTCATCGACAAGGAACGTACGCCGAGCGTCTCCCAGCTGCCCTCCTGCGTCTTGTCGTTCTCGGTGGGGATGCGGAAGGTGTTGAGCTTGAGCGGCTGCATGATGAGCGTCGTGCCGTCGAGGACGTAGCGCGACAGCGTTCCGCCCGAGAAGGTGACGGTGAAGTTCCGCCCCTTGACGGTCCGCGTGGCGCTGGTGCCGGTCACGGTCAGCGTGTCCGTTCCCTCGTACCGGTATGGCGCAAGGGCTGTCGGCTCGCGCAGGACGGCCTCGGACGCTGCCACCTCGTAGCCTGCCTCGGCCCAGGGCGTTGCCTCGCGGAGCGTTGTGGAGAAGCGCACCCAGTAGCGGCTCCGGGGCTGGAAGTCGATGCCGTCGCAGGGGATGGTGACGGTCGTGCTGTCCCACGGCGCGAGGTCGGGGTCGGGAATCTGTCCACGGGACACCTCGATGCCGTCCTTATATATTATATAATGTGTATCGTAGCCGCTGAGACGCGTCTGCTGGAGTTTGTTCTTAATGCGGAAGGTTGCCTTCTTCTCCCCCGTCCCTTCCCCTGCGAGGGAGGAGCTGAGGAGCAGGATGTCGACGGGCTGATAGACGCCCTTCATGTTGAAGCTCTTGGCGGTAGGCGTTCCGTCGGGCAGGACGACGCCGTTGCAGCAGAAGCTGCCGTCGTTGGGATAGTCGCCGAAGTCGCCGCCGTAGGCCCAGTAGCTCTGGCTGGCCTTCCCCGGAACGGGCATGCGGAGCCCCTGGTCCTTCCAGTCCCACACGAACTCGCCCACCATGGCGGGGTACGGCTCGTAGATGTCGCGGTAGTAGTCTATCTGGTTGCCCATGGCGTTACCCATGGCGTGTGTGTTCTCGCACTGAATGTGGGGGCGCTGCGAAGTGCCGCCCATACGGCTCTTAGCGGTGGAGAGCATGTTGGCATAGCTGCCGTACATGGTGCTCGACACGTCGCTCCACTGGCTGTTGCCCTCGTAGTGGGTGATGCGGCTCGTGTCGAGCTGTTTGATGGCTTTCATCACGCTCTCGAAGTTGTTGCCGCCGCCACTTTCGTTGCCCGCGCTCCAGCCGAAGATGCAGACGTGGTTGCGAAGTGTGCGCACTTGGCGTTCGTTGCGCTCCACCATCGGCTTGCGGAACAGCTCCACGCTGCTGAGGCCCGTGTTCCCGTGGCATTCCACGTCGGCTTCTGCCAAGACGTAGAGGCCGTACTGGTCGCACAGCTCGTAGAAGTACGGATTGTTGGGATAGTGGCTGGTGCGCACGGCGTTGACGTTGAGACGCTTCATGGTGAGCACGTCCTGCAGCATCTCTTCGCGGCTCACCGTGCGGCCCGTCTCTTGGCTGAAGTCGTGGCGGTTCACGCCATGGACCACGAGGCGACGGCCGTTGATGAGCAGGGCGCCGTCGCTCCGGATGCTGACCGTGCGGAAGCCTATCTTGCAGGCTCGCATGTCGACGAGCTCGCCGTCGGCCGAGAGCAGCCGGATGGTCAGGTCGTAGAGCTTGGGATGTTCAGCGCTCCAACATTCGATGCCGGAGAAGGTGATGGTCTGCGTGATGCTTGTCGACGTGGTGAGCGCCTTGGTGTACTCTTTGACGGTGTCGGGGCCGTCGCTGATTGTCATCTGCAGCTTCATGCCCCGCAGCGAACTGCCGCCGAGCGTGACCTGCAGGCGTCCCTGCCCCGACGTGCCGGTGGAGGAGAGCGTCGTGGTGTGGTAGAAGAAGTCGGCGATGTGCTGCTCGGGGGCCGACCACAGATAGACGTCGCGGGTGATACCCGTCAGGCGCCAGTAGTCCTGGCACTCGAGGAAGGAGCCGCTCGTGAAGCGAAAGACCTGCACGGAGACGTTGTTCTCGCCTTGGCGGACGAGGTCCGTCACGTCGAAGTCGCTGGGCAGGTAGGAGTCCTCGGCATAGCCTGCGAACTGACCGTTCACCCAGACGTAATAGCCGTGGCCCGCACCGTTGAAACGCAGGAAGGTGCGGCGTCCCAGCCAGCCTTCGGGCAGGGTGAACGTGCGGCGGTAGCAGCCCACGGGGTTCTTCATCTGCTCGTTGTAGGTATAGTTGTCGGGGCGAGTGGCCATCACGGAGTAGTCGCTGGTGTAGGTGAAGGGGTAGCGGGTGTTGATGTAGAGGGGTTTGTCCCACGCCTTGCCGTTCCTGACGCCATACACCTGCCAGGGCGAGGGGACTGTGATGTTGTCCCAGGCAGCGGCATCGTAGCTGTCAGCATGGAAACCCGTCGGCACCTTGCTTGGCAAAGCGCACCAGCGGAACTTCCACGTGCCGTTCAGGTCGAGGAAGTAAGGCGAGCGGCTCAGGTCGAGCGAGTGTGCAGCCTCGGCATCACTGAAGGGGATGCTGAGGTCGTGGCTCGTGACGCGGTTCAGGCTCGTCACGCTTACGTCGTCCCACTCTTTCATCGTCTGTGCCGCCGCGGTCAGCGTTCCGAGGCACAGGCAAAACAATAGGGAAAGTGTCTTCTTCATACTCTGTTGTTTTTTTCTCCGTCTACAAAGTTACGTGTTTTTAGCGACAAATCCGGCATTTTCGGAGAAAAAAAAAACTCTTCCCCTCGGAAAAGGCAACACAAGTCTTCGCAGAGCCGCCCCGCACAGCACTTTCCGTCACGAACAAGAGCCTAGGTCTTCCGAAATAAG
>DGTM01000063.1:23270-30099 GCA_002394305.1 Prevotellaceae bacterium UBA4336
GGTCTTCCGAAATAAGAGCCTGGCGCTTCCGAAACAAGAGCCTGGCGCTTCCGGGATGAGAGCCTGGCGCTTCCGGGATGAGAGCA
Source organism: Prevotellaceae bacterium UBA4336 (assembly GCA_002394305.1). Classification (GTDB taxonomy): domain Bacteria; phylum Bacteroidota; class Bacteroidia; order Bacteroidales; family Bacteroidaceae; genus Physcousia. The sequence continues at coordinate 23,357 of DGTM01000063.1, forward strand.
CGGAGCCATATATGGAGCAAAAGGAAAAGGGGGATGTCCCTGCGGACACCCCCCCTTCGGCACGTGTTTCGTGGAGAATATCGGGCTCGAACCGATGACCTCTTGCATGCCATGCAAGCGCTCTAGCCAGCTGAGCTAATCCCCCAGTCTTGCGTTGTTTGCGGTGCAAATTTACACACTTTCTGCCAAACAAGCAAATATCTGACAGCTTTTTTTGCAATAAAGCACAAAAAATCGTACTTTTGCACTCTGTACACCTACACACAGACATATTATGAAACGATTCTGCCTATTCCTCCTCCTGCTCAGCCTGAACCTGTGCATGATGGCTGTCCCAGTGCTACGCATGCGGCGCAGCGTGACGCTCGACGACGGACGCACCATGATGGTGACAGCCTGCGGAGACGAGGATTTCAACTACTTCCTGACCGACGACGGACAGGTCGTGCTGCTGCAGGACAACACGTTCCACTGCACCGGCCTCTCGCTCGAAGAATACGTCGCCACCCTACCCTCCCTGCCACTCCACGCCCGGCAGCGCGTCGGCAGCGTGGCATCGGCATTGGTGAAACCGCAGGGCGTGAAGAAGATTCCCATCATCCTCACGGCCTTCAAGGACAAACAGTTCACCCTGGCCTCGAGCGACAAGCGCGTGATGGAATACTACGAGGACTTCTTCAACGGAGAGGACATCACGGAATCGACCGGCAACTGGGGCAGCGTGCGCCAGTATTTCATCGACCAGAGCCTGGGGCAGTTCATACCGGAGTTCACCGTCATCGGGCCCATACAGCTCGATGGCAACTACGGCTACTACGGGGGCGACAAAGGCAGCAGCAAGGACACCCTCTACTCGACCTACATCCGCGAAGCCTTCACCAAGGCACAGGCGGAAATAACAGACTGGAAGGAGTTCGACAACGACGGCAACGGCAAGATAGACCTGTGCGTGTTCATCTATGCAGGACTGGGACAGAACTACACGAACAGCTTCGGCGACAAGAGCACCATCTGGCCGAAAGAGATGCCCACGGCGTACACCGTGGACGGCATCACACTCTCGGGCTGCATCTCCAGCTGTGAGCTCCATCCCACAAAGGCAAGCGGCGGCGTCATCACCGAGACGAAGCCCGACGGCATCGGAGTCGTCATCCACGAGATAAGCCACGCCCTCGGACTGCCCGACTTCTACGACACCCGGAACGTCGCCTTCGGCATGGACTTCTGGAGCATCATGGACTATGGCATGTACACCAGGAGCGGCCGGACACCCGTCGGCTACACCGCCTACGAACGCGAGTTCATGGGATGGCAGACGGCAGAGGTCATCGACTCGCCGCGCACGCTCCATCTGGACTGCTTCCACCACGGAGGCAAAGGCTACAAGCTGGTCAACGACGCAAACCCCAACGAGTACTACATCCTGGACAACCGCCAGGCCGAGGGATGGGACTGGGGCGTATGCAGCAACCGCGGGCATGGCATGCTCGTCATGCACATCGACTACAACGCCAGCGCATGGAACAGCAACAGGGTCAACGTCGACCCCAAGCACCAGCGCATGACCATCATCCCTGCCAACGGCATACTCATCGGCGGCAACAACTATTCGTCGCAGGCCGACTGGCAGGCAAGCCTGATGGGAAACCCCTACCCGGGCACCACGGAGAACCACGAGCTGACCGACACCTCCGACCCCCCAAGCCTGGTCTTCACCGGAGGCTACATGGGCAAGCCCCTCGTTGACATCGAGGAGACGGAGGACGGCATCATCACCGTCAAAGTCATGCCCAAGGGCACACTGGCCGCTCCCACCGGGCTGGCCTTCCAGGACACGAAGGAGGGCGGCACGACGACCGTTTGGGACGCCGTAGAGGAGGCAGAGCTCTACAACTTCCGTCTCCTGTGCGAAGGCGAACAAGTCCTCCGGCAGGACAGCATCGGCGCCACGTCCCTCGTACTCGACGGCCTGCGCACCGACGTGGACTACACCTACTCCGTGCAGGCCATCAGCGACAGCTACCGCAACAGCCCCTGGACAGAGAGCGAGTCCTTCCGTGCCATCCCCGATGCCATATCCGAGATTACCGCAAGCACCGAGCGCATCCGCATCTACGACATGAACGGACGCATGGTGTCGGAATGCTATGCCGACGAGCTGCATCGCCTGGCCCTCGGGCACGGTATCTACGTCATCCGGCGCCAGAACGGTGCCACTAAGAAAATTCTCATCTGACAGACACTGCATGAGACAACGCTTCATCCCCCTTCTCCTGTCATGCATCTGCACACTGACACTCTACGCCATCCCCGCTAAACGGGAGCGCTGCACACTCACCCTCCCCGACGGCTCGAAGGTGGAAGCCACCTTCATGGGCGACGAGCATCTGCACTTCTACCTCACCGACGACGGTCGCTACCTGCTCCCCTGTACCGGCGACACGGCACGCTACGTGGAGCAGGACACCATCCGGGCACGCTGGCAGGCACGGGCCTCCAAGCGAAAGGCTGCGCTGAACCGACGAAACGCGGCAAGGCGGGCCGGAGGGAGACGGCAGTCCAAAACCATGAGCGGCAGCAAGCGAGGCCTGGTGATACTGGTCGATTTCCCCGACGTACCCTTCTACTTCACGGCAGACACCTTCGAGAGGCTGTTCAACGAAACGGGCTATCACGACGGCATCAACGTCGGTTCCGTCCACGACTACTATCTCGATGCCAGCTACGGACAGTTCGATTTCTCGTTCGACGTCATGGGGCCCGTCACCATGAGCCAGCCCCTTGCACACTATGGCGAGAACGATGCCTACGGCTACGACAAGCATCCTGGCGAAATGGTTGCAGAGGCCGTCAGGATGGTGGACGGGCAGGTCGACTTCACGGCCTACGACTGGGACAAAGACGGCGAAGTGGAGCAAGTCTATGTCATACATTCGGGCTACGACGAAGCGAACCGCTCCGCCCGGACAAACATCTGGTCGCACGCCTGGACACTCACCGAAGCGAAGGATGAAGGCGACGGCGACGGACCCGTCACGGCAGACGGCGTACGCATAGACAGCTATGCCACCAGCGCCGAGCTGCAGGGCAAGGGCGGACTCACCATATGCGGCATCGGCACAGCCTGCCACGAGTTTGCACACTGCTTCGGCCTTCCCGACACCTACGACACGAACGGCATCTACTTCGGGCTCGGCTCGTGGGACCTCATGGACTACGGAGAATACAACGGAAACGGCGGCACGCCGGCCGGCTTCACAAGCTACGAACGCATGTTCTGCGGCTGGCTCGAACCAAAAGAGCTCACCGACCCCGTGCTCGTCCGGAACATGCCGGCCCTCACCTCCGCACCTGTCGCCTACATCCTGAGAAACAGCGGGAAGGAAGATGAATACTACCTGCTGGAGAACCGCCAGCAGGAGGGATGGGACAGCTGCCTTGGCGGACACGGCATGCTCATCCTGCACGTCGACTACGACCAGCAGGCTTGGTACAACAACACCGTCAACACCGACGGCACACACCTCCGCATGACCTTCATCCCAGCCGATGGCATCCGCAATTCCACTACGACGGCAGGCGACACCTGGCCGGGCACTACGGGAAAGACGGAGCTCTCCGCCTCGTCGGTACCCGCGGCAAAACTCTACAACGCCAATGCCGACGGAGCCATGACGATGGACCACACCATCAGCGACATCAGCGAGACGGACGACGGACGCATCAGCTTCACCTTCGACGAAGGGGCGGACGCCATATCTGTCCCGCAGTCCTTCCGCGAGGAAGCCACCGGCATCCCGGGCGGAGCGACGTACAACCTGGGCGGACAGCAAGTACGGCCCGGCTATCGCGGCATCGTCATCCAGCGCACCGCCGATGGGAAGACTCACCTCATAAAGACCTCACGATGAAACACACCCTCCTGCTCTCCCTGCTGACAGGCTTTTGTCTCAGCCTGACAGCCGCCACCGTCAGCCGCTACAACGGCAGTCGCATCTATTGGGATGCACGCACGCCCGTCACCGTCTTCAGCGGCGGCGGCTATGCACGGCTCATCGAGCTACAAGACCACCGGCTGCTGGCCTGCTGCGAAAGCGGCGGCATCAAGATTAGCTTCTCCTCGGACAAAGGCGCCTCGTGGACCACGCCCACCGTCATCGCCCCCAACCCCAGCGGCGTGCCCAACTGCGTGCCCGACCTCATACAGCTCTCCGACGGCACCATCATCGTAGCCTACAACCCGCGACCCACCTCGCCCTACTCGCCGGAGCGACACTTTGGCATACGCCTGCGCCGCAGCACCGACGGCGGCAGGACCTGGAGCGACGAGATATTTGTCTACGACGCCGACTACACCTTCGAGAACGGCTGCTGGGAACCCTCCATGCTGCAGCTGCCCAGCGGCGAACTGCAGCTCTACTTCGCCGACGAGAGCCCCTACACATCCTCCGGCGAACAGCAGATATCGCTCTGCCGCAGCTTCGACGGAGGCCTGACCTGGAGCGCCCCCAAGCGCGTTTCCTTCCGCAGCGGATACCGCGACGGCATGCCCGTGCCTGTGCTGCTCAGCGACGGAAAGACCATCGCCGTAGCCATCGAGGACAACGGATGGAGCGGCATCGGAGACTTCCTGCCGACCACCGTCCGCACGACGCTCAACAACAACTGGAGTGGCAATTTCTACGTCAGCGCCACAAGTCCGCAGCGCGACCGCAGCATCAACTACACCTACTGCCCCACCGCCACAGGCGGAGCCCCATACCTGCGCGTCCTGCCCGGCGGCGAGACGGTCATGTCGCACCAATCCAAGTACGGCGACGGCGACAACCACAAGATGTACGTCTACGTGGGGAACCGGCAGGCCAAGGACTTCAAGGCCATGTCCAAGCCCTTCCAGCAGGGCACGACGAAGAACTGCATGTGGAACTCCCTGGCCGTGATAGACACAGGCATCGTCGTTGCCGTGGGCGGACTGGACGGCAAGATTGTCATCGTGAAAGGCTACCCCAAGAACCAGTTCCAGGCACCCTACGCCTCGCAGGTTATCGACGGACGCATCGACACCCCCTGCACCTACTACAACCGCACGGCACGGCAAGTGCCGATGGGCTGCGAGACGGGGACCTTCTCCTACGCCGACTTCTCCTACGACCGCGAAAAGCTCTACGCCGTCTGCCTCGTCTATCGTCAGCACCCGTCATCGGCTGAGCCGTTCCCCGACGGCATCAACCTCTACGTGGACAGCAAGGGAGCCAGCACCAACCTGCCCGTCGGCTCCTCCTACAGAATCTCCCTGCTCCCCGACGCCACCCTTCAGACCAGCCGCGGCAACGGCAGAGGCTGGGTAGAGGCCGAGCTGCCCGGCCTTCAGGCTGCCAGCGTTGTCGGCGCCTCGAACTACCGTCTGGAGGTCGCCATCCCATGGACCGCCATCGGGCTCGACGAAGCACCCGTCGGAGGGAATTTGTCTGTCAACCTGGAGGTGCTTTCCGGCGACGGCACGCAGCAGCTCGTGGAGCGCATCCCCGACGCCTCGCCCCTGCAGCCCGCCACATGGGTCCCCCTGCAGCTCATCGCGTCCGACCCCACCCCCCTGCCGACCCTGCGGACAGAGGCTGGGCCCCACACCACATACGACCTGCAAGGCCGCCCCGTCCCGGCCACCGGAATGTCGCACGGCATCTTCGTCACGAACGGAAAGAAAACGCTCCGCTGATTGCAGGCATTCAGCCGCTCCACAGACGAGCCAAACGCATCCAGAATAAGAGCCTTGAGTTTCCGGTTCCTCTCTCAGCATTTATAGGAGCCAGGAGTCTGTTTCAGCGTCGGTAGCGCAGTTGTGCGCATGTTCCTTCCTTACAAGACATGAATTAAAGACAACAGATTAAACGGATTATCCTGTTTGCTGCTTATTTGCGTTGCATAAATCCGTTTAATCCGTTCAATCCGTTGTGTTATTATATGCCCCTGCCTCGTCAGTGGTGTTATGCTCTGTCTCTCAAGGTGTCTGACGGGTGACGAGTGTTTTCGTTCTGAGGCAAGTTTCTCCGCCTTACGGGTTCTCGATGATGCCGTCGCGCATGCAAATCTTGCGGTCGGCAAGGTCGGCAAGCTGTTCGTCGTGGGTGACAATGACGAAGGTCTGCCCCAGCCGGTCACGCAGGTCGAAGAAGAGGCGGTGCAGCTCCTGTTTGTTCTGAGTGTCGAGCGAACCGCTGGGCTCGTCGGCAAAGACGACATCGGGCTTGTTGACAAGGGCACGGGCAACAGCCACACGCTGTTTCTCGCCGCCGGAAAGCTCGCCGGGCTTGTGCGATGCACGCTCGGAGAGCCCCATGAACGCGAGGAGTTCCTCGGCCCGCTTCCTGGCCTCACGCCTCGGCGTGCCGCCGATGAGGGCTGGCATCATCACGTTCTCCAGGGCTGTGAACTCAGGCAGCAGCTGGTGGAACTGGAAGACGAAGCCCATGTGTTTGTTGCGGAAGGCGGACCGCTTGGCGTCGCTGAGTGTCATGACGTCCACGCCATCAATGACGACGCTGCCGCTGTCGGCCTTGTCCAGCGTGCCCATTATCTGCAGGAGCGTCGTCTTGCCTGCGCCGCTTGCGCCGACGATGCTCACCACCTTGCCGCGTTCTATGTCGAGGTTGATGCCCTTGAGCACCTCCAGGTTGCCGAAGCTCTTCTTTATGTTGCGTACTTCAATCATAGGTCTTATGGGTCTTATAGGTCTTATAGGTCTT
>DGTM01000063.1:30166-61885 GCA_002394305.1 Prevotellaceae bacterium UBA4336
TCCTATGGGTCTTATAGGTCTTATGAGTCTTATAGGTCCTATGGGTCTTATAGGTCTTATGGGTCCTATAGGTCCTATGGGTCCTATAGGTTCATTATCTTCTTTTTGTTTCCGTTTGCGTCCACGACGATGTATATGCCGTGCCGGGGCTGCGCCACCTTTCGGCCTTGCAGGTCGTAGTAGGCTTCCGTCCCGCGGGGAAGGCCGGAGGGAGCCTGCACCCCGTCGTAATGCGAGAGGAGGTAGTTCAGCCCTGCCTCGGCATCTATCTCGCCGTAGCCGTAATCGTTGTTGGGATAGCTGAGCAGGGGGTCGTGATGCGTGCAAGTGGCCTGGAAAGCTTCGATGATTTGCTCGCGCGTCAGTGTGGGAATGGCTTCCATCCACTGCGCGATGATGCCAGCCACGACGGGACACGCCATGCTCGTGCCGTTCTGCATGCTCCAGGCGTAGGTGCGTCCGCCCCACGTGTAGCGTGCCGCATTGGCCCTGGTGATATAGTCCTCGGGGTTGCTCTCGGCATAGAAGCTGTTGAAGGCTGCCATGACATTGGTACCTGGAGCCAGCACATCGGGCTTGATGTTGCCTGCCATTGTCGGGCCGCGGCTACTGTAGCCGGCCACGATGCCTCCCGTGCCCCAGTCCACTTTCTGCCAGACGCCCTCGAAGGTGCGGAAGCCCGTCCTGTAGGATGTGCTTCCCACGCAGATGACGCTGGGGTCGGAGCCAGGGAAGTGTATGTTGTGGGTCGACTCGGCATCCTGGTAGCCGGGATAGTTGTCGCGCTTCTGCAGGTAGCCTACGCCCTGATAGGTCTCCACCTCTGCCTCGCTGCCGCCTATGCTGATACCCATCTGTATGGAGGACAGGTTTCCCGTGCCAATCTTTGTGATGACGACGTCGGTGGCAAGCTGAGTGGAGTCGTAACAGCAGGGATAGGTGCCGTACATGAGCTGGAAGGTAAACTTACCCGCTGTGACGGTGTCGACGAGCAGGCTGTCCTCCGTGGCGAGTATGTCGGTGAGCTGTACTTCGTGGCTCAGGAGCATCTGGGAGGGAGAGGCCATGAAGTCGAGACGAACGCTGAAGTCGCCTCGGCTGCGCAGCAACATGTAGGTCTGGTTGCCCGTAGGCTGGATGAGGGAAGAGGCCCGTTCCTGTCCGAAGGGCTTGTGCATGTACGTGCCGTAGATGGTCTGATTGCCTGCGGCGGCACAGATGATACGCCCGGGGCGCACGAGGCTGTCCAGAACGATGCCGTAGAGCTGTGCTTCTCCCCAGAGGTCTTCGTGCGACCCCTCGCTGAAGCTGATGACGCAGGGCTTGTCCACGCTGTCGGCATAGCGGAAGATGTATTCGAAGCCCAGCAGGTCGGCCACTGCGCCGTAGAAGTCCTTCAGGGTGTCCGGCACAAGCTCCATGTCGCTGGTCACGCAGTTCGAGACGAGACAGATGTCCGCGTCGGGGGCCATGCCGATGTAGGGCGAGTCGTATCCGCTGCCGGCGGCTGTGGTAGAGGTGTGCGAGCCGTGGTACTGCAGGTGGCTGTCCGACGAGCAGGCCTTGGCGAGGATGCTTTTCGTGTTCGTATAGGCAGCCCCGACGGGAAGCCTCATGCCGCCCACCACCGTCTCTGCTCCGTCGCTGTGCTCTTCGCGCAGGGAATCCGCCTTGAAGTCGAGCATGTCCCAGAAGGAACGGACGCGGTAGGTGCCCATGTTACGACTGTAATACGATGGATTGGTCAGGTCGAAGCCTATGTCCATCACGCCGACGACAACGCCCCGCCCCGTATAGGCCGAACGATGCGCCGTGGGGGTGCGCAGGGCCGCCGAGCGCGTGATGATGGCGGCGGTGTCGGTAAGGGCTTCGCTGACCCTTCCACATTCGATGCGCGTCACCTCCGGACGAAGCGACAGGGCTGCAAGTTCCGTCTTGGGAACAGCTGCGGCGTAGATGTTACCCCAGTGGGCATAGGTGCGACAGCCGTGTTCCCTGAGGACATCCTCGCTGTCGGATTGCACGAGGGCGAGCATACTCCCTCCGCCTCCGTGCGTTGCCTTCGCCTGAGCCTTGCGGGACATCCTGAACTCATTTAATGCCGCAAGCCTCGCCAAGGGTGACATCTTGTCGTAGCGCGGGCGTTGTGCCACCAGGGGTGATGAGCTGAGCGAAAGGAGCAGGCACAGGAGCAGGACGAGCGCCGTACGGTGTGCCGTGAAGAAGCGACGGCGAATCCAAGCGCCGATGGAGCGCGGCTGGCGCTGCACGGCTGTGCCGTTGGGCGTGAAGACGGCTATGCTCTCCTGCGGTTCGCCCCACTGGTCGGGGAAAAGCAGCATGACGTTCGTGTCGCTGAAGTAGCGGTGGATGAGCAACGGCAACTCCTCGAAGCTGTCCTGATAGGAGATGAAGCCCGAGCGTGCCGTGACTGCCACGAACATGCAGCTCAGGTCCAGCTCGTGCCGGAGATTGAGGAACTGCATCCAGCGGTTCATCTCGGCATACTGCGAACGGACATGGCTGTGCTTCTGCTCCATGTAGCCGCGTATGTAGGGCAGTGTGTCGGCATGGGCATGGTACTCCAGGTGGCAGTCCAGCTCTTCGCCGATGCGGCAGATGTGCTCCAGCCACTTGTAGAAGCCGACCTCGTACTCGGCTTTCTGCGGCACGGCCACGACGACCCTGCGGATGGTCCCCGGCGGCACGATGCTGCGCACGGCCATCACCTCGCGGTGGCTTCCGCTCAGGACGCTGTCTATCACGGTCCCCAGCGAGGAGCGCGGCATGCCGGTCGTGCGGTCGGCCAGACAGACGATGACTTCGCCGCAGTCATATTCGTTCATGGTGTGCAGGATGCCTCCCGCCACGTTGGTGCTCATGCGGTTGAGTATTGCCATCGGCACGTCGGCAGCTGCGGCTATCATCTGCGCGTTCTCCAGCAGGCGACGGCCCATTTCCACGCCTCCCTTGGCTCCTCCTTTGGAAGGGTCGGAGGAGGTCTCGCCTTCGTACGACACGAAGAGGCCCATGAGGCTGTCGGGGATGAAGGGGTTACGGATGAGGATAGCCAGTTGTGTCAGCACGTCGACATTGGCTTCCTGGCTGTAGGTGATGAGGCACTTGCCGTGGTAGGAGCCGCGGTTGTCCTCGAGGGATGTGTCGCTCAGGGCAAGCTGCTTGGCTCCGCGACTCGTGGCTAAGCTGCTCACGATGCAGCTGAACAGGATGAGCATGACCGTGCCGCCCAGCACTTCGTCGCTCATGAGGGCCACGTCGGGCGACGTACCGATGCTGACGATAGCCAGCGCACCGGCGGCATGGGCGTTCGTCAGTCCGAACATGAGCCACATGCTCGAGCGGTTCTCGCCCATCGTCCAAGCCATGATGCCGGAGGCCAAGAGCTTGGAGAGGGCACCGGTTGCCACTATCACAGCCACGACCCAAAGCGAATCCGGATGACGGACCAGCAGGCCAAGGTCGATGATCATGCCTACGCCGATGAGGAAGTAAGGGATGAACAGGGCATTGCCTACGAACTCAAGGCGCGACATCAAGGGGCTGGTCTTGGGGATGAGACGGTTCACGATCAAGCCGGCAAGGAAGGCGCCAAGCAGTCCATCGAGCCCGACCATCTTGGCAAGCGAGGCACTGAGGAACACGAGCGTCAGGATGAAGATGTACTGCATGACGCTGTCCTGATAGCGGCGCAGGAACCAGCGGCCGATGCGGGGGAAGGCAAAGACGACGAAGACGACATAGAGCGCACAGCGCAAGCCGAAGAGCACCCATGTCAGCCACGTCGTATCGGAACTCTGGCTGCCCACCAAAACGGCCAGGACAAACAGTGCGGCGAAGAGGGCAAAGGCTGTTGCCACGACGCTGACGACCACAACACGGTGGCGGCTGAGACCGTAGCGCCCCACTATGGGATAGGTGACGAGCGTATGGCTGGCATAGATGCAGGCCAGCAGGATACTGGCCGAAAGCTTGTAGTCCAAGAGCCAGACACTCGTGGCGATGCCCATCACAAAGGGGATGGCAAAGGTGAGCACCCCGAAGCGCAGTCCGTAGCGCCCATACTGTTCCACGCTGCCCATCTCCAGCTCCAGGCCGGCCAGGAACATGATGTAGTAGATGCCGACCTGCCCGAAGAGCTCAAAGGAACGGTCGTGCGCCAGCAGGTTCAGCCCGTACTGACCCACCAGCATGCCTGCCATGATGAGCCCTATGACGGGCGGAATGCGCAACTGCCGCAGCAGCAACGGCGCAAGCAAGATGATGCCCAGCACCACCGAGAAGATCCAAGTAGGGTCCGTGATGAGGGCTGTCGACGTTGCTGTATGGAGGGCGCTGAGAACTACCATTTGCTGCATTATTAAGCTTTCGGGGTACAAAGATACACTTTTTTTCGACGTATAATGCAATTTAGCTCTTAATATTATATAATATGTGAAGATTTTGTCATACCTTTGCACGCACTTAATTCGTAAACATAACTCTTAACTCTCAAATCTTAAGATGAAAGTAGCTATTGTAGGCGCCAGTGGTGCCGTAGGGCAGGAATTCCTGCGTGTGCTTGACGAGAGAAACTTTCCCATCGACGAACTGCTGCTGTTCGGCAGCCAACGCAGTGCCGGACGGAAATACACCTTCCGAGGCAAGGAAATAGAGGTGAAGCTCCTGCAGCATAACGATGACTTCCAGGGCGTCGACATCGCCTTCACCAGTGCCGGAGGCGGCACGAGCAAGGAGTTTGCCGAGACCATCACCAAGCACGGAGCCGTGATGATAGACAACTCCAGCGCCTTCCGCATGGACGAGGATGTGCCTCTGGTCGTGCCCGAATGCAACGCCGAGGACGCACTCAACCGTCCGCGTGGCATCATAGCCAACCCCAACTGCACCACCATCATGATGGTCGTGGCCCTGCAAGCCCTGGAGAACCTTTCGCACATCAAGCGCGTACACGTAGCCAGCTACCAGGCTGCCAGCGGTGCCGGCGCAGCAGCAATGGCCGAGCTCTACGAACAGTACCGCCAAGTGCTGGCCGGCGAGAAACCCACCGTCGAGAAGTTTGCCTATCAGCTCGCCTTCAACGTCATCCCGCAGATTGACGTCTTCTGCGACAACGGCTACACGAAGGAGGAGATGAAGATGTATAACGAGACGAAGAAGATCATGCACACCGACTGCGAGGTGAGCGCCATGTGCGTGCGCGTGCCCAGCCTCCGCTGCCACAGCGAAAGCGTCTGGGCCGAGACAGAGCGCCCCGTCAGCGTAGAAGAGTTCCAGGAGGCCGTCCGCCAAGGCAAAGGCCTGCAGCTGGAAGACTGCCCGAAGGACAAGAAGTACCCCATGCCGCTCTTCCACGAAGGCTGCGACGACGTCTTCGTAGGCCGCGTCCGCAAGGACCTTGCCAACCCCAACGGCATCACCTTCTGGCTCGTCAGCGACCAGATAAAGAAGGGCGCCGCCCTCAATGCCGTACAGATAGCCGAGTACCTCATCAGCGTTGGCAACATCAAGTAACGGCCTGCGCCTGTCTCGGAAGAGCCTAACGCCTGCACACACAAATCCACCTCCGCGGGGAAAGAAACGTCACGCCCCACGGAATGTTTTTCCCCTCGCCCTGCGATAAAACTATTTCAGAGGCTTGGAAATATATTTCCGCGGCACTAAAATATATTTCCAAGGCTTTGAAATATATTTCCAAGCCTCTGAAATAGTTTTATTCCCTGCCATGAAAAATTATGTCCCGCTTTTTCAAGGAATTGTAGTCCTGCGGCGCCACAGAACATATCGTCCCTCAGCCGCAGTGCATCTATTTGGCAGACAGACTTTCCACCTGCGACATTTCACAACTTTTTTAAGGGAAAAACACAAAAAAACTACCAAAAAACTTGCTTCGTATTGAAATAATGCTTAACTTTGGCGGAGAAAAATCATAAAAAACAATTAATTTGCAAAAAAATAAAGCTGTGAGTACATCTACATTGACAGGCTTGCGCGACTTCCTTTACGGAACTCTAACACCAAGTAACCTTGTTTGGCTGGGCACACAACTGACGGAATACGGCAAAAACAAGGGAACGGCTTCATTGAGGTCAAGTTCCAAAGAAGAGTTGATAGCAAGGGAGGAAGAAGGACGGAAGCACATAGCAGAAGGGCACTACGTCTCAATCGAAGACGTACTGGAGAAGTTGGACAAGATGCCCACAGAAGTGAGCACTCCACAAAGGGAAGTTGTATGATGAAAATTAAAGTTGCTTCGCGACAATCCTAACCTCGGCCCTGTTGAATCAGCCCTCGAAGAAGCGCCGACAACATATCGCAGCATAGTAGTAAACCGACTTAACAAAATTATCTATTGGATAAACAACGGAGTAATAGAAATCGTTGATTTCTGGGATACACGGATGGAGCCTGAAAGCTTGGCAAGACAGCTATGCAACAGAAAATAGAACAAGTATTATAAAACAAAGTAACCTTTTTTATTAACTAAAACAAAACAAGTATGAAGAAACATTTTCTATTTCTCGCTTCGCTTGTGCTTGGCTTAGGTCAGCTATTCGCCGACAACGTCACGTTTGACGCAAGCACATTGTGGAAAGCACTGGGAGGAAGTGGGTCGCAAGCTCAGTCTGTCACGACGCCCTACACATGGAAGACTTCTCCCTATTATGTGACAGTAACCCTTGATGGTAGCGGAACAACCCAGGCTGTAAACACAGCCAATATTCCGTTCGCAACAGGAAAGTCATTCACAGTGTCTGGCACGACTGGCACAACCATTAGCAAGATTAAATTCACACTTCAGCAACCAGGCCAGAAGAACAATGTCGGTGCCAACACCGGCAGCTACTCTAACTTGGCTTGGACACCAGAAGAAGGCACAGCTCCTTCTTCTGTAACCTTCACCGCAACAGGAAGTTTTCAGGTAAAAACCATCAGTGTGGAGTACACACCTGGCGAGGAACCTGACGTACCCGTGGTACCCACAGCTACTATGGGTGACCCCATTGAGGCCATTGCCATCGACAACATCAGCACCTACACGGGCAACGAGCCTTACGTCTACAGCAAGGCCAACATGACTTACTACGCCCTGAACAACCTCGGCGAATATGAGGTATACGGCGTATTCTCAGAGGTCAACACCCTGAAGATTGCAGGTGACGCCGTTTCGGAGATTGAGTCCCTCAAGAGCCCCAATGGTGCCTACATCAACCTCAACTACATCCCCAAGGCCAACTCAAAGGCCATCTGCACAATGATTGCAGAGACTGGCGGCGACTGGAAGGCTGCATACGGCTGCGGCTACTATAGTGGTGGCTGGAAGGACCGCTTCTGCTTCTTCACAACCAATGCAACCATCAACCTCGGCGGCGAGACTGGCAACAGAGATGCCATGGCATACGGACGTAAGATTGTCACAGTCCTCGACGCCGTTGCAGGCAAGATGGACATCTTCGAGGAAGACGGCACAACACTCATCGGCACCATCACCGACAGCCCCAAGACTGCCGACTGCAAGACTCCCCTCTATGTATTCGCACAGAACAAGGACGTTCCCGGCGGCGGCACACAGACCGACTGCTACAACCCACTCGTCACGATCTACGGCCTGCAGCTCTATGAAGGCGAGACGCTCGTCATGGACCTCGTTCCCGCAGTGAACGGCGAAGGCAAGGGCGGCCTGAAGGACAAGCTGACCGACACATTCTATGGCTCTGCCAACAGTGCCGACTTCGAACTCAGTGCCGACGGACAGGCTATGGCAGGCGCAGCAGGTATCTCCGTCTACGAAGGCAAGCGCGTGAAGCTTACCACCGACAACCACGAGTACAAGTACCAGGGCGGCCAGTGGCTCGACTGCGGAGAAATGGCACTCGAGGAAATCAAAGACACCGACCCGTCCTACAAGGATATGCGCAATTGGAAGACCAACGACGGTCACATGTCCATCTTCTCAGGCTTCACCTATGACGGCACAACAAACGAAATCAATCCCTATGTCGGCACAGGCGGTCACGAGCCCTACATGTTCCAGATTCCGACCATTGCAGGCGAGGACTATAACTGGTCCTTCATCTACAGCGGCAGTGAATATGATTCATGGCACTCTACCCCCTTCCATGCGTATGTTGCAAATGACTATAATCTTAGTACAACAGAAACGGGTGCTAACTACAACAACAATGTCATAGGCATAGCCGAGGCATTCCCCTTCGGTGGTGTCGAGAACAAGGCTTACTCCATCGACTTCACTGCCAAGCAGAACAATGAGACACTCGTCGTACAGTTCGGCGATGCCAACGACGGCAAGGAATTCTGGTTCAAGTTCGCCAGCCTCAAGGTGAGCAAGTACGTATATCCTCTTCCATACGAGCAGATAGACTTCATCGCACAGGATGACAACAAGTACACACCGCTGGCCTACATCGAAAGCACCGGTGCTTCTCGTGAGAATGCCTTTACTACAACCTACGTCGCCAAGGCAAACACCGAGGTGGACATCAAGTTCAACCTCTACTCTAACAATGGCTGGGCCGCTGTGTTCAGCGGACGTAACGGCAGCGATGCAGGCACAGGTATCTCCCTCTACAAGAACGGTGGTGCTGACAAGTTCGGCTACTTCGTCGGCGGCTATCGCAACGATGACTTTGCAGACTTCCCCGGATTCAATCAAGACATCACTGTCGAGGCTTCGCTCAGCGGCTTGGTTGTCAACGGCGGCGAGAAGGTTGTGACAAACCAGACATCCTTCTCATCCTCGACCCGCGGCATCTCCATGTTCGCTAACCCCGAATGGGATAATCCCATCCGCGGCCGCATCTACTACATGACTCTCAAGGAAGACGGCACAACCATCTATGACTTCCAGCCCGTAATGCGCCATGACGGTGTATACGGCTTCTACGACCGTAAGACAGCCACCTTCGTTCAGCCCGCACGCGGCACCTATGCAGGCTATGGTTTCGCAAAACTCGACGACCAGGCATACATGACATACGCTGCCGAGACACGCATCGTCATCGTAGGCTCCACCGCTCAGTTCCTGCCCGACGTGCAGAACCTCGACGATGCAACCTTCACCTGGACTTCTGCTGACGAGAGCATTGCTACCGTTGCTGCCGACGGTACTGTGACCGGCGTTAAGGCTGGCAAGGTGATGATTACCGTCACCACCGATGCCGACCAGGGCTGGACTGCAAGCTATGAACTGACCGTCTCCGAGCCTAACTACATCCGCAAAGACGTGAATGGCGTGGGCTATGCCATCGTAACTGGTGGCAACGGTTGGGGCGACTCACCTGTTGCTAACCTCGTCGACAACGATGCTACGACCAAGTTCGGTTGCAGCGGTGCAGGCGACGCTTGGGCCATCATCATTGCCAGCGAACCCGTTGCCGTACAGCAGTACTCCTTCGTAACTGGTGCCGACACATACAACTATCCCGCCCGCAATCCCCGCAGCTGGAAGCTCGAAGGTTCTAACGACAACCAGACATGGACACTCATCGACGAGCACAACGACTTTGACGCTTACAAGATTCATAGCGTGAATAGGCAAGAGTTTGAATTCCCTGTTAACGGAACCGAGACCTTCAAGTTCTTCAAGTTCTCTGCAACAAGCACAGGCGATGGCTTCCAGCTCGGTGAGTTCTGGATTAACCCCCAGGCACACGATTTTGCTGAAAACGATGAATTACGTGTTGAAGCAACCTGCACAACAGAAGGCAAGGTGGTTTATGAATGCACCAACTGCCACGCTCTGTACGTTAAGCCCGTTTATCCTACAGGACACATCTATGAAAATGGTGTCTGCACTTGCGGTGCTAAGGCTTCTGAGGTTGTGCTCCTGCCTAACGGTCAGGACAATGCATACGCTATCAAGTTCCGCCATCAGGCA
Organism: Prevotellaceae bacterium UBA4336; assembly: GCA_002394305.1. Taxonomy (GTDB): domain Bacteria; phylum Bacteroidota; class Bacteroidia; order Bacteroidales; family Bacteroidaceae; genus Physcousia. The sequence goes on from DGTM01000063.1 coordinate 40,083, forward strand.
GGTGTCAGCGACAACGAGTTTGAAGACATCGAAGCTGGTTGGAACGAAGCAGACTTCGACGACTCTAACTGGGATGAATTGATGATGCCTATCGGTGGCATGGGTTATGATGGCGGCGCTCGCAATGGTGCTAAGTTCAACACCATTTGGTTCAACGAATACAACACCTACTGGTTCCGTCGCACCTTCTGGATTGATAATCCTTCTTCTATCACCAAACTGACAGTTAAGGCTCTCCACGATGATGACTATGCTATCTTTGTCAATGGCACAAAGGTATTCGCAAGAACTGGTTGGACCGACGGAACAAACTGGGAAGCGACAGAAGTAGATCCTTCCTTGCTCGTTGCCGGTCAGAATGTACTTGCTGTTTACGTTGAACAGAACTGGGGCGGTGCTTACTGCGACTTCAGCCTCGAAGCTAATGTCGGTGCTAAGGTTACTGTCAGCGATGCCGGCTATGCCACCTTCGTTGCTCCCTGCGACGTTGACTTCAATGGCAGTGCAGCAATAGCTAATGCCGCCACATTCGACGGTACATACGTTCAGCTCGCTCCCGTCACCACCGTTCCTGCCGGCACAGCTGTTGTCGTAAAGGCTGAGGAAGGCACATACACCATGCCCGCAACTACCAATGCTGTTCTCGGTGCAACAAACAATCTCGTAGCTGCTACGGCTGACGTTGCCACCGACGGCTCACAGTACATCCTCGCTAAGGCAGAGGAAGGCGTAGGCTTCTACAAGGCTACCGGCACCATCGCTGCTGGCAAGGGCTACCTCGTAATCGGTGCTCCCGTCAAGGGCTTCTACGGCTTCGACGCCGACGACGCTACTGGCATCAAGGGCATTGACTTCGCAGGCGAGAACGCTCCCGTCTACAACCTCGCTGGCCAGCGCCTCGGCAAGGCTCAGAAGGGTGTGAACATCATTGGCGGCAAGAAGGTACTCTTCTAAACAATATTCAATATTCACTAATTCAAAATTGCAGACTATGAAGAAAACATATTTGAATCCTGCCATGCAGGTAGAAGAGGCACAAGCCACGCAGATGCTGGCCGAGAGCCTGATTATCAGCGATACGACCGTCGACGGCGCCGACGCCCTCGTCAAGGAGAACAGCTGGGACATCTGGGACGACGAAGAATAACATCGCCTCAGTCCCTCTCCCACGAGAGGGAAGCCCACTAAGAGAAATCCCCGACACGCAACCGCGTGCCGGGGATTTTAATTATAAGACCTATAAGACTCATAAGACCTATAGGACCTATAAGACCTATAGGACCTATAGGACCTATAGGACCTATAAGACTCATAAGACCTATAAGTCCTATCGCCGCTTGTCGATGGTCAGTGTCTCTTGAACAGCGCCTGTATATACATTATGTATGCTGACGACGAGCTTGCCGTCCTTCACCTCGCCTTCTATCACCGTCGGGAACCTTTCCTTCTTCTCGCCCGACATGTCCGGGCCGCCGCCCACAATCTGCGTCCAACGGTGTGCCTCGCCGGGTTTGTCAAGGCGGTAGCAATGCTGGTGGGCCGTGAGGAGAAGCTGGCAACCGGCCTTGTCGAGCAGCGGTCCCCAAAGCTTGCTGCAGGTGCGCTGCCATGCGGCAAAGTTGCTCGAGTAGTCGGGATGCGTGTCGGCTGGATAGAGGTCGCCGGGGTTTGCCTTCGGGCGCGGGTCGAAGAGAGGGATGTGGCACACGGCCACGAGGAACGGAGCTTTCTTTATCTCGGGTTGCCGAAGCACATCACGCAGCCATGCCTGCTGCGCCACGCGGTAGGGCTCGCTGACGAACAGGTTGCAGAACTTCGGATTGGTGTCCAGCTTGTCCTCGCCCGTATCGAGGCCGACGAGGGCAACGTCGCCCATCCGGACGGCAAAGTTCCGGCCCAGGTCCCAGTCGCGAGGCTGACGCTCCTCGGGCTGGCGGTACATCCAGATGCGTTCCAGGTGACGGTTCGCCAAGCCGCGGTTGTCGTGGTTGCCCGGGCAGAAGAGGTAGGGGATTCGCGCTGCAAAGTCCCTGCGGTCTATCTCCGGCTTGAGGAAGATACGCTTCTGTGCCGCAATCGTCTCCTCGGTGTTGCAGGCATCGCCGTTCCATATCACGCAAGAGGGCTGCAGCTCCAGCACCTTGTTTATCGTCGGATTGATGACCTCCCAACTGGCATGCGTGTCGTTGATGACGCAGAAGTGCGCCTTTGCCTCCTTGCCGGCAGTGCGGAAGGAATAGACCTGCGCCTTTTCCTCGTTGCCCGTTATGCGGATGTGATAGCCGTCCTTGTACTCGATGCGGTCGGCTCCTATCTTATAATAATATAATGTGGCAGGCTTGAGCCCGGTGAGCCGCACCTGCACGACCTCGTTGTCCATTGCCGTCATCCGGTAGCCGCCGCTCCACACCTTCTTGCCGTCGATCAGGTCGGGCTTCTCGCCGCAGATGACATAGCCGTTTGCCCAGTCGGTCACGCTGAAGGCAATGCCCATGCTCGTATCGGCATAGTTCTGCAGGACAGGCTCACTGTCGATGAGCGATGCCTCCCCCGAGGAGGGATGACTGTCGGCCGGGAGGCTCCCCTCTTGGAGGGACGTTTGAAGGGGCGTTGCCAACATTTCGGCTGGAATGCCGCCCGATGCTGCCACTATCGCAGCGTTTCGTAGAAATTCACGTCTTTTCATGGTCTTTGTTTTAGTTAGCTCCTGCAAAGTTACTGCTTTTTGCTCACTTATTCCCTTTTTGCACCCTTTTATTGCACCGAACAGTCGCTTTTGCACCAGTCTGAAGCAAAAATAATACTACGCAACGCATCTTTTGTGCAAAGATTTTGCATGTTCAGATAATTCTTGTTAACTTTGCACCAAATAACCTTGAATAATGAACCAAGAAATGAAGAAGACAAATTACCGATGGGTGATATGTGGCATGCTCTTTCTTGCCACGACCATCAACTACATGGACCGGCAGGTGCTCTCCCTGACCTGGAAGGACTTCATTGCACCGGAGTTTCACTGGACGGATGCCGACTACGGTCGCATAGCCGCCATCTTTTCCATCATTTATGCCATTGGCAACCTCTTCAGCGGTCGATTCATCGACTGGATAGGCACGAAGAGAGGTTATCTGTGGGCCATCGGCATCTGGTCGCTGGGTGCCTGCATGCACGCCTTCTGCGGAGTGGCAACGTCAGCCTGGCTCGGACTGGAGGGCAAGGAAGACCTCATCAATGCCGTTGGCACGAGCACGGCAGTCATCGCTTCGGTCAGTGCCTGGTTCTTCATCGTCTGCCGCATTGTGCTTGGCCTGGGTGAGAGTGGCAACTTCCCTTGCGCCATCAAGGTGACGGCAGAGTACTTCCCCAAGAAAGACCGCGCCTTCCCCACAAGCATCTTCAACAGCGGCAGCACCATCGGAGCCCTCATCGCACCCATCTGCATACCACTCATCGCAAAGTTCTACGGCTGGGAGATGGCCTTCATCATCATTGGTGCGCTGGGCTTCGTCTGGCTCGGACTATGGGTGTTCATCTATAAGAAACCCGAGGAGAACAAGCACGTGAACGCAGCAGAGCTGGCCTACATACAGCAGGACAGCCCCCGGACCATCCCCTCCGGACCCTCCCCCAACCCCTCCCTTGCTGGGAGGGGAACAGATACAACAGAAAGACTGACCTCTCCCCTCTCTACAAAGGAGGGGGCGGAGGAAGGTCCGGCAGCTTCTATACCTTTCCTCAAGTTCTTCACGTTCCCGCAGACGTGGGGCATCTTCTTTGCGAAGCTCATAACCGACGGCGTATGGTGGTTCTTCCTGTTCTGGACGCCTGCCTACATCAGCGATGTCTACGGGCTGAAGACCGACAATCCGACAGCCATGCTGCTCATCTTTGTGCTCTATGCCATCACGATGCTCTCCATCTACGGCGGCAAGCTGCCCTCCATCATCGTCAACAGGACAGGTCAGCATCCCTATGATGCACGACTCAAGGCCATGTTCATCTTCACGCTGTTCCCCCTGCTGACACTCTTTGCCCAGCCCCTGGGCGCATACAGCTACTGGTTCCCCATCGTTCTGATCGGCCTTGCCGGTGCAGCACATCAAAGCTGGTCGGCCAACCTCTTCTCCGTCGGCAGCGATCTCTTCCCAAAGAAAGCCGTCGGCACGATGACCGGCATCAACGGCATGGCAGGCGGCATCAGCTCGTTCCTCATCAACTGGATCAGCGGCTACCTCTTCGACTATGCCGACCAGACACAGATGCACTTCCTCGGCTTCACAGGCAAACCGGCTGGCTACTTCATCATCTTCTGCTACTGCGCCGTGGCCTATCTGCTCGGATGGCTGGTGCTCAAGGCATTTGTGCCCAAGTACGAGGCCGTTTCAAGCAAATAACTTCGTAACATCGAAATAACGTAATAACGTAATATCGTTATAACAAAAAATAGAATCACAATGAAGAACTTATTTGACATCAAAGGGAAGGTTGTCGTGCTCACCGGTGGGTGCGGCATCCTGGGCAGGAATATTGCCCATTATCTGGTTGAGCAGGGGGCGAAGGTTGTCGTGCTCGACCGTGTGGAGGACCAAGGCAGGGAGCTCGAAGCCGAGCTGAACCGGAAGGGCGAGGCACTCTTCCTCGTCACGGATGTACTGAAGAAGGAGGTCCTGGAGCAGAACCGCGACGCCATCGTGGCACGCTTCGGCACCATCGACGTCCTGCTCAACGCAGCCGGAGGCAACATGGCCGGAGCCACCATCGCTCCCGACAAGACCTTCCTCGACCTTGACCTCGACGCTTTCCGCAAGGTCGTTGAGCTGAACCTCTTCGGCACCGTGCTGCCGACACAAGTGTTCGTGCCCGTCATGGCAAAGAACGAGAAGGGTGCCATCGTGAACTTCTGCTCCGAGAGCGCCTTGCGTCCGCTCACCCGCGTTGTGGGCTATGGCGCTGCCAAGGCTGCCATCGGCAACTACACGAAGTACATGGCTACGGAGCTTGCCACGAAGTTCAGCCCGGGCCTCCGCGTGAATGCCATCGTGCCGGGCTTCCTCCTGACGAACCAGAACCGTACCCTTCTGACCAACGAGGACGGTTCGCTGACCGACAGAGCGAAAACCATCATCGCCCACACGCCGGCCGGTCGCTTCGCAGAGCCCGAGGAACTCTTCGGCACCATACATTATTTAATCAGCGACGCCAGCAGCTTCGTCACCGGAGTCCTTTCCGTCGTCGACGGCGGCTTTGATGCTTTCTCCATATAAGACCTATAAGACTCATAAGACCTATAAGACCTATAAGACTCATAAGACCTATAAGACTCATAAGACCTATGAACTATCTTTGCGAACAAAGTTTCCGCTGGTACGGCCCCGCCGACCCAGTGAGCCTGCAGGACATCCGCCAGGCCGGTGCCACAGGCATCGTCACCGCGTTGCATCACATCCCCAATGGCGAGGTGTGGACGAAAGAGGAAATCCTCCGGCGCAAGCAAGTCATCGAAGACGCCGGAATGCGCTGGGCTGCCGTGGAGAGCGTGCCTGTCCACGAACACATCAAGACGCAGACGGGCAACTTCCAGCACTACATCGATGCCTACAAGCAGAGCCTGCTCAACCTGGGCGAGTGCGGCATAGATGTCGTGACCTATAACTTCATGCCCGTCCTCGACTGGACGCGGACCGACCTTGCCTACGAGATGCCCGACGGAAGCCGTGCCCTCCGCTTCGAGAGGGCTGCCTTCGTGGCCTTCGACCTCTTCATCCTGAAACGCCCCGGCGCAGAGAAAGACTACACGGAGGCTGAAAAGGCAAAAGCCAAGGCTCGCTACGAGCAGATGGACGAGGCGGAGAAGCAACTCATCACACGCAACATGATAGCCGGACTGCCCGGCTCGGAGGAGAGCTTCACGCTGGAGCAGTTCCAGCAGGAACTCGACCGCTACAAGGACATCACGCCGGAACGCCTCCGCGCGAACCTCATCTATTTCCTGCGCGAGGTGTGCCCCGCTGCCGAACGGGCTGGGGTGCGCCTGGTGATTCACCCCGACGACCCGCCCATGTCGATACTCGGTCTGCCCCGCATCCTCAGTACTGCCGAGGACTTCCAGGCACTCGTCGATGCCGTGCCAAGCCCTGCCAACGGCCTCTGCCTGTGCACGGGTTCGTTCGGCGTAAGGGCCGACAACGACCTGCCTGCCATGATGCGCCGCTTCTGGGACCGCATCGACTTCGTTCATCTCCGCAGCACTCAGCGCGACAGCGAAGGCAACTTCCACGAGGCAAACCATCTGGAGGGCGATGTGCCGATGTACGAAGTGATGAAGGCCTTCCTGGAGATTCAGCAAAAGCGGCACAAGAGCATCGTGATGCGCCCCGACCACGGCCACCAGATGTGCGACGACCTAAAGAAGAAGACCAACCCCGGGTACAGCTGCATCGGCCGTCTCCGCGGCTTGGCCGAACTGCGAGGGCTGGAGATGGGAATCGCTATGAGCATGATGCCCCTCTCCAACCCCTAACCCCTCCTCTCCCAAAGGAGAGGTGAGGAACATAAAATGATACACGACTAAACTGCCCACCCCCTGCTTGCAGTTCCCTCCCCTTTGGGGGAGGGTTAGGGAGAGGGGCCTTAAATGATACACGACTAAACTGCCCACCCCCTGCTTGCAGTTCCCTCCCCTTTGGGGGAGGGTTAGGGAGAGGGGCCTTATATGAAACCTTTCATGGACCAGAACTTCCTGTTGCAGTCGGCGACGGCGCAGGAGCTTTACCATAATCACGCGGCAAAGTTGCCCATCATCGACTACCATTGCCACCTCAATCCGAAGGAGGTGGCCGAGGACCATCGCTTCCGCAACATCACGGAACTGTGGCTCGGAGGCGACCACTACAAGTGGCGTGCCCTCAGGAGCAACGGCGTGGAGGAGAAGTACATCACCGGCGATGCCTCCGACTGGGAGAAGTTCCAGAAGTGGGCCGAAACGATGCCCTACTGCATGCGCAACCCTCTCTACCACTGGACGCACCTGGAGCTCCGCACGGCCTTCGGCATAACGAAGCTCCTGAACGCTTCGACGGCCCGCGACATCTACGACGAATGTAACGAGAAGCTACAGCAGCCCGAGTTCTCGGCACGCGGACTGATGCGCCGCTACAACGTCGAAGTCGTCTGCACGACCGACGACCCGGCGGACGATTTGCGGTATCACAGAAGCCTCACCCCCAACCCCTCTCCCGTGGGAGAGGGGAGTATCGGCAAGGTCATGGGGAAGTCCCCCTCTCCCACGGGAGAGGGGTCAGGGGTGAGGCTTCTGCCCACCTGGCGCCCCGACAAAGCGATGGCCATCGACAATCCAACGTCTTATCGGGCTTACATCGAGACGCTTGGAGCCGCTGCCGGACAGGAAATACGCTCCTACACCGACCTGCTCGAGGTCCTGCAAAAGCGTCATGACTTCTTCGCCTCCGTCGGTTGCCGCCTCTCCGACCATGGTGTCAACGAGTTCTATGCCGACGACTTCACCGAGACGGAACTGAGCGCCATCTTCCGCAAGGTGATGGACGGACAGATGCCTACTGCCGAAGAGGTCAGCAAGTTCCGTTCCGCCCTCATGCTCGAAGGCGGACGAATGGACGCCCGGGCCGGCTGGGCACAGCAGTTCCACTACGGCCCCATGCGCAACAACAACTCGAAGATGTTCCGCCGGCTCGGTCCGGATGCCGGCTACGACAGCATCGGCACCTGGAACACCAGCGAGAGCCTCTCCCGCTTCCTCGACAAGCTGGACAGCGAAGGCCTCCTCGCCAAGACTATCCTCTACCCCATCAACCCGTCGGACAACGAGATGATTGCCACCATGATAGGCAACTTCCAGGAAGGTCCCGTGCCGGGCAAGATACAATTCGGCAGCGGATGGTGGTTCAACGACCAGCTCGACGGCATGGAGCGCCAGATGAACTGCCTCTCGCAACTCGGTCTGCTGAGCCGCTTCGTCGGCATGCTCACCGACAGCCGCTCCTTCCTCTCCTACCCCCGCCACGAATACTTCCGCCGCTGCCTGTGCAACCTCATCGGCCGCGACGTGGAGGAAGGCAAGCTGCCACGAGAAGAGATGCCCTTCATCGCACAGATGGTAGAGGACATCAGCTACTATAACGCCAAGCGATACTTCGGCTTCTGAGGCCACACGTACAGACGAAAAACCAGACACGAAAGCGTTTCCAAAACAAAAGGCAACATAAAAAAAACGGATTACACAGATTACACGGATTCAGGCTATACAGACAGTTAGCATACAAGGCAATCCGTAAAATCCGTGAAATCCGTTGTTTTTCATTCGCACACATCGCCGTATTGCCAGTACCACCGCGGTGGTACTGGAGTTTTCCCGCGGTGGTACTGGCTTCGCAGCACGGGGTGTTTCGTGTCGGCTTACAGACCCGTATGGCACATTCCCTTGCAGAAACGAAAAAAACATGTGCCATTCTTTTGTACTTCGCACCTCTTTTCGTACCTTTGCAAACGCGAACACATACAATTGTATTAACTCAACAACCGTAAACGCACAATGAAAAGGAATTATTTTATGACCCTGCTCGCTGCCATTTGCCTGGCGGCTTGCGCCGAGACAAAGTCAGAGATTAAGGTCACAGGCGACTTGGGCAACCCGCAGCCCACGTTCCTCATGGGCATGTTCAACCGTGAGGTACTCGCCGAGGGGAAGGTGGCCGACGGCACCGTCACGTTTACCGTTGACACCGTCGAGCCCACGATTGCCATGATAGGCCGCAGCGCCGACGGACGTCAGCCGCTCTGCCCCGTCATCATCGACGGCAAACCCATCGAAGTGACCGTCAAGGACGGTAATGCCGAGATAACGAAAGGCTCAGAGCAGAACATGATGTTTGCCGAAGCCATGGAGCGTTTGAACGTGGTAAGCTCTCCGCTGGAGGACCTGATGAAGGAGTACAGCGAAACCCATCAGAAGTATAACGGCGAAGTTCCCGAGGACGTGATGGAAGGCTTCAACAAGCGTTACGATGCCATCATGGAGGACATCGCCGCCACGCAAAAGCAAATCATACAGGAGAACAAGGACAACCTCGTTCCCGTTCACTTCCTCCGTACCGCTGGCGACGCTCTCGGCGTGGAATTCGTCGAGAGCTTCCTGAAGGACTACAAGTACAAGGACAACAAGATGCTCGCACCCGTAGTGGCCTCCATCAGCGGCGAGAAGAACAAGCTGCCCGGCGCTCCAGTGGTCGACTTCGTGGGCAAGGACCTGAACGGCAAGGAGTGCCACCTCACAGACTACGTGGGCAAGGGCAAGTATGTCCTCGTCGACTTCTGGGCAAGCTGGTGCGGACCCTGCCGCCAGGAAATGCCGAATGTGAAGGCAAACTACGAGAAGTACAAGGACAAAGGCTTCGAGGTGGTAGGCATCTCCTTCGACAACGACAAGGCAGCCTGGGAGAAAGGCGTCAAGGACCTGGGCATCACCTGGCCCCAGATAAGCGACCTGAAGGGTTGGCAATGTGCTGCAAGCGACCTCTACAACATCAAGGGCATCCCGGCAACCGTCTTCTTCGGCCCCGACGGCAAGGTCATCAAGGCTAACCTCCGCGGCGAAGAACTCGGAAAGACACTGGCTGAATATCTTGACAAGTAACAGGAAGGACGTCTATTCCGACATCTTTGCCGAGAACACCGACATCAGCAGCATGGTGCTGCAGGACGGCAAAGTGAGTCAGGCACAGCAAGTCTGCCTTCACGGTGCTGGTATCCGTACCGTGCAAGGCACTGAGACACGCTATGCCTACACGATGGACCTCAGCGAGGAAGAGCTGAGGAAGGCGGCAAAGTCAGTAGGCACAGCCCCAATTCCCGGACCCTCTCCCAACCTCTCCCTTGTAGGGAAAGGAGTAGATAGTATTTTCCCCGAGAAGGAAACTTCTCCTCTCCCTTGTAGAGAGAGGTTGGGAGAGGGACTGGGGGCTTTGGCCGTCCGTCAGTTCCTGCTTGATGTCGAGGCGAAAGCCCGTGCCTTGGACCCCTCTGTCATTAAGGTCAAGGCCTACGTCTCCCAGCGGATGCAGGAGGTGCAGTTCGCAGCCAGCGACGGGACGTCCTTCCACGACTTCCGCCCCCGCTCGTCGCTCTCGGTGAGCATCGTCATGGAGCGTGGCGGCAAGACACAGATGGGCTTCGCCTCCCGTATGCTGCAGATGGGTGGGGAGTTCTTTTCCGACGCACTCATCGAAGAAGTTGTCAGCGAAGCCATCCGGCGAACGGACTTCCTGTTCTCTGCCTCGCAGATAGAAGGCGGCGAGATGCCCGTCGTGATGGCAGCCGGCAGCAGCGGCATCCTGCTGCACGAAGCCATCGGACATGCCTTCGAGGCCGACTTCATCCGCACCGGCGACAGCATCTTCACCGGACAGCTCGGCAAACAGATATGCCACCCGAGCATCAGCATCGTCGACGATGGGACACTCCCGGGCGACGCCGGCATGCTGCGCTACGACGACGAAGGCATCCCAGGGCAAAAGACGGTGCTCGTCCACGAAGGCAAGCTCAACAGTTTCCTCCACGACCGCATCAGCGCCCGTCACTTTGGCGTGAAGCCGACAGGCAACGGCCGCCGCGAGAGCTTCCGCTGTCCGCCCATTCCCCGAATGCGCTCCACCTACATGCTGCCGGGCCAGGCGACGGAGGAAGACATCATCCGAAGCGTGAAGCGAGGCATCTATGCACAGTCGTTCACCAACGGACAGGTGCAGATAGGTGCGGGCGACTTCACCTTCTTCATGAAGACCGGCTACCTCATCGAGGACGGACGACTGACCCGCCCTCTGCGCGACCTCAACATCATCGGCAACGGCCCCGAAGCCTTGCGCCGCATCAGCATGGTGGCAGGCAACCTTCGCATCGACCACAGCGCCAGCATGTGCGGCAAGGAAGGGCAGAAGGCAGCCGTCAGCCAAGGACTGCCAACGGTGCTGATAGACAAGTTAATCGTAGGATAGAAGCAATTCATAATTCACAATTCATAATTCATAATTTGCTGCCGCCCTTAATGGTCAATGGTCAATGGTCAATGGTCAATCAATAATATATCGCGCCGAGCAGGTCATCCGAAAGCTTCCTGCCAAGCTCGACTACAAGCTTGTCCTGCTGGAGAACCACGAAGACAACATCATCCTGCGCGACGGGAAGGTGGAGAAGATGCTGCGTGCCACTTCCCTCTCGCTCGCCATCAACCTCTACCTCGACGGTCGCGACGGGTTCTTCTACACAAACGACTTGCGACCGGACAGCGTCAGCTCGTTCATCAAGACGGCCTTCGAGACGACACGCCTCCTGGAGCCCGACGAGAGCCGGACACTCGCCGACCCCGCACGCTACTACAAAGGCGGAGGCCCGGACCTAAGGAACTTCGATGCCTCGCTCTCCGAAATCAGCCCTGAGGAAAAGATACAGTTGCTGCGGGAAACAGCGGCAGAAGTGGACGGAAGCGACAAGCGCATCATCAGCATGCAGACGCGCTACACCGACCGTCAGCACCAGGCGCACTACCTGATCTCGAACGGTTTCGACCAAAGCGAGCAGAGCAGCTACTGCACCCTGACAAGCATCATCACCGTGGAAGGCGAGGGAGGTCAGCATCCCATGGACGGCTGGGGCGAGTCGCGCCTCTTCTTCCGCCAGATGCCGCGCACAGGCATCGCCCCGGTGGCACTCAGCCGCACACTCCGCAAGATAGGCCAGCGGCCGGCACCCAGCGGCCGCTACCGCATGATACTGGAGTCGCCGTGCGCAGGAAACTTCCTGCAACCCATCCTCAGTGCCATGAACGGGCAAGCCTTGCAGCAGAGGACATCCTTCCTCTGGGGCAAGCTCGGAGAGCAGGTCGTCTCGCCACTGGTCAACATCGTGGACGACCCGCTCCAGCCCGGCACACGCGGCGCCTCGCTCTTCGACTACGACGGCGTAGCCACAAAGCGCAGGGAGCTCTTCACCGACGGACGCCTCATGACCTACTTCATCGACACCCCCATGAGCCGGAAGCTTGGCATGGCGCCGACGACACAGGGAATCCACAGGCTCATCATGGAAGCCGCTCCTCTCCTTACAAGGGAGAGGTCGGGAGAGGGTCTTGCCATCCTCGTCACCGACTTCAACGGCGGCAACTGCGACCCCGCGACGGGCAACTTCTCCTATGGCATCGAGGGGTTCCTCCTCGAGGACGGCATCATCGTCCAGCCCGTGAGCGGCATGAACATCACCGGCAACATACTCGACGTGTGGAAACGCCTGAGCCATGTCGACAACGATGCCGACCCATGGGAAACAGAGCTCATTCCTACCCTCACCTTCGAGGATGTGGCCTTCAGCGGATGCTGACAAGGGCAGGGCTCACCTCTTTTTACACCCAACCCTTGAATTTTGAATTTATTCATTTTGTATTTTGAATTAAAAGCTGTAACTTTGCACACGCTGAAACGCCGACCTATGATTCACAACCCTTCAAACACCATGATAAGACAGAATTCCCTGCTGCTCCTGCTGCTGCTCCTGCTGCCATACGCTGCAATTGCCGACGTTCCCAAGGACTACTATAAAGGCGTCGACGGCAAAAAGAAAGCTGCGCTCAAAGCTGCCATGCACGATGTGATTGCCCCACACACAAAGATTGGCTACAGCAATCTGTGGGTGTCGTACGAAAAGGTGGACTACCTGGACAAGACGAATGCACAGGGACAGCACAAGGTGATGGACTACTACAGCGACGAGGTGCATTACTTCACGGGGACCGGCTCGGCCGTGAGCGGCATGAACAAGGAGCACGTGGCTCCACAAAGCTGGTGGGGCGGCGGGACAGGCATCGCCGTCGGCTGCGACCTCTTTCAGGTGATTCCGTCGGAGTCGAAAGCCAACAGCGCAAAGGGGAACTATCCCTTGGGCGTGGTGACGGGCTCCGTGTCGTACCCCTCGAAAGGTACCACCAATACACGCATGAAGACCGGACACGACAGCAATGGCAAAATGGTGTTTGAGCCTTGCGACGAATACAAGGGAGACTTCGCACGCATCTTCTTCTACGTGGCGACGTGTTACCCCGACGTCAATTGGGAGAACCGCAGCGACGTGAACGTCTCGTTCAGGCGCGAAGACTACCCGACCCTGAAGGCCGACATCCTGCCGATGCTGCTGCAATGGGCAAAGAACGACCCCGTCTGCGATTGGGAAATCACACGCAACGACCGTGTCTACAAAGAACAAGGCAACCGCAATCCCTTCGTCGACTTCCCCAACCTGGCCGAGTACATCTGGGGCGACAGCGTGGACTACGCCTTCTCGACCACAGGGACATCAACCGGAGGCAATACCGGCAACGACCCCGGCGAGGACATAAAGCCCGAACTCGCCACACTGGTCGACTGCACGCTGCAGTCCGGCCTCGCCCCCTTCTTCGTGCGCACCTCGGAGGGCAGCAACGGCTCTGCCTGGACAAGCGATGCCAGATACGGAGCCAAAGCCAACGCCTACAATCTTCCCGGAAAGGAAGCCGACGAATACCTGATGGTGAACCTCGACCTGACCGCAAAGGATGATGCCGTGCTCACCTTCCAGCACGCCACAGGCTACAACAAGACAGTTCCCGTGAAGGACACCTACTTCCAGGTGCTTGTCAGCAACAACTACGACGGAGTCCCCGAGGATGCCACATGGTTCAAGCTCGACGCCACATTCCCGCCACTCCAGTCGAGCAGTAGCTTCACAGACTTTGTTTCTTCGGGCGACATAAGCCTCGATGCCTTCTGCGGCGGGAAGGTGACACTTGCCTTCCGCTACGTCAGCAACAGTTCGTCTGCCTATTGCTGGGAGATAAGGGACGTCAAGGTGACAGCGCTGAGCATCCCAGACGCCCTGCCGTTCATCGCCGAAGACGACACATGGCACGACACGGAGAACGCCACATCCTTCGACCTCATGGGCCGACAGGTTCCCCGTAACGCAAAGGGAATCGTCATCAGGAACAGGAGGAAAATCTTGCAAAGGTAACAGAGCCAGGGGGCCACGACATGAAGCGCATCACACTTCTTCTCATCTCACTCTTCGCCCTTCACTTTGCGGCTGCCCAGGAGCAATTCTACCGCAAGGCCGAGGGCCTGAGCGGCACGCGGCTCAAGGCCGCCCTGCACGACCTCATCCAGCCGGAAAGGGTACTCGACTACGGCGGCGGCCCAGGCAAGACGTGGAGCGGCTTCTGGCAAACAGACCAGATGGAGGACATGGAGGTGCGCGACCGCTACAGCAACACCGTGCGCCACTTCAATGCCGACATGTCGGCCGTAAGCAGCATGAACATCGAGCACATCTGGGCCAACAGCTGGTGGGGACACGTGAAGAACAACGCCTATCAGGACCTCTTCAACCTCTACCCTTCCGACGCCACGGCCAACGGCCGCAAGAGCAACAACCCCATAGGCATCGTGGATGGCACAGTCAGCTTCGACAATGGCGTGACCAAGGTGGGCAAGAGCAGCAGCTACCGCGCCGACAGCCTCATCACGGCTTGGGAGCCTGCCGACCGATGGAAGGGAGACTTCGCACGCACATATTTCTATATGGCTACCTGCTACAGCCACATGACTTCCCTCTGGACGACAACCGAAGGCTTGCTCACCGTCGACCCCCACAGTCCCCTGCTCATGCGCCCGTGGGTCTACAATCTGATGCTCGAATGGGCGGAAGCCGACCCCCTCGACGAGATAGAACAGCAGCGATGCGAAGCCATCTTCGGGATACAGGGCAACCGCAATCCCTTCGTCGACTATCCCGAGCTTTGCCACTACATCTGGGGCGACAGCACGGACAGACAGTTCTACTGCTCCGAAGAGCATGGCCCGGAGATATTCGTGCCTGCCGCAAGCGAGGAGATTGACTTCGGGCTGCAACCGCTCTCGCGTCCCTTCACGGCCAAGATGCAGGTGCGCGGACGAGGCTTTGACGAAGGTGCCCGCCTTGCGGTGACCGACGGCTCGTTCTCCCTCAACCACACATCCCTCTCCGCCGAGGAGATACGCCAGGGAACAAACGTCTGCGTCTCCGTATCTCCCTCCGGCGACGGCGTCTGCTCCACCACGCTCCGACTCGAAGGCAGTGGCTACGTGCAGCAGACCGCGCTGTGCGTGACGTTCGTCGACGGCATTCCGGCCTATCCCGCCACCGACATCGTCTGTGCCGCCACCAGCCGACGCTTCAACGCCAACTGGATGAACTACCAGCCGGGGGCAACCTACACCCTGAGCGTCTACACCAAGGATGCACAGGGAAGGACAACGACCTTCGGCACCTACCAGACCACCGACACCACCTATCAGGTGAAGAACGTCCAGGCCAGCACGACCTACTACTATAAGGTCAGCATCGCAGAGGACGGCCAGGAGACTGTCGGCAGCAACGAAGTAACGGTCGAAATGCCTGCCATCGCTCCTGTCTTCAGTGTCAGCACCTACGACATAGCCCTCACTGCCACGCCCGGAAAGCCAAGCGCCCCGACGCAGGTCGGCGTGACGATGGTCGGCGTACCGAAGTACACGGCACAGATCAGCACGAACGCACCGTTCCAGCTCAGCACCGACGGCATGATATGGTCGCAGGAACTCACACTCGCAGGGCAGAACACAGCCTTCTACGTACGCTTTGCCGGCTCAGCAGACGAGGGCGACTATGCCGACGAGATCACGGTGAGCACCGAGGGGATGGACGACCGCATCATCTCCGTCTGCTGCAACGTAGATGCCCGCAAAGCCTTCTTCGAGGACTTCGAGACCGGCAGCAAGGGTGCCTACGCCGCTGCCGAAGTGACCTGTTCGGCTGCCACATGGGAGATGAGCAACGCACTGATAGCCGGCGACGACAACGCACTGGCGGGGAAGTGCGTCCGCATGAAGGGCTACGTCAAGTCGGGCGGCACTATCACCACGCCCGCCCACATCATGATGACAACCGACAAGGTGAACGGTTGCGACAGCCTCTGGTTCTATGCAGGCAGCTATGGCAAGGACACCGGCGTGAAGATAAGCGTCAGCTACAGCTCCGATGGCGGAGAGACCTGGACGAAACTTGTCTCCTCGCTCGCCGTCAGCACCATGAAGCGCTACGGCTACAAGATAAACCGCGACGGCAACATCCGACTCAAGTTCGAGAGCGAGAACACGGGCAACAAGCGCGTCAACATCGACGATGTGCAGATGAGCGACTGGGAAGACCCCGACGGCATCGAGGCAATTCACAATTCACAATTCGTAATTCATAATGGCATCTACGACCTGAGTGGACGAAAAGTAAGTCACCCACAAAGAGGAATCTATATAATCAAAAACAAACTAAGGATAAAGAATGCCTCTGCCTCAGAATAACGCACTGATTTACGAATTATGAATTTATAATTATGAATTAAACCATGCGTTTCTTCATCACCCTCTCCTACGACGGCACGCGCTACCACGGCTGGCAGATTCAGCCCAATGGCGACAGCGTACAAGAGCGACTGCAGGTTGCACTCTCCACACTTCTGCGGCAGCCCATCGAGGTCGTCGGAGCAGGGCGGACCGATGCCGGCGTCCATGCACGCATGATGGTGGCGCACTTCGACTGGGAAGATAAGGAGCAAGGGGCACCCATAGACTTGCCATACAAGCTCAACAAGCTCCTGCCGCAGGACATCGCCGTGCAGGACATTCGTCCCGTCGCCCCCGACATGCACGCCCGTTTCTCCGCCACCTCGCGCACCTACCACTACTTCATCCACACACACAAAGACCCCTTCCTGCAAGCCTACAGCTGGCAAGTGCCCTACAAGCTCGACTTCGAGCAGATGAACGCAGCAGCAAAGGTCCTTCTCGAATACCAGGACTTCACCAGCTTCTCGAAGGCGGGCACCGACACAAAGACGAACCTCTGCGACCTTCGCGACGCCCATTGGGACGAGCCCAGCCCCGGCAGGTGGCGCTTCACCATCACAGCCAACCGCTTCCTGCGCAACATGGTCCGCGCCATCGTGGGAACCCTTGTCGAGGTAGGTCGGGGCAGAATCAGCATCGAAGACCTCCGCAGCATCATCGAGGCCAAGGACCGCTGCAGCGCTGGCGAAAGCGTCCCCGGCAAGGCACTCTTCCTTGTCGACATCAGATACTGAAAAAGGGGATTCCGCAAAAACAGCCTACACAAAAGACCCTCGCGCTTATCTCGGAAGAGAATTCAGTCCGTGCCAGTTTCCTTTATCGTACTACGACCTTTCGCGTTTGCTTGCCACTCGGGATGATGTATATGCCGGGATGCTTTGGGCTGGAGCCGACGGGCTGGCCTGAGATGTTGTAGATTTGAGGCGCATGCCTGGTGGCAGAAGATGCCTGACCGATGCTCTCCGATGCCTCTCCGATGCCTTCGATTCCCGTCTCTATGTCGGTGAGGTCGGTGAGGGTGAAGTTGTCGAAGGAATAGCTGAACGACGTTTTGTTTGTACCGACCTTCAGGGCGAAATAGACTGTGCCTGTGGTCGTGGCCTTCCACTTCATCACGCCTGCACCATGACTGCTGCCTGCCTTGGCCTTGGCGGACATCATGCCGTCGTAAGCTGCCAGCGAGCCATCCTTCCACGAGTTCAGCTGACCGATGGTGTTGGCTTCGTCCAACCCCGAATCGGCATAGTCCTTTGGCCTGTCCTTTACCATAAAGGCCTGTATCCAGAACTCCCCGTTGCCGCTGGCACCACGCACGGCGACATCGGCTGCATAGACGTGTCCGGCCACGACCTCTACCGGTTGGTAGACCACGGTGTTGAGCGAATGGCTGCGTGCCGCGGAAATGCACAGCGCGCCGCCGCTGCCGCCTGAGGGTGTGCTTGTGGTTGAGTTCCAGGTGTACTTGGCGTTGTTTATGGATGCCAACGATGCCGTCTGCCACGCTCCCTGATATTCGCAGTCGCTGCTGACGAGATGGTTGCGCTCGGGGGCTGTATCGGGCTCCAGGGCCTGCAGCTCCTGCTCGGTGGCTTGCTTCTTGCCGTAGAAGCGCAGCCAGTTGATGTTGAGTCCACCTTTTTCTATATATACGCGCACGCGCAAGGTTCCCTTTGGCAGGGTGATGCCCGTAAAGGTCTTTGTGTTCCAAGTGGTGTAGCCTCCCGTGGACAAGAGCTTCGTGGAGGCTGTGACGGGTCGGTCGTTGACGGTGATGCGTATCGTAGATGTGCCGCTGTTGATGGCGTAGCGCAGTTGCAGTTGCCAGTTGGCGGCCTGGTTGGGATTCTCGATGGTGTATTGCAGCCATTCGCCGTCCTTGGTCTCTCCCACGTAGTACCCGCAGTTCTTTGTGTCGTTAGGGCTGCTGTACAAATCGACGCCATCGTTGCGATAGACCCATCCGCGCTGCCAGTTGGTGAAGTCTTCGCCATTGTACTGGTAGGAGGCATCGTCGGTGTCCCAGTATGCTCTGCCGGGAGCGCCCATGTCGTAGTGTGCAGCATAGATGTAGTCGCCTGTCTGATAGGAGGCAAAGGGCAGACAATCGTCGCTGAAGGGGCGGCGTAGAAGTGCGTCGATATAGTCGGTGCGAACGGTGCACTTGCTGATGTGCTGTGCCAGGGCCCAGGCCTTGCAGGCGCTCCAGAGCGTCGTGGCCGAGGGGCGGCTGCCGTTCTGCCACTGGCTGATGACGTTGTCGTAGCCGCTGACGCGCTTCACCTGCAGGAGGGTATTGATGTTGCTCTTCTTCATGGGCCAACAGGTCCAGCCGCCGAACTGCATTGCTTCCTCGTAGAGGCGCACGCATCCGGCCGTCCACGCGTTGCTGTTCTCGCCAAACTCGCCGATGTAGACCGGGCATCTGTACTTTGCTGCCATATCGGCCATGTACTGCACTTGGCTTTTGGTGTTGTAGACGCCGTAGCGATGGAACTGCAGCATCATCTTGGCATCCATCTTTGCCGAGGGGAAACCGGTGTAGTCGTTGCTGTAGGAGTTGCCTTCCAGGATGACGATGTGGTTGGCGTCAACCTGACGAATGGCCTTGATGATGGCCCTGAAGGTGTCCCACAGCAGTTTGTTGCTGTTCGGGAGCGTCCAGTTCGTCTCGTTGATGAGGTCGTATGCCGCCACGCACTTCTCGTCCTTGTAGCGCTGGGCTATCTTCTGCCACAGGGCCGCCAGCTTCGTGCGGTTAGCCTCGTCCTCCCACAAAGAGGGCTTGGAGGAGTCGTAGTCGCAGATGTCGCCGGAGGACTGACCGCCCGGGCAGGCATGCATATCCAGGATGAGCAGGATGCCCCAGCGTTCCGCCCAGACGCACATGGAATCGATGCGGTCGAAGCCCTCCTGCAGCCAAGTCTGCTCGCCGGCCACGGGTTCTTTCTCGATGGGCAGGGTGAAGTATTTGTAGTGCATGGGCACACGCAGGGTGTTGAAGCCCTGCCGGGCAAGGAACTCCATGTCCTCCTCGCAGAAGTTGTTGTCCATCCAGAGGCGGTCGAACTCCTCCACCTTTTCCTCGCCGCAGACGTCGGCCAGCATCTTGTCGAACTTGAACTGGCGGTCCAAACTGCCCGAGGTGTTCATCATGTACGGCTCGCGCACCATCCAGTTGCCGCAGTTCGTGCCGCGCATCACGAGCGTCTGTCCGTCGCGCCCCAGTAGTTTTGTGCCGGAGATGCTTACGAATTTATCACTCCCGCTGGTCTGGGCGAGCATATTTGCCACTGCTACCAGCATTGCAGCCGCAAACGCTATGAGACTTTTCATCTTTTCCTGAGTTTTTCTTCCTGTCTCCGGGTTATGGATTCCGAAGGTCATCTGCAAAGATACAATTTATTATCCAATTACATACAATATTGCGCAAAGAATTCTCACTGACAGGGACTTTTCTGCCGCAGACGCTTTGCCGTCTCGCAAAATGGTTGTAACTTTGCAGGCTCATAACTCATAACTCTTTAACACATTAACTTTTCAACTCTTTAACTTTTCAACTTTTAACTCCAATGTGGTTGGCCTTTGCATTTCTCAGTGCGGCTCTGCTGGGTTTCTACGATGTCTCGAAGAAACATGCGCTGCGGGATAATGCGGTCGTTCCCGTACTGTTCCTCAACACGCTGTTCTGCTCCGTCATCTTCCTGCCGATGGCTCTGCGGACGCCCTTCGGGGGATGGGAGGTGCAGCGCTACATCCTGCTGAAGGCGTGCATCGTGCTGAGCAGCTGGCTGCTTGGCTACATCGGCATGAAGCACCTGCCCATCACGATTGTGGGGCCCATCAATGCCACGCGGCCTGTGATGGTGCTCGTCGGGGCGTTGCTCATCTTTGGCGAGAGGCTGAACCTGCTGCAATGGGCCGGCGTCGTGCTGGCCATCCTGAGCTTCTTCCTGCTGAGCCGCAGCGGGCGCAAAGAGGGCATCGACTTCCGCCACAACCGTTGGATAATGTGTACGGTGGGGGCAGCCGTGCTGGGAGCCGTGAGCGGACTCTACGACAAGTACCTGATGGCGGCGGACGGAGGCTTGGGTCTGCCCAGACTGACGGTTCAGTGCTGGTACAACTTCTACCAGGCTGCGATGATGGGTGCGATGCTGCTGTGGGTGAAGTCCCCCCTGCCGCCTTTAGGGGGTGGGCATGACAGGTCTCGGTTCCGCTGGCGCTGGAGCATCCTGCTCATCAGCGTCTTCCTGAGCATTGCCGACTACGTCTACTTCTACAGTCTCTCGTTGGACGGAGCCTTGGTGAGCGTCGTGAGCATGGTACGGCGGGGCAGCGTCGTGGTCAGCTTCACGCTCGGTGCCCTGCTCTTCCGCGAGAAGAACCTGCGCAGCAAAGCCATCGACCTCGCCCTCGTTCTGCTCAGCATGTTCCTGCTATGGCTGGGCAGGGAGTAAGACGGACAGGGGGCTTCGCTGCCGAGCCGACGCCTGGGTTACCTTTTTATTTCGTGTATCTTGCCTTCGATGCCTTTGCGTTGTTCGCGGGTCAGCTCGGAGGTCTGGAGGGAGAAGGTGATGGTGTCGTCGTCGGGCGAAAGGGATGCCTTGATGAGGGGGAGGGCCTGGAGGGCAAGACGTGTGTCGATGTCGACGTCGTCGCTGAGAAAGTCGTCGACGGAGGGGCGCTCGATGGTTTGCGGCAGTTCATGCCACTGGGCATCGAAGAGGCGGATGCGGCTGTCGGGAGCGGGTGCGCTGAAGGTCTCGACCATGCAAAACCGAAGGTCGGTGTCCGAAGGGGAAGCCAAGGTGCTGTCGGAGAGCAGGCGCATCTCCACGATGCAGCGCTCCGAGAGCTGAAGCTTCAGGTAGCGGTCGGTGAGGAGGAGCAGTTCGGAGTGTCCGTCGAAGCGGTTCTTCACGACGGCCTGCATGTTGTTTTCGCGGAAGTCAATCTGGTCGAGGCGGTTGTTCTTCGTCAGAAGCGGGAAGATGCTGTCGGGTGCTGCGGCATAGATGTCGCGGATAGAGACCTCCCGTCCCCCTTTAGAGGGAGTAACAGCCCCTTCATCCGCCTTTGGAGAAAGGAAAGGGATGAAGAACAATACTACTGCTATCAGTTGGTATCTCATCGTTATCTTTATTCATTTAAGTTTCGGAAGTTATAGAATGAAGTTAAATGGGAAGTTCTTCGCTTCGCTCAGGCGCAGGCGGAAAAGCCAGCATTGCTGGCAGGAAGTTGTTGGATGCTCTAGCACCAAGGCGCGATTGAAGTCGCGGAAGAAGCACTGCGTGCTGGACGATACAATGGGGATGCAAAAGCTAT
>DGTM01000038.1:0-6326 GCA_002394305.1 Prevotellaceae bacterium UBA4336
TTGCAGAAAAGTAAATAAGTATAACTTTCGGATGTAAAAGAGGAAGTAAAAATGGAAGTAAACTCGCTGACGCTCGTGGCTCCGCGACTACAATCGCGCCTTTGTGCTAAAGCATCAAAGAAGTTATGTGCTACGCACAGGACGATAGCTTTGGCATCCCCGTTGTATCGTCCAGCACGCAGTGCTTTACTTCCTGCGCTGAAAGCGCATAAATTCCTATTTAACTCCATTTTATAACTTCCGAAACTTAAATAAATAATAAGATGGTGAACAACGAATTGGAGATGCAGGAACGTGTCATTGACGTGCTCAAGACGGTCTATGACCCTGAGATACCTGTCAACATATACGACCTCGGCTTGATTTATCGCATAGAGCTCAACGAGGACAATACGGAGCTGAGCGTCGACATGACGCTGACGGCGCCCAACTGTCCTGCTGCCGACTTCATCCTGGAAGACGTTCGCCAGAAGCTGGAGGCTATCACGGGGCTGCAGAAGGTGGAGGTCAACCTTGTCTTCGAACCAGAATGGGACAAGAACATGATGAGCGAAGAGGCAAAAATGGAGATGGGATTCCTATGAAGAATGTCTATTTCATAAGCGATGCCCACCTGGGCAGCCTTGCCGTCAAGCACCGCAGGCAGCAGGAGCGGCGGCTCGTCCGCTTCCTCGACGAGATAAAGGACAAGGCGGAAGCCGTCTATATGCTCGGCGATATGTTCGACTTCTGGTTCGAGTACCGGACCGTCGTGCCCCAAGGCTTCACGCGCTTCCTGGGGAAAGTGAGCGAGCTGACCGATATGGGCGTTGAGGTGCACTTCTTTATCGGCAACCATGACATCTGGTGCCTCGACTACCTGGAGAGGGAATGTGGCGTGACGGTGCACCGCGATGCACTTACCTTCGACATCGGCGACAAGACGTTCTACCTGGCTCATGGCGACGGCCTGGGCGACCCTGACCGGACGTTCCGTTTCATACGGGGCATCTTCCACAACAAAGTGTGCCAATGGGCGTTCCGCTGGGTTCACCCCGACCTCGGCATGCGCTTCGGCTTAGCGTGGGCCAAGCACAGCAGGCTCAAACATTCGGGCTCCTCGCCTGGCGGCGAAGGCGGCGAACCGCCGTATCTCGGCGAAGACAGGGAGCCGCTGGTGCGGTTTGCGAAAGCGTATCTGCAGGGACATCCCGACGTTGACTACTTCATTTTCGGCCATCGCCACATCGAGCTCGACTTGGCGCTCAACCGGCAGACACGCGTTCTCATCCTGGGCGACTGGATTTCGCAGTTCACCTATGCTGTCTATAATGGCGAACAACTCTATTTAGAGAGCTATACCGAAGGGGAAGAACATTTGTAGATGTCATTTCCCCTCCGGTAAACCTTCTGTGTTATTCTTATTGTGGCATCTGATAGCGTGAGCCAGTCTGCTTGATAATCTGCTGCCTGTACTTCTCGGGATAGCCGGGACGAAGCACGGGACGCGGGTCGCCGCCGGGTGTCTTCTCGTACTGTCCGTTGTCGTCCATGCGCTTGACGGCCATGTCGTTGTACTTCACGATGATGAGCTGTGCCAACTGGTTCCATTCGTCCATCATTGCGCCGCAGATGCGGTGGCTGTATGCCGAGAGGAACTTGACGGCTTCCTCTTTGCCCATAGCGGCGGCCTTGCTCTCCGTCTCGTCCTGGAGCGAGTTGTAGTCAGCCTCGAGGCGGTCGCGTACGCGCTGAAGCTCGGGGAAGAGGAGGTTGTATCGCAGGTAGACCATGTTGCTGACCCAGTTCTCTACCCAGTAGGCAGAGCGTGTGGAGAAGTGGAAGGCGTCGGCGGTGGTGGCGGCATAGCATTCGGGGGCCGTGGTCGTGCAGCAGTAGACGGGCGTGAATGCCGCCATGTTGGCGTCGTCGTTGGCAAACCATGTCACCCCGCCGATGTGGTTGGGAAGCCACGAGCGCATCTGGCTGACGTAGACGCATGCCGACTGCTGTGTGCTGATGGGGCGCTCGTTGAAATACTTCTTGCCGTCCACTTCGAAGCTCAGCGGGGTGGGGCGGTAGGGCATCTCCCACGGGCCCATGCCGAGGTCGTCGGTCAGGGCGAGGGGCGTGCCTTCGTAGTGGTCGCGCATCATGTCCTTGAGGTCCTGGACGGAAAGTTGGGCCTTGGGCTTGACGTAGAGCGGGAGCACCTGGCCGGACGTGTCGCCCATTGCATAGGGGAGATAGGGAGCCATGTCTTCGGCAGCCCACTTGTTGTAGTAGCTCCAGACGCGTGCCTCGCAGTAGCGCAATGCTCCGAAGTCAGCAGGGGCGTATGCCTTTGAGAACGAGAACTCTGCATCTTTCCCGCTGAAGTATCCCTTCTCGCGTGCAAAGCTGATGACGTCCTTTGCGTAGAGGCAGTTGTCCTTGTCCTTCAGCGGGAACTGATGAATGCGGCTGTGGTTGGCGTGACCGCTGATGCAGTCGTCGGGGATGCGCACGGCGACCCATACCGTTCCCTTGCGGCCCGGGCCTTTGCCTATCATCTCCAGTATCCAGACTTCGTTGGGGTCTGCTATGGTGAAGCTTTCGCCCTCGCTCTCGTAGCCGTAGTCTTGCGTCAGTTTCGTCATGACGTCGATGGCCTGGCGTGCTGTCTTGGCGCGTTGCAGGGTGAGCACCATCAGCGAACCGTAGTCGATGAGGCCTGAGATGGTGTCGGTGAGCTCTTCCCTGCCGCCGAAGGTCGTCTCGTGGATGGTGAGCTGATGTTCGTTCATCAGGCCGACGATGCCGTAGGTGTGGGCTACTTCGGGCACTTCGCCCAGGTAGTTGCTTGTCTCGTAGTGGTAGAGGGGGTGCATGGTCCCTGCGGGATGGTCGGCGGCCGGGATGACGCGGAGCGGTTCGAACGAGCCGTAGGAGTCCTGGCTGTAGGAGATGATGACGCTGCCATCCTTCGAGGCCTTCTTGCCGACAATCAGGTTGGTGCAGGCCGAGGCGGTTGAGCACTGGACATTGAACATGGAACATTGTAGGCCGATGAACAATGCTTCGAGGAGTATAAATGCGCGTTTCATTTTCTTGTGATTAGGTTGTAGCTGACTATTTGATGATGAGTTTGTCGCTGCCTGCTGCCTTGAAGCTCATGTCGAGCCCTTTTACGCTGTGGGTCAGTGCGCCGAAGGAAATGTAGTCCACGCCTGCCTGGGCATAGGGAATCATGTTGTCGAAGGTGATGCCTCCGCTCGACTCTGTTTCGCACCGGCCGGCAACAATCTCGACGGCCCGTTTCGTGTCCTCGGGCGTGAAGTTGTCGAACATGATGCGGTCGCAACCTTCGGCCAGGGCTTCGTCCAGTTCCTTCCAGTTCCTGACTTCGCACTCTATCTTGAGGTTCTTGCCTTTCTCCTTCAGGTACTGCTTGGCGCGTGTGATGGCGTTGTGGACGCCTCCGCAGAAGTCGATGTGATTGTCTTTGAGCAGAATCATGTCGAAGAGGCCGATGCGGTGGTTCATGCCTCCGCCTATCTTCACGGCTTCTTTCTCGAGCATGCGCATGCCGGGTGTCGTCTTGCGTGTGTCCAGGACGCGTGTCTTGCAGCCAGCGTCGTAGATGGCCTGCTGGTAGCGGTGTGTCATGGTGGCGATGCCGCTCATGCGCTGCAGGATGTTGAGCATGAGGCGTTCTGTCTGCAGGAGGCTCTGCACTTTGCCCCGGACGCTCATCACGATGTCGCCGGGCTTGACGTGTGCGCCGTCCTGGATGAAGGTCTCGACCTCCAGTTCGGGGTCGAAGCGGTGGAACACTTGTTTGGCTATCTCCACACCGGCGAAGATGCCTTCCTCCTTGATGAGCAGTTTGCTTTCGCCCATCTCTGTCTCCGGGATGCAGCAGAGTGTGGTGTGGTCGCCGTCGCCGATGTCTTCGGCAAAGGACAGGTCAATGAGCCTGTCGTTGAGTTCTTCTACTGATAACATCTTTCTTTATTTACTATTTGACTATTTACAATTTACAATTTATTTACAATCCTAAATAATTTACGATTTGACGATTTACGATTTACTATTTATGTACTATTTAGTAATTTAGCCATTTACAGCGCGGTAGCAAATTCTTCACTCTTCACTCTTCACTCTTCACTCTTCTCATTCATGATGGTATGGTTCGCCGTTCAGGATGGTCATGGCTCGGTATATCTGTTCCACGAAGAGCATGCGCACCATTTGGTGTGAGAGTGTCATGCGGCTGAGGCTGACCTCTTCGTTTCCTTTCTGATGGACGGCCGGAGAGAAGCCGTAGGGACCGCCCACGATGAAGACGAGGCGTTTGGGTCCGGCTGCCATCTTCTTCTGCATCCATGCGGCGAACTCCGTGCTGGTGCGCTCGCTGCCGTGCTCGTCGAGGAGCACCACGTAGTCGCCGGGCTGCAGGCTTCGCAGGATGAGCTCGCCCTCGCGTGCTTTCTGCTCGTTCTGGCTGATTCCCTTCGTGTTCTTGAGTTCGGGTATGACCTCGATGTCGAAGGGGATGTAGTGCCGGATGCGCTCGGCATATTCCTGTATGATGGCGGCAAAGCGCTTGTCGGCGGTCTTGCCTGTCACGATGAGTAGGCCCTTCACTGCTGCTCCTCCCCGTCTGTCGGTGCGACATACTCATAGCATCCTGCATCGGGGCCCTCGTCGGAGAGTCGGCTCACGCCTCGTCTGTCGAACTGTGGCAGGTCGCCGTAGTCGGGGTCGGCCAGCGAGCGTATCAGGCTGCTGTCCTTGGGCGTGAAGTCGTAGATGAAGTTCTCGGTGTCGAAGACCAGGAAGTTGTCCTGCCGCACGAGCTTCTTCTCCTCGCTGCTCTTCTTGTCCTGGTCGAAGATGCAGCCCACGAAGTGCTCGGCATCGTCCACGGCGGGCGTGTTGAGGAAGCAGTGGTGGAAGAGATAGTTGCAGGTGTAGGAGTCCGTCACGATGTTCTCGCCCATGATGACGTCTTGTCCGTAGCCCGTGATGACGCAGTTGATGAAGTGCGCCTTGCGCAGCATGCCGTACTCGTCGCCGTCGGCTGAGCTGGCGAGGTGGAGGCCGTCGCCTTTCTGGCCCGTGAAGGGATAGAACTGCGCCAGCGTGCTATATATAAATATGTGCGAGCCGCCGCTGATGCTGACCGTATGGCCCAGCGTGTTGCTTATCTGTGTGTTCGTGACGCTGCTGACGCAGTTGTTGAGCTGCAGGCCGTCGCCTCCGATGTTGTGCAGGATGCAGCAGTCCAGGGTGACGGAGGGGCTGGCCTCGTCGGGTTTCAGCTGTTCGGTGTCCTCGCAGATGATGCCGAAGAGCGAGCTGTGCAGGTCGCAGTGGCGGAGGCTGTTGCCGTAGCTGCCGCGGTGGATGACGACGCCTTCCCAGCGGCTGGGCGTGTTGTCGTAGGGGAGATAGTCGAACATGTGGTCCATCCTGTCGCCGCGCAGCACGACGGGCTTCTCCTGGCTGCCCAGCACGGTCAGCTTGCCGTAGACGTGCAGCGCAGCCTTGTCGTGGAACATGAGCCTTGTGCCTTCGCCGAGGGTGAGCTCCGCGCCCTTGCTGACCACGAGCGAGTCGTAGATGACGTAGGGCTTGTCGGTCTGCAGCGTTGTGTTCTCGTCGACGACCATGCCCCTGGTGATGTAGGCATCGATGGAGCCACCGGTCAGGACGACGGTCTGCTGTGCTCCGTTCTCGAGCAGGAAGTGCAGCTTTTCCGTGAAGTAGAGGGGCTCCGTGCTGCCCGCTTCGGGCGGTGTCATCTCGATGCGCAGGACGAGGCTGTCGTGCCTGAGCACCTCGAAGTCGTGCCAGATGCCGTCGGCCAGGAAGCGTCCGTCCGCGTTGACGCGGAAGTGACTCGTCGCTCCGCCCTCGAGCTGTATGGTGCGGATGCGCAAGCCGTCGCCGTTCCTGTTGAAGGCGTAGAGCGTCTTGGTGCTGCTGGGGATGGTGCTCACCAGCGTGTCGAAGGCAATCGTGTCCGCCGAGAAGGTGAGACGGAAGTTCGGATTGTCCGAGAAGCTCTCATAGTCCGAGCAAGCAGCCAGCAGGAAGAATGAGAAAATGAAAAAATGAAAGAATGAAAGCTTTGTCCTTTCATTTGTCATTGCTCTTTTTCTCTTTTCAATCTTCATGATAACATCCTTCATTTTCATTTTTTCAACTTTCGGAAGTAAAAGAGGAAGTTAAAATGGAAGTTAATTCGCTCCGCTCATGGAAGTTCTTCGCTTCGCTCAGGCGCAGGCGGTTCTAAAAGGACGATACATATGGGCAGTTGGCATCCAGTGCTATCGTCCAGCACGCAGTGCTTTACTTCC
>DGTM01000038.1:6371-54427 GCA_002394305.1 Prevotellaceae bacterium UBA4336
AGTGCTTTACTTCCTGCGCTGAAAGCGCATAACTTCTTATTTAACTCCATTTTATAACTCCCGAAACTCAAATCATTTTTAATTTTTCATTCTTTCATTTCTTCATTTCTTCATTTCTTCGGAGCATTTTCGAGGATGGCGAGCAGATGGTCCCATACCATCTGGACGGTGGGGATGAGCAGCTTCTCGTCGGGGCTGTGCACGCCGCGCAGCGTCGGGCCCATGCTTATCATGTCCATGCCGGGGAACTTCTCGCTGAACAGTCCGCACTCCAGGCCTGCGTGGATGCCGCGAACGACGGGGTCTTTCCCGAAGAGCTTCTTGTACTGCTCCACGGCGATGCGCAGGATTTCGCTCTCCGGGTTCATCTTCCATCCCGGATAGCCTTCGCCTATCTCCACCTTGGCTCCTGCCAGCTCGAAGACGGCGGCAAACGTGTTCGCCATGTTCACGCGGGCGCTGTAGATGCTGCTGCGCTGGCTGCTGTTGACGTCGATGGTCTTCGTCCCGGCATTCTTGCGGATGCTTGCCAGGTTGCTGCTCGTCTCGACGAGGTCGAGGTCCTGGCATACGGCAAAGACGCCGTTGTCTACGCCCTGCAGGGCCCTGACGAGCCGCTGCGAGCAGTCCTTGTCGATAGCGCTCGCGGCCCCCTCCTCGCTCTCCAGCACGAACCTCATCGTCCTCTCCGTCACGCTGTACTCCTCCTCCACGTCGGCCTGGAAGACGTTCCAGTCGGCCGTGATGCTCTCCTTGTCCTTCGCAGGAACGGCGCACAGACACCATGCCTCGCGGGGAATGGCATTGTGCAGGCCGCCCGCCTGTATGTCGACAAGGCGTAGGTCGTACTTCTGCCCGCAGAGGTAGAGGAACCGCGCCAGCAGCTTGCAGGCATTGGCACGTTTCTTTTCGATGTCGTCGCCGCTGTGACCGCCTGTCAGGCCCTTGATGCTGAGCGAAAAGGTGAAGAAGCCTGCAGGCAGCGGTTCGTCCTCGTAGGTGAACTGGGCGAAGGTGCGGCAGCCGCCTGCGCAGGAGACGAATATCTCGCCCTCGTCCTCGCTGTCGAGGTTGACGAGCAGGCGGCCCGTCATGAAGTCGGGCTGCATGCCTTCGGCGCCGGTCAGGCCCGTCTCTTCGTCGCGCGTGAAGACGCATTCCAGCGGTCCGTGCTTGATGTCGTCCGACTGCAGCAGGGCCATCTCCATCGCCACGCCGATGCCATCGTCCGCGCCCAGCGTCGTGCCCCTGGCCTTCATCCATTCGCCGTCGACATAGGTCTGTATGGCGTCGCGCATGAAGTCGAAGCAGACGTCCTTGTTCTTCTCGCACACCATGTCCATGTGGCTCTGCAGGACGATGGTCTGGCGGTTCTCCATGCCGGGCGTGGCGGGTTTGCGGATGATGACGTTGCCCACCTCGTCGCGTCGGGAGTCGAGGTGCAGGCTGCGCCCGAAGTCGAGCAGGAAGCTGGTCATCTTCTCCTCGTGCTTCGAGGGGCGGGGTATTCTGTTCACTTGTGCAAAGCACTCGAATACGCTTGTGGGTTGTAGAGCTATTTCGTTCATGATTTATTTGGTTAATGTGTTCCTTTTTTATATCTTTGCAGTGCAAATATACTAAATTATGATGAAAGTCGCAATACTTACCCTTGGGATTGTTGCCTTATCGGTGTTGTTTTTATGTGTGAAGATGATTCTCAAGCCTGGAAGCAAGTTCGGCAGCACCCATATCGGAGGCAGCAAAGCCATGCGCGACCATGGCATCCATTGTGTGCAGAGCATGGACGCCTTCGAGCGCAGGGAGAAGAAGACCCGCGTCAGGGAAAGGTAGCCTCCGTTGTCCTTGAGAACAGACAATGATAAGCAAGACCTATTATAAATACATCTGGCTTCTCGACCTGTTGCTTAACAGCGACACCCCCCTTCCGTTTGACGTCATAAGTTCGGAATGGGACCTCAATCCTATGGCCGATGATACTACTTTAGCTCTTCGCACATTCCATGAATACAGGAAGGGCATAAAGGAGATGTTTGGGGTGGAAATCGTATGTGACCGCAAGAGAAATGTGTATTACATCAAGAACCCTGAGGTCTTGGACGAGAATCGACTGACTAAATGGCTGCTGCGCAAGTATAGTATTCCCAAGGACTTTGCGACGTTCAATGGCATGAAGGATAGAGTATTGCTTGAGGAGATTCCTTTGGGGCAAGCTTTCTTGGACAATATCTTGGATGCCATGCAAAGGAATGTGGAGCTGCTGATAGACTATCAGCGCTATGAAAGAGGGCTGGAAGAAGAACACATGCAAACGTTCCATTTTCAACCATACGCCTTGAAGGTCTTTAATCGCCGTTGGTATCTCTTGGGATACAAGAAAGAGAAGGAAGACTTGCGACTTATATCTTTAGACCGCATTCATGATTTGAAGAAAACGAGCACTCATTTTGAATTGCCGACAGACTTTGATGCGAGGAAGTACTTTGCGGATGTGGTTGGTGTTTATAAGGACAAGGACAAGCAAGCCTTGAATGTTAAGATTCGTGCTTATGGCGTGCAGGCAGAGTATCTTCGTTCAACACCTCTGCACAAAAGTCAGGCAGAAGTTCGTTCCAAACATGGAGAATTTGCGGAGTTTACGTATAGATTATGTATAACTCCAGAGCTTATCAGTCTGCTGTTGGCAATGGGAGAAAAAGTGGAAGTCCTGGAGCCAAAAGAATTGAAAGAAGAAATGAAGAAGAGAATAAGTAAGATGTTTAACTGTTATGCAGAAAAAGATTATGAGTAATACATCTATAGGTGCAGCAACAAAGGGTAGCAAATTTCAGATGCAGCGTTTGACGTTGCCCGAGAATCAAAACAAATTTAACGAGTTCATGGGAGAAAGATTTAATTGGTTTTCCCCATTACTTGAAGATAAATTCAGAGAGTACCGGATGAACTCCCCAATATTACTTAAAGAAATAGGAATTCCACAAACTTTAAAGAAAAAATATTTAAGTTCTTTCTGGCCATCACCTCAGCCACAATGGGATGGTATTGCTTGGGGAAAAGATAATGCTCTATTTCTTTTTGAAGCAAAATCACATATTAGCGAAATTATTCCAGGGAGAGATGGAGACCCAGAAAACGACAAGAAGAAATATAATTCTATAATGCGAAGTGCCAATCTTTTGTTTGATATTGAAGATACTGATAATAATCGTGAGATTTGGTGTAAGAAATATTATCAAATTTCTAATCGAATCGCCTTTACAAACCAACTACGTGAAATAAGCAAAGTATCAAAATCAGAAGTGAGGTACAAGAATGTCATTCTCATTTTTCTAAACTTTGTAAATGATATGACATGGGAGAAAGAGCAACTTACTGTTGATAGTTCACAAATATGGGAACAACATTATAGTAAAACTATACTTCCTGAACTTGGTATTAGTAAAGAAAAACTAGAAAAACAAAATATATATATAGTAAATTTCGACTTAAATCTATTAGTATAACATATTTGTTGAACTGAAAAGATAACAGTTTTTTTTCGATAATTAGCGAATAGCGAAAATTTCCTCTAAGCTTCTGCGGCGTTTTTGCATAGATAATAGCGAAAACGCCGTTTTTCCGTTTTTTCTTATCGTATAATATATAGAGGGCCTTCCTAACAACCCCTCCTTGGAAATATATGATGAAAGAAAACAAAACCTTATCACTCGAGAAGTATCTTCAGGAAATCAGTCGCGAACCTCTTATTTCTGCGGAAGAGGAGATTGAACTGTCGAAGAAGATACATGCAGGCGACCGTGCCGCTCTTGAGAAGCTGGTCCGCGCTAACCTTCGCTTTGTGGTCACAGTTGCCAATCAGTACAAAGACCAGGGACTTTCTTTGCCCGACCTCATAAACGAGGGTAATGTAGGACTTATCAGAGCAGCAGAGAAGTTCGACGAGACACGCGGCTTCAAATTTATCTCCTATGCCGTCTGGTGGATTCGCGAGCGGATTATTCACGCCCTTGCAGAGGAACAAAGACAAAACTCGCGCCAGCTCTCAGGCGAACTCCCTTCTCCTGACAATCTTATTGCTCCTTCAGGATTGACTGGCGAGACCATCTCTGCTGAAACGAACCAAGCACTCGGCTTGCTCGGAGAACGTGAGAGGCTCATAATAGAATGTACCTTCGGTATCAATGGCCAGCCGGAAATGACACTCGACGAAATGGGCGAAAGGATGGGACTAAGCCGACAGCGCGTCCGCCAAATCAGAGAAAAATCCATCCGAAAACTTCGAACAATTGGAATCCAGTTTTAATAACAAATAAAGAAAAACATGATAACAACAGTACTTGCAACCAACAAGACGGAATTTCAAAAGTACATCAAACAGCTCAAGGTAAAAGGCAAACGCATCTTCAGCCCGGATGAAGTAGATTATCTGGCTAATTGCGATGGCTTCGAAGCCGTTGAACTTAAACAAGAAGACGAGACAGACGAGGAGTTCCTCACTCTCTTCTCTACCTGGCTCCACGAGCGTCCTCAACAATCAGGCCACACAGATTATTACATCCTTTTCTATCTTCGCACGGGCGAGCAGCTTACCTCCGAACAATTCGAATATATGGAACGGAATGTTGCAGAGTGCTTCGAAACGAATCATGGATGGCTCTATGAACTGAACGACCGCCTGCGCTTCCGCCTTCGAATCAGGATGATTTGCAGCTTCAAAAAAACTTTCCGCCGTCTTGCGCGGAAAGACTGGCGAAAAGGAATGGATATTAACGAACAATAATAAAAGAACAAAATGGAAAGAACACACACAGATATCCTAAAGGGACTTGTTAGCGCAGGAAAAAGGTGGCGCTATGGCGAAAAGGCTGACAATCTGGTGACGCGAAGAATTGTATGGGAGCTGATGCACATTATCAAGGCCGAACATGTTGATTACTATCTGATGGCCTTCTGGATATTCAGGTACTCGGTGCAAGACATAAACTATTGGGCAAGAGGGGCGGTATCATCATCAGTTGTCTGCTATTGCCTGGGACTTACAGAGGTTGACCCTATTAAGTATGGCCTTCATTCTGCCAGGTTCGTTAATGAAGACCTACCCAAGTTCCAGTTCGATATAGAGGCATCGCGCTTCGACGAGTTCATGAAGAGAGCGGAGGATATGCTACAAGCCAATGCAGAGGACTTTGATATTACTGCCATCAGAGAATGCCTGTTCAAGGACTTGAAGCCATCGTCTTATTTGAACAAAAAAAAGGAAAGGCCTTTGCCCGATGACCTC
Organism: Prevotellaceae bacterium UBA4336; assembly: GCA_002394305.1. Lineage (GTDB taxonomy): Bacteria > Bacteroidota > Bacteroidia > Bacteroidales > Bacteroidaceae > Physcousia. The sequence continues at coordinate 11,653 of DGTM01000038.1, forward strand.
GAAGATGAGTTTGCACGTTATGCTCTTAGCTTCCCAGATACCATAAACCTGTATGAGAGTTATAGCCTACGTAAAGAAGCGCATGAAAAATGGAAGCATACGGGAATCAATCAACTGGATAAGATTTTGGCTTCAACTTATGGGATTTTGGCTTTTCAGGAACAAATGATTAATATCTTGCATGAACTTTTTCATGTAAGAACTATTGAAGCTAATGGTATTCGGCTTGCTATTCAAAGAGGTGAGTCAGAACTATTAGAGGCTTCTAAAGCAGAACTTTTTTCAAATTTGAAAGACCTTACTGCCAAGGAAGCAGAAAGGGTTTGGAATGTGCTTGTCAGCAATCGCAAAGCCTTCCTGAAAGCTCATGCAGTAAGCAGAGTTTTGATAAACTATAAATATGAAATTCAACAAAAACAATTATGAAAGCAGCAATTATAAACAAAGGTGGAGAAGCCACTCTTTCAATCAAAGGCGATTTTTATCAGATTCTTGATGAGAACTTTAAGGAAATATGCAAGGCAATCACCAACAAAGTCAAAAGCCTTAAAGAAATGAAGGCTTTCCTCGATGCGGATGACCAGGTACTTAATACTATCGTCCTAATTATCAAGAAATCCAGCACCCCAGAAGGCGCAGCCATAAAATTTCAAGAAGAACTAGGCATGAGCAAAATGGCGGCCAAATATCTTTTGAACATGCCTTTGTTTACACTTGTTTCCTTGACCGTAGAAGGCATTGAGCAAGAATTGGCAGAATATAGAAAGCAGATGGAAGCCATCAGTTCCCTTTGCCAACCAGAGATAGAGTTCATGGAATGTGACGACATAAAACGAACACCATCAATTTGCTAATAATAAGTAATTCAAGTATAGTTGTAAAATCAAACATAAATAGGAAGAACATAAAAAAGAGACATTATGGCACAGCACATCATTCGTGATTCTAAAGGTAGAGTGGAGAAAATCCTAAATGACAAAGAGTATGCAGAACATCAAAAAACTGGATGCCTCACTAAGATATTCTTGTTTATAATTTCTATTATTGTTGTCATTGCTATTGCAATTAATGGAGATAATAATGAGGGGAAAGGTGGCTCTGAAAAAATTGAAAAAACAGCCCAAAAGGAACGTTCCCAATTAGAAGTCTCTACTACCCAATCTAAGGGTCAAAAAGAAGATGCTGACAGCAAACAACAACAACCTTCGGCAGAGACGACTCCCTTATTAGAGGCAGACATAGAATCTTCTTCCGAATCAGTAGTGGCTGTAGAGCGAGAGTCACAAGATATAGATGTTTCCTCTATGTCAGATGATTCTGAGCAAGAACAGCACCTTTCTCGCAAAGAAAGGCGTGCTTTGCGAAAAGCAAAGAAGCGTTTGCAGAAGGAAATTGAGAAAGAAAATGACTAAAAAGAATTTTCAGAAGTGCGGGAAGTGGTGATATGGTTGTTAAGCTGCCTAAGCAGTTTTTTACGTTTAAGAGCCTCCTGCTTTTGCTGGATTAAGTTGATAAAATGTTGTTTTTTTCTGCCTGCGTTATGCTGCTTTTTAGGAAGAATTCATCATAAAACCTTCCTTTTTAAGGAAAATCTTGCGTAAAGTTCGTTTATCTCTTATTTTTTTTGTACTTTTGCGGCGCGAAATAGAGAAAAGAGGACTATGGAAGCACCTGTAACAAGAAGAAAACGCACTCGCGAGGAGGTCCTTGCGTGGCTGGACGAGGCCCGTCGGCGAAAAATGGCCTGGCAGGAAAAGGTCAGAACTGAGTTTGCCGAAAGAGACCGCCTGCGCAAGGAGGCTGCCGAATCTGGTTACTATGACTTGGAATGGGTATAGGCTATGATTAAGCTCAACTCCAGGCAACTCAATATTGTATCTCCGTATAGGGTGGAAAATGATGGGGATGCTTTGACGTTTACCACAGATAATGGCCTGAAATATGCCGTGGATTTTGACGAATTCTTGCTGTCTTCGACGAGGAGGCGGCTATGTTCAACGATATGAAACCATAGAGACTTTGCTAAGTCTTCATGAAGTATAAAGAGAGAAAAACAAACATTTATTAACTAACCCAGATATGGCAAAAGTAATTAAGTTACGCAAAGGCCTCGACATCAACCTCCGGGGCAAAGCCACAAGGGAAACGCTGGCAGTTGACTGTCCGGGCGAGTATGCACTCATGCCCGACGACTTCTGCGGCGTGAAACCCAAGGTGGTGGTCAAGGAGGGCGATGCCGTGAAGGCCGGGGATGCCTTGTTTGTCGACAAGCTGCATCCCGAAGTGAAGTTCGTGAGCCCTGTCAGCGGAACAGTAAGCATGGTGGAGCGCGGCGACCGCCGCAAACTGCTGAGCATCCGCGTGAAGAGCCTCACCCCATCCCTCTCCAAAGGAGAGGGAGAAGATTCGCGACAGTTCACCCCTCCTTCGGAGGGGACGGGGGAGGCTATCAAGGCCCTCATGCTCGAGAGCGGTCTGTTTGCCTTCCTGCGCCAGCGCCCCTATGACGTAGTGGCTAACCCCGACGACAAGCCGAAGGCTATCTTCGTGAGCGCCTTCAACAGCATGCCGCTCAGTCAGGACTTCGAGTACGTCCTCCAAGGCCAGGAGGCCGAGTTCCAGGCTGGTCTTTCTGCTCTGGCAAAGCTCGCAAAGGTTTATCTCGGCGTGAGCGCTAAGCAGACCGCTAAGGCGCTGACCGAGGCCAAGGACTGCGAGGTGAACATCTTCGACGGCCCCGCTCCGGCAGGCAACGTCGGTGTGCAAATCAATCACGTCTGCCCCGTGAACAAGGGCGAGGTGGTATGGACGATGGGAGCCGAGGAGGTTATCTTCCTGGGTCGCCTCTTGAAGACCGGCAAGGTGGACTTCACCCGCACCATTGCCCTGGCTGGCAGCGAGGTGAAGGCTCCGAAGTACTACAAGGTGAAGGTCGGACAGAAGCTGACGACGCTGCTAAATGAAAAATTAACAGTTAAAAATGAAAAATTAACAGCTGAAAATGAAAAATCGGGCGCAGGCTCTGTCCGCATCATCAACGGCAACGTGATGACGGGGCTCAAGACTACGGCCGAGGGCTTCCTGGGCGCTCATGCCACGGAGGTGAACGTCATCCCCGAAGGCGACCACGCCGACGAGATGCTGGGCTGGATCATGCCCCGCTTCAACACCTTCAGCACGCACCGCAGCTACCTGAGCTGGCTCTTTGGTAAGAAGAAGGAATACGTCATCGATGCCCGCATCAAAGGCGGCGAACGCCACATGATCATGAGCGGCGAGTACGACAAGGTGTTCCCGATGGACATCTACGCAGGCTACCTCGTGAAGGCCATCATCGCAGGCGACATCGACCGCCAGGAGGCGCTGGGCATCTACGAGGTCGCTCCCGAGGACTTCGCCATCGCCGAGTTCGTGGACTCTTCGAAGCTCGAGCTGCAGCGCATCGTACGTGAAGGGCTCGATATTCTCAGGAAGGAAAACGCTTAATAAAAATGAAAAAATGAAAAAATAAAAAAATGAAAGCGAAATAATAAAAATGAAATAATGAAGAGCTATTGCTTTCCGAAAAAACAGTTAGTTCCCGGATGGGGTAGCAAATATTTCATTTTTCATTTTTTCATTATTTCATTATATATAGTATATATTATGAATCCAATAAAGAAACTATTCGATAACATACATCCCTACGTCGAGGAGGGCGGCAAGTTCCATGCCTTCCGCTCGCTGGTGGATGGGTTCGAGACGTTTGCCTTCGTCCCCAACACGACGAGCCGCGTGGGTAGCGTGAACATCCACGATGCTATCGACAGCAAGCGCATCATGAGTTTCGTGGTGATTGCCCTGCTGCCTGCCTTGCTCTTCGGCATGTACAACGTGGGTTATCAGAACGCTCTGGCTGCGGGCCATCTGGCCGACGCCACGTTCTGGGGAATGTTCTGGTACGGCTTCCTGGCCGTGCTGCCTAAGATTATTGTCAGCTACGTAGTGGGCCTCGGCATCGAGTTCACCGTGGCTCAGTGGAAGAACGAGGAGATTCAGGAAGGCTTCCTCGTATCCGGCATCATCATCCCGATGATTGTGCCCGTCACCTGCCCGCTGTGGATGCTCGCCATTGCCGTGGCCTTCAGCGTCATCCTGGCGAAGGAAATCTTCGGCGGCACGGGCATGAACATCTTCAATCCTGCCCTCATCACCCGTGCTTTCCTGTTCTTCAGCTACCCCTCGGCCATGACAGGCGACGCAACTGTATGGGTCGCTCAGGACACCATCCTTGGCCTCGGCTACAAGTCGGCCGACGTCTATACCGCAGCCACACCTCTCGGCGAGGCAGCTCAGGCGGGCTTCCAGGGCTTTGCTCCCGAGACGATACAGAATGCCATCACGGGTCTCATCCCCGGATGCATCGGCGAGACCAGCGTCATTGCCATCGCTCTGGGCGGCTTGCTGCTGCTCTGCACGGGCATCGCCTCGTGGAAGACCATGCTGAGCGTCTTCGTGGGCGGTGCTGCTACGGGCTATCTCATGCAGGCTCTCGGCCTCACCCATATCCTCTGGTACGAGCATCTCGTGCTGGGCGGCTTTGCCTTCGGCGCCGTCTTCATGGCAACCGACCCCGTGACGTCGGCTCGCACGGAATGTGGCAAGTACGTCTATGGCCTGCTCATCGGCTTCATCGCCGTGCTGGTGCGCGTCCTCAACCCCGGTTATCCCGAGGGCATGATGCTCGCCATCCTGCTGATGAACCTCTTCGCAAGCCTCATCGACTACTGCTTCGTGCAGCGTAACATCAACATGCGTGCCAAGCGTGCCGCAATAAAGTAAGGAGGACAAAGCGATATGAAACTGAATACAAACGGAAACGTATATACCTTCTGCTATGCAGCAGTAATGGTTATCATCGTTGCCTTCCTGCTGGCATTCGTGGCTTCGGCACTGAAGGAGACACAGGATGCCAACGTGGCAAACGATACGAAGGGACAGATTCTCTCCGCCCTCGGCTACGACAAGGCTGCCATCGACGTGGCCGCCGAGTACGGGAAGAACGTCAGGGACAACGTCTTCGCCGACGGCGAGCTGAAGCCCTACGAAGGTAAGTTCAATACCACTTATGGTTCGCTCATCAAGAATGGCGAACTGCACGTCTTCACCGGCACGACAGCCAGCGGCGAGCAGGCTTATGTGATTCCCGTCGTGGGCCGCGGCCTCTGGGGCGGTCTCTGGGGGTACATCGCAGTTAATGAGACGAAGGACAAAGTGCTGGGCACTTACTTCTACCACGAGAGCGAGACAGCCGGACTCGGCGCCCGCATCAGCGAGAAGTGGTTCCAGGACCAGTTCAACGGCAAGCCCATCTTCGGCGCGGACGGCAACGTAGCCCTCACAGTCGTGAAGGCAGGTGCTGCCCAGGCAGAGAACGAGGTGGATGGCGTGACAGGTGCCACCCTCACCAGCAACGGCGTGGCCGCAATGGTGAAGGACGGCCTGACTGCCTACAAGGAGTTCCTCGGCGCCGCAGCAAGCGAGCCTGAGGCCGAGCCCGAAGCAGAAGAGTGCGAAGAAACCAATGTTGAACAATAAGAAAAGAGGAGGAAAAGAATATGAGTAAATTGTTTTCTGACGAGAATAAAGCCGCATTCACTGGCCCCCTTAACGTGAACAACCCCATCACCGTCCAGGTGCTTGGTATCTGTTCGGCATTGGCTGTGACGAGTCAGCTGAAGCCCGCCATCGTGATGGGACTCAGCGTGACGGTCATTACGGCATTCTCCAACGTGATTATATCCCTGCTGCGCAAGACCATTCCCAACCGCATCCGCATCATCGTGCAGCTGGTTGTGGTGGCTGCGCTCGTAACGATTGTGAGCCAGTTGCTCAAGGCATACGTCTATGACGTCAGCGTGCAGCTGAGTGTCTATGTGGGCCTCATCATCACGAACTGCATCCTGATGGGTCGCCTCGAGGCTTTCGCCATGCAGAACGCTCCCTGGCCTTCGTTCCTCGATGGCATCGGCAACGGCCTCGGCTATGCCGCCATCCTCGTCATCGTAGGCTTCGTGCGCGAGCTCTTCGGCTTCGGCACACTCTTCGGCTACAACGTCATCCCCGAGAGCTGGTACGTCTCCAACGGAGGTTGGTATCAGAACAATGGCATGATGGTGATGCCCGCCATGAGCCTTATCATCGTAGGTTGTGTAATCTGGGCACATCGCTCAATAAACAAGGAGGAGAAGTAAACTATGGAACACATGATTAGTCTCTTTGTCCGCAGCATCTTTGTGGACAACATGATATTCGCCTTCTTCCTGGGTATGTGCTCTTATCTGGCCGTATCCAAGAACGTGAAGACAGCCCTCGGCCTCGGCGTGGCAGTCACCTTCGTGCTGCTCGTCACGGTGCCCGTGGATTATGCCTTGCAGACGTACGTCCTCGGCCCCGATGCCATCGTGGCAGGCGTCGACCTGACGTTCCTCGCCTTCATCCTGTTCATTGCCGTCATTGCCGGCATCGTGCAGCTGGTGGAGATGGTTGTGGAGCGCTTCAGCCCTTCGCTCTATGCAGCCCTGGGCATCTTCCTGCCCCTCATTGCAGTGAACTGCGCCATCATGGGCGCCAGCCTGTTCATGCAGCAGCGCGTCACGATGGAGCCTACCAATGCTCAGTTCATCGGTGGCTTCGGCGATGCTATCGCCTATGCACTCGGCTCTGGTATCGGCTGGCTGCTGGCTATCGTTGGCCTGGCTGCCATTCGCGAGAAGATGGCTTACACCGACGTGCCCAAGCCTCTGCAGGGCCTCGGCATCACATTCATCACAGTCGGCCTGATGGCACTTGCCTTCATGTGCTTCTCGGGCTTAAATATCTAATGAAAGGAGGAAACAGAATATGGATTTGAATTTGATTTTAACCAGTATTGCTGTCTTCCTGGGCATCATACTGATATTGGTGGCAATACTGCTCGTAGCGAAGGCTTACCTTTCGCCGAGCGGCAACGTGAACGTAACAATCAACGGCAAGGACACACTCTCCGTGCCTCAAGGCGCTTCTCTGCTGAGCACACTGAGCCAGGAAGGCGTCTTCCTGCCCTCGGCTTGCGGCGGCAAGGGCTCTTGCGGACAGTGCAAGCTGCAGGTCGTCTCGGGCGGCGGCGACATCCTCGACTCCGAGAAGGGCCACTTCACCCGCAAGCAAATCAAGGAACACTGGCGTCTGGGTTGCCAATGCAAAGTGAAGGGCGACCTCGAGGTCAAGGTGGACGACTCCGTAATGGGCGTAAAGGAATGGGAATGCACCGTGATTGGCAACAAGAACGTGGCAACCTTCATCAAGGAGTACAAGGTGGCTCTGCCCAAGGGCGAGCACATGGACTTCGAGCCCGGCTCGTACGCACAGATACGCATCCCCAAGTTCGACTGCATCGACTACGGCAAGGACTTCGACAAGAGCCTCATCGGCGACACCTATCTGCCCGCTTGGGAGAAGTTCAACATGTTCTCCCTCAAGTGCGTCAACCCGCAGGAGACCATCCGTGCCTACTCTATGGCTAACTATCCCGACGAGGGCGACATCATCACCCTCAACGTCCGCATCGCCACACCTCCCTTCAAACCGAAGGACCAAGGCCCTGGCTTCATGGATGTCAACCCGGGTATCGCATCGTCGTACATCTTCTCGCTGAAGCCCGGCGACAAGGTCATCATGAGCGGCCCCTACGGAGAGTTCCGCCCGCAGTACGGCACAGGTCGTGAGATGATATGGGTAGGCGGTGGTGCCGGCATGGCTCCCCTGCGTGCTCAGATCATGCACATGTTGAAAGGCCACGGCGTGAAGGACGAAGACCGCCAGCGCCCCATGCACTACTTCTACGGCGCCCGCGCTCTGGAGGAGATTCCCTTCCTCGACGACTTCCTGCAGCTCGAGAAGGACTTCCCCAACTTCCACTTCCATCTGGCACTCGACCGTCCCGACCCCAAGGCAGACGCAGCAGGCATCAAGTACACGCCGGGCTTCGTGGCACCCGTCATGGGCGACACCTACCTCAAGGCACACGAGGCACCCGAGGACTGCGAGTACTACCTCTGCGGACCTCCAATGATGGCAAAGACCGTGCTCGACCTCTTGCACTCTCTCGGCGTAGAGGACGACATGATTCGCTTCGACAATTTCGGCGGATAAGATAAACAATCCTTCCATAATGCAAGGCTGCAAGTATGCTCATCATGCTTGCAGCCTTTTTCCTTTATGAACAAATTGCATGAATTCTTTGCACGATAACGAGAAAAAGCGTACCTTTGCACTTGATAAACACACTCTGTCAATATGAAACGCATCATCAGACCCATAATCGCTTCTGTTATTCTTTGTGTCCTGACGTTCCTCGCAGGAGGGAAGTCTGTCTCTGCGCAGGCGCTTTACACCAACCCGGACACCATTCAGGCGTACCTGAAGGAACGCATCAAGGAAGTCAAGGAGCAGGCGAAGGAGACGAGAGCCAAACTCAAGGAAGAGGAGAAAACCCTGCGTACCCTAAACCGCGACCTCGCCAAGTCGCGTACTCAGGCTCAGAGAGACAAGGTCAAGCTAAAGGAAGCAAAGCGTAAAGGAAAGTTCTACCAGGTAAAGCCTTACATACCAGTAGAGTTGCAGGGTGACGTGGAAGCAAAGATTAAGGCGGCAAAGGAAGCGAAAGCTGCCAAGGAACGCGAGATAAAGGAGAAGGCTGCTGAGAAGAAAGCTGCCGAGAAAGCTGCCATAGCCGAGAAGAAACAGCAGGCAAAGGAGGCCAAGCAGAAGGAGAAAGAACAGCTGAAAGCGTCGGCTAGAAGTCAGTCGAAGCGTGCTAAGGAGAAGAAAGCAGAGCTGAAAGAAGAAGCCAAGCAGAAGGAAGCGGAAGCCAAGCAGGTGGAAGCTACCAAGCAAGAGGCGGAAGCCGCTGCTCCCGTTCAGACGAAGGGAAAGGCCGAAGATGCCAAGACTTCGAAATCAAAGGACAAAGCTTCCGATGCAAAGGAAAATGCTTCCAGTGCAAAAGACAAAGCTTCCGACGCGAAGAAGTCTGCTTCCGATGCCAAGGAGAAAGCTTCCGAGACGAAGAAACCTGCCAGGAAAGGAAAGGTAGAGGAGAAGGAAAAGACCCCCGAGCAACTGGAGAAAGAAGCTGAGCGCCAAGAGAAGGAGGCCGAGAAACAGGAGAAGGAGAAGCAAGCTGCCGTGAAAGCTGCCGTGAAGGATGCCGAGAACAAGGCAAAAGAGGCAGAAGAACGTGCGAAGGAATCGGAGGCTAAGGCTAAGGCCAAGGCGAAGGAACAGGAGGCAAAGGACGCCGACGCTGAGGCCAAGGAGCAGGAGGCGAAGCCTGAAGGAGACGAAGGCCAATCCGAAGAGACGCAGGAAGAGAAGCCCAAGCGCAGATACACTGTCCGCACCCAGCGCGAGAAGTCCGCTTCGAAGAAAAACGACGAGAAGAAAAACGATGATAAGTAAATTGCAGAGGAGGCAAGAAAGAGATGCAGACACTCATTATTCCCCGTATGGCTCAGGCCATTTCGTCGGCAGCCGGCATACCTGCGGCCTTTGCCGAAGCCGGTGTCAGCTACACACCCGTCGCTTGTGTGAACTGGCCCGAGAGTTTTCCCTATAAACCCAGTATGGAGTTTGCCGCAGCCCACACCGGCGATGCCCTGTTGCTCCATTATCGTGTGGAGGAGCAGAGCGTTCGTGCCGTAGCAAGGCAGGACATGGACAATGTCTGGGAGGATTCGTGTGCAGAGTTCTTCTGCATGCCTGCGGCGGACGGCATATATTATAATGTGGAGTGCAACTGCACGGGCAAGCTCCTTGTTGCGGCAGGCAAGGGTCGCAAGGAGCGCCAGCCTGCGCCGCAGGGCATCTTGCAGAGCATCGACCGTTGGGCCTCGCTGGGCACAGCTCCCTTCGACGTCCGCCAGAAGGCTACCCGCTGGGAACTGGCATTGCGGTTGCCCGTCGGTACATTCTTCCTGCACCAGATAGAGAGCTTCTGCGGGCTTGAAGCCAAGGGCAACGTCTACAAGTGTGGCGACCGCCTGCCTGTGCCGCATTTCATCAGTTGGAACCCCATATCGACCGTCAGTCCCGACTTCCATCGCCCCGAGTTCTTCGCTCAAATGGTATTCGCATGAGCCTGAAGCAACGCGTCCTCTCCACCATGAAGTCGCGCGACGTAGAAAGCGATTTCGAGCTCTACGTCACCCGTACCCCCGGCTACCTGTGGGCATTGTTCTTCCGTAAGCTTCACGTTCACCCCATAGCTGTCACCCTCATGGGCATCGCCATCGGTGCCGCATCGGGGTGGTTCTTCTATAGTACCGACCTTCGCCTCAACCTCATCGGCATGCTCCTGCTCATTTGGGCCAACTGGTACGACTGTGCCGACGGCCAGCTGGCACGCATGACGGGGCAGAAGACACTTGTCGGACGTGTGCTCGACGGCTTTGCAGGCGACGTGTGGTTCTTCTGCATCTACCTTGCCATCCTGCTGCGCCTCTGGCCGCAGTGGGGCATCGCCATCTTCCTGCTCGAGGCCTGGGCGGGCTTGTATTGCCATACACGCCAATGTGCCATAGGCGACTACTACCGCAACGTCCACCTCTGGACGATGTTCGGAGGCAGTGGCAGCGAGCTGGACAGCAGTGCCCAGGTCCAGGCGCGGATGCAACGCTTGCGCTGGTGCAGCAGCCAGTGGTTTGAGAAGCTCTATCTCTTCTTCTATGCGCGTTACACCCGCGGACAGGAGCGCCAGACACCCGAGTTCCAAAAGCTGCGCCCTCTGATGGAAAGGCAGCCTTTGGGCAGCGACATACGCAGTGTGTTCCGGCAGGAGAGCAAACCGCTCATGCCGCTATGTAACATCCTCACCTTCGACACCCGCGTCATCGTCCTCTTCCTGTCCCTTCTTGTCGGACTTCCCTGGATCTATTTCATTTTCGAGGCGACGGTGCTCGAGGCAGTCCGCTATCTTCTCATCCACCGCCACGAGTCGCTCTGCCGACGGTGCCGCCAAACTTTGTCCCCGTCATGAAACAGAGCCGCAATATAGCCCTCGTCCTGGCTGGCGGCACAGGCCGGCGCATGGGAGTCTCGCTGCCCAAGCAGTTCATGGAAATCGACGGCGAGACCGTCCTGCTCCATACTTTGCGTGCCTTCCAGCAACACCCGCTCATCCACGACATCTGCCTTGTCTGTATGCCTCAATGGGAGCATTTCGTGCAGCAGGAAGCCCGCCGGGGCGGCATCAGCAAGCTGGGCAGCATCGTGTCGGCTGGCGAGACCAGCTACCTCTCGGCCCGTTATGGCATAGAACATCTGGCTCGGGAGGTAAATGTCCCCGATGCCATCGTGCTTGTCCATGACGTCGTCCGGCCGCTCATCACGCAGGATATCATCAGCCGCAACATCGCTGTCTGCCTGACGCATGGCAATGCCATCACAGCCCTGCCCAGCCACGAGGCCTATCTGCGGACGCAGAACAGCAGTACCGTGGACGGCCTTCTTCCGCGCGAGGCTCTGATGCGAGCCCAGACGCCCCACACCTTTCCGCTTGCCACCCTGCAGCAGATGCTTCGCATGGCCGACGAGCGAGGCATCCGCGACTCGCAGTCCATCATCACCCTTGCCGGCGAGCTTGGCATAGCGCCCCTGCACATCGCCCAGGGCGACCTGCGCAACTTCAAGATAACCGAGCAGAGCGATATCCTCATCTACCGTGCCCTGAAAACATTGGAGGAATAGCGTCGGCAAACCGCCTGCCACGAAGGTTGGCAGCTTACAGCAGTTAAATCGTGCGGAAGAGCCCAGTGTTTATTTTGGAAGACCCTGGCTCTTATTTTGGAAGACCCTGGCTCTTATTTTGAAAGACCCTAACGCTTATTTTGAAAGAGCCTGGCTCTTATTTCGGAAGACCCTAGCGCTTATTTCTGAAGAACGAGCTTGTTTATGATGTTAGCCACGCCGTTGTCGTCCACACTGGTTGTGACGATGTCGGCGGCGGCTTTCACTTCGTCGCTGGCATTGCCCATTGCTACGCCGATGCCGGCGTGGCGAAGCATCTCGATGTCGTTGCCGCCGTCGCCGAAGGCCATTGTCTCCGAGAGGTCGAAGCCATAGTGACGGATGACACGGTCGATGCCCGTTGCTTTGCTTGTGCCTTTGGCAATGCAGTCGGCAAAGACGGGATGCCAGCGCGTGTCGCTGCACCCCTTCAGTATGTCGCCCATGATGTGCTCCTGTTCGGCTTCCGTATAGAACCCGATTATCTGCATGACCGTGAAGTTGAGGGCTTCCTCGGGCTGGACCAAGGGCGGCATCTTGATGTCGAGATAACTGAACACCTCATTGACAATGGAGGGAATGCCGCCGGGCGCAGCCAGGATGGCACCTTCGTTGCCTGCATAGACAATGGGCAGTCCGGAGCGGTGCTGCTCGGCTACCATGCGTTCTATGTCGGCACGTGGAATGGGCTGGGAGTGGATGACGGTGACGTCTTCCGGATTCTGCTGCGGCGACTGAATCTGACATCGCGCACCGTTGACGCACATGATGCCGTCGTACTCCAGGCCATCCAGGTTGTTCACGAAGGGTAGGGGACGACCCGTGGCTATCCACACCTTGACGCCTTGCTGCCGTGCCTGGTGAATGGCCTCGATGGTGGATGCAGGGACGCGATGGGTACGGAAGGAAAGCAGAGTGCCGTCTATGTCGAGAAAGATAATCTTTGTCATTTCTTTTTGGGGATGAAGTAATGTTCTTTTTTGTCCTGTGATTCAGGGTGCAAAGGTACGAAAAATAAACGATGATGGCAAATTTTTTACTTCCCGCTTCATTTTTCATTTTTCGTTTTTCATTCTTCATTAAAAAAGCTGTATCTTTGCACGCGTATGATATACTATTTCTCTGGTACAGGCAACAGCCTGCACGTCGCTCGTCACCTGGCCGATGCGCTTGGCGAGAGGCTCTGCCCGATGCAAGGCATCTCGGGCTTCCCCTTCGAGGGGGAGGAAGAAGCGCTCGTCGGACTTGTCTTTCCTGTCTATGCCTGGGGTATTCCGAATGTCGTGGAGAGCTTCGCCAAACACCTCTTGTCCCATTCCCCTGAGAGAGAACCACGGAAGGCATCCTATCTCTATGCTGTAATGACTTGCGGCGACGACATGGGCTATGCCGACCGTATCCTGGAGGCTGCTTTGGGCAGGAAGCTCGATGCAGCTTTCTCGGTGCTCATGCCCAATGTCTATGTCTGTCTGCCTGGTTTCGATGTGGATAGCAAGGAGGTTTGCAAGAAGAAACTCAGGCAGGAGGAAACCCGGGTGGAGGAGATAGCGGGGTGCATCCGGGAGAGGAGGCAGGTGCGCATGCTGACGCGTGGTTCCTTTCCCCGGACCAAGACCTATGTCCTTCGTCCGTTGTTCAATCGTTTCCTCGTGACAGACAAGTACTTCCGTGTGGATGCTTCAAGATGTATTTCATGCGGACGTTGCAGCAAGATGTGTCCGGTGGGGAACATCCTGATAACTCCTCTTCAGGGAGACAGGGAGCTACCCCAATGGCAGTCGCATTGCACCGGTTGCTTGGCTTGCTATCATGCCTGTCCGTATCACGCCATCAACTTCGGCAGTGCGACGCAAGGCAAGGGACAATACAACCTCCTCGCGTTGCGCGAACAGTCATGAGCCTTGATATAAAAAATAAGGCTGAGTCTTAAATACCATCATATATAATCAAACAACGGATTAAACGGAATGAACAGATTTTTGCTTCGCTGATAATCAGCAAATAAGGTAATTCGTTCAATCCGTTTAATCCGTTCTTTGCTTCCCTCAGGCGCAGGCGGAAGTCATTAATTGTTGCAAACCATTATTAACGATTCCTCGTTGACTTTGGATGCCAGACGAAGTCGTCTGGGGCAGTTGCTGCGATGCGATTACTTCCTGTCGTCGATGTTGTTGCCCTCGGTTTCCTTGAGGGTTTCGTCGAAGTCGTCCAGTCCGTTTTCGATGAGGAGGTTGTACCACTGGATGAGCTTCTTCACGTCGGCGGGATAGACGCGGTCGCGGTCGAAGCTGGGCAGCACCTCAGCCAGGAAGCCATAGAGTTCTTCCTTCGCAGCCTTGCGGTAGTCCAGAGCTACAGCCTTGCCGCCTTCCTTCTGCTTGATGTTGTTCAGCACCTCGCGCAGAGGCACTTCTTTCTCTTCGGTGTACATGGCAATGTCGGCCAGCGAGATAATCTTGTCGGTGGCGAAGGTCGGCATGCGCTTTTTCTTTTCGTCGATTGTCTCTACGATGAGGTTGCGGTTGCCTCGCGATACGAGGCGGTAAAGTCCGGGCTTACCGGAAATGGCTAAAATTGTTTCGAGCATCTTACGATTTACTATTTAATTATTTACAATTTACTATTGTTTCTTTTGTCTCTTTCTATCTTCTTTTATCTTCTTTTATCTTCTTCTATCTTCTTTTATCTCCTTCTATCTTCTTCTATCTCCTTCTATCTCCTTCTATCTTCTTCTATCTCCTTCTATCTCCATGAGGACATCCGTCAATTGTACCAGTAATCTTGTGTCGTCGTCCGAACTGTTCTCAACGCAGAAGTCTGCCTCGCGTCGGTGCAGCTCGGGGCTTTGCATCTTCATGCGGGCGCGGATTTGCTGCTCTGTGGCTGCATCGCGCTGCATTGCCCTGCGCAGGCGCACTTCCTCGGGAGCATCCACGAAGAGTACGTAGTCAACACACTTGTTGAAGCCGCTCTCGAAGAGGATGGCGCTCTCCAGGGCAACCGTCGGGCATTGACCGTTGCGCTTTGCCCATTCGGCGAAGTCGCGGAGGACGGCGGGATGGATGATGGCGTTCACTTTGGCTGCATTCTCTTCGCTCCCGAAGAGGAAGGCGGCAAGTCTTTGCTTCACAAGTTCCTCGCCGCAGAACACTTCGGGCCCTACGAGTCGGACGAGCTTCCTGCGAATCTCGGAGTCGGTGGCTGTGAGGCGTTTCGCTTCCGTATCGCAGTCGTAGACGGGAATGTCGAACCTCTCTCTGAGGATGGCCGAGACGAAGCTTTTCCCGCTCCCTATGCCTCCGGTGATTCCTATTGTGCGTTGTGGCCTGTCCATGAGGAAGGGGTTAGATAGGAGCCTCCACTTGTTCTATGAGGTAATCCACTTCGGCAGGCGAGATTCTCACGTCGGAGACACCCTCGGGGGTGCTCTTCAGGTGCAGCGACAGTTTGCTTTCCTCGGGATTCGTGAGCAGGTCCTCGTACGTTGTGGCGAGCACGAAGTCTTCGGCCGTTATCTGGTGGTAGCGTCCCGACTCAACCCGGAATGTCACTGCCACCTGTGCAGGGAAGGTGCGCAGCCTCTTTTCTGCGGGGAAATTCAGTCCGATGACGGACACCTGCACGGTCTTCTCTGTGTAGTAGCCGACGCTCACGACGACGTTTACGGCATCGGGGTCGAACTTCATCAGCTTTTGCCGATGGAGCGCCGTCTGCCGCCGCGTGTGTTCGGTCAGTTCGTCCAGGACAAAGGGCTCCGTATAGACAGCCTTCATGGTGTCGAGCACGGATGCGGGAGCAAAGACATGAACCGAATCGGGCTCCACGTTGATGCTCTGTATGTAGTTTTGCTGCGAGGCGTGTACCGCGCCCGAAAGCTTGACGGGAAGTGTGCGCGAACGTCCGCGATTGTAGGCGAAACGGAGTGTGTCGGGGCGGAAGGACTGAATGTGTGTGGAGGCTGCGAAGAGCCGGCTCAGGAGGCGTTGCAGGTCGTAGGGCGAGATGATGATTTCCGCATCGTCGGCTCCCTTGTCGTACTTCGTGAAGTCAATGTCGATGCTGCTCCGGCGGAAGATGTTGGAAATGTTGTGTCTTGCCAGGGTGAGCCCTCTGTCGCGCACGGTGACGCTCACCGACTCCGGGAGGGAATCGATGAGTACGACGTCGGAGGGTATGTCGGTGAGCCTAAGACTGACCTGTACCTCATGGTCGAACGTGTCGTTGAGTGCCTGCAGGAGCCAGAATCCGAAGGACACAGCAAGAAAGAAGAGAAAGACGAGCAGTTCGTGACTCTTGTCGCCGAACAGCATGTCCTTCCCCTGCTTATAGGTCCGTTTGCTCTTGGGGATGAGCTGCATGGAGGGGGTGCCTGTATGTTGTTACTGTACGGGCTGTGCCGAGGCGAAGACGCTGTTGCGGTCCACCTTGATGCAGACGCCGCTGGCAATCTCCACCTTGAGTGTGCCTGCAGCCTCGTCGATGTCCTTCACGGTGCCGTAGATACCGCCTGCGGTGACTATCTGTTGTCCGCGGGTGATGCCTGCCCTGAAGTTTTGGATTTCCTTCTGTTTCTTCTGTTGCGGACGAATCATGAAGAACCACATGATGGCGAAGATGATGACCATCATGATGAGGAACGACATGTTGCCGCCGCCCGGAGCTGCTTGGAGTAATGTGAATGCCATAGGGACTAAATTCTTGTTTCTTAGTTCTTGTTTCTTTTCTTAATTCTTAGTTCTCAATCACGTTCTGAGTCTGCTCTTCCTTCACCAGTTTCCCTTCCTCGGTGAGCTGTTTGGCTATTGCGTCGAGTGTGGCGTTGATGTATTTGCCGCTTTTAGGGGTACTGTATGCTTTGGCTATCTCTACGTACTCGTTGATGCTGACACTGGTCGGAATGCCAGGGAAGGTGGTGATCTCTGCCAGGCCGAGTTGCAGGATGATGCGGTCCATGACGGCTATGCGGTGGAACTCCCATCCGTGGGCGTTGGCGGCTATCAGTTCGTTGTAGTATTCCTGGCCTATCAGGGTTCTGCGCAGGAGCTTCAGGGCAAAGTCGCGGTCGGCTTCGGACCTGTATTCGGGCATGAGCTGCTGGGCGGCAGAACTGTCGGCCTTGAAGCGGTTGATGGTCTTGAGCACGAAGGTGTCAACGATGTGCTTGTCGTCGTTCCAGTAGATGTTCTGGTCCTCCAGCAGTTCGTTGAGTTCGTCGTTGCTCACGACGAGGTTGCGGTAGATGAGTCGCCACAGTTCGCGGTCTTCCTCGTAGGTGGATTCGGCAGAGGCCATGTAGTTCTTGTAGTACTCGCTCTCCTCTATCTTATTATATAATGTTCGCACGAAGTCCTCGTTGTCGGCCCAACTGATGGCGTGCTCGTCGCAATAGTCGCGGAGCTGCCTGTTCGACTCCAGCTGCAGGATGAAACGGTTTTCTATGAACTTGCGGCTCCACTGTTCGCCGTCAGAGAGCCTTCTGCTGCGGCTCTTTCGCATTTCGTACATGCGTACGGACATGCGGCTCGTCTCGACAAGCAGCAGCAACATGTAGTTGTAGAGGTCGTACGCTTTGTCCAAGCTCAGCAGTAATTCCTTCTCGGCAACATCGGGATTGTGCAGTCCGCGCTGGTGGTAGGAGTAGAGCACCTGGACAAGCTTCAGTCGTATCAATTCTCGGTTTATCATATATCACTATATAGCTTCAGTTTGCAAATTTAGCTATTTTAGCGCAAAAAGCGGCATTTTCCTTCATCTTTTTTTGGAAGTTAGCGAAAATATGAAGAATTTTGGGGGTGCAAAAGCAAAATAACATATATGGAAACGAACAAGAAAGCAACAGGAGAGCATGGAGCTGACATCCTTTTCTCTCGCACGGTGAAGGCTGGTCAGCGTATTTATTACATCGACGTGAAGCAGAATCGCAAGGGCGAAATGTACCTCAGCATCACGGAGAGTAAGAAGATGATTTCGGGCGAACAGCCGGAACAGCAGCAGGTGAGCTACGAGAAGCACAAGATATTCCTTTTCCGCGAGGATTTTGCCAAGTTCCGCGAGGCATTTGACCAGGCCATCAGCTTCGTCGGCGACGAGCAGGGCGAGGCCGAGGCACGACGCGATTCGGAGGACGCCATCAAGCTCGACTTGGAGTTCTGAAAGTCCGGGGACGTACCGTGCCGCAGAACAGAAGCAACAGGGCGGCATAATAGGTGCTCATGATGAGGAGCGAGGCCTGGGGAATGTGTTCCGTAAACTTGTTCCAGGAAAGGATGAAGTCAGATACCAGAAAACAGAGACACCCGGTCATGGCAATATAGTTCCTGAAGGTGAAGGCGCGGACGATGCTCGTCCACGAAGCCAACACGAGGAGTAGCGCATAGAAGGTGCAGCCGATGCGAATGGGCAGCTCCTTGACGGCTGGTATGACCTTCAGGGCTGCAAGGATGAGTGGCGGCAGGCAGAGCAGGGTGGCGGCCATGAAAGCGACCGGATGTGGTTTGCGTTGCGGAACGGCTTGTGCCGACCGACGAATGTCTTTCGCGAACTCTGCGATGAAGCATATCTGTGCCAAGGCAAAGCCGCCCATCTGGCCTTCGAAGCTTCCCGCAACTCCCATGGCGTCGCCCAGGGTGCAGAAGCAGAAGCCAAGCGTCATCAAGCAAGGAAGCAACCCGATGCCCCCAACGGCCAGGATTGCTGCGGGAAGAGCGAGTCGCATGGCAAACAGCAGAGGCGGAAATGTCTCTCTGTCAGCGGGGAAGACATGCCACGTTACAGCAGGGAAGAAGTACCACGCAGCTGCCAAGAGGAAGGCGGCAACGACCGCCGATGCTCGGGTTCGCATGACCCTTACTTTATCAGATTTCCCAGGATGCTGCGCGTCAGTTCACGTGTGACGGTCCTGGTGGCTGTGCTGACGGCGCTCTTTGTCACCTTCTTGCCGATGGACTCCTTCGACCGTGTCTTCTTGCCTGTTACGGTATTTGCCACATAGGTCCCAAGGGCTGCAGTGACGCTGGTGATGACGGCAGATATAATCTTCGAGAAGAAGCCTTTCTTTGCCTTCCCTTTCTTCCCTTCCTTTCCCTCTGTGTCGGCTTTCTCGGTCTTCTTTGTCTCGGCAGACTGTTGCTCTGCGGTTTCCTTCTCGCTTTCTGCAATCAAAACTTCAAAAGCGCTCTCGCGGTCAATCATGGTATCGTATTTCCCAAAGATGCGCGAGGCCTTGACGATGCTTTCGCGCTCGGCTTCTGTGATGGCTCCAATCTGACTGAGGGGGAAGAGCACCTTTGCACGTTCCACGATGCAGGGCGTTCCCTTCTCGTCGAGGAAAGAAACGAGAGCTTCGCCTGTGCCGAGCTCCATGATGGCGTCCTCGGTCTTGAAGTCGGGGTTAGCGCGGAAGGTCTCAGCGGCTGCGCGGACGTTCTTCTGTTCCTTCGGGGTGAAGGCGCGGAGGGCATGCTGCACGCGGTTGCCGAGCTGAGCCAGCACGGAGTCGGGGATGTCGGTGGGACTCTGCGTGACGAAGTAGACGCCAACGCCCTTGCTGCGGATGAGTCGTACCACCTGTTCTATCTTGTCCACCAGGCTCTTGGGCGTGTCGGTGAAGAGCGTGTGAGCCTCGTCGAAGAAGAATACGAGCCTGGGCAGTTCCTGGTCGCCCACCTCGGGCAGACGTGCATAGAGGTCGGAGAGGAGCCAGAGCAGGAAGGTGGAGTAAAGCTTGGGGTTGAGCATCAGCTTGTCGGCAGCCAGGATGTTCATCATGCCGCGTCCGTCGGCCCGGCATTGCATCAGGTCCGTGATGTCGAAGGCCGGTTCGCCGAAGAACTTGTCGGCGCCCTGGTTCTCGAGGGTGAGCAGAGCACGCTGGATGGCTCCCACGCTGGCGGCACTCACGTTGCCGTACTTCGTGGTAAGCTCCTTTGCATGGTCGGCAATGTAGGCGAGCATGGCACGCAGGTCCTTGAGGTCGAGCAAGAGGAGTCCGCGCTCGTCGGCCACCTTGAAGAGGATGGTCAGCACACCGGCCTGCACCTCGTTCAGCTCCAGCAGTCGTGCCATCAGGTCTGGCCCCATGTTCGAGATGGTGGTGCGCAGGGGGTGTCCCTGTTCGCCGTAGACGTCGTAGAAGCAGACGGGGGCTCCGCTCCATTGTGGGTCTTCGATGCCGAACTCGGCACAGCGTTTCTCGATGAAGCCAGACATCTTGCCTGGCTGGCTGATGCCAGAGAGGTCGCCTTTCATGTCAGCCATGAAGCAGGGTACGCCTGCCTGCGAGAATGTCTCGGCCAGCACTTGCAGGGTCACTGTCTTGCCCGTGCCCGTTGCACCGGCTATCAGTCCGTGTCGGTTTGCCATCTTTCCGCAGAGGCATATCGGTCCGTTGCTCCCGTGGGCTATATATAAACGTCTGTCGTTTGTCAGCATGGTGGTATTTGTTTTTGGGGTTGTCAGTACTTTCACCGCAAAGTTACGACTTTTCTTCTTATCTCCCAAACTTCTGCGGAAGAAAACGATGCATTGTCCCTCATTCATCCCGCAAGAATCGGAGTTAAGGACGCTTCGCAAGCAGGTCTGGAACGTGTTGTCGGCGGAGTAATCATGCTTCGTCGGCGGGTTTTACATGTGATGGTGCGTGACATGTTGCACCGAAATGCCTCCTGATTCGGTTGGTGAATTCCAATTTCTACAAATAAATAAAATAATGTGTGTACGCGTTAGGTTGTCTGAACTTTTTTTCGTACCTTTGCAAAGCAAAATTCATCTACATCTTCAATGCAAAACATTCGCAACTTCTGCATCATAGCCCATATCGACCACGGGAAGAGCACTTTGGCAGACCGCCTGCTGGAGTACACGAAGACCATCACCGTGACCAAGGGGCAGATGCTCGACGATATGGACCTGGAACAGGAACGTGGCATCACCATCAAGAGCCACGCCATACAGATGGAGTACAGCCTGGAGGGGCAGAAGTACATCCTCAACCTCATCGATACGCCGGGACATGTGGACTTCAGCTACGAGGTGAGCCGAAGCATCGCTGCCTGCGAGGGTGCCCTGCTTGTCGTCGACGCTACGCAAGGCGTGCAGGCTCAGACTATCAGTAACCTCTACATGGCCATCGACCACGACCTGGAAATCATTCCCGTCATCAACAAGTGCGACATGCCCAATGCGATGCCCGACGAGGTGGAGGACGAGATAGTGGACCTCATCGGCTGTAAGCACGAGGAAATCATCCGCGCCAGCGGCAAGACAGGCATGGGCGTGGAGGACATCCTGAGGGCCGTCGTGGAGCGCATCCCCTGTCCTAAGGGCGACGAGAAAGCTCCCCTGCAGGCGCTCATCTTCGACTCCGTCTTCAATTCCTTCCGCGGCATCATCGCATACTTCAAAATCGTGAACGGCACGATGAAGAGCGGCGACCAGGTGCAGTTCATTAACACGGGCAAGGAGTACAAGGCCGACGAGATAGGTGTGCTGAAGATGGACATGGTGCCCCGGCAGATGCTGAAGTGCGGCGACGTGGGCTACATCGTCTCGGGCATCAAGACGGCAACGGAAGTCAAGGTTGGCGACACCATCACGACCGTCGAGAATCCCTGCCACGAGGCCATCGCCGGCTTCGAGGAAGTGAAGCCCATGGTCTTTGCCGGTGTCTATCCCATCGAGACGGAGGACTTCGAGAACCTCCGTGCCTCGCTCGAGAAGCTCCAGCTCAACGATGCCAGCCTCACCTTCCAACCCGAAAGCTCCGTGGCCCTTGGTTTCGGCTTCCGTTGCGGTTTCCTCGGGCTGCTCCATATGGAAATCATACAGGAGAGACTCGACCGCGAGTTCGACATGGACGTCATCACCACCGTCCCCAACGTCTCGTACCTCGTTTACGACAAGCAGGGAAACGTGCAGGAGGTACACAACCCCAGCGGTATGCCCGACCAGACGCTCATCGACCACATCGAGGAACCTTACATCCACGCCTCCATCATCACTACGGCCAACTTCATCGGTCCCATCATGACGCTTTGCCTGGGCAAGCGCGGTGAGCTGCTCAAACAGGAATACATCAGTGGCAACCGCGTGGAATTGCAATACGCCATGCCTCTGGGAGAAATCGTCATCGACTTCTACGACAAGCTGAAGAGCATCAGTAAGGGCTATGCCTCCTTCGACTACCATCAGGACGGCTACCGCCCCAGTAAACTCGTCAAGATGGACATCCTGCTCAACGGCGAGCCCGTCGACGCCCTCTCCACGCTGACCCACTTCGACAACGCCGAGACCTTCGGTCGCCGCATGTGCGAGAAGCTGAAGGAACTCCTGCCCCGTCAGCAGTTCGACATCGCCATACAAGCCGCCATCGGAGCCAAAATCATCGCTCGAGAGACCGTGAAGCAGGTGCGCAAGGATGTGCTGGCAAAGTGTTACGGTGGCGACGTGAGCCGTAAGCGCAAGCTCCTCGAGAAGCAGAAACGCGGCAAGAAGCGCATGAAGCAAATAGGCAACGTGCAGGTTCCGCAGAAAGCATTCCTCGCCGTCCTGAAGCTGGACTGAGGTGCGGTAGCAAATTATCCACATTTCACTATTCATTTTTCCCTTAAAACATGGACCCACGCCGCGACATAGCACGAGAGATAGCACGCATCTATTGCCCTCTCACACCACCGGCAATCAATGTGCTGGCAAGTATTCTCGTCCCACTGAAGTTCCAGAAAGGCGAAACCATCCTGGAAGAAGGGAAGGTGTGTCGCGCACTCTATTTCGTAGACAAAGGAATGGTGCGACAGTATTACTATAAGAACAAGAAGGATGTCACGGAACACTTCTCCTTCGAAGGTCGCATCGTCTTCTGCATCGAAAGCTTCCTCAAGCAGGAACCCAGCCGACTCATCGTCGAAGCTCTCGAGAATACACAACTCTATGCCATCCCCCGCGACGAACTCTTCAACCTCATGGTGCGCAACCAGGAGCTGGAGATGCTATATCGCAAAATACTGGAACACGTAGCCATCAGCAGCCAGGAGCATGCCGACAGTCAACGCTTCGAGAACGCTGCCGAGCGCTACGAACGCCTGCTGCGTGAGAAACCCGAAATCATCCTCCGCGCACCGATGGTCCACATCGCCAGCTTCCTGCAAATGACTCCCGAGACGCTCAGCCGAGTGCGGGGATCAGCCTCCGCAGCAACAACAAAAAACAACCCGGGCCGCGACCAGAACGATGCCTGGTGGACACATACCCACTCCTAAACAAACATGCAGCAAACTCAAACAATCCAGGTGCTCGACAAGGCTTTTGCCGTTTCCGTCACCGCAGCAGAAATAGAGAAAGAAGTAAAACGCGTAGCTAAAGAAATCAGTCGCGACTACGCTGGAAGCCAGCCTGTTTTCCTTGCTGTCCTCAACGGCTCCTTTATCTTTGCCGCGGACCTCTTGCGCCATGTCGACCTCCCCTGCGAAATATCTTTTGTCAAGCTCGCTTCCTACCAGGGAACAAACACCACGGGCAACATCCGCGAAGTAATCGGCCTCAATATCGACATCACCGGCCGCCCCGTCATCATCGTGGAGGACATCGTTGACACAGGGCTCACCATGGCCCACATGCTTGAGACCCTGAAAGGACACAATCCCGCCAGCATCGACATCTGCACACTCCTGCTCAAACCCAGCAAACTGCAGGTCAAGCTCGACGTGCGCTACTGCTGCAAGGAGATTCCCGACGATTTCGTCGTAGGCTACGGGCTCGACTACGACGGCTTCGGCAGGAACATGAAAGACATCTATACGATCATATAAGACTCACAATAACGAAAAAAGGACAAAACTCAATATAAACAAATGAAGAATATAATCATTTTCGGTGCTCCGGGTTCCGGTAAAGGCACTTACAGCGATGCAATCGTAGAACGTTATGGCATGGGACACATCAGTACGGGCGACGTGCTGCGTGCCGAAATTAAGAACGGAACAGAACTGGGCAAAGTGGCTCAGGGCTATATTACCAACGGCCAGCTCATCCCCGATGAACTCATGATAGACATCCTGGCTAAGACCTACGACGCACTCCCTGCAGGCAAAGGCGTCATCTTCGACGGCTTCCCCCGCACTATCGCTCAGGCAGAGGCTCTGAAGAAAATGCTTGCAGAGCGCGGACACGAATTGGGCGTGATGATAGAACTCGTCGTCGAAGAGGATATCCTCATGTTCCGTCTGCTTCGCCGTGCCAAGGAACAGGGGCGCGAAGACGACAACGAAGAGACCATCAAAAAGCGCTTCGATGTCTATCAGAACCAGACTGCTCCCCTCATCGAATGGTTTGAGAAGGAAGGCATCCGCCACACATTCCGCTGGGCCGACACACCCAACAAGGAAGATATGATTGCATCCATCTTCAAGTTCCTGGATACACTTAAATAAGTGGAAAGTGGTTAGCGGTTCGTGGTTAGAGAATAGCTTTGGCTCCTAATTAGCTTCCCCAACAATCCTCTTACCCCTAACCTCTTACCCCTAACCTCTCACCTCTTACCTCTAACCCCTAACCTCCAAACATGGCAGAAAGCAATTTCGTAGATTACGTCAAGATATGTTGCCGTTCGGGTAAAGGCGGCCGAGGCTCCATGCACATGCATCGCGCCAAGTACGTCCCGATGGGTGGACCTGATGGCGGTGACGGCGGACGCGGTGGACACGTCTACTTGCGCGGCAACCACAACTACTGGACACTCCTGCACCTGCGCTACGAACGGCACGTGTTTGCCGGTCATGGAGGCAACGGCGGAGCCAACGGTAGTACGGGGGCCGACGGTGAAGACCGATACATCGACGTCCCGTGCGGAACGGTGGTTTACGATGCAGAGACGGGCGAGTACATCTGCGACGTTACCACAGACGGCGAGGTTGTGATGCTTCTCAAGGGCGGACGCGGCGGCATGGGCAACAAGCACTTTGCCACCGCCACCAACCAGGCGCCACGCTACGCGCAGCCCGGCGAACCGATGCTGGAACGAACCGTCATCCTCGAACTGAAGCTCCTGGCTGACGTCGGCCTTGTGGGATTCCCCAATGCAGGCAAGAGTACACTCCTCAGCGCACTCTCCAGCGCCAGGCCGAAGATAGCCGGCTATCCCTTCACGACAATGGAACCCTCGCTCGGCATCGTCTCCTATCGCGACGGGCAATCCTTCGTGATGGCCGACATTCCTGGCATCATCGAAGGAGCCTCCGAAGGACGTGGACTTGGGCTTCGCTTCCTGCGACACATCGAGCGTAACTCCCTGCTCCTCTTCATGGTGCCCGGCGATACGGACGATATCAAGCATGAATATGAGGTTCTGCTCGGCGAGCTGCGCAACTTCAATCCCGAACTGCTCGACAAACAGCGCATCCTTGCTATCACCAAGGACGACCTTCTCGACGAGGAACTGCAGCAGATGCTTTCGGAAGACCTTCCCGACGACCTTCCGCACGTCTTCATCAGTGCAGTCACGGGCGACGGACTGTCACATCTCAAGGACCTCCTCTGGACGGCGATGAACAGCGAAAGCAATAAGCTGGCTGCCATCACGCAGCAGGAACGCATCGTTCATCGCAACAAGGACATCAATGCCTTCCGCCAAGAGATGACGGACGAGGGCGAAGATGAGGAGATTGTAATCCTGGATGATGATGCCATCGAGGACGTGGACGAATTGGACGACTTTATCTACGACGAGGATGGCGAGTCGTAATATCATCATCTACGACACTCCCTCGTGGCTTACGGCGTTCTCCACGGGCAAGGGCAGTGGGGTAGAGGCTCTCGGACTTCAACTTGAGGACCTCGCCTTGCCTCGTCAGGTGCATTCAAGCAATGTCTGCTGGACGAAGGAAGCCGGGCGCCCGGAAGCAACCGATGCCGTCATTACAGACCGCCCGGGACTCTGTGTCTGCGTCAAGACTGCCGACTGCATCCCCGTTCTTCTCTATGACACACGTCAACGCATCGTTGCAGCCGTTCATGCCGGCTGGCGGGGCACGGTCAGCCGCATCGTTCAGAAGACAATCAAGGAGATGAAGCCCGTCCATCCCACCGACCTTCACGCTATCATCGGGCCGGGCATCTCGCTCGAATGGTTCGAGGTAGGCGACGAAGTCTATGAGGCGTTCAAGGAAGCAGGGTTTCCGATGGAGTGCATCGCCCGTCTTTATCCGTTTGCAGGCGAAAGTGAACGTTGGCACATCGACCTCTGGGAGGCAAACAAGTGGCTCCTCGAACAGATGGGCGTAGAAGACATCTTCGTCGAAGGTACGTGTACACGCTCTTCGATGGACTTCTACAGTGCCCGTCGCGAGACCATCAACACAGGCAGAAACTACAACGGAATCTTTATCAAACCATAAGTCTCTAACTCTTAACTTATAATAAAGGATGAATCGAGTCTTACTTCTTCTGTCCCTGTCACTCAGCTTCCTGCTCGTTAATGCCCAAAACGATAGCGTCGACATCGACGAGTGGCAGGTTATGAAGGTCGAAGCAGCACGCGATCCTTTTGCAAACGGCAATCAGTTTACCATCAACTTTGCAAACTATACCGAGGAAGAATGGCACTACCCTTTGCCTGGGGGACGGGTAATCAGTCCCTATGGCGGAGCGCGACACCACGGAGGAACAGACATTAAGACTCGGGCCGGCGATACCATCGTCGCCGCTTTTCCTGGAGAAGTCATCCTTTCCGGAGCCCACTATGGCTACGGGAAGTGTGTCATCATGCGACATGCAAACGGCCTGGAGACGCTTTACAGTCACAATTCGCGCAATCTCGTCAAGGTCGGACAATGGCTGCAGGCAGGCGACCCCGTCGGCATCGAGGGACGAACAGGCCGCGCCACCACGGACCATCTTCACTTCGAACTGCGTGTAAAAGGAAAATCCTTTGATTCTTCCCGCGTCTTCGACCACGCTAACAACGCCCTCATCCGTCAGATTTTCGTTGTCACCAAGCAAAAGAACGGCACTCTCTCCTTCACCGCCGAACCAGTCGAAAAGGAGTAATATTGCCGAGTGAACTTATTTGTCCTGTCAATTCGGTAGAGGATAAATCTTTTCGTCATTAGTTGCCAAATCGTTTTCGCTACGATATCTGGCTCCAGTCTTTGTGTTCTTCGCGCAACTCCATCAGATGTCGGTGGAGGAGTCTGTTCTCCTGGGTTTGCAGCTCGGGGTCGGCATCGAGGACAAAGGCGGCTGTGTCGCGAGCCAGTTGCACGAGTTGCCCGTCGCGGCCGAGGTTGGCGAGGTGGAGATTGAAGGCGATGCCGCTTTGCTGCGTCCCTTCCAGGTCGCCCGGGCCGCGCAACTTGAGGTCGGCTTCTGCTATCTCGAAGCCGTCGTTCGTCTCTGTCATTATCTGCAGGCGCTTGCGTGTCTCGGCGGAAAGCTTGAAGTTTGAAACGAGTATGCAGTAGGATTGTTCTGCACCGCGTCCCACACGTCCCCGAAGCTGATGGAGCTGTGAGAGGCCGAAGCGTTCGGCATTCTGTATGATCATGACCGAGGCGTTCGGCACGTTCACGCCAACCTCGATGACGGTTGTGGCGACCAGTATCTGTGTTTCGCCCGAGACGAACCGTTGCATCTCGGCGTCCTTCTCGGCGGGTTTCATCTGGCCGTGCACCATGCTGATGTTGTACTGCGGGAAGATTTCCTTGAGGTGCACGTATTCGTCCTGCACGTTCTTCAGGTCGAGCTTCTCGCTTTCTTTCACCAACGGATAGACGACGTACACCTGATGCCCGGCCTCTATCTCGCGTACGACGCCGCGATAGAGTTGCTCGGGCTGGTTGTCGTAGATGTGGAGCGTGCGGACGGGTTTGCGTCCGGGCGGCAGTTCGTCGATGACGGACACATCGAGGTCGCCGTAGAGCGTCATTGCCAATGTGCGCGGGATGGGTGTGGCGGTCATGACGAGGACGTGGGGAGCTTGGCTTTTCTCCCACAGCTTGGCTCTCTGCGCTACGCCGAAGCGGTGCTGCTCGTCGATGATGACGAGTCCGAGACTGCGGAACTGCACGTTGTCCTCGATGACGGCATGCGTGCCTATCAGGATGTTGACGCTTCCGTCCTGCAGACCTTCCTCGATGGCTTTGCGGCGCTTGCCCTTGACGTTTCCTGTCAGCAATTCGACGCGGACGGGCATCTCTTTGAGGAACGTGCGGAACGTCTGCAAGTGTTGCTCGGCAAGAATCTCGGTTGGGGCCATGATGCATGTCTGGCAACCGTTGTCGATGGCGATGAGCATTACCATGAGTGCCACGAGTGTCTTGCCGCTGCCCACGTCGCCTTGCAGCAGGCGGTTCATCTGCCGGCCGCTCTTCATGTCGGCATGCATCTCGCGGATGACGCGCTTCTGTGCTTCGGTCAGGGGGAAGGGCAGGTATTTGCGGTAGAATGTGTTGAAGAGTTCGCCCACACGGGTGAAGCGTTGCCCGACGCGCTGCTGCTGACGTCTGCGGGCATAGGTCATGATGACGAGCTGGATGAAGAAGAGTTCCTCGAACTTCAGCCGCATGTTGGCCGAGGCAAGCTCGTCGGCAGTGGTGGGGTAGTGTGCGGCACGAAGGGCTTTGTCGAGTGGCATGAGGTGCAGCCGTTCGGTGATGTAGTCGGGCAGCGTTTCGGGAATCGTCCAGGTGATCTTGCTGAAGAGCGAACTCGTGAAGCGTTCCAGCGAGCGCGAAGTCATGCCTGCCTTCTTCATGCGTTCCGTTGTGGTGTAGTAGGGCTGCATGCTCATCTTGCTGAGCGCGGTCGATTCCGGGCTGTCGAGGTCGGGATGGTTGACGCAGAGCCTGCCGCCATAGACGCTGGGGCGGCCGAAGAGGATGTAATCCTTGTTCACCTTCACGCTTTGCTTGATGTAGCGGATGCCCTGGAACCAAGTGACATCGAGGAACATCTCTCCGTCCCAGAAGTGGCCGGTCAGCCTGTGCTTGCGCCCCTGGCCTGCTTCCTCGAAGCTGCGAAACTGTCCCATGACCTGCACGAAGGGCATCTCCGTCGTCAGCTCGCGTATCTTGTAGAGGCGGCTGCGGTCGATGTGCTTGTAGGGAAACGTGTACAGGAGGTCGCGCCAAGTCTTGATGCCCAGCTCGGCCTCCAGCAGTTTCGCCCTTTGCGGGCCGATGCCCGGCAGGTAGGTTATGGCAGTTTCTAATTCATAGCCCATGTCTGTGACGTATGAATTCAGCAAAACGCATGTCGCTTGGCGTCGTTATCTTGATGTTTTCCCTGTTGCCTTCTATCATCGTGACTGTTTTCCCCAGGGCTTCCACGACGGAGGCATCGTCGGTGAAGGCTGCGGAGAACGGTTGCCGGTATGCTTCCTTCAGCATGTCAAGGGGAAAGGTCTGGGGTGTCTGCACCAGTCGGTATTCGTCGCGAGGCCGTGTGATGCTGTTGCCGTCGGGAAGAATCTGGCGTACGGTCTCGACGACCGGCACGACCGGCACGACTGCCTTTCCCTCTGCGGCGGCTGCATAGCAACGCCGTATCGTATCTCCCGACACGAAGGGACGCACGCCGTCGTGAACGCCGACCACGGCATACGCGTCTTCCGGCAGGAGGCTCAGGCCGTTCCTGACGCTGTGGAAGCGCGTCTCGCCACCATCGGCAATCAGTTCCGGCGAGCGGAAGCCGTTCTCCCGGCAAAGCTCGTGCCAGTAGTCGTGCTGGTCGGCAGGCAGCACAAGCACTATCTGCACGTCATCGAGAGCCCTGCGGAAGGTCTCGATGGTGTGCATCAGGATGGGTCTCCCGCCCAGTGGCAGGAACTGCTTCGGAATGTCTCCGCCCATGCGAAGACCTTTTCCGCCGGCTACGATAAGCGTATAACAATTCATCCTGCGAATTGCCGATTAATGGTTTTCAGTCAGTTCGGCGTAAATCATTCCCTTGCGCAGGGGTTGGGATGCGCCTTCGCCCAGGATGTAGTCGACGATGGCGTAGCCGAACTCGAAGGCTGCTGCCGGGCCTTTGCCCGTGATGATGTTGCCGTCGCGCTCCACGATGGCACCTGTGCAGGCTGCACCTTTCAGCTCGGGCTCGACGCCGGGGTAGCAGGTGGCACGACGTCCCTGGAGCAGTCCTAAGTGCCCGAATACCAACGGGGCAGCGCAGATGGCGGCGATGGCACCGCCTGCCTTGTGGTGGCGGACGATGGCTTCCGTCAGGGGGCGGCAGGCATCCAGGTTGGTGGCACCTGGCAGTCCGCCGGGCAGTACGAGCATTTGTGCCTGCTCGAAGCAGACGTCGCCGAGCAGCATGTCGGCCACGATGCCTACGCCATGAGCGCTCACTACTGTCTGCTGGCCTGTGACGGAAACCGTCCGAACCTCTATTGATGCGCGACGCATGATGTCTACGGGTGCCAGAGCCTCGATGTCCTCGAATCCTGTGGCGAGAAAAACATAAATCATATCTGTATTGTTTAGAATTATAGGTAATGTGTCAGGGATTGCAGCGATGCAACCTGTGGTTTTGATGCAAAGGTACAAAATAATTTTAATTCATCTTTCTTAATTCCTGATTTATTTGTAACTTTGCCTTCACAAAGTGAACGAATCTATGACAAAGGCTAAAAGATGTGCCATCTTCGGGAATACTTATCAGCCGAAGAACAGCGCTGCGGTGCTGAAACTGTTCGACACGTTGGTGCGGCATGATGCCGTTCCGCTGGTGGACCGCCCTTTCTTCGACTTCCTCAGCCGCGAGTTGCATATTGCCATCCCCGCCTGCGAGCTGATTACCGACGATGCCTTCCGGGCGGACCTGGCTGTCAGCATGGGCGGCGACGGCACGTTCCTGACCACGGCGATGAGGGTGGGGGAGAAGCAGATTCCCATCCTCGGCATCAACACCGGCAGGTTGGGATTCCTGGCGGGCTTCTCGCTGGACGACATCGCCGCGACGCTCGACGACTTCTTCTCCGGCCGTCTGCGCCAGGAGGCGTGCAGCGTGCTCCAGGTCGACTACTCCGAGGGGGAGCCGCAGGCCTATCCCTTTGCCCTGAACGAGGTGGCTGTGCTCAAGCGCGACAACAGCAGCATGATAAGCATCCGCGTGGACATCGACGGGGAGTACTTGACGACGTATCAGGCCGACGGGCTCATCGTCAACACGCCGACGGGCAGTACCGGCTATGCACTCAGCGTGGGCGGACCGGTCATGTTGCCCGGCAGCCGGAATATTGGCATCGTGGCTGTGGCGCCGCACGGTCTCACCGTCCGTCCGCTGACGTTGCCCGACGACCAGGAGATTACGCTCACCGTGAAGAGTCGCAACCATAACTTCCTGGTAGCCATCGACGGACGAAGCGAAGCATGCGAGGACACCAACCGCCTCACCATCCGTCGGGCTCCCTATCAGGTGCATGTGCTGAAGCATCCCGACGTCTCCTTCCTGCACACTTTGCGCGAGAAGCTGCTCTGGGGAAGCGATACGAGAACCGCACCTCTCGCTGCTCCCTCGCTGGGGTAGCGCCTGTACTTCTGAAACGACTAAGGCAGATGATGAACCACCAGAACGATAACCTTCAGGAGCAAGAGGCAAGGAGCAAGGGACATGCGGCAAGGCGGCTCCCTGCCATCGGCCTCTGGCTCTGGCGCACCTCCCGCGGACTGCGGCTGCAAGCGGTGCTCAATGCCATCATCGGCATTCTCTCCGTGTGTCTCGACTTCGTGTTCATCTATGCCACAAAGTGGACGATAGACATTGCCACGGCTCGGGTGGAAGGCAACCTGCGGACGGCTGCCTATGCCCTGATTGCCGTGATGAGCGGCAAGATTCTGCTCGCCTTTGCCCGTAAATGGGTGGGTGCCCTGCTCGGCGTCCGTTCGCAGAATGTCCTGCAACAGAGGTTGTTCACCCACCTCCTGCACAGCCAATGGAGCGGACAGGAGTACCGGCACAGCGGCGACACGCTGAATCGTCTGGAGCGCGACGTGCGCGACCTCACCTCTACCATCACCGAGACTTTTCCCGCTCTGCTCGAGGTGACGTTCCGTCTGGTGGGAGCCTTCTTCTATCTCTTCAGCATGGACGGTCGCCTGGCCTGCCTCATCGTCTGCATCGTGCCGTGCTTCTTTGCTCTCAGCAAGCTGTACGTGAACAAGATGCGAAGCATTACGCGCGACATACGCTCTGCCGACAGTCGTGTGCAAAGCATCCTGCAGGAGAGCATCCAGCACCACGCCATCCTAAAGACGCTGGAGCGGACGGGCACCATGATTGAGCGGCTGAAGGAGACACAGCAGGAATTGCGAAGGCACGTCCGCCATCGCGCCCTCTTCAGCAGCACATCCTCCACCGTGCTCGCCATCGGGTTCAGCACCGGCTACCTTGTCACCTTCCTCTGGGGCGTGAACAGCCTGCAGGCAGGCACCATCACGTACGGCATGATGATATCCTTCATACAGCTTGTCGGACAGATACAGGGACCGTTCCGCGACATGACGCGCTTCGTCCCGGCCCTTATCGGCAGCCTGACCGCCAGCGAGCGACTGATGGAGCTGGAGGAGCTTCCGCTCGAAGAAGCCGCAGAGCCCATTGCCTTCCCCTCGGGAGCCGGTGTGCGGGTCAGCGACGTCAGCTTCAGCTACAAGGCGGGCGGGCGTCCCATCCTCTCGCATTTCTCGTGCGACTTTCCCAAGGGCTCCGTCACCGCCGTGCTTGGCGAAACGGGCGCAGGCAAGACGACGCTCATCCGTCTCATCCTTGCCTTGCTCAGGCCCGTCGGGGGGCGGGTGGAGATGTACGACGAGGAGCGAAGCGTGAACGTGTCGCCCCGGACGCGCATCAACCTGGTCTATGTGCCTCAGGGCAACACGCTTTTCAGCGGCACCATACGCGACAACCTGCTGCTTGGCAATCCAGATGCCACCGAAGAAGACATGCGCGAGGCTCTGGAGACGGCCTGTGCCGGTTTCGTCATGGAGCGTCCGGGCGGTCTCGACGTGCTTTGCGGCGAGCTTGGCGCAGGGCTCAGCGAAGGTCAGGCGCAGCGTATTGCCATTGCCCGGGCATTGCTCCGGAAGGGCTCTGTCCTGCTCTTGGACGAGGCGACCAGTGCCCTGGACATGCAGACGGAGAAGCAACTCCTGCAGAATCTCGGTCGTCGCAGCAACAATCAGACCGTCATCTGCGTCACCCATCGTCCCGCCGTCATCGCCTACTGCACGCAGGTCATCGAGATGAAGCGCGTCCGCAGCGAAGCCTGACCGCGGACAATTGTCTGCCGAGCCGTTGCTATTTTCCTTCCGACCCGTTGTTACAAATCCTTTGTCGCGTGATTACAAATCCTTCGTCGCGTGATGACAAATCCTTCGTCGCGTGATGACAAATTCCACGTCGCGTGATAACAAATTCCACGTCGCGTGACAACAAACTTTTTGTCGCGTGGATAAAAACTATTTCAAAGGCTTGGAAATAGATTTCAGAAGCACTGAAATATATTTCCAAGCCTTTGAAATATATTTCCGCGGCACTGAAAAAGTTTTTATCCTCGGTGTGAAGAAAAAGGTGCCGTGGAAGGAGGAATTTGTGTTACTCCGGCATCATGTTTGGCACGATGAGGCGGTAGCCGCGCCCGTGCACGTTGTTGATTTCAATGTCGGGGTCGCCCTTCAGGAGCTTGCGCAGCTTGGTGATGTAGACGTCCATGCTGCGGGCGTTGAAGTAGTTGTCGTCCATCCAGATGGTCTTGAGTGCGAGGTCGCGCTCCAGCACGTCGTTGACGTGGACGCAGAGCATCGTCAGCAGTTCGCTCTCTTTGGTCGTGAGCTTTGTCTGCTCGTCGCCGAGGATAAGCATCTGTCGCTGAGTGTCGAAGGTGAACTTTCCGAGCTGGAAACGGGTGATGTTCTTCTGTTCCTTCGACTTGACGCGGCGCAGGATGGCCTCCATGCGGTAGACGAGCTCGTCCATGGAGAAGGGCTTCGTCAGGTAGTCGTCGGCACCGAGCTTGAAGCCCTCCAGGATGTCCTCCTTCAGGTTCTTGGCGGTGAGGAAGATGATGGGTACTTCGGAGTTGACCAGCCGTATCTCCTTGGCCAGTGCGAAGCCGTCCATCTTGGGCATCATCACGTCGAGCAGACACATGTCGAACTTCCGTTTCATGAATGCGCGGTAGCCGGCCTCGCCGTCCAGGTAAAGCTCGGCATCATAGCCTTTTGCCTCGAGGTATTCACGTACGAGCATGCCGAGGCTCTCTTCGTCCTCGCAAAGCAGAATGTGCAGTTTCTGTTCCATAATACAGGGTTATTTAGTTAATGAATGTTTGTTGTTTCGTTGTGACGTTATTCCGGTGTTTCGTTCAGGCGGTTCTCTTCGTTCCGACATCCCGCGCGGTTATTCCGACAGCGGAATGGTGATGGTGAACTTCGTCCCCTTGCCGGGTTCGCTGGTTGCCTTGATGGTGCCGTGGTGCAGCTGCACCATCTTCTGTACGTAGGTGAGCCCCAGGCCGAAGCCCTTCACGTTGTGCATGTCGCCAGTGTGCACGCGGTAGAATTTGTCGAAGATGCGCTTCAGGTTGTCCTTCTGTATGCCTATGCCGTTGTCTGCTATGCTGATGCAGAAGTGCGTCTCGCCCTGATTGTAGGTATGCACGCGGATGGCAAGCGGCTCCTCCTCGCGTCGGTACTTGAAGGCATTGTCCAGCAGGTTGAAGATGACGTTGGTGAAGTGCAT
This sequence comes from Prevotellaceae bacterium UBA4336, assembly GCA_002394305.1. Classification (GTDB taxonomy): domain Bacteria; phylum Bacteroidota; class Bacteroidia; order Bacteroidales; family Bacteroidaceae; genus Physcousia. Next base: position 46,189 of record DGTM01000038.1, read on the forward strand.
CTCGTCGGCATTGATGAAGGGATTGTAGGCCTCGAGCCGCATGTCGAGCGTGCCGCCAATCTGCGATACCTTCAGCGAGAAGGTGTCCACGACGTTCTCCGTTATCTCGTTCGCATCAAGCTCCTGCAGCTTCAGGGCAATGTTGTTGTTGTCGAACAGGCTCATCTGCAACACCTTCTCCACCTGGAAGCGCAGGCGTCGCGTCTCGCTCGTGATGACGTTGCCCAGCCTCTCGTAGGTCGCCTCGTTCTTGTTCACCGTCTTGTCGGCAAGCATCTGCGCCGCGATGGATATCGTCGAGATGGGCGTCTTGAACTCGTGCGTCATGTTGTGCACGAAGTCGTTCTTCATCTCACTGATGCGCTTCTGCCGGACAACGAGGTAGATGGTGATGAGCGACGTGATGAGCAGTATGACGGTGAATCCCATCGCCGGAGCCACATAGCTCGCCACCCCGTGTATGTATTGCTTTTGGTCGGGGAAGTGGATGGTCACGGTGCCCATCTGTCCCGTCGGGTCGCTGCGGAAGAGTATCTGCGTATAGCTGTTGATGCCATCTCCCGCTTCGGAATAGTCTTCGCAACGGTACACTTCGCGGCCGTCGCTGGTGTAGACGATGAAATGGAAGGGGAGCGTGATGCCGTTGGCAAGCAGGGCCCCGCGCAGGCTTCCGTCCAGCACGGCCGGGTTGAGACGGTCCTGGAAACGCTGCTCGCTGGCCGTGTACATCACGGCATAGATGACCTCGTCGAGCACGCCCTGCTCGTAGACGTATGCCTCGCGCACCTGCTTCTGCAAGTGGCTGATGGTCTCGGCCACACGGTTGTATCTGTTCAGCGACAGAGCTCCGAGCGACATGTTGCCCGTGCTGGGGATGATCGTGTCGAGAGGCAGCACGAAGTTCGGGATGTCGGTGTGCGACGTCTCGAACGTCTGTTCTCCGTGTTCGGAAAGAACCTTCTGCAGGTAGCGGTACGTCTCGACCTTCTCCAGGTCGCGCGATGCCTGGTCCAGGCTGCGGTAGACGTTCTCATCGAACTGCTCCTGCCGCATCCGCACCATGGCCTTTGCGTAGCTTCCCTGCAAGTAGAGCAGCGCAATGAATGCCACGGAAACCAGGACACATATCAGCCAAATGTAACTTCTCTTCATACTGCAAAGGTAATGCTTTTATGTTAAAAGATAAAGAAAAACGCCAGCACTTTCGTACTGACGTTTAACTTATTTAATAATTTGGGCTGCCTGTAGTTGCTGTTCTGTCAACTATTGTGCCTCTTTTGGCCTTTGCTCTGCAGGGAAGCGACCTTCGTCTCTCCCCACTGGGCAAGTCAGCCTGTTATTCATCCTTCAGCGTTGCCTGATATTCAGCAACGAGCTTCTGCTGAACGTCGGCAGGAACGAGTTCGTAGCTTGCGAACTTCGTGTTGAAGCTTGCACGGCCACCGGTCAGGCTGCTCAGCGCGGTGCTGTAGCTTGCCATCTCCTTCAGCGGAGCCTTTGCCGTAAGCTTCTCGTAGCCGTTCTCGCTGCTCATGCCCATGATCATGGCGCGGCGTCCCTGCAGGTCGCTCATCACGTCGCCCATCTTGTCGCTCGGCACGAGAACCTCAACGTCGTAGATAGGCTCCAGAATCTTCGGGCCTGCCTCCTTGAAGGCCTGTGCGAAGGCCTGACGGCCAGCCAGCATGAAGGACAGTTCGTTGGAGTCAACCGGGTGCATCTTGCCGTCGTAGACGATGACGCGGACGTCGCGGGCATAGCAACCTGTGAGGGGACCTTGTTCCATGCGCTGCATGATACCCTTCAGGATGGCGGGCATGAAACGTGCATCAATGGCGCCGCCGACCACGCTGTTGATGAAGACGAGCTTGCCGCCCCACTCCAGGTCAACAACTTCCTCGCTCTTGGCGTTGATGCGATACTCCTGGTTGCCGAAGCGATAGACCTCGGGAGCAGGCATGCCTTCTACGTAAGGCTCGACGATGAGATGCACCTCACCGAACTGACCTGCGCCGCCCGACTGCTTCTTGTGGCGATAGTCGGCACGTGCAGCCTTCGTGATGGTCTCACGATAGGGAATCTTCGGCTCGTCAAATACAATCTGAATCTTCTCGTTGTTCTCCATGCGCCACTTCAGCGTGCGCAGGTGGAACTCGCCCTGTCCGTGAACAAGAATCTGGCGAAGTTCCTTGCTCTGCTCAATCTGCCACGTGGGATCCTCCTCGCGCATCTTCTGCAGGGCGTTCATCATCTTCTCGGTCTCGCTCTCGTTGACGGCACGGATGGCACGCGAGTACTTCGAGTTGGGATATTTGATGAAGTTGAAGTGGTTCTCACAGTCTTTGCCGTTGAGCGTGTTGCCAGTCTTCACGTCCTTCAGCTTTACGCTGCAGCCGATGTCGCCAGCTTCCAGCTTCTCCACCTTGATGCGGTTGGCACCTGCACATGCGAACATCTGTGCAATACGCTCCTTGCTGCCGCGGTCGGCATTGGTCAGGTCCATGCCTTCCTGCACTGTGCCGCTCATCACTTTGAAGTACTGCACTTCGCCGATGTGGGGCTCCATTGCTGTCTTGAAGAAGAAGAGGCTGACGGGACCTTCGGCGTCGGGAGCAACTTCCTCGCCGCGGGAGTTGAACACCTTGGGCATCTCGTCGACGAAAGGAACGACGTTGCCGAGGAATTCCATAAGGCGACGTACGCCCATGTCGCGAACTGCATCAACGCAGAATACGGGGAACATGCCGCGGCTGATAAGGCCCTTACGGATGCCTTCGCGCATCTCGTCTTCTGTCAGGTCTTCGCTCTCGAAGAACTTCTCCATGAGTGTCTCGTCGTGCTCGGCTGCTGCTTCGATGAGTGCCTTGTGCATTTCCAGTGCCTTGTCCATCTGGTCGGCAGGAATGTCTTCAATCTTCGGTTCGCCACCATCGGGGCCCCAGGAATACTTCTTCATGAGCAGGACGTCGATGAGAGAATTGAAGTTCGGACCTGTCTCAATGGGGTACTGGACGGGAACAATCTTCGGACCATAAATGCTTGTCAGCTGTTCGAGGAGCTGATCGTAGTCGCAGTTCTCGTCGTCGAGCTGGTTGACGAGGAAGATGACAGGCTTGCCCAGTTTTTCTGTATAACGGAAGTGGTTCTGTGTGCCCACCTCTACGCCGGCTGCTCCCTTGAGCAGAATGATGGCGGTGTCGGTGACGTTGAGCGCCGTAAGTGCTGCGCCTGCGAAGTCATCACTGCCCGGGCAGTCAATGAAGTTGATTTTCTTGCCGTTCCACTCAACGTGGCATACGGTAGAGAATACAGAGTAACCATACTCGTGCTCTACGGGGAAGTAGTCGCTGACCGTCGTGTGCAGACTGACTCTGCCGCGGCGCTTGATGATGCCGGCCTCGTAGAGCATAGCTTCAGTCAAGGTCGTTTTGCCCGCACCGTCATTGCCTAAAAGGGCAATGTTTTTAATCTCTTTAGTCTTATAAACCTTCATATTTATAGTGTTTTTATTGGTTAATATCGCTATTTCGGGCATAAATTTACTACAAATTCCCGTAATGGCAAGGGCACAGCGATATGTTAAACAACATAAAACCCTATTTCATGAGGTCGCTAATGATATTGTTGGAGGTGAAGATGCCTTCTTGGGTGAGGCAAAGGTGCCCGTCGCGGACCTCCAAAAGGTTTTTTGCAAGGTGGGGCGCAGCTTGCTTGAGGCAATAGTTGCGGTCGTCGGAAGGCAGGTGGTAAAGCGGGATGCCTGTGCTTGTTCGCAGGCGTGTCATGATGAACTCGTCGTAGCGTTCATCGTCGCTGAGAATCTCTTCTTCGTGCGGGACGTCGTCCTTTGCGGCGATGTACGACTTGATGTCGGAAAGGTTGGCACGCCGGGTACGTAGGCCGTCGTAGGAGTGAGCGCCGGCACCAAGTCCGAGGTAAGGGATTCCTTGCCAGTAGCTGCTGTTGTGGCGGGAGTGAAAGCCGGGCCGTGCAAAGTTGGAAATCTCGTAATGAAGGAAGCCTGCCTGTCTTGTTGCGGCAATCAAGTGATTATACATCTGTCGGGACAGCTCCTCGTCGGTCTCCTGGATGTCTCCTTTACGGAGCATGACGTCGAGCGGTGTGCCTTCCTCGTAGGAGAGGGCGTAGGCACTGAGGTGAGTGATGCCGAGGCTGAGGGCTTGTCCTACGTCGCTTTGCCAGTCGTGCATCGTCTGTCCGGGTAGCCCGTAGATGAGGTCGAGACTGATGTTTGTGATGCCTGCTTCCTTGCAGGTCTGTACGGCGTTGACCGTTTGGCGCGAAGTGTGGCGACGCCCGAGGAAGCGGAGCAGGCGGTCGCTGAACGTCTGTGCTCCCATGCTGATACGGTTGACGGGTGTCTGCCTGATGCTTTCCATCCATGCGGGTGTGACGTCATCGGGGTTGGCTTCGATGGTCACCTCGGCATCGGCGTCAAGACTGAAGCATGCGCTGACGGACGAAAAGATTCTCTGCAAGGCTTCTGGCGGCAGCAAGCTCGGCGTGCCGCCCCCTATATATAGAGTATGTACGCGCGTACCTTTTATATATTGTCTTCTGTGCTGTATCTCCTGCTCCAGGGCGTGTGCGTACGAGAGCATCGTGTCCCGGCCCAGTGTGGTGGAGTAGAAGTCGCAGTAGATACAGCGCGACCGGCAGAAGGGGATGTGGATATAGATGCCAGCCACAGCTTCAGTCGCGCATCTTCTGGAAGGTTATCTCGTAGAAGCAGGGATAGACGTTGCTTGTGGCACTGACCTGTCCTTCGCTGTGCGGCACTATCAGACGTACTTTGGCGATGCCTTCGTCTGGGTTCTCCTGCCGGCCTATACGGATATACGAGAAGGGTATGAGCCATCCGCTGGGCACGCTGGTGCTTTTGTACTGGAGATACATGGCTCCGCCTCCGTTGTATTCTGTGTCGAAGGTTGCAGAGAAGCTTCCTGAGTAGTTTGTTATCTTGATGATGTCGGGGTTGGGATGCCAGTAGTTGACGTCGTTGCGGAGCTGAATGCTGTCGCCCATGATGTTGAACTCCACGAAGCGGCAGATGACGCGTGCCGTCTTCCCCGACTCGAGTTTCTCGCCTGTGCCTTTGCGCACGATCTGCATGTACACGCCGGAGTTGCTGAAGAGGACGTACTGGTTCCTTGCCAGGTCGGTGGTGGAGTCCTGCTCGAGGAACTGTTGTTCGGTGATGGCCTCTATGTTGCCTACGTAGCAGACGGTGTCGCCGTTCTCGTCGCGCACGCAGATGTCGCGATCCAGGAAGGTGGAGATGGCTTTGCTCTCTTTCTCCTTCTGTTCTGCATAGGTCTCGACGTTGTTGCACGAGGCAAGGAAGCTTGAGAGGAGCAGGAACAGCAGATATAGCGTTTTCTTCATGTTTGTGTGTTTATTTGGTGGCAAAGGTACGAAAAAGATACGGAATGTTTTCTTTTGTGCGGTTGAAAGTGAGTGTAGATTGCTTATTTTAACATTTCGGAAAAGCTCTCGACGGCCTTCTGCACGGTCTTGCATGCTTCTTGCATGGTGCAGACAAGCTTGCCGCCGCTGGCGTTCTTGTGCCCGCCGCCGCCGAAGAAGCGCGATGCCATCTGGTCGCATGGGAAGTCGTCGACGCTGCGCAGGCTGAGCTTCATGGTGCCGGGATGCTCTGTGTCCTCGTTGATGAAGATGCTGAGCCGCATGCCAAGTATTTGCAGGGGGATGTTGACGAGGCCTTCCGTGTCGCCGTTCTTGACGTTGAAGCGCCGCCGCTCTTCGTTGGTGAGGGTGATGATGGTTGTGTGGTAGTTGTGCAGGACCTTCATGTTCACATAGAGCAGATAGCCTTGCAGACGCAGACGGCCTTCGGATGCTGTGTAGAAGACGTTGCGGTAGATCTGGTCCTTGTCTATGCCGCGGGCCAGGAGCTGGCTGATGCATTCGTAGATGACGGGGCGGCTGGAGTTGAAGGAGAAGGCGCCTGTGTCGCACATCATGGCGGCATAGAGGCAGACGGCTTCATCCTGCGAGATGCTGCCGAGCTCGCCGAGCTGGTGCAGCAGGTGGCAGATGACTTCGCCCGTGGCACACATGTCGGGCTGGGAGACTGTGAGCTGGCAGAAGTAGGCGGGGTCGAGATGGTGGTCGATGAGGATGCGCGGTGCCTGGCTTGCCATCACCGTTTCCTCCAGGCCGCTGAGCCGGCTTGGCTGGTTGAGGTCGCAGATGATGATGAGGTCTGCCTGGGCGACGGCTGCCTTTGCCTGTTCCTGCTGCCGTGTGTAGACGAGGATGCTGTCAGCCCCGGGCATCCATTTCAGGAAATCGGGGAAGATGTTGGGCATAGCCACTGTGACCTGTTTGCCTTTCCTCCTGAGGTAGTTCGCCATGGCGAGCGAGGAGCCTATGGCATCGCCGTCGGGGCTGACGTGTGCGCTGATGACGACTTTCGTGCAGTCGTCCAGCAGGGTCTTGAGTTCATGCAGTTTCTCTTGGGATAATATGTTTTCCATGGCGGGTTATTGATTGTCTGTTTCCGGTGCTTGGGGGAAGGAGAGGCCTTGCCTGAGTACTTCTTGTGCGCGGTTGACCACGGGGTCGTCCTTGCCGATGAACATGAGGTAGTCCTTTATGTCGCCTACATAATTGATGATGTTGCCGTAGATGGCCCGTTCGAAGAGGCGGCGGCTCTTCTGCAGCATCAGGTTGCGGCGGCGCAGCTGGTGCTTCTCGCCGAACTGTGCGAACTTTTCCAGCAGGTTCTCTTTGCGGAGATGCTGTTCCATGCGGTCCACGGTGCGGAGCGAAGTGAGCTTTGCGCGGTTCTCGTCGGCGTAGGCGAAGGCGAACTGATGGATGAGTCCTGTGAAGACGGCTTCGCGGTAGTAGGATGTGATGGCGGTGGTGTCTTCGGGGACGAAGATGTCGGGTGTGATGCCGCCTCCGCCGTAGACGATGCGTCCGAGGCTCGTCTTATACTGCTGTCCCTGCTGCGGGATGCTGTCCTGCGAGAAGTATTCTCCGCGTTCGTAGCGTGCCAGCAGGTCGTTTTCGTACTCTTCGCCGTGCCCTTTCTCGTAGGGTTTCTGTATGCAGCGTCCGCTGGGCGTGTAGTAGCGTGCCACGGTGAGGCGGACCACGCTGCCGTCGCGGAAGTTCATGGGTTGCTGCACTAGTCCCTTGCCGTAGGTGCGTCGGCCTACGATGGTGCCGCGGTCGTTGTCCTGGATGGCTCCGGCGAATATCTCGCTGGCGCTGGCGCTGAACTCATCTACGAGCACCACGAGCGGTAGCTTCTGGAAGGTGCCGCGCCCGTCGCTCGCAAACTCTTCGCGGGGGCTCTTGCGTCCTTCGGTATAGACGATGAGTTTGCCGCCCGGCAGGAACTCGTTGACCATCTGTATGGCTGTGAGCATGTAGCCTCCGCCATTGCCGCGCAGGTCGACGATGAGTCCCTTCATGCCTTCCATGTTGAGGTTGGCAAGGGCCACGAGCATCTCGGCATAGGTCTGCTCGCCGAAGTTCTTGACGTGCAGGTAGCCGGTCTTGTCGTCCATCATGTAGTAGGCGTCGACGCTGATGACTGGTATGTCGCCGCGAACGACGGTGAAGTACTGGAGGTCTGGCGTGCCGTGGCGCTTGATGCCGAGCTTGACGGTGGAGCCTTTCACGCCCTTGAGGTGCTTCATGACGTTGGTGTCCTCCATTCCGACGAGCGACGTCGTGTCGGCTGTGACGATGCGGTCTCCAGCCAGGATGCCGACCTTTTCGGCCGGTCCGCCGTGGATGACGGACATCACGTTCACGGTGTCGCGTTCCATGCGGAACTGCACGCCGATGCCGCTGAAGGAGCCTTTCAGGTCCTCGCTTGCTTCCTCGGCATCCTTGGGGCCGAAGTATTTGCTGTGCGGGTCGAGCTCGCTGAGTATCTGCGGCATGGCGTCCTCGACGAGGGTGTTCATGTCGACCGTGTCGACGTAGTTGTTGTCGATGAGTTGCAGCAGGTAGCCCACCTTGTTTGTGCCGGTGTTGATGATGCTGATGCGGCCGCCCGAGAAGTGGTTGGCATAGAAGGTGCCGATGCAGATGCCTGCGATGGTGCCGAGGGCTATGAGCAGCGGCGTGAAGCGGTGCTTGGTGTCTGGGGTCATGACGTAAAGGTAATTACTGTTTCTGGAGTTGCGGAACAGGAATAAGCTTTAGGCTCTTCCGAAAAAAGCGTTAGGCTCTT
>DGTM01000038.1:54506-60889 GCA_002394305.1 Prevotellaceae bacterium UBA4336
CCGAGATAAGAGCTAGGCTCTTCTGAAAAAAGCGTTAGGCTCTTCTGAAAAAAGCGTTAGGCTCTTCCGGATTAGGCACGTGTCGTTGCCGAATGTATTCCATGGACTTTCTCCGAAAATCTAATAGTATTTGGTTCTGTGAATAGTGTTACTGGTTCTCTATCTTCAGGTATTTCACTTCGATGCCGGCTCTGCGGAGGAGGTCCACACCGTCCGTCAGGCGGTACTCGCGGCAGTATATCACGCGTTTGATGCCTGCCTGTATGATGAGCTTTGAGCATTCTATGCAGGGCGAGTCGGTGACGTACAGGGTGCTGCCGTCGCTGTTGTTGCCGCTGCGGGCTATCTTTGTGATGGCGTTGGCCTCGGCGTGGAGCACGTAGGGCTTGGTCACGCCGTTTTCCTCGCAGACGTTCTCGAAGCCCGACGGCGTGCCGTTGTAGCCGTCGCTGATGATCATCTTGTCCTTCACGACGAGCGCTCCCACCTGTCGGCGCTGGCAATAGCTGTTCTCGCTCCATATCATCGCCATGCGCAGGTAGCGCAGGTCCAGCTCCCGCTGCTTGTCGCCCTCTATGCCGTTCCTCTTGAGCAGGGCCTTGATGTCGGGCTCCTTTCCGCGGAAGTTCACGTAGAGCCGCATGGGTTCGGCCGTACCTCCCTTCGAGAGGACTTCCCTGCGGAAGCGTGTGGCCGTTTCCTTGTCGAAGATGCCTTTCTCCAGGAAGAGGCTGAAGGCATCGGCATCGAGCACCTCCGCCCATTTGTAGCTGTAGTAGCCTGCGGCGTAACCTCCGCTCATGATGTGCGAGAACTGCACGCTCATGTTTGCCTCGGGGACGACGGGGAGCAGCTGGGTGCGGCTCCAGGCCCGTCGCTCGAACTCCATGATGTCGTCGGTGAGCGGAGAGGTGAGCGTGTGGTAGGCCATGTCGAGCATGCAGAAGCTGAGCTGACGGATGCAGGCATAGCCGCAGAGGAAGTTGCGGCTGGCCCGGATGCGCTGGATGAGCTCGTCGGGGAGCGGTTCGCCCGTCTCGTAGTGGAAGGCGAAGGTGTGCAGGAAGTCTGGTTCCACGGCAAAGTTCTCCATCAGCTGCGAGGGCAGTTCCACGAAGTCGCGACGTACATTCGTGCCGCTCAGGGCACGGTAGTGCACGCGGGAGAAGATGCTGTGCAGGGCATGTCCGAACTCGTGCAGGAAGGTCTCCACCTCGCCCAGGGTGAGCAGCGAGGGTTTCTCGGCGGTCGGCTTCGTCAGGTTCATGACGATGCTGACGTGCGGACGGTGGTCGGTGCCTGCATCGTCGACGTATTGCTCGCTGAAATCCGTCATCCAAGCGCCGCTCTGCTTGCTGGCCCTCGGGAAGAAGTCGGCGTAGAGAACGGCCAGGAAGGTGCCGTCTGTGTCGAACACCTCATAGGCCTCGACGTCCGGATGATACACCTCGATGGCCGGTTGCAGGCGGAAGGTGATGCCGTAGAGCTTGGTGGCAAGGCCGAAGATGCCGTCCTTTACCTTCTGCAGCGGGAAGTACGGGCGGAGCATCTCGCTGTCGATGTTGTGTTTGCGCAGCTGCATCTTGTGGCTGTAGTAGCTCCAGTCCCAGGGCATGAGAGTGAAGTCGCCGCCCTCCAGCTCTCGGGCAAGCTGGCAGAGCTCCTCCTGTTCGCTCTTGGCAACAGGCATGTAGGCAGCGTAGAGGTCGTCGATGAGCCTGTTCACGCGACAGGTGTTCTGTGCCATGCGGCTCTTCAGGGCATAGTCGGCATAGCAGGAGTAGCCGAGCAGGGCGGCCATCTGCTGCCTGAGGTTCACGATGCGGCGCACCGTCTCGCGGTTGTCGCAGGCGTCGCCCTTGCAGCAGAGCGTGTTGCGTGCCATGTACATCTGCCGGCGCAGCTCGCGGTTGTCGGCATAGGTGAGGAAGGGACCGTAGCTCGGGGCGTGCAGCGTGAAGAGCCAACCCTCTTTGCCTTTCTCCTTGGCGGCGAGGGCAGCGGCGTCCCTGGCCGTCTCGGGCAGACCGGAAAGCTGGGCGGGGTCGGTGATGTGTAGCTCGTAGTCGTTGGTTTGCTTGAGCTCGTTCTGGCTGAACTGCAAGCCGAGCTGTGCCAGTTCTGTCTCCATGGCTGCCAGCTTCTCCTTGTCCTCTTTGCTAAGGCATGCACCGCTGCGCACGAAAGCCTCGTAGGTGTCCTCCAGGAGCTTGCGTTGCTCGTCGGTCAGGTCGCCGGGATTCTCCCAGACTTGTCTGATGCGGGCGAAGAGCTCCGCATTGTGCATGATGCGTGCGTTGTGCTCGGTGAGCATGGGCGAGAGCTTCTGTGCCAGCTCGTCCATTGCGTCGGATGTGTCGGCACTGACCAGGTTGAAGAAGATGCTGCTGACGCGTTCGAGCAGCTTACCCGTCTCTATCGCCACGGTATTCTGGAAGGTGGGCGGCTCGGGGTTCGCGATGATGGCGGCGATGGCTTCGTCCTCCTGCCTCATGCCCTCGATGAAGGCAGGCTCGTAGTCCTTGAGTCCGATGCGGGTGAAAGGGGCTGTGCCGTGCAAAGTCTTGAAGGTTGGTTCAAGCAGTATGTTCGTTGTATTGCTCATGGTTCGGGGGTGTTTGTAGTCGTGATGTGTGGTTGTGTGTCAGGACCTGCGTTCTTTCCCTCCTCGAGGAAGGCCTGCAGGTCGTGGATGACGAAGTGTCCTCTGCCCAGGCGGATGAATCCTTCCTCGTCCCAGCGGTTGAGGAGACGCGAAGTGGTGAGGCGTGTCTCGCCGATGTAGCTGGCAAGAACCTTCATTTGTATGATGAGTTCCACCTCTCCCTCGCAGCCCAGGAAGAGCGTGCGCACGAAGTGGCGCAGCCGGGCTTCGGCATTGTCCTGCCGGAAGGGTAGGAGGGCCGCCGCCCTCTTCTGTGCTAATGCCGAAAGCAGGTTCAGCAGGTTCAGGCGGAACACCTCGCTCTTCATCAGATGGCTGTCCAGCAAGGTCTTGCGGATGTTGAGCAGAGCGACGTCGGTCATGGCTTGATATGTATACTCGTAGACGGGCGTGAGGCCGAACAGTCTGTCCGCCTCGATGACAGCCGGTGCCTTCAGGCGCGAGCGAGTCGCATAGGTTCCGTCGGGCGTAACGTGTTCGCGCAGCAGTTCTCCTTTGGTCAGGATGAGCAGGCTGCTGCATGTGTCACCTTGCCGGATGATGGGCAAGGTGGATGCAGGCAGTTCGTCAGGGTCGAGCCGCAGCGATTCTTCCCATCCGAGCAACTCCGTGCTGCTGATGCCTTGCAGCAGAGGCAGCCGGGTGAAGAGAGCGTATCTTTTGGCGAGGTCCTGCATTCTGCTTTATTTGGTGATGAGACTCTTGAATCCCTCCGTGCACCAGGTGCGGTAGTGCCCTTCGTCGTCGGAATAGATGAAGTATGCTTCGAGCTGCGGCTGCGACTGGAGGACACGCCTGGCCTCTTCCATGCCCAGCACCATGAAGGCCGTAGCGAAGCCGTCGGCCTCGGCGCATGTGGGTGCCATCACCGTGCTCGAGAGGATGTCCTGCTGTGCGGGGTATCCCGTCAGCGGGTTGATGGTGTGCGCTATCTTGCGTCCCTGGCTGATGTAGTAGTTGCGATAGTTGCCGCTCGTTGCGATGGCTCCGGCCGAGAGGGCCACGATGTCCTGCAGCTCGGTGTTCGTGGATGTGGAGTCGTCGTCGGGCTTGTTGATGCCGATGCGCCAGGAGTTTCCCTTTTCGTTGATGCCTTCGGCCACCACCTCGCCGCCTATCTCCACCATGAAGTCCTGTATGCCGTGACTGCGAAGCACCTCTGCAGCCTTGTCCACGCCGTAGCCCTTGGCAATGGCGCTGAAGTCGAGGATGGCAAGGGGCTTGTCCTTCGTGATGCTGTTCCCCTGGAGGTGTATGGCAGAGAGTCCCACCAAAGCGCGAAGGCTGTCGACCTGCGTGCTGTCGGGCAGCTGTCCGCTCTTGAAGCCGAAGCCCCATGCATTGACCAGCGGGGCAACGGTCGGGTCGAAAGCCCCGCCGGTGGCTGTGTTGATGCGGTACGAGAGTTGCAGCACTTCGCTGAGCATCTCGTCGGCCTGGCAGGTTTCGTTCCTGTTGATGCGGCTAATGGTGCTCTGCGGATTGAACATCGAGAGCGATGCGTCCACCTCATGCAGGGCTGCTTCTATCTCTGCGCAGAGGTCTTCGTCGCAAAGATACTTGGCGTGATACATGGTGCCGAAGATGGTGCCCTCGTTGTGCTGGTACGTCCTGGCGCTTGCTTCTTTCCGCGAGGGGAGGAAGAACAGGAGGGCGATGATGGCAATGATGGCAGCTAAGGCTGGGAGTATATTCCGTTTCGTCATTTTGTGCTTACTGTTTTTACTTGTTCGGTGTTGCTCTTGTTCTTGGCCTTTGCTTTCTTGGCCGACTTGCCGACGTCGAACACGAGGTTGAACGTGCCTCCCCATCCGCTGCCGTCGTTCCTGCCGAAGCCCGGGACGAAATAGGGGTCGCCTTCATCGGGTGCGTTCAGTCCGACACGAGCCTTGTAGCGGAAGCTCCAACCCAGCCGAACGAAGCTCCAAAGCTTTGTCTCGACGCCGAGGCCGAACTCCAGCCATTGCGCCGTTGCCTTCTGTCCGTCGAGGCGAAGGGGTATGGGTGTGTCGTTGCCATAGATGGGGTCTGTGAAGGTTTCGTTCCCGAAGTCGTACTTGAAGCTGCTGAAGGCGTAGCGGAAGATGGCGAAGAGCCGGTTGCCGTTGTGCTTCTTGTTGAAATTGTAGTCGAGGCCGAAGCGCATGTAGGGCGAGGTGACGTCGAAGGTGTTGCCCGTCTCTGCGCCTTCGCGGTGGCAGTCGCCTATGCCAAGCTCTGCCACGGGGAAGTACTTGTCGAGGATGTTCAGGCGTGCTGCAACTTCCATATTGGCAAACTTCGCATTCATAGCCTTCATGATGAAGCCCACAAGGTCTGCGCTGACGGCTACGCCGCTTATTAGGGGCGCTTTCTCGGGCTTCGGGACTTCTGTTTCTGCAGGAGCGGCCTGTTGTGGCTCCGTTTGCTCCTGTGCACGGAGTGACGTTGCGGCCAAGCACATCAGCAGCAGAAGCACGACCTTTTTCCGTCCGTGCAGGCAGGAAGGCAAAAGGTCAGAGCAAATGTATCTGCAGATTGGTGGTCGTTTCATAGTTCACGGAGGAGCGTGTGACGGTGATGGATTTGATGAACTCGTTTGTGGAGCGTACCTCTTCGATGGTATGGAAAAGGGTCGCCGGGCAGTCGGGCGACTCGTAGTGTACCAGATTGCTCTTCTTTATCCAAACGGTGTCCCGCAGCAGGTAGTCCGTGCCCTTCACGGTGAGCACCAGCGTGTCCGCCTCCTGCCAATAGGACAGGGAAAGATTCAGGCTGGCGGTGTTCACGGATCGGTTCAGCAGGGTGGGACCTGACTTGCCGGAGGTGATGGTGAGTGTGTCGTTGATTTGCACAGCCGTGCCGTCTCTGTCAAATGCAGCGTACATGCCCACATGATTGTTGAGGGTGCAGTCGTATGCTTCGCAGGCGGCAAGCATCAGGATTGTCAGTAGGATTGGCAGGCAGCGTCTCATATCGTCTTCTCAATCTGGTAGCTGTTGCGTTCGGGAGCATTACGGCTGATGAGCTCGCCCAGGAAGCCTGCCACGAAAAGCTGTGTGCCGAGTATCATCATGGTCAGGGCAATGTAGAAGTAGGGACTGTTGGTGACGAGGGGGTGGGGGATGCCTTTCGCCAGGCAGTAGAGCTTCGTGCCGCCCACCATCGTGACAGCCAGCAAGCCGACGAGGAACATCAGGGTGCCGACGAAGCCGAAGACATGCATGGGCTTGAGGCCGAAGCTGCCGAGGAACCAGAGAGTGAGCAGGTCGAGGTAGCCATTGACAAAACGGTTCAGCCCCATGAACTTCGACTTGCCGAACTTGCGGGCCTGATGGTGAACCTTCTTCTCTCCGATGCGAGTGAAGCCGGCGTTCTTAGCCAGATAGGGGATATAGCGGTGCATCTCGCCATAGACCTCGATGTTCTTCACCACTTCGCTGCGATAGGCCTTCAGCCCGCAGTTGAAGTCGTGCAGGTTGTGTATGCCGCTCACTTGGCGGGCCGTGGCGTTGAAGAGCTTCGTAGGAATGGTCTTCGACAGGGGGTCACCCTTGCGGCGGTTCATCTTGTAGCCGCTCACCAGGTCGTAGCCTTCCTGCGTTATCATACGGTAGAGCTCCGGGATTTCGTCGGGCGAGTCCTGCAGGTCGGCATCCATCGTGATGACCACCCTGCCCTTAGCTGCACCGAAGCCGCAATGGAGGGCGGGACTCTTGCCGTAGTTGCGGCGGAACTT